>NZ_JBVJRP010000002.1:434966-557368 GCF_055607525.1 Kitasatospora sp. NPDC036993 | reverse complement strand
TGGGAGGTTCGCGCGGGAGGGGCGAACCCGAACGCGCCGGCGCCGGCAGGGGGGAAAAAGACCCCGCACCCGGACTTCCTGGTCCCCCCCCTGGGGCGTGGCGGGGGCACCGCCACGTCGCGGTGCCGCGGGAGCCGGCCGCTGCCCGGGGGCGGCTCCACGGCGGTCCGGGCCGGTCCTACAGCCAGCCGCGCTCGCGGGCGATCCGGATCGCGTCGCAGCGGTTGCGGCCGCGGGTCTTGGCGATGGCGGACGAGACGTAGTTGCGGACCGTCCCCGGGGAGAGCGAGAGCGTGCGGGCGACCTCGTTGATGGTCGCGCCGTCCGCGACGTGGGCCAGGACGGTCAGCTCGCGCCGGGTGAGCGCCACGTCCTCGGAGCGCACCGCGTGCACCACCAGCCGCGGGTCGTACACCCGTCCGCCGCGGGCGAGTTCGCGCACCGCGCTGATCAGGGCGGCCGGCGGGACGTCCTTGACGAGCAGTCCGGCGGCCCCGTCGGCGAGCGCCCGCGGCAGGTCGGCCGCGCGCGGCTGCGCGGTGAGCAGCAGGACGGCGGTGCCCGGTGCCCGGTCGCGGATCAGGGCGGCGGCCGGTCCGCCGGGCCCCGGCAGGTCGGGGTCGAGGACGGCGACGGTGGGCCGGGTCCTGGCGGCGGCCTCGGCGGCGGCCTCCGCGGTGGGAGCCTCGGCGACCACGGCCAGGTCCTCCTCCCGGTCGAGCAGGGCCCCGAGCCCGGAGCGGAACAGGTGGTGGCCGTCGGCGAGCAGGACCCGTACGGCGGCGGTGGGCTGGGGCGTGGTGAGGTGGTGCAGGGGTTGGTCCAGCAGGATGCTCATCCGGCTACCTCGGTGGGGTCGGCGGGAGGCGGGAGGCGGGCGGCGCGGGCGGCTCAGCCCCAGCCCCAGGTGTCGCCGCCGGCGCCGGGGCGGGTGGGCGTGGCGGTCGGGGTGGGGGTCGGGGTGGGCGTGGCGGTCGGAGCGGTGCCGTCGGTGGTGGCCGGGACGGTGACGGACGCGCCGGGGTCGGTGTCACTGGCGAGCGCGGTCGCGGTGGAAGCGGTCAGGATGCCGAGGCCGAGGGCGACAATCGTGATGAAACGGGCGGGCTTGGCCATGGCGGGTACCTGGTCCTCTCGATCGAATGGGCCCCGGGCTGCTTCCGGGACGCACTGGTGCGGCGCGGGCCGGTTCCGGCGGTCCTTCTCCGGGCCCCTGGGGGGCTGCTGTCCCGGTGTCCGGTCCGTCGTCTTCGGCGACACGACGAGAGTGGCCCGCGGCGGGGGCGCGTGTCAGCATCCGGAGCTGGCACCAGAGTGCCGTGACACCCTGAGGCCAGCTCGGGCGGCGCGTCCGGCGGGCCACCGCGGCCCCGCGGGTCAGCGGTAGGTCGGCAGCTCGTGCAGGCCGAGGGCCAGCCAGGAGTCGGCGGCGCAGTGCGACACCAGCCAGCCGGGCAGCGGGCCCTCGGGGCCGGTCAGGGCGGTGCAGGCGGCGGCGACCGCGGACTCCGCGGCCAGCAGCGAGCCGGCCAGCACGAACACCACGGCGTCCACCGCGACGGGGCCGGTCAGGATCCGGGCGTGCTCGATCCGGACCGGGCCGCCGAGGCCGCGCTCAAGACCGTCCCGCAGGCTCTCCGGGGACGGCGGCACGACCCCTGCCGGAGTCCCGGCGGGGGCGTGCAGCTGAACGCGAATGGGGTGCACACCACCAGACTGACCGATCGCCGGCAGCCCGCGACGCCGATCCGGGTGTCAGAAACCTGTCAGGCAGCAACATGTCAGGGTTCCGGGACCCCGCACCGCCCGCCGGCCGGGGCGGCCGCGGGCCCCCGAAGGCCCGGGATGTTCACAAGTCGTACGAGTGGCCGCCATTTTCTCCGCAAAAGCGTTCTACCCCCGGACGGCTGCCGCTACGCTGGCCCCCCGAAGGGTCCGCCCGGTTCCGAGGTGGCAGCGGGAAGGGTTGCGATGGCGAACAGCACTGCGGGGGCAGCCCGTTGAGCGGCCCGAGACCACTGGGCCTGGGAGCCTTCGACGAGGCGGTCTACCGCACGATGCTGCTCCACCCCGAACTCGACACCGGGGGGATCGCCGGGCTGCTGGAGGCGTCCGTCGAGGACGTCCGCGGCGCGCTCGACCACCTCGCCGACCTCGCCCTCACCCGCCCCACCGGCAGCGCCGACCGGTGGCGGGCGGTCAGCCCCGAACTCGGCATGGCCACCCTGCTGGCCCGTCAGGAGGCCGAGGCCGCCCGGCACCAGCGGGAGATCGAGCGCAGCCGCTCCGCGATGGCCAACCTGATGGCCGACTACGCGAGCGTCAACGCGCCCGCCAACCTGCCCGGCGTCGAACTCGTCGCGGACCTGGAGGAGGTCAGGGACCGGCTCGTCCAGCTCGCCGCCGACGCCGCCGTCGAGGTGCTCTCCTTCGCCCCCGGCGGGCCGCAGCCCCCGCAGGTCATGGAGGCCAGCCGCGCGCTCGACCGGGAGACCCTGGAACGCGGGGTCCGGATGCGCACCGTCTACCAGGACAGCGTGCGCAACGACCCGGCCACCGTGCAGTACGCCCGCTGGCTGTACGGCCTGGGCGGCGCGGTGCGCACCGCGCCCGTGCTGCCGCTGCGGATGATCCTGGTCGACAACGCCACCGCGATCGTCCCGATCGACCCCGAGGACCCGCGCAAGGGCGCGGTCCTGCTGCGCAGCCCAGGCGTGATCGCCGCGCTGCGCGCGCTGTTCGAACAGACCTGGGAGCAGTCGCGCCCGTTCGGGGAGAGCGTCCAGCGCGATCCGCACGGCCTCACCGCCCAGGAGCGCGAGCTGCTGCGCCTGCTCGCCGAGGGCCTCACCGACGAACGCGCCGGGCAGCGGCTGGGCGTCTCGCTGCGGACGGTCCGCCGGATGATGGCCGACCTGATGGTGCGGATGGACGCCCGCAGCCGCTTCCAGGCGGGCATCCACGTCGCCGGCCTGGGCTGGCTCGGCGAGCCCAGCACCCACCGCTGACGGCGGCGGGCGTCCCGGTCGCCGCGCCCGTCCGCTCCGTCCGCCCCGCGGGCGGGGCGCTGGGCTGGGCAAACGGATGTCAGTCGACCGTGATATGTACCTATCGCACGGCCGTCGCGCGGCCATGCGAAAGATGCCGATGACGTTCGAGGGGGCCAGACATGCCGCTGTTCCGACGCCGCTCCGGCGGGGAGGGCGCGCAGGACCGGGCCGGGTGGCGCGGGTTCGGCTTCGGCCGACGGGGCGCCGGATCGCCGGAGGCGGCCGGTGGCGCCGCGCCGCGGCTCGACCCCGCCCACGGGGACGAGTCGGTGCGCCTGGCGCTGAGCCAGGCCGCCGCCGGGGACTGGGCCGCGCTGCGCCCCGCGCTGGCCGCCGCCGAGGACGGCCCCGCGCTGACCTTCCTCGCCGGGGCGATCGCCGACGTGCGCGGGGTCGAGGAGTGGACGGGCCGCGCCCTGGCCGACACCCCCGAGGACCCGTACGCGCTGCTGCTGTCCGGCGCCCGGCACGTCACCTGGGCCTGGGAGGCGCGCTCCCGTGCCCAGGCCAAGCACGTCGGGGAGGAGCAGTGGAAGCTGTTCCACCAGCGCCTCGACGTCGCCGAGGAGCGGCTGCTGGCGGCGGCCGAGCACGAGCCGTCCTGGCTCGCCCCCTGGTACTTCCTCCAGATCAGCGCCCGCGGCGCCTCGCTCGACCCCGAGGTCGCCACCTGCCGCTTCGAGGCGGCCGTCCGCCGGGCACCCGGGCACCCCGACTCGCACCGGCAGCGCCTCCAGCAGCTGTGCGCCAAGTGGGGCGGTTCGCACGAGGAGATGCACGCGTTCGCCCGCTCCGCGATGCTGGCCGCGCCCGAGGGCAGCGAGCTGGGCGAGCTGGTCGCCCTCGCCCACCTGGAGCGCTGGCTGGACCTGCCGGACGGCGAGGACCGCGCCCACCTGACCAGCCCCGCCGTGGTGGCCGAACTCCAGGAGGCCGCCTTCCGCTCCGTCCTGCACCCGGACTTCCGCCAGGTGCGCGGCTGGCAGGGCAGCTTCAACACGTTCGCGATGGTCTTCTCGCTGGCCGGCCAGCGCAAGACCGCCCGGCTGCTGTTCGACGCGCTGGACGGGGCCGTCACCGAGTCGCCCTGGCACTACCTCGCGGGGGACCCGGCCAAGACCTTCCGCGCCCACCGCGACCGCTGCGCCGGGTACTGACGCCCGGTCACCCGCCACCGCCAGCCACCGCTGCCACCCACCACCGCCATCCGCCCCGCGATCGAAAGAGCCTCCGGTGTCCCCTACCGACAACCCGACGAGTGCGCACACCTTCCAGGTGGACCTGCGCGGCCTGGTGGACCTGCTCTCCCACCACCTCTACTCCAGCCCGCGGGTCTACCTGCGCGAGCTGCTGCAGAACGCGGTGGACGCGATCTCCGCCCGCCGCGCCCTCGACCCCGGGGCGCCGGCGACGATCACCGTCCGCGCCGACGACGGGCTGTCCGTCACCGACACCGGCATCGGCCTGACCGAGCAGGACGTCCACACCTTCCTCGCCACCATCGGCCGCAGTTCCAAGCGCGACGCCGACGGCCGGCTGGACGGCGCCGGACTGGCCGAGGCCCGCGGCGAGTTCATCGGCCAGTTCGGCATCGGCCTGCTCGCCTGCTTCGTCGTCGCCGACGAGATCACCGTGGTCACCCGCTCCGCCGCCACCCCGGACGCCCCGGCGATCGAGTGGCGCGGCAGCTCCGACGGCAGCTACACCATCCGCACCCTGCCCGCCTCGGCCAAGCCCGAGCCCGGCACCACCGTCACCCTCGCCCCGCGCGCCGACGCCGCCGAGTGGACCAGGCCCGGCCGGGTCCTCACCCTCGCCCGCGACTTCGGCAGCCTGCTGCGCCACGACGTCACCGTGGTCGACGCGAACGGCACCGGGCACCGGGTCAACCGCACCCCGCCGTGGGCCGAGCGCCACGCCTCCCCGCTCGCCCGGCGCGACGCGCTCGCCGAGTACTGCCGCACCGCCTTCGACTTCACCCCGCTCGACACCATCGAGCTGGACCTGCCGCTGGTCGGCCTGCGCGGCGTCGCGTACGTCCTGCCCGACGCCGCCCCGCCCTCGCGCCGGCACGGCCACCGGGTGCACCTCAAGGGCATGCTGCTCTCCGACCAAGCCGACGAACTGCTGCCGGACTGGGCGTTCTTCGTCCGCTGCGTCGTGGACACCGACGGGCTGCGCCCCACCGCCTCCCGCGAGGGCCTGTACGCCGACGAGACGCTGGCCGCCGTCCGCGACGCGCTCGGCGCCAGGATCCGCGACTGGCTGACCGGCCTGTCCGCGAGCGACCCGGCGCTGCTGCACCGCTTCCTGTCCGTCCACCACCTGGCCGTCAAGGAACTCGCCCGGTACGACGACGAGTTGCTGCGGATGATGCTGCCCTGGCTGCCGTTCGAGACCACCGACGGCAACGTCACCCTGGACGAGTTCGCCCGCAGCCACCCGGTGGTGCTGGTGACCCGTACGGTCGAGGAGTTCCGCCAGGTCGCCCCGATCGCCGGAGCGGCCGGGCTCGGCGTCGTCAACGGCGGCTACACCTACGACCGCGACCTGGTGCACCGGCTGCCCGAGATCCGCCCCGGCGTCTCCGTCGCCGACCTCGACCCGGGCACCGTCACCGCACACCTGGACACCGTCGACCCGGCCGCCGAACTGGCCGCGGGCGCGTTCCTGGCGATCGCCCGGGAGGTGGTCGGCCGGTTCGACTGCGACGTCGCGCTGCGCAGCTTCCACCCGACCAACGCGCCCGCCCTGCTGCTCGACAACCGGGAGGCCAGGCACGAGCGCACCCGGGCCCAGCTCGCCGACGAGGCCGACGGCCTGTGGGCGGACATCCTCGGCTCGCTGCGCGCCGAGGTGCCCCGCGCCCAGCTGGTGCTCAACCACCTCAACCCGCTGGTGCGCCGCGCCGCGACCGTCACCGACCGCGAGCTGGCCGTCACCGCCGTCGAGGCGCTGTACGGGCAGGCCGTGCTGATGACCCGCCGCCCGCTCAAGGCCAGCGAGTCCGCCCTGCTCAACCGCTCGTTCATCAGCCTGCTCGACCACGCCATGCTCGGCCACGAGGCGGCGGGCGGCACCGGAGCGGCCCCGGGCGCCGGCACCCGCCGCGACGACGAGAAGGAGGCGTGATGCTGGACACCCCCGACGCGGTGATGGCCGCGCTGCGCGACAACGACGCCCGCCCGTACGGCCGGACCAGGACCGTCACCGCCGAGGAACTCGTCGACGCCGCCGAGCAGTTCGACGACACCCGGGTCCGCTCGATGGCCCTGCTGGAGCTGATGGAGGCCTACGAGTTCGACGGCGAGAGCACCAAGGGCCCGGTCGTCTTCGCCCGCATCCTCAAGCTCTGGGACACCGACCCGGACGGCTTCGGCGAGTGGGCCGCGCACCAGGTGTTCTGGCGCTTCAAGTGGGTCGCCGACTCGCTCCTGGAGACCCCGGACGTCCCGCTCGCGGCGATCAGGCGCTGGCACACCGAGCTGCGCGACCGGTACCGCGCGGCCGGCCACGACCTCCAGCCGTACTACGCCCAGCGCTACCACCTGGCCGTGCACACCGGCACCGGAGTGCAGGACGCCTACGAGCTGTGGGCGGGGCGCCCGCGCTCCGAACTGAGCGACTGCCACGCCTGCGAGACCCGCGCCCGCGCCCGGCACTTCATCGCCGCCGGGGACGACGCCAGGGCGCTGGAACTGCTCGCCCCGGTGCTCGACGGCCGCAGCGGCTGCGAGCAGGAGCCCCAGCTCAGCCAGGCCAACGCGCTGCTCGCGCAGCTGCGCCTGGGCCTGCTGGACGAGGTCCGCTCCGGCCATCTGACCGGCTACCGCCAGGCCCGCGGCAAGGCCTCGATGCTGGACGCCGTCGGCCTGCACATCGAGTTCTGCGCGCTCTCCGGAAACGAGCCGCGCGGCCTGGAACTGCTCGCCGAGAACCGCGACCTGTTCGCGGTCACCGGTTCGCCGGGCTCCCGGCTGGAGTTCCTGACCGGTGTCGAGGTGCTGCTCGCCCGGCTCGCCGGGGCCGGCCACGGCGGCCTCGCCGTCACCGGCCCGCCCGGCACCGTCTGGACGGTGGACCCCCTGCTCGCCCACGTGCGTGCCGAGGCTGACGCGCTGGCCGCCCGCTTCGACGCCCGCAACGGCACCGACGCGGTCGGCGCCGGGCGGCGCGCCCGGCTGGCCGTCGGGCCGCTGACGGCCGAGCCGCTGGCCCTGGGCGTGCGGGCCGCCGCCGCGCCCGGGCTGTCCGCCGTCCCGGCCGCCGTGCCCGCGCCGCGCCGGGAGGCCGAGCCGGAGCCGGAGGACTTCACCGCGCTGGTGCTCAGGGCCCGCGAGCTGGAGTTGCTCGGCCACCCGGACTCCGACCGGCTGTGGAGGCGGGTCGCCGAGCGGGCCGGGGCCGCGGACTTCGTCCATCCGCGGAGCGACGAACTGGGCGGCCCGGAGCGGCTGCGTGCCGAACTCGCCGAGCAGCGCGCCCACGAGGCCCTCCACCGTGACGCGACCGCCGAGGGCAGGGCCGGGCTGCTGGCCGCCGCCGAGCTGTTCGAGCAGGTGGGGATGGACGGGGCGGCGCTGATGTGCCGTACCCGGACGCTGATCGTGGACCTGGACGAGACCGTCGAGACCGGCGAGGCCGGCGAGGCCGTCGAGACCGGGGAGGGCGGGTCCGGCGCCCGGCAGGTTGACTGGCCGGCGCTCGACGCGGCGCTGGTCCGGGCCGGGGAGCTGCGGGCCGGCGGCGCGATCACCGACGACGACTACCTGATCGTCCTGCAGTGCCGCGCCTACGCCGCCCACCACGACCTGGTCGGGGCGCTGCCCGAGCCGCCCGCCGAGGTGGCCGGGCGCTTCGGGACGACGGTCGAGGCCTACCGGCGGGCCGCCGTGGAGCTGGGCTCCGAGCGCCGGGCCGCCGCCGCCCGGCAGTACACCGCCGATGTCGCCGCCCGGGAGGGCAGGCAGGCCGAGGCGGAGGCCGAACTCCGCGAGGTGCTGGCCCGGCTGGACGAGGCCGGGCTGCCCTGGCACACCCCGCGGGTACTCGGCCTGCTCGGTCAGGTGCTGTTGCAGAGCGACGAGCCCGGCCAGGCGGCCGAGGTGTTCCACCGGGCGCTGGCCGAGGCCGTGCGCTGGGGCGACGACTCCTACCCGTACGCGCCGACGTACCTGATGCTCGGCCACTCCTGTCTCCGGACGGGCGACCTCGGCGGTGCGGTCCGCGCGCTGTCGGAGGCGGCCGCGCGCTACGACCGGCAGGGCGCCGAGGCGGTCGAGGACGCCGCCCGGGTGCGCCTGCAACTGGCCGACGTGCTGCGGGACACCGGCCGGGCGGCGGACGCGGTGGCCGTACTGGAGTCGGTGCTGCTGGACGCCTCGGCGGACCGGCTGGACGTCCGGATGGCCGCCCAGGCCCGGCTGGACCTCGCGCGCGGCCTTTCCGACCTGGAGGAGTACCGGGACGCCGCCGAGGAGTACCTGCGGCTGGCCGACCAGGTGGCCGGCTGGGAGGACCAGGAGACCCACACCATGGTCGCCTGCGAGGCCGCTCTGGCACTCGCCAGGGCCGACCGCTGGGACGCCGCCGAGGCCGCGCTGGCCCGGGCCCGCACGGCGCACGGCCGGGCCCCGCAGGTGGACCAGCTGGCCGCCACCCTGCGGGAGCTGGCCCGGCTGACGATGCGGGAGGAGGGTGAGGAGGGGCTGACCGCCTCGCTCGCCCTGCTGGCCGAGGCGGACGCGGTCGGCGAGGCGGCCGAGGCGCGCGGCGAGGAGTACAACTCCTGGCACCTGCGCGGCGGTTCGCACTACGAGCGGGCGCGCTCGCTGGCCGTCGCCGAGCGCTACGAGGAGGCGCTGGCCGAGGTCGAGCTGGCCATCCCCGCGTACGGGGCGGGTGGCGGGCGGGCCGAGTCGCCGCGGGCGGAGTCGGTCCGGCTGGCCGCGCTGATCGAGGGCGGCGACCTCGGGCGCACCGACGCGGCGGTGGCCAGGCTGACCGCCGGCATCGCGCGCTGCGAGGCGGCCGGGCTGCCGGAGGCGGCGGAGGTGCTGGCGGAGCTGCGGGAGCGGTTCGCCGGGGAGTGAGCCCGGGCGGCCGCCACCGTCGGTGAGGGCGGGGCCGGGGTTCACCTGGCCGCCGCCCTCACCGGGGAGTCCCGTCAGCAGGGGCCGTCGTCGGTCCAGACACCCCACTGGCCGCTCGCGCTCGGCACCTCGTTCAGCGTCCACCACTTGGCGTGGTAGCCGTGCCCGTTGTACGAGACCTTGGCGCCGCCGCTGTACGTGGTGCCCGCGTTCCACGCCGGGGCGGTGCAGGTGCCGGGGGTGGGCACCTTGGTGGTCGGGGTGCCCGGGCTGTCCGGGCCGGTCGGCGAGGAGCTCGGGGTGGTGGGCGGGGTCGCCCCGGCGAACTTCACCGTGAACTTGGTGAAGTCCCAGTCGTTCTGCGCCACGCTGGAGCAGGAGCCGGACAGCCCCGGGTCCACCGGGCCCTGGCACTGGCGGTCCCGGTTGACGGACCAGTAGGTGTACCGGGCCAGGCCGTGGGCGGTGGCGAAGTCCAGCACGGCCTGGAAGTCGGCCTGGCGGAAGTACTCGGCGGCGTCGGTGCGGCCGTTCATCAGCGACACGCCCTCGTGGGCGTACGCGGTGGCCTCGCTCCAGCCGAAGGTCGTCTGCAGGATCCCGTTGAACTTCACCAGCGCGTCGGTCTGCGCCGCCGCGCCGTTGAAGCCGCCGTCGAACGGCATGATCGAGTAGTTGTCCGGCGTGAAGCCCTGCGACTTGGCCTCGTTGAGCATCTGGGTGCCGAACCAGCCGGTGCCCGCGTTGGTGCCGGCGGTGGTGATCGAGACGTACAGCCCGGGATTGTTCTGCTGGAGGATCCGCGCCGCGCCGATCTCGTTGTGGATCGCCGCGGTGTTCTCGTACTCCGGCTCCTCCAGGTCGAAGTCGATCGCCTTGAGGCCGTACTTGGTGATCACCTTCTGGTACCCGGCGGCGGTCGCCTCGGGGGTGCCGCAGACCTGGCCGAGCTTGGTGCCGCCGTACCCGCCGACCGACACCGAGACGTCCCCGCCCTTGCCGCGGACGGTCTGGATGACGCCCGGCATGGTGGTGTCGGTGTCGATCGAGGAGGTGCCGCCCCAGGCGGGCGAACAGCTGTTGCCCTGGGCCAGGATGAACGCCAGCTGGAAGGCCTTCTGGCCGGTGGCGTCCATCACGGCGGCGGCGTCCGGCGGGCTGTTGTCCTCGGGCATCAGGTAGGGCGCCGAGGCGTACCAGTTGCTGCCGAGCCCTCCGGCGGCGGTGCCACGGGTGGTGTCCGCGGCGGCGGAGCCGGTGGCGGCCAGGGCGGCGACGCCGCCGACGAGCAGTCCGAGCACGCCCGCCACGGCGAGCGCGGCCCGCCGGGAACGGCGGCCGCGCGGGGCGGGCGGGGTGCGGTGTGGGGGAAGAGCGCGTTCCATCGGAGGCCTTTCCAGGAAACGGCGGTGGGGAGCGGCCTGGTCGCGCCGGGTGTGGGGGCGGCGTGACGGCCGAACGGGCCCTCGGTGCCGGGGAGTTGCCGAAGGTGCTCACTGGTATAGACCTGTCGGGAATGACGGTCAACCCCAAAGAGGTCAAGCTCCCTCGTCTCCGGGCGGCCGGGCCCCGGAGTCGACGGGTGGCCGGGGAGAACACGAACCGCGTGGACGGGCAGGCGCGCGCCCGCGCCCGACAGCCGGCAGGTCTGCGTCGTGGCAGGTCAGGCCCCGAGGGCGGCACCCGCCCCGGCACCCTCCCCGCTCCCCGCGCCCATGTCCGCCAGCAGCCCGCTGACCGCCGGGGACCACGGGCGGCCGGTCGGGCCGGTGAGCGTCAGCGTCCGGTGGACGGCGGGACGGATCGGGACCAGCACACAGTCGGCCGGAGCATGGTGAGCGCCAGCGCGGGCATCACCGAGACCCTGCTGACGATCGGCGTGATCGGCACCGGCCTGGCGTACCTGCTCAACCTGGCACTGGTCCGCGGCGCCGGAACGGCGGTGGCCTCCGCCGTCACGTACGTGATGCCGCTCTGGTCGACGGCGCTCGGCGCGGCCCTCCTGCACGAGCCGGTGGGCTGGAACGCCCTGGTCGGCGGCGCGCTGGTGATCGCGGCCGTCGCGCTGACCAGGCCACGCCGGGCCGGGGCCGGGGCCTGCGAGGCGGCCTCCGAGGGGGCCGCGGGCGAGGCCCCGAAGGGTCGTCAGCCCGTCGGTTAGGGTGGACCGGGTGAACGAGGGGAGCAGCACGGGGCAGCGGCAGCCGGCCTCCGCGCGCGAGGCGCTGCGGGCGCACCCGCTGCGCTTCCCGTTCACCCGCTGGGCGCCGCGCTGCTGGGCGTACCTGCTCGGCGGCGCGCTGTTCGGGCCGGTGCTGCTGGTGGTCCTCGCGGTGCTGCTGGTGCTCGGGCTGGGCCTGTCGGTGGTCGGTGTCGGACTGCCGGTGCTGCTGGCCCTGGTGCTCGCGGGCATCCCCGCCGCCGGGGTTGCCCGGTGGCGGCTGCGGCTGGTCGACCCGCTCCCGCTGCCCGACCCGCACCGCGGCCTGCCGGGGGCGGGCCGCCGCGCCCGCGTCCGCACCCGGCTTCGCGAGCGGGCCACCTGGCGCGAACTCGGCCACGCCGTGCTGACCTCGACCGTCCTGGCCGCCGCCTCGCTCGGCTTCACCGCGCTGCTGGTGCTCTCCGGCGCGTACGTGCTCTCCCCGCTGGTGGTCTGGGCGCTCGCCCCGGAGACGGTGATGCTGATCCCCGGGCGCGCCGTCTCCGGCCCGCTCGCCGCCCTGCCGTTCACCGCCGCCGGGCTGGCCGGTCTGCTGTTCTGCGCGTACGCCGGGGCGCTGCTGGTCGGCGCCGAGGTCGCGCTGGCCCGCTTCCTGCTCGGGCCCAGGGAGGACGACCTCGGCCGCCGGGTGCTCGAACTCACCCGCTCCCGCGCCCGGTTGGCCGACGCCTTCGAGGCCGAGCGGCGCCGGATCGAGCGCGACCTGCACGACGGCGCCCAGCAGCAGCTGGTCGTGCTCAGCATGACCCTCGGGCTCGCCGAGTACGAGCTGCGCGACCAGGAGGGCCGGGCCGCCGAGCTCGTCACCCGGGCGCGCGGCGAGGCCGGGCGGGCCCTGGAGCAGCTGCGTGAACTGGTGCGCGGCATCCACCCGCAGGTGCTGACCGACCACGGGCTCGCCGCCGCCGTCGACGAGGTCGCGCAGCGCCACCCGATCCCGGTGGCCACCGACTTCGACCTCCCGGAGCGGCTGCCCGCACCCGTGGAGACCACCGCCTACTTCACCGTCACCGAGGCGCTGACCAACGCCGCCAAGCACAGCGGCGCCACCGCGATCACCGTCCACGGGCGGGTCGCGGGCGGCCGGCTGGTCGTCCGGGTGACCGACGACGGCCGCGGCGGGGCGGACCCGGCCGCCGGGACCGGGCTGGCGGGACTCGCCGACCGGGTGGCACTGCTGAGAGGACGACTGATGGTGACGAGCCCGACGGGCGGCCCGACGACGCTGCGGCTGGAGGTCCCGTGCTCCGGGTCGTGATCGCCGAGGACGCGGTGCTGCTGCGCGCCGGACTGGTCGAACTCCTCACCCTCGGCGGCCACCGGGTGACCGCCGCCGTCGGCGACGCCGCGGCACTGATCGCGGCCGTCGACGCCGACCGGCCGGACATCGTGGTCACCGACGTCCGGATGCCCCCCGACCACACCGACGAGGGCCTGCGCGCCGCCCTCGCCCTGCGCGAGCGCCACGCGGGGCTGCCCGTCCTGGTCCTCTCCCAGTACGTGGCCACCCCGTACGCCACCCGGCTGCTCGCCGCCGCCGGCGCCCAGCCGGCCGGCCTGGGCTACCTGTTGAAGGACCGGGTCGGCGACGTCGCGGACTTCCTGGACGGGCTGCGGCGGGTCGCCGCCGGGGACACGGTGATCGACCCCGAGGTGGTCAGGGTGCTGCTGCGCGGTCAGTCCGCGGACCGCCCGCTGGGCCGCCTCACCCCGCGCGAGCGCGAGGTGCTCGGACTGATGGCCGAGGGCCTCAACAACCAGGCCGTGGCGGGCCGGTTGAGCATCACCGAGGCCTCGGTGGTGAAGCACTGCGGGAACATCTTCATGAAGCTGGACCTGGACCCGACCGAGGGCAACCGGCGGGTGCTCGCCGTGCTGGCGCACCTGCGGGGGGAGTGAGCCCGCGGCCGGGCGGGGCGGCAACCGATCCACTTGTCACGGTGGTTGTGGTGCCGGAACGATGGCGTCATGGCGAGGACACGGGAACCGCAGAGCGCAATCGTCAACCGACTGCTGAAGGGTGAGGCCACCAGGGACGACAGCACGACCGCCCAGACGAACTTCCTGCTGTGGCTGCGGCAGGAGTGGGGCGGGGACGGGGACCAGGCGCTGGCGGCCTGCGCGGACCGGCTGGCCGAGGCCGGGGGCGAGGAGTGGCGGGCACTGTCGGAGCGCGATCTGTCCGCCCACGTCTGGCTGTTCAGCTTCTCCTGCCCGAGCCGGGACGACCTGGCGGGCCAGGCGCGGAACTGGGTGGCGGCGGTCCTGGCCAACGGCGGGGCGCCCGCGATCGCACGGCTGGTCAGGCACCTGCGCGGGCAGCCGGAGTGACCGGTGCGGCTGGCTCCGGCAGGGGCACGCCCGGGTCGAGCAGGTCGGTGAGCCGCCGCGCCGAGGCCTCCCAGGTCCAGTGCTCCTCCGCCCAGCGCCGCCCCGCCGCGCCCATCCGGGCGCGCTCGGCGGGCGGGGCGAGCAGGATGCGGGTCAGGGCCGCGGCCACCTCGGCGGGGGCGCGGCCGTCGACGACCGTGCCGGTGACGCCGTCGAGGACGGTGTCCGGGGCGCCGCCGGAGCGGCCGGCCACCACCGGGAGGCCCGCTGCGGCCGCCTCCAGGAAGACGATGCCGAGACCCTCGGCCTCCAGACCGAGCCGCCGGGTGCGGCAGGGCATCGCGAAGACGTCCGCCCCGGCGTAGTGGACGGCCGTCCCGGCGTGGTCGAGGCCGCCGGTGAACACCACGCTGCCCGGCTCGGCGGACCGGCGGGCCAGGCCCCGCAGCCGGTCCTCGTCCGGGCCCCGGCCGACCAGCACCAGGGTGGTCCCCGGCACGGCCCGGCGGATCGCGGGCAGGGCGCGGATCAGCACGTCCTGGCCCTTGCGCGGGACCAGCCGCGCCACGCACAGGACCACCGGTGCGGCGGACGGCGCCCCGGTGGGGGCGGGGTCCCCGCCGCCGGCCGGCCGGAAGAGCGCCGGGTCGACGCCGGGTACCAGCCGCGCCAGCCTGGCGCCGGGCCCCAGCGCGGGGGCGATCCTGGCGCGGGTGTACTCGCCGAGAAAGGTGACCACGTCCGTACCGCGCCCGATCCGGCGCAGCAGGCCGCGGGCGCCGGGGGTGCGGGCCCACCAGATCTCGTGGCCGTGCGTGGTGGCGACGGTGCGCCGGATGCCCGGCGCCAGCCGCCGCAGACCGGGCGCCATCGCGGCGAGCGGCGCGGCGGCGCCGAACCAGACCCGGTCGCAGCCGTGCGCGCGGGCTATTCCGGCGGCCCTGCGGGTGGCGCGCGGGGTGGGCAGCAGGGTGCGGGAGCGGTCGCGGATCACCGGGTAGGGGAGAGCGGCATCGTGGCGCTCGGCGCCGGGCTCGGCCGAGGTGTAGACCACGACGTCGTCGCCGGGGACGCGGTCGGCCATGGCCCGGACGAAGGTTTCGATGCCGCCCTGACGCGGCGGGAAGTCGTTGGTGACGACGAGGGTGGTGCCCATGGCAGGCCTTTCGGAGCGGTGAGGGAGCGGGAGAGCAGGACGAGGACGAGCGGCAGCGCGAGGTAGCCGAACCGTCCGGCGGGCGCCAGCAGGAAGGCCGCCGCCAGCCCGAGGGCCAGCCGGTGCGCCGCGGCGGCCGCGGTGCGGGGCGGGCGGGTGAGCAGCGAGGCCCCGACGGCGAGCCCGGCGAGCAGCAGCAGGGCGACGGCGGCGTACCAGCCGGCCGGGCCGAGGCCGGCGAGCAGCCGTCCGGGCAGCGGGCTGGCGGCCGGGGTCGGCAGCGGGCCGCGCCCGGTGGGGAAGGCGAACACCTGCTCCACCAGCGGCCCCGGTGCCCGCAGCGCCACCGGCAGCACCGCGAGAGTCGCCGCCCCCACCGCGACGGCCGTCCCGCGCAGTGCCGCGCGTCGTCCGGCGCCGACCGCGAGCAGGGCGGCGAGCACGGCGAGCGCGGGCCAGGCCGTCCACTTCATCGCGCAGGCGGCGGCCAGTGCCGACCCGGCCGCCACCGGCCGCCGTTCGGCGGCGCGGACCAGGGCGAGCCAGAGGAGTCCGGTGAGCGGCAGGTCCACCCCGCTGACGCAGAGCGGCAGCGCCACCACCGGTGAGACGGTGAGCGCGGCGGCGCCGAGCCTGCGCCCGGCGGGGACCGTCCGCAGCACGCAGACCAGGAACACCGCCGCGCACCAGAGCCGGGCGTCGCCGAGCGGCGAGGAGCCGAGCAGCGCCCTGGGCAGACCGAGCAGGGCCAGCCCGGGCAGGTAGGGGGAGTACTGGGCGACGGTCTGCGGGTCGGCCAGGTACGGCGTGCCGGTGTGCAGCAGCAGCGACCCGGAACGCTCGATCACCCCGACCTCGCTCTGCCCCCGCCCGTCCAGGACCAGGACGAGCAGCGGCACCAGCACCGCCCCGACGGCCGCGACGGCCACCGACACCTCGCGCCCGCGCCGCCGCTGCACCACCACGGCGAGCGCCGCCGCCAGGTACCCGACGGCCGCGCAGAGCCCCCAACTCCGGTGCGGCCCGAGCCCGGACACCACCGGAAACGCCCCCGCCCATCCCGCCGCCACCAGCCACCCGCCGCACCACCAGTACGTCCGCTTCGTCACCCCTCCATTGCATCGGCGCAGCTCAGCGGGGTCATCACGGCCAGGTCGAGTCCTGTGGTCGGGTTTCCCCCACCACCGGCCCGCCCACGACACCCCGGGTGCCCGCGCTGACGTTCGGTGGCCGTCGGGCTACTGATGGTCCGTGCCCGGCCGCTATCCTCGGCGTGTGCGGAGGTCGTGGGGTGCGGCGGTGGAGCGGGCGCAGGACCGGCTGGCGGCGGGGCCGCGGCTGCGGGCGGTCGGGCCGGGGGAGGAACGGCGGTTCGCGCTCTGGGACTTGGCGTCCCTGGTGGAGGGCGAGCTGGGCGAGCGGGTGGACCCGGACGGGCTGGCGCCGCGGGCGGAGCGCGGGTGGCGGGAGCGGCTGGGGGAGAGCGGGCGGGAGTGGCCGGGCGGAGAGCTGTACCGCCGGCGCTACTGGATCCTGGACGGTGCCGACACCGACACCGACACCGGCGCCGACGCCAGTGCGGACGCGGTCGTGGGCACCGTCGCGGTGGACAACTGGACCAAGGGCCCGAGCCAACTGGCCGTCTCCTCCCTCTACGTGACCCCGGCCGCGCGCGGGCGCGGGCTCGCGGCTTCCGCGCTGGACGAGGTGTACGCGGCGGCCACCGCCGAGGGCCTGCCGGGGTTCCGGCTGGAGGCGCACTGGGCCTGGCAGCCGGCGGTCCGCTACTACCTGCGCCGGGGCCTGTGGGTGGTGGGCTGGAAGCGCTCGCTGTCCTTCGCCCGGATGCCCCGACTCCCCGTGCACCGGGTGCGGGAGGAGGACGGGCGGCTGCTCCTGCTGGTCGCCGACCGGCTGCGCGGCTGGGTGCCGATACTGGCCGCCGGGCAGGAGGGCCGCTGGCTGCGGCTGGACGAGACGGCGGACTACCGGGGCTGCGACGGCTGGGTGCACGAGTACGCCCGCTCCACGCTGGCCCTCTGCCTGGCGCTGGCCGGACGGCCGCTGGTGCGCGGCCCGCAGTGGTGGGCGGAGGCGTGGCGCTGGTCGGACGCCGGGGAGCCGGAGGGCCTGGCCCGTCGGATCGAGGAGTTCGAGCGGGTGGCCAGGGCGGCGGGCCGTCCGGTGGTGAGCCCGTACCGCCCGGTGCCGCTGCCGGAGCCCGCCCCGCCGCCGTCCCCGCAGCTGGCAGACTCGGGGGATGGCTGAGATCGAGATCGACGGCGCCCCCGCCGACCCGGCGCGGCTGGCCGCCCTGGGGCTGCTCAACTACGGGCACTTCACCACGCTGCGCGCCGAGGCGGGCCGGGTGCGCGGCCTGTCGCTGCACCTGGACCGGCTGGTCAGGGACTGCCGGGTGCTGTTCGGTACCGCCCTGGACCGGGCGGCGGTGCGCGAGCGGATCGGCGCGGTACTGCCCGCCGACGGCGCGCCGGTGATCGTCCGGGTCACGGTGTACGACCCGGCGCTCGGCCTGGAGCGCCCCGCCGCCCCCGCCGCGCCCGCCCTGCTGGTGACCACCCGCCCGGCCGCGACGGCCGCACCCGCCCCGCTGCGGGTGCGCACCACGGCGTACCGGCGGGAGCTGCCCGAGGTGAAGCACGTCGGCCTGTTCGGCCTGGTCCACCAGCGCAGGCTGGCCCAACTCGCGGGCTACGACGACGTGTTGCTGGTCGACGACGCCGGCCTGGTGGTCGAGGGCGCGACCTGGAACGTCGGCTTCCTGGCCGAGGACAAGCTGGTCTGGCCGGAGGGCCCGAGCCTGCCCGGCGTCACCGAGGCGCTGCTGTCCGCCGCGTACCGGGGGCCGCAGTCCCGCGAACGGCTGCCCGCGGCCGGGCTGGACCGCTTCACCGCCGCGTTCGCGGTGAACGCGGGCGTCGGGGTGCGCCCGCTGGCGGCCGTCGACGGTACGGCCTTCGACCCCGCGCACCCGGCGCTCGCCGGGCTGCGGGCCGCCTACCTGGGGGTCTCCGCCGAGGAGGTGGGGGGATAACCCCACCACCGGTCCGCCGGTGACCTGCATGGTTCGCGCGTCCCGTCCTCCCTAGGTTGGAGGACGTTGACGACGAGCGACGCAGAACCGAAGGAAGGCCCCTCCATGGCACGCCGCCAAGA
This sequence comes from Kitasatospora sp. NPDC036993, assembly GCF_055607525.1. Classification (NCBI taxonomy): domain Bacteria; kingdom Bacillati; phylum Actinomycetota; class Actinomycetes; order Kitasatosporales; family Streptomycetaceae; genus Kitasatospora; species Kitasatospora sp. NPDC036993. Next base: position 539,338 of record NZ_JBVJRP010000002.1, on the reverse strand, counting down.
CCGCCGCAGGACCGACGAGCGCGGGACGGACCCGTACGCCGGAGCCCCGTACGGCCCTGACGGGTACGGCCACGGCACCTCCTCCTCCACCGGCTTCCCCTCCACGGGCACCCCGCACCAGGCCCCCGCGATCGAGCTGCGCGGGGTGCGCCGCACCTACGGGCGCGGCGAGGCGACGGTGCAGGCACTGCGCGGCGTCGACCTGGCGCTCGCCCACGGCAGCTTCACCGCCGTGATGGGCCCGTCCGGTTCCGGCAAGTCCACCTTCCTCCAGTGCGCGGCGGGCCTGGACCGCCCGGACCAGGGGCAGGTCCGGCTCGGCGGCGAGGACATCTCCACACTGAGCGAGGACCGGCTCACCAAGCTGCGCCGCAGCCGGATCGGCTTCGTCTTCCAGTCCTTCAACCTGCTGCCCTCGCTGAGCGTCGAGCAGAACGTGCTGCTCCCGCAGCGCCTCGCCGGGGAGCGCCAGGACCGCGCCAGGGCACGGGAACTGCTCGCCCGGGTCGGCCTGGGCGAGCACGCCAGGCGGCGTCCCGGCCAGCTGTCCGGCGGCCAGCAGCAGCGGGTGGCGATCGCCCGCGCGCTGATCACCCGCCCGGACGTGGTGTTCGCCGACGAGCCGACCGGCGCGCTGGACACCCGCACCGCGCACGAGGTGCTGGGCCTGCTGCGGCAGGCCGTGGACTCGATGGGCGCGACCGTGGTGATGGTGACCCACGACCCGGTGGCGGCCTCCTTCGCCGACCGGGTGCTGTTCCTGGCCGGCGGCGCGATCGTGGACGACCTGCCGCACCCGAGCCCGCAGGCCGTCGCGGACCGGATGGTCGCGCTCACCGCCCGCCCGGTGGGAGTGGCGGCGTGACGAACGGACTCGCGCGCGCCTCGGTGCGCTTCCGCCCCGCGTCCTTCGTGGGCACCCTGGTCGCCCTGCTGCTGGGCGCCGCCGTGGTGGTGGCCTGCGGCACGCTGCTCCAGACCGGCCTGACCGCGAGCCTGGAGACCGACCGCTACGCCGCCGCCCCGGTGGTGGTCGCGGCCGACCAGGCGGTGAAGATCGAGCGCAAGGTCGGCGAGGGCACCGAGACCCAGGAGCAGGCCACCCCGGAGCGGGCCCGGACGGACGCCGCACTGGTCGGCCGGCTGACCGCCCTGCCCGGCGTCGCGGCCGCCCGCCCCGACACCGCCTTCCCGCTGCCCGCCGCCGGCCAGGCGCCGGCCATGACCGGCCGGGGCTTCGCCGCGCTCGGCATCGCCGGTCCCGGCGACACACTGGTCGAGGGCCGCGCGCCCGGCGCGAACGAGGTGGTGCTGGACGCCGGCACGGCGCGCGCCGCCCACCTGGCGCCCGGCGCGAGCCTCGCGCTCACCGCACCCGGCGGCACCGCGACCTACCGGGTCTCCGGTCTGGCCGCCGCCCAGCAGGCCGGCCCCACCGCCTGGTTCGCCGACGCCACGGCCGACCGCCTCTCCGGCCACCCCGGCCGGATCGACGCCATCGCCGTACAGCCCCGCGAGGGCGTGCCCACGGCCCAGCTCGCCGCCCAGGTCCGCCAGGCCGTCGGCGGCGACGCCAGGACCTTCACCGGGGACGACCGGGGCTCCGTCGAGCACCCCGCCCTCGGCGGCGCCCGCAGCATGCTGACGGCCCTCGGCGGCACCTTCGGCGGCTACGCCACCATGACCGCGGTCTTCGTGGTGATGAGCACCGTCGCCCTCGCCACCGGCCAGCGGGCCCGCGAGTTCGCCCTGCTGCGCGCCGTCGGCGCCACCCCGCGCCAGATCCGCCGCACCATCGCCACCGAGGCGATGCTGGTCGCGCCGCTCGCCGCGGCGCTCGGCATCCTGCCCGGACTGGCCCTCGCCCACTGGTGGTTCGGCCAGCTGGTCGACCGCGGCGCCGTCCCCGCGGACGTCCGCCTCGACGTCGGTCCGGTCCCGATGCTCGCCGCCGTCCTCGTCTGCACCCTCGCCGCGCTGACCGCCGGCTTCCTGGCCGCCCGCCGGCCGTCCCGGATGCGCGCCGCCCAGGCGCTCGGCGAGGCCGCCGTCGAGGCGCCCCGCCCCGGCAGGGTGCGCACCGTCCTCGGCCTGCTCTTCGCCGTCGGCGGCACCGTGGCCGCCGGCCTCGCCAACGCCCTCGACGGCACCAAGGCCGCCCAGACCGCGCTCGGCGTGGTGATGTGCTTCATGATGGCCGTCGCCCTGCTCGGCCCCTGGCTGGCCGGGATCGCCGCGGTGGTGCTCGGCGCCCCGCTGCGGGCCGGCGGCGCGTCCGGCTCGCTGGCCGCCGACAACACCCGCGCCAACGCCCGCAGGCTGGCCTCGGCGATCACCCCGATCGTCCTGGTCACCGCCTTCTGCGGCACCCTGCTGATCCTCCAGAGCACCGTGAGCCACACCACCGGCGAGAACGTCAGGGCCGGCGTCACCGCCGACCACGTGATCGGCGCCACCGGCCCCGGCCTGCCGGCCGGGACCGCCGGGAAGGCCGCCGGGGTGCCCGGCGTGGCAGCCGCCGTCGGCGTGCTGCGCACCGGAGTGGTCTACGAGAACGGCGGCATGCTGGGCTCCGCCCCCGTGCTCGCCGTGGACGGCGACCCGGCCCGGCTGCCGAAGGTGCTCGACCTGGGCGTGCGCAGCGGTGCGCTCGCCGACCTCGGCCGCGCCCCCGACACCATCGCGCTGAGCGCCACCCTGGCCGACTCGCTCGGCGCGAAGGTCGGCGACCGGGTACCGCTCTGGCTCGGCGACGGCACCGCCGCGCGGCCCGCCGTGGTCGCGGTGTACGACCGCGGGCTCGGCGTCGGCCAGGCGCTGCTGCCGCGGGCCGCGGTGGCCGCGCACGTCACCGCCGGGTACGACAGCCAGGTGCTGGTCGCCACCGCGCCGGGCGCCGACCGTACGGCGGTGGCCGCCGGGCTGGGCGCGCTGCCCGGCGCCGCGGTGACCGACCGGGCCGGTTTCGTCGCCCAGTCCGACAAGGATCTGGAGCTCAGCGGCTGGGCCAACAGCGTGATGGCGGCCGTGCTCGGCGGGTTCGCCGCCGTCAGCGCCGCCAACACCCTGGTGATGACGGTGCTGGACCGGCGCCGCGAGGTCGCGCTGCTGCGGCTGGCCGGCACCACCCGGCGCCAGGTGCGCGGCATGGTGCGCTGGGAGGCGCTGCTGGTGGCCGCGACCGGGCTCGCGGTCGGCGCCGCGATCGCCGCGCTCACGCTGGTGCCGGTCGCCAGGGGCGTGGCCAACTCCGCCCCGTACGTCCCGCCGACGCTCGTCCTGCCGCTGGCCGCCGGAGCCGTGCTGCTCTGCCTCGGGGCGACCGGGCTGCCGGCCCGGGCCCTGCTGCGGACCCGGCCGGCGGCGCTGGGCGCGGCACGGCAGTAGCGGGCCGGGGGTGGAGGGCCGCCCGGTTCACCCGGACGGCGGAGTGCGGGAGGGCGTGCGGTGCGCCCTCCCCCACTCCTGTCCTAGCGTCGCCGGAAAGGACCCGCGACCCGCCGACGCCCGGAGCCGCCGCATGACCACCCCCGCCGAACGCCGCCGGCACGGCCGGGCCGCCCGGGAGCGGGTCTCCCGCTCCGCCCACGGCCGGTGGATCCCCGCGGCCGACCGGCCCGACCCGCTCGGCGTGCTGGAGCGGCAGGGCGAGGACCGGGTCGCCGGGCTGCTGCCGATCCGCCACGGGCGGATGGCGGACAGCCCGTTCGCCTACCTGCGCGGCGCCGCCGCCGTCCTGGCGGCCGACCTCGGCGCCCTGCCGAACACCGGCCTCACCGTCCAGCTCTGCGGCGACGCCCACCTGTTGAACTTCGGCGTGTACGCCTCGCCGGAGCGCGCGCTGCTCTTCGACGTCAACGACTTCGACGAGACCTTCCCCGGCCCCTTCGAGTGGGACGTCAAGCGGCTCGCCGCCAGCGTCGCCGTCGCCGCCAGGGACAACGGCCAGGACGAGCGGCAGGCGCGCAGGGCCGCGCTCGCCGCCGTCCAGGGGTACGCGGGCGCGATGCGGAAGCTGGCCGGCAGGGGCGAACTCGACGTCTGGTACGCCCGGGTGGACACCGCCGACCTGCCGGCGCTGCTGCGCAGGCCGAGGCAGCGCGAGCGGGCCGAGGCCGAGTTCGCGCACGCCCGGCGCCGCACCAGCCTCCAGGCCTTCGGCAAGCTCACCGAGGAACGGGACGGGCGGCGCCGGATCGTCAGCGAGCCGCCGCTGATCGAGCCGCTGAAGCGGACCGAACTGCGCGGCGTGGGCAAGGTGTTCAGCGACTACCGGTCGACCCTCGCGGAGGACCGCAGGGTCCTGCTGGACCGCTACCGCTTCGTGGACGCGGCGACCAAGGTGGTCGGTGTGGGCAGCGTCGGCACCCGCTGCTACATCGTGCTGCTGGAGGGCCAGGGCGGCCGCGACCCGCTGTTCCTCCAGCTCAAGGAGGCCGGCCGGTCGGTGCTGGAGGAACACCTGCCGCCGCTGCGGCCGGAGGCCGAGGTCACCGTCCACCACGGCGGCCGCCGGGTGGTCACCGGACAGCACCTGATGCAGGCCGCCAGCGACATCTTCCTCGGCTGGACCACGGGCCCCGCCGGGCGCCACTTCTACGGCCGCCAACTGCGTGACATGAAGGGCTCCACGGACATCTCCGACTTCCGGCCCGCCGGGCTGCGGGCCTACGCCGACCTCTGCGGCCGCACCCTCGCCCGCGCCCACGCCCGCACCGGCGACCGCCTGGCCATCGCCGGCTACCTCGGCGGCGCGGACACCTTCGCCGAGGCCGTCGCCGACTTCGCGCTGCGCTACGCGGACCGGACGGCGGCCGACCACGGCCGGCTGGTGGCGGCGGTCGCGGACGGGCGGGTGGCGGCGACGCGGGGGGTGTGAACCGGGGCCCACCGCGCCCGGCCCCGTACCCCCCGTTTCTTCCCGTACCGCCACCCGTGGCTCAGCCGACCCGCGGCCGCACCGTCGCCACCAGCAGCGCCGCCGCGACCAGCAGCCCGCCGGCGTAGAACGGCCCGAGGTCGCCGGCCGCCGTGCCGAGGGTGGCGGCGGCGAGCAACGGCCCCGCGGTGGCGCCGAGGTTGAGCGCGGCGGTCGCGTAGGCCCCCGCCAGAGTGGGGGCACCCGTCGCCTCGTACAGCACCCGGGTGATCAGCGTGCCGCCGACCGCGAAGGACACCGCACCCAGCAGGAACACCAGCGGCAGCAGCGCGGCCGGTACGCCCGCCAGGACGGCCAGGGCGGGCCAGCCCGCCAGCAGCAGCGGGCCGCCGACGGCGAGGACCAGGCCAGGGCGGCGGTCCGCGAGCCGCCCGGCGACGGTGACTCCGGCGAACGACCCGGTCCCGAACAGCACCAGCGCCACCGGTACCCACAGCTCACCGAGCCCGGCGGGGCCGGTCACCACGGGGGCGAGGAAGGTGAAGCCGCCGAAGGTCGCCGCGTTCACCAGCGCGGCGAGCAGCATCGCGCGGAGCAGGCCGGGGCGGCGCAGCTCGGCGACCTCCGCGCGCAGCGCCGGGGCGGGGCGCCCGCCGGCCGAAGTGGCGACGGGCGGAAGGCCCTTGGCGATGCCGGCGGCGGCGGGCAGGCAGAGCAGCGCGACGGCCCAGAACGCGGCGCGCCACCCGAACAGCGCGCCCAGCACCGCCCCGCCGGGGACACCGGCGACCGTCGCCACCGTCGTCCCGGACAGCAGCACGGCGAGTGCCCGCCCCTTGCGGTCCGCCGGGACGAGGGCGGCGGCGGTGGTCAGGGCCACCGCCAGGAACCCGGCGTTGGCGAGCGCGGCGACCACCCTGGTGGCGAGCAGCACCGGGAAGTTCCCGGTGAGGGCCCCGACGGCATGGGCCGCCGCGAAGACCAGGACGAACCCGAGCAGGCTGCCGCGCCCCGGCCGGTTGCGGGCGAGCGCGGCCGTCAGCGGCGCGCCGACGGCCATCCCGACCGCGAAGGCCGAGGTCAGCCCGCCGGCCGTACCGACGGTGACGCCGAGGTCGGCGGCGAGGCCGGGCAGCAGCCCGGCGAGCATGAACTCCGAGGTGCCCATGGCGAACACGGCCAGGGCGAGCAGATACAGCGGAAGGGGCATCGAGAGGCTCCGAGGAGGCGGTGGGAACGAGGACAGGACGTCTCGTCACCGCACGCTCAGCCCCCGGGCGGCGCGGGCGCGGCGCTCGCCCGGACCTCGGTGGTTCGGGGTCTCCGGGTTTCAGGGGGCTGACGGCGCGTGACCGAAAGCCCCCACCCTGGATGCCTCAGGGCTCGACATGCCCCGCAGGCTACCCGACCGTCCGCCGCCGGAGCATCCGGTTTTCCGGTGGCCCCGGAGCCCGTCGCGCCGGAGCGGGGCCTCCCGGATTCGTCCGGAGGAGCGGGCCGTCTAGGGTGCCCCGCAAGGGGGTTCGATGAATCGTGTGAGAATCGGCGGGATCCTGGCCGCCACCGCGCTGCTGCCGCTGACCGTGGTCAACCGCGGTCAGTCGGAGCGGGAGAGCAACACCTTCCAGGTCGGCCTGGAGACCGGGACGGGCCCCTCGGCCCGCCGCTGGTCGGTCCTGACGGTCCAGCAGCAGATCCCGGGAGATGGGGAGTTCGTCTCGGCGCGGTGGTCCGACGCCGACCACATCCGGATCACCACCGACGCGGGCTACCGCGTCTACACCGTCGACCCCGACAGCGGAGAGCCGGCCCTCGCCGAGAGCTCCGGCAGGGTGCGGCCCGCCTGGCGCCTGCGGTCGGTCCCGAAGCGGCACCGAGGCCCGCGCACTCACCGGAGTGCGTGGGCCCCTTCCGTTTACCGACTCCCTTGGGACAGATGGGGCCTGTGGTGCTCCTGAGGTTTCCGAGCGAGCAAAATCGGTCAATGCTTGTTCGTTTTTGACTCGTATCGGAAATTTTCAAACGGAGGCGCGGATTCCATGGCCGGACTGTGTAGATTTCCGATCGGTCCAGGTGGCCAAGTGACTCACCTGGCAACGAAGTTGATTCCACTGGAGAGCGGGCTTGTCCTCAGGGGCCCCGCGGGACCGCAGGGGAGGGTCTCCATGCCTGAGATCGACCTCGGCGTGGCGTCGGACGTGAAGAGCGGCGACGCCAACGGCCGCGTCAAGCTGACGCAGAACCGGGTCTACGACAGCTCACCCAAGAGGGACGTGCTGGTCAGCGGCCCGCAGAGCATCGAGCTGTCGATCAACACCAACCTGGAAGTGGACCACGCGAAGAACAAGTTCTACTTCACGACCCACTGGGGCGGCACGAAGAAGTTCGTCGCGATCCTGGACTCGGAGGGCAACCTGTACCTGGCGGGCGGCGTGACCCAGGAGCAGTGGGGCGGCCTGAAGTTCTAGGCGGGTGCGCCGCCCCGCGGCCCGGAGGCCCGCGCGCTCCGCGGAGTGTGCGGGCCTCCGCCGTTGCGGCCGTTGCGGCCGTTCGTCACCGGGTGCACCGGGCCTGAACTGCGCGATCGGCCGCCGGGATTGTCAGTGGTACGTGCAAGGGTGGCCCCATGCTGGCGATCGCGGTGCAGAGGAACGAGACGCGGCACCTGAGGGTGACCGCGGACGAACTGGCGGGGATGGTCCGGCGCATCGGCGCGCCGGACGACCGCTTCCTGGTCGTGGAGCGGATACCGGACCTGCCCGACGTGTACGTCCAGGTGTGGCACGCCGACGGCGAGGACTACACCCTGGAGCACCGCGACGGTTCGGGCGAGCGGCACTTCGAGGTGAGCCTGTCCGATCCCGAGCGGGTGGCCGAGGTCATGACGGGCTGGGCGCGCGGCGCGGTGGGCTGGGACGACGGCCTCGACTGGCAGCCGCTCGACCTGGGCCCGGCACCGGAGGCGGTGCCGGCGCTCGACCTGGACGCGGGCGAGTGCCGGGACGTGGAGGAGCGGCTGCGGCTGACTCTGGCCTGCGGCTACACCGACCGCGCCCGGCTCGCCGAACAGGCCGAGGAGCACCTGGTCTCCGGTGACCGCCGCCCGCTCTCGCGCCCCCAGGCCGAGCAACTCGCCGACCGGCTCTGGCTGGAGCGCGTCGGCGAGCAGACCGGCTGGGTCGGCGAGACCGATCCGGAGCGCCTCACCAGGGCCTTCGCCGCCCTGGAGGCCGCCGGCATCACGGCCCGGGAGGACTTCTCCTGCTGCCGCTCCTGCGGCGAGGCCGAGATCGGCGCCGCCGGAGCCTCCGGCGCCCGCGGCTTCGTCTACTTCCACTCCCAGTCCACCGAGTCCGCCGCCCTCGGCCGGGGCCTGTCCCTGCTGTACGGCGGCTTCGACGGCTCCCCGGAGACGACCGTCGCCGTCGGGCACGAGGTGGTCGCCGCCCTGGCGGCGGCCGGCCTGCCGACGGTCTGGAACGGTGCCCCGTCCCAGGCGATCAAGATACGCCCGCTGCTGTGGCGCCGCCGCCTCGGCGGGTGAGGGAGGCCTCCGGCGGACGGGCGGTCAGGTCCGGCGCGCCCAGCGCCAGTAGTCGGTGAGGCCGAGGCCGGCGGCCGTCAGGGCGCGTCCGAGGTGGTCCGTCGCCGTGGCCCGCCCGGTCGGGCCGGACCACGGCGTCACCTTCTCACGGCACGAGCACCCGCAGGGCGTCCTTCTCCACGGCGACCTCCACCGGGAGTGAGGTGATGAACTCCCCGTCGGCGTAGGCGGTGATGCCGGGTGACTCGATCCGCAGCGACTCGGTGCGCAGCGTGGTGACTTCGGGGTACCCCACGTGGGTGCCCTTGAAGAGGGTGGGGAAGAACCGGGCGATGCGCAGCCGGGGCATGGCGTCGACGAGGGTGAGGTCGAGCAGCCCGTCGTCGGGGAGGGCGGCGGGGCACATCAGCATGCCGCCGCCGTAGCTGCGGGTGTTGCCGACGGCGGCCAGGGTGAGGTCGCGTTCGATGACGGTGCCGTCGGCGAGGGTGATGCGGAAGGGCAGCGGGCGCAGGTTGGCGAACTCGGCCACGATGGCCAGGTTGTAGCGCATCCGGCCGCGCGGCCAGCGCAGCCGGTTGGCGCGGTCGCTGACCAGGGAGTCGAAGCCGGTGGCGAGGACGGAGCCGTACCGGCGGACGGTCCCGTCCGGGCCGGTGATCCGGCCGAGGTCGACGCCGCGGGTGCGGCCCGCGGCGATGACGTCGGCGGCGTCCTCGGGGGAGCCGAGCGGCAGGCCGTACTCGCGGGCGTGGTCGTTGCCGGTGCCGGCCGGTATCACGCCGAGCGGGACGGGGGTGCCGGCCAGTGCCTGGAGGGCGAGGTTGATCATGCCGTCGCCGCCGACCACGGCCACCGCGTCCATGCCGTCCGCCGCCGCCTCGCGGGCGAGGCGGACGGCGTCCTCGGGGGAGCGTCCGGCGTGCGGTTCGACCTGGACGCCGAGGGCCCGCAGCCGGGCGGTGGCCCGGCGGGCGGCGGGTTCGGCGTGGCCGATGCCCGCCGCCGGGTTGGTGAGAACGGCGACCCTGCGGACGGTTCTCACGCCGGTCACGGGATCAGCTTGCCGGGGTTGAGGATGCCCGCCGGGTCGAGTTCGGCCTTGACGGCGCGCAGGATGCGCACGCCCAGTTCGCCGACCTCCTCGGTCATCCAGGGCCGGTGGTCCGCGCCGACGGCGTGGTGGTGGCTGATGGTGCCGCCCGCGCCGAGGATGGCGTCCCCGGCGGCGCGCTTGGCGGCGCCCCAGCGGGTGAGCGGGTCCTCGCCGAGCGCGGCGACGACGGTGAAGTAGAGCGAGGCGCCGGTCGGGTAGACGTGCGAGATGTGGCAGAGCACGAGGGAGCCGGGCAGGGCCCCGGTCAGTGCCTCGGTGACGGCGGCCCGCAGGGCGGGCAGCCGGCTCCAGCCGGCCGCGGTCTCCAGGGTCTCGCACAGCGCGCCCGCGCTGAGCAGCGAGTCGCGCAGGTAGGGGGCGTTGAACCGGCCGTGCTCCCAGGCCAGGGCGGGGGCCTCGCCGAGCGAGGTGCCGCCGGCGGCGAGCAGGGTGTCCCGGGTGAGCCGCTGCCGGGCGGCGACCTGGGCGGCGCCGCCCTCGAAGACGGTGACGGCCAGGCAGCCGGTGACGGCGGGGGCGCCGCCGATCTGCTCGGTCATGGCCAGGTTGATCATGGTCTCGGCCTCGTCGGAGAGCCGGATCACGGTGGGGCCCGCTCCCTGCTGCTCGACGGTGCGCAGCGCGGCCGTGCCGGTGGCGAAGTCGGGGAAGCTCCACGCCTCGTACGCCTTGACGGCGGGCAGCGGGTGGACGCGCAGCCGGACGGCGGTGATCACGCCGAGGGTGCCCTCGGAGCCGAGGAACAGCTGGCGCAGGTCGGGGCCGGCGGCCGAGGCGGGGGCGCGGCCGAGGTCGAGCACCCCGGCGGGGGTGACGACGCGCAGCCCGCGCACCATCTCGTCGAAGCGCCCGTACCCGGCGGAGTCCTGGCCGGAGGAGCGGGTGGCCGCGAAGCCGCCGATGGTGGCGTAGCGGAAGCTCTGCGGGTAGTGGCCGAGTTCCCAGCCGCGTTCGGCGAGCAGCGCCTCCGCCGCCGGGCCGGTGAGGCCCGCGCCGAGGACGGCCTCGCCGGAGGTCTCGTCCAGGTCGTGCAGTCGGTCGAAGCGGCGCAGGTCGAGCGAGACGACGGCCTCGAACGGGCCGCGCTCCGGGTCGAGGCCGCCGACCACGCTGGTGCCGCCGCCGAACGGGACGACGGCGACGCGGCGTTCGGCGCACACCGCGAGGACGGCGGCGATCTCCTGCTCGGTGCCGGGCAGCACGACGGCGTCGGGCGCGTCCTGCGGTTCGCGGCTGCGGCGGCGCAGCAGGTCGGGGGTGGACTTGCCGCCGGCGCGGGGCAGCCGGTCGGCGTCGGCGGCGCTGACGTGCGCCTCGCCGACGGCGTCGGCCAGCGCCTTGAGGTCCTCGGCGGCGATCCGGGACGGGCGCAGCACGACCTCCTCGGCGCTCGGCCCGGGGGCGGCGTCCCCGGTGACGCCGAGGGCGGCGGCGAGCAGTCCCTTGATGTCGGCGGACAGCTCCTTGGCGAGCGCCGGGTCGCCCCAGGCGTCCCACTTCATCGGGGGGAGCGGAAGTGCGGCGCCGGCCGGTCCCGCTTGCGTCTCAGGTGCCATGCGTTACAGTTTCACACATCATGTCAAGTAGTAACGCCGAGCCTCAGACGCCAGGCCAGCCCCCGACATCGGGCCGGACCCCGACATCGGACCGGACCCAGGGGCCGGGCCGGCCACCCGGGGCCCGCAGCACCGACGACGCGATCCTGGACGCCGCCGCCGACCTGATCGTGCACCTCGGCGTGCGCCGCACCCAGCTGTCCGAGATCGCCCGCCGCGCCGGGGTCAGTCGCCCGACCGTCTACCGCCGCTGGCCGGACGTCCGGGCGGTGATCGGCGCCCTGCTCACCCGGGAGATCCTGGCCACCCTGGAGGGCACCGAGCTGGACGTCCGCGACCGGGAGACCTTCGTCGAGCGGGTGGTGGAGGTCGCCGTCCGGCTGCGCGACCACCCGGTGCTCGGCGCGCTGCTCCGCTCCGACGACTCCGACCTGCTGCTCCAGTACGTCGTCGAGCGGCTCGGCGCCAGCCAGCGCGGCCTGCTGGAGGCGCTGCGCTCCGGCATCGAACGGGGCCAGGAGCACGGCTCGGTCCGGGCCGGCGAGCCGCTCGAACTGGCCGCCATGGTCCTGCTGATCGCCCAGTCCACCGTCCAGTCGCACCGCATGGTCGCCTCCCTGCTGCCCGAGGCGGCCTGGCGGCGCGAACTGGCCAGAGCACTGAACGGATACCTCGCGCCGTGACCCCCACCGCAGGCCCGCACGCCGGCCCATACGCCGGAACCTCCCGACTCGACGCCGCCCGCCGCACGCTGGAGCTCGAAGCACTCGGCGACGACGCCCGGATCGACCTCCTGGTGATCGGAGGCGGCGTCACCGGCGCCGGGGTGGCCCTGGACGCCGCCTCGCGCGGTCTGCGCACGGTGCTCGTCGAGGCCCGCGACCTCGCCTTCGGGACGAGCCGCTGGAGCTCCAAGCTGGTGCACGGCGGCCTGCGCTACCTCGCCTCCGGGCGGATCAGGGTGGCCAGGGAGAGCGCGGTCGAGCGCGGCGTGCTGATGACCCGCACCGCCCCGCACCTGATCCGGGCGCTGCCCCAACTCGTACCGCTGCTCCCGGACCTGCTGCGCCCCGGCCAGGCCGCGCTGATCCGCACCGGCTTCCACGCCGGGGACGCACTGCGCCTGACGGCCGGCACCCCGGGCGCGCTGCTGCCCCGGGTGCGCCGGATCGACGCCGCCCGGACCCGCACGCTGGTCCCGGGCGTGCGGACGGACGGGCTGCGCGGCGCGCTGGTCGCCCACGACGGCCAACTCGTGGACGACGCCCGGCTGGTGGTCGCGCTGGCCAGGACCGCCGCGCAGTACGGCGCGAGCGTGCTGACCAGGGTGCGCGCGGAGCGGGTCACCGGCACCTCGGCCCGGCTGGTCGACACCCTGACCGGGCGGGAACTGGCCGTCCGGGCCGGCGCGGTGATCAACGCCACCGGCGTCTGGGCCGGCGAGGTGGAGTCCTCGATCAGACTCCGGCCCAGCCGGGGCACCCACCTGCTGGTGGACGCGGCGGCGCTCGGCGGCCCGACCGCCGCCCTCACCGTGCCGGTGCCCGGCTCCACCAGCAGGTTCGTCTTCGCGCTGCCGCAGCAGCTCGGCCGGGTGGCGATCGGACTGACCGACGAGGACGCCCCGGGCCCGGTCCCGGACGAGCCCCAGCCCACCGAGGCCGAGCTCACCTTCCTCCTCGACACCGTCAACGCCGCCCTCGCCACCGCGCTGACCAGGTCGGACGTGCGCGGCGCCTACGCCGGGCTGCGCCCGCTGATCGACACCGGGGACGGCAGCACCGCCGACATCTCGCGCGAGCACGCGGTGCTGGAGGGCCCGTCCGGGGTGATCACCGTGGTCGGCGGCAAGCTCACCACCTATCGCCGGATGGCCGAGGACGCGGTGGACACCGCCGTCCGGCTGCGCGGCCTGCCCGCCCGCGCCTGCTGGACGGCCAGGCTGCCGCTGATCGGCGCCCCCGGGCACCGGGACAGCCGCTCGCTCTCCGGGGCGGAGGTGCCGTCCTCGCTGTCGGCCCGCCACGGCGGCGCGGGCCACGAGGTGATCGCGGCAGGGGAGTTGACGCCGGTCGCGGAGGGCCTGGACGTGACCCGCGCCGAGATCGCCCACGCCGTCACCCACGAGGGCGCGCTGGACGCCGCCGACGTGCTGGACCGCCGGACCAGGATCGGGCTGGTCGCCGAGGACGCCGAGCGGGCCCGGCAGGCCGTCGAGGAGATCGTGGCGGAGCGCCTCGGGGAGCGCCTGACGGGCTGACGCGTCAGGACGCGGCGCGGGGGAAGGGGGCCAGGCCCGGATCGTAAGGTTTCGTGGCATTCATGGGCAAACCACCCGAACGAGCGGTTTCAGCGCGCCGTGCGCTCGGGCATCGGGCGCTCGGCGCCGGCCATCTCCAGGACGCAGGAGAGCGGGTGCTCGGTCCGGCCGGTGCGGTCCAGTCGCACCGCGAGCGGCTCCGGCGGTTCCTCGGCGACCTGGGCGGCGAGGGTCAGCGGGTAGACGCCGTGCCCGTGGACACGGTGGAAGGCGCACTCCTTGCCGTCGACCAGGAGCTCGGTCTCGGTGATCCAGCCGGACCGGACGTTGACGGTCACCGAGTGCCCGTCCTGGTCGAGGTGGAAGCTGTACCGCTGGCGCATCGGGACCTCCGGCGACAGGGCCTGCGACGAGGGGAAATCCACTGTCAGTGTAGGGCGGCCCCCCGCCGGGGTGCTCGGCATGCGGAGCGCGGCGGCCGGAGTTCCCGTCCGCTGCCCTGAGAAATTCCCGGGGCGGGGCCCGCCTCCCGATGGATTCTCCTGATCTCTACAGTGTTGTAGATTCGTTCGCAGGGAGAGATCGAGGAGGGCATTGTGGGAGTTTCGCTGGCCAAGGGCGGCAACGTCTCGTTGAGCAAGGAGGCGCCCGGTCTGAGCGCCGTGATCGTCGGTCTCGGCTGGGACGTGCGCACCACCACGGGAGCCGACTACGACCTGGACGCCAGCGCGCTGCTGTGCAACGCGCTGGGCAAGGTGGTCTCGGACCAGCACTTCGTCTTCTTCAACAACCTCCGCAGCCCCGATGGTTCGGTCGAGCACAGTGGCGACAACCTGACCGGCGGCGGGGACGGGGACGACGAGCAGATCAAGGTCGACCTGGACCGCGTGCCGGCCGACGTGGCCAAGGTGGTCTTCCCGGTGTCGATCTACGACGCCGACGCCCGGCTGCAGAGCTTCGGCCAGGTGCGCAACGCGTTCATCCGGGTTCTCAACCAGGCCAACGGCCAGGAGATCGCGCGCTACGACCTGACCGAGGACGCCTCGACCGAGACCGCGATGGTCTTCGGCGAGCTGTACCGCAACGGCACCGAGTGGAAGTTCCGTGCCATCGGCCAGGGGTACGCCTCCGGGCTGCGCGGCATCGCGACCGACTACGGCGTCAACGTCTGACCGTTCCGTCCCGGTCCGGATCGACGGGGTTTCGACGGCCGCGGCGCGCGCTCAGCCCTTGCGGCCGAGCGCGTGGCCGCCGAAACCCCCGGTGCCGGTGAGCTGGTGCTGCCACCAGGCGGCCATGGCGGGTGCGTCCATCCCCGACCAGTCCGGCGAACCGGTGACCTGGGCCCGGCCTAGGGCGCGGCCCAGCTCCACCAACTCCCGCCCGGCCGCCGTCCGTTCGCGGTCATAGGCGGCCAGCAGGTCGGTCCAGGAGACGGCCTCCCGCCCGGCCAGCTCGAAGGCGTGGGCGTCCTGCATCGCCTTCACCGCGCCGCTGGTGTTGTGCGGGCGCACCACGGTGGCCGCGTCCCCGCCGATCAGCAGCCGGCCGGCCGTGCGGCGCGGGGCGGCCAGGTCGTAGATCGGCTGGAGGAAGGTCCGTTCGCGCGGGGTCAGCGCGACCACCCCGGCCCAGTACGGCGGCAGGTTCCGCTCCGAGAGCTGCCGCAGCTCGTCCAGCCGCGCGTCGGTGAGGCTGCCCGCCGGGATGCTGGTCGGGCCGTCCAGCCGCAGCCAGGCGGGGGTGGGGGCGTAGAAGACCCAGTTCACCTGGGTGCTGCCGGGTTCGAGCCCGGGGATGCGGTAGATCACCACCTGGCCGCCGGGGTAGCAGACGGTGGTGCAGTGCTCCTCCGGCCAGGGCGCCGCTCCGCCGGGCAGCCCGGCCAGCAGGGCGGAGTCGTAACTGCCGCGCCAGCACACGTACCCGGCGTACTCGGGCTCGGCCTGCGGGCAGACGGCCGTGCGGACCACCGAGCGGTAGCCGTCGGCGCCGATCACCAGGTCGTACGTCTCGCGGCCGCCGTCGGCGTCCTCGGTCCAGGCGCTGCCGGGTTCGCCGCCGGGCCCGTTGCCGACCGCCGTCACCGTGGTGCCCAGCCGGAACTCGACCTGCTCGGGCGTCCGTTCGCGCAGTGCCTGCCAGAGCACGCCCCAGTGGTGCGAGTGGAACGCGAAGGGCTGGGCCCAGAGCAGCCGCCCGCAGCCGTCCGGTCCGTCGCCCTCGCCGGCCGCGCCCCGGGTGACCCAGTGGCGCACGGTGAGGCGGTGGCGGCGGGTGTCCGCGGCGAGGTGTCCGGTCCTGACCAGTTCGTCGAAGCGGTCGTCGTGGGTGCAGAGCCCCACACCCCGGTCCTCCAGCCGGCCGGGGCTGCGCTCCAGCACCACCACCCGTTCCGCGCCGAGCCGGGCGGCGGCGCCGGCGAAGGCGCTCCCGGCGATGCTGCCCCCGACCACGGCCACCGAGCCACCTCGCACGGTCGCTCCTCTCCCGAACTCGCGATGTCCCAGCGCCGTCCCCCCGCGCTGTCCGGGACACGACGATACGCCGACGAGCGGGCCCCGGAGTGGTGTTCGAGTCATCCGGAGCACGGTCCCGACAGGCCTTGCGCAACGGGCTTATGCAACTAGTTGCATACTGCGGCGCCCGTCACCTACTCTGCGGTAACAAAGCCCCCGGTCCGCCCCCGCCCGCGCCCCAGGAGACGTCGATGAGCGCCCACCCCGGCAGCAGCCGCTACCCGCACCTGCTCAGCCCGCTCGACCTCGGCTTCACCACCCTGCCCAACCGCGTGATCATGGGTTCCATGCACGTCGGCCTGGAGGAGGCCCCCGGCGGCTACGAGCGGATGGCCGCCTTCTACGCCGAACGGGCCCGCGGCGGCGTCGGCCTGATCGTCACCGGCGGCATCGCCCCCAACGAGGCCGGGCGCCCCTGGGAGGGCGGCGCGATGCTGACCACCGAGGAGGAGGCCGACAAGCACCGGGTGGTCACCGACGCGGTGCACGCCGCCGGCGGGAAGATCGCCCTCCAGATCCTGCACTTCGGCCGCTACGCCTACCACCGGGACCTCGTCGCCCCCAGCGCGCTCCAGGCCCCGATCAGCCCCTTCGTGCCCAACGAACTCACCGCCGGGCAGGTCGAGCAGACCATCGAGGACTTCGCCCGCTGCGCCGGGCTGGCCCGCCGCGCCGGGTACGACGGCGTCGAGATCATGGGCTCCGAGGGCTACCTGATCAACGAGTTCATCGTCGCCGCGACCAACCACCGCGAGGACGAGTGGGGCGGCCCGTACGAGCGGCGGATGCGCTTCCCGGTGGAGATCGTCCGCAGGGTCCGCGAGCGGGTCGGCGAGGACTTCATCATCGTCTACCGCCTCTCCATGCTCGACCTGGTGCCCGGCGGCTCCACCCTGGACGAGGTCGTACGGCTCGCCCAGGCCGTCGAGGCCGCCGGGGCGACCGTCATCAACAGCGGCATCGGCTGGCACGAGGCCCGCATCCCCACCATCGCCACCTCGGTGCCGCGCGGCGCCTTCGGCTGGGTGACCAGGAAGGTGATGGGCAAGGTCGGCATCCCGCTGGTCGCCACCAACCGCATCAACACGCCCGAGATCGCCGAGAACCTGCTCGCCGAGGGCAGCGCCGACCTGGTCTCGATGGCCCGCCCGCTGCTCGCCGACGCCGACTTCGTCGCCAAGGCCCGCGACGACCGCGCCGAGGCCATCAACACCTGCATCGGCTGCAACCAGGCCTGCCTCGACCACACCTTCAGCCTCAAGATCACCTCCTGCCTGGTCAACCCGCGCGCCTGCCACGAGACCGAACTCGTCCTCGGTCCGGTGATGTCGCGCAAGCGTATCGGCGTCGTCGGCGCGGGCCCGGCCGGCCTCGCGTTCGCCGTCTCCGCCGCCGAACGCGGCCACCAGGTCACCCTGTACGACGCCGCCGAGGAGATCGGCGGGCAGCTGGACATCGCCCGGCGCATCCCCGGCAAGGAGGAGTTCGACGAGACGCTGCGCTACTTCCGCACCCGGCTGGCCGAGTTGGCCGTCACCCAGCGGCTCGGCGCCACCGTCACCGCCGGGCAGCTGGCCGAGCGGGGCCACGACGAGATCGTCCTCGCCACCGGCGTCACCCCCCGAACTCCCGCCGACATCCCCGGAATCGACCACCCCAGCGTGCTCGGCTACCTCGACGTGCTGCGCGACGGCGCGCCGGTCGGCAAGCGGGTCGCCATCCTCGGCGCGGGCGGCATCGGCTTCGACGTGGCCGGGTTCCTCACCGACCAGGGCGACGAGGCCGGCCTCAACCCGCCGGTGTTCCAGGCCAAGTGGGGCATCGACCCGGAGTACCGCGAGCGCGGCGGCCTGCGCGCCCCCGAGCGGCCCGAGCCCCCGCGCAGCGTCCACCTGCTCCAGCGCAGGACCGGCAAGGTCGGCGCCGGCCTCGGCAAGACCACCGGCTGGATCCACCGCACCGAACTCAAGCACCGCGGCGTGGTGATGGTCCCCGGCGTCACCTACGACCTGATCGACGACGCCGGCCTGCACTTCACCGTCGACGGCGAGCGCCAACTGCTCCCCGTGGACACCGTCGTGCTCTGCACCGGCCAGGAGCCGCGCCGCGAGCTGTACGAGGCGCTGCGCGAGCGCGGCCTGCCGGTGCACCTGATCGGTGGCGCCGACGTGGCCGCCGAACTGGACGCCAAGCGGGCCATCCAGCAGGGCACCGAACTGGCCGCATCCATCTGACCTGCGGAGATTCCCGCCCGCGCGCCGCGCAGGGCCCCCGGTGGGACACTGGTTGCCTCGTCCCTGCCCGAACCCTCGACCGGGGGCCCCGTATGCCCTTTCCCAGGCCCATCCACGTCCTCGCCGCCGCCACCGCCGTCGTGGCGGTCGCCCTGGGCCCGGCGGTCCGGCCGGCCTCGGCCGCACCCGCCGAGACCCTGCCCACCGCCGACCAGCTGAAGCCGGCCCTGCTGACCCCGGCCGACCTCGGCCCCGGCTACACCGCGATCTCGGTGACGCAGAGCCCCAGTCCGGGCGGGAGCCAGACCCCGGTGACCGGCTGCGCCGCACTCAGCGACCTGATCAACATGCACGCCACCCAGACCGGACCGCAGGTCACCCACGCCGCGGTCGAACTCGACGGCCCGGACGGCAACCCGATGGTCACCCAGGCCCTCGCCGCCGAGTCCTCCGACCGGCTCACCGCCGACTTCAAGAACGCCACCGACGCCCTGAAGAGCTGCCACAGCATCACCTTCGAGGCGGGCACCCAGGACTCCGTGACCTTCACCGTCAGCCCGGTCACCCTCGGCGACCGCAAGGACGCCCCCGCCGTCCACCTCGACGGCACCCTGGCCGGCGTCCAGCTCAACGGCTACGTCGGCATCGAACGCTTCGGCACGGTCACCATGCTCTTCGGCTACTTCGAACGCCAGGGCAGCAACGAACAGACCGCCTCGATGCAGTACCGCACCGCCGTCGCCAAGGTCGAACGCACCCTCGGCACCCACGCCGGCAGCACCACCGCCCCCACGGCCCTCCCGACCGCCGTCCCCACCACCGTCCCGACCGCCACCGCCTCCGAGGCCAAGCGCGTCTGAGTCCCTCCAGGCCCCCACCGAACGCCCAGGCGTCCGGTGGGGGCCGCGGTGCGGTCGCCGCCGAGCGCGCCTGCCAGAATGCCGGGACGGCGGCAGGGGCTCATGAGGCCCACGGTGCCTCCGGGGCGAGGGGGATAACACGTGATCGGCTCTCCGTGGCTTTCGAGGCGGTATGTGCCGGAGCTGCGGGTGTGCGTGCTGCCGCTGGTCGCCTCGTGCACGGTGGGGAAGGCTCCGGAACCGGCCGTCACCGGGTCCTGGAAGACGAGTGTTTCAGTATGGCAAGGGCAATAACGGCGAGCAGCTCGGGATGACCGGAGTGGACGCCGGTCAGGAGCCGTTCGTTCGTCAGTAGCCCGGGGATCGCGAAATCTCGTCGAGCCCGTCTTCAGGAGCGCCCTATCCGTTCGTTGGATGGGGCGCTCTCGGTTCCCGGAGGTCTTTGGGTGATCAATTGGTGGAGGTGCAGTTGTGAAGTAACTGTGAGTTGTACTGTGGAGCCTGCTCGGCGGGCTGGTTGTGGACCTGTAGGCATGGGCCGGGGCCTATGTGGTGAAGCGCTGGGCGGTGCGGGTACGGTGCCGGCCGGCCACGGGTAGGCGGGGCGGGCGGCCGCACCCCCGCGGTGGCCGCCCGCGCCGTACCGGGTCTACGGGTGGTACACGACCTCGGGGAAGGCCGGCGACGGTCCGTCGAGCAGGTCGCCGCAGTGCCGGCCCCGCAGGTGGAGGTCGAAGAAGGCGCGCGGGTAGGCCTGTTGGACGCGGATCCCGCGCTGGGGGTCGAGGGTGCCGACCTTGGACCGGATCTGCTCCTCGGTCATGCCGAGCAGCCGGCCCGCCTGGGGGATCAGCGTCATGTTGTCGCCGTACGAGTTGTGCACGGCGCCGGTGGCCTGGACGTCGAGGCGCCAGCCGCGCAGGTGGCCCCAGAAGGTTTCGGCGTACGGGTTGGTGGCCCGGGCGAAGTCGGCGGTCATCATCATGAAGGGCCGGTCGATGTCGGTGGTGATGGCGGGGTTGGAGGCCATCGGCCCGTCGATGGCGAGCCCGGCGCGGATGCGTCGGTCGGCGACCAGGGCGAGGGCGGTGCCGGTGCCGCCCTTGGACCAGCCGAAGGCGCCGATGTTCCGCGCGTCCAGGCCGCCGGGCAGACCGGCCGGGAGGGTGCGCCCGTCGACGTCGGGGTTGCGGCCGTTGGCGAGGTCGACGACGCGGTCGAGCAGGAAGAGCAGGTCGGCGGCGTAGTCCCGCGGGTACAGCCCCGGGGCGGCGGCGTCCCGGGTGACGACCGTCCCGTCCGGGAACTCGGTGATGCCGTCGTGGGTGTGGTCGACGGTGACGACGGCGAAGCCGTGGCTGGCCAACTCCTGGACCACGATGGTGTGGTCGGCCCGGTGGCTGCCCGCGCCGTGCGAGTAGAGGACGACGGGCAGCGGCCGGCCGGTCCGGTGGACGGGGGCGCCCTGGTGGCCCGAGGTGAGCGGGGCGAGGGAGAGGGGGAGCGGGAATCCGACGTCGTCGAGGAAGGCCTTCAGGGCGCCCTCGGTCATCCAGGGGGCGAGCGGGTACGACGCGGCGTCGGCGGTCCTGGCCGGGTACCAGACGGTGGCCATCAGCTCGCGGTACCGTCCGGGCCTGGCGTTCGGGTCCGGCCGGGACTCGTCGCGCAGGTGCAGCGGCACCATGCCGACCGGGAAGGGGCCGGTGGGCGCGGGCAGGGTGAGCCGCCCGGGGGTGGCGGGAGGCGGTGAGGAAGAGGGAGCTGCCGAGGCGGGGAGGGCGAGGCCCAGTGGGGCGGCGGCGCCCAGCGCGAGGGCGGCGCCCAGCACCCGACGGCGCGTCGGTCCGGCGTGGGCTGCGATCGGCGTGGTGTCCATGCGCGGAACGCTGTCACGGGCGGCGGATCGGCGGCATCGGCCCGCCGGTTGATCCTCCGTCACCTGCCATTGGCCCACGGATGTACATCCCCGGGCTGATGCGCGAGGGGTGCGCGAGGGGTGCGCGAGGGCGGGAGGGTGCGGGAGAGTCCGGCGCCACCCGAGCGGGGTGGCGGCGCCGGCGGCGGCCCGGGCAGCGCCCGGCAGGGTGAAGATCGAAATGCGTGGACGGCCGCCGCCCGCCACGGTGGGACCGTGGCCTCGATCGTCGTCCTCTTCGAACTGGCCCCGGACCAGACCCTCGGCCCCGAGGGTGTCGGGCCGGGCGTGGTCGCCGTGCACGTCGCCGGACAGGACCCGGACGTCCCGGAGGACCCGCAGGCGCGGACCCTGTGCGGGCTGGACACCGTTCCGATGGAGCACTCCCACTACCGCCCCGTCCGGCCGGGCGAGCCGTGGTACCCGCCCGAGCTGGAGCAGCAGCGCTGCCGGCTCTGCGAGGCGGCGCTGCGCCGCCGGTGAACCTGCCCCGCGTTGTCCGGTGCCGCTCCGGGCGGTGTCGTGGGCGCGGTCAGGGCCGGCGGCCGGCGGGTCAGCCCGGCCGGTGGTCAGTGCGGCCGGCGGGTCAGCGCGGCCGGTGGGCGACGGCGGCGAACATCGTCACCGACAGGTGGAACGTCCCGGCCCCGGCGGCCGCGTCGAGGCCGGCGTAGAGCCGGTCGCGCTGCTCCTCGGTGATCAGGCCCCGGCCGACGGCCGCCGCGCCGAGCCCGCGGACGATCGGCCGGGCGACCGCGTGGGAGTCGTGCAGCAGGACGTCGCCGCCGAGGTGGTCGACGGTCAGCCCCGCCTCGACCAGCCGGCCCGCGAGGCTGCGTCCGGCGTCGGGCTGGGCGGCGGCGCCCTGGACGACGGTGGCCAGCGCGGGGCGGATCTCCGGGGCCGTCGGGTGCAGCACGAAGGTGGACCAGTCGGTGTCCAGCAGGGCGATCCGGCCGCCGGGGCGCAGCACCCGGGCCATCTCGGCGACGGCCCCCGCCGGATCGGTGAGGTGCTGGAGGACGCGTTCGCACCAGACCACGTCCGACTCGCCGTCGGGCAGTGGCAGTGCGAGCGCGTCGCCGTCCAGGAACCGGGCCCGGCTGCCGGCCTCGGCGGCGCGCTGCTCGGCGACGGCCCGCAGACCGGGGTGGGGCTCGATGCCGATCGCGTCGCCCTCCGGGGCGACCGCCGCCGCGAGCACCTGCGTCTCCGAACCGGTGCCCGCGCCGACGTCCAGTGCCCGCTCCCCGGGGCGCGCGGCGAGCCGGTCGTGCGCCCAGGCGCGCAGCCGCCGTACCCCGGGGTTGGCGGCCTGCACGTCCAGCGCGGTGACCAGCCGGCCGGTGACCGCCGGGTCGCGGTTGGCGGCGTTGGCGGAGTGGAAGGCCGAGGTGGGGCGCGGGTCCGTCATGGCGCTCACCGTAACCGGAGGTGACGGCCCGTCCGTTCGTGCCCCACCGCGGCCCCCGGGGATCAATACAGCTTGTTCACGGCGGCGCGGACGGTCTCCTTGAAGGCGGGGACGTCGGGCTGGGTCCAGTTGCTCTCCCACTCGACGATGGCGACGGTGTTGCCGTCCCGGCCCACGCCGTACAGGAAGTTGCGGTAGCCCTCCCAGGCCGGGACCTTCTGAAGGTGCACGCCGCCGACCGTCGCGCCCTCCTCGACGTCGACCGTGCCGTGGTCGTACCCGGTCACCACGGAGGTCGGGGACGAGGCCCGGGTCCGGTCCGCGCAGCCGGCGAGGTACTGCCGCACGGAGTCGAGCGTGGCGACGGCCTCGGCCTCGGTCGGCAGCACGATGACGTTCTCGGTGGCGGCGGCGGTCTCGGAGGTCATGAAGTTCGCGGTGAAGAGGCGGTCCTCGGAGACCGCCGGACCCGCCCAGTTCCAGAGGCAGGGGGCGTCGTCCTTCCAGCCGGGGCCGATCGACGAGACCTGCCAGGTGAGGGAGTCCGGCGGCAGGTCGGTGGTGGCGATCAGCCCGGGCTGGGGCACCTCCTCCCGGGGTTGCGCCTGTGCCTGGGTCGTGGCCTGGGCGGTCGCCGCGGCGATCAGCAGTGCGGCGGCCACCGCGCGCACTGCGCTCCTGGTCCTGGGCCTGGTCCTCATCCGTCCACCTCCGGGTGTCGTCAGCTGCGCCCAGCATCGGTTGTGGCGGAAGTGTGTGCGGGGACGGACACGAAGGGAGGCCGGAACACCGCTCCCGGGGCGCCGGATCCGGCCGAAAACAGCCGGGAGGGCTCGGAGTGGGAAGTCGGGCGGGCCGACTTCCCATGCCGGACGGGTTCAGCTCGCGTCGCCGGTGCAGCAGGTGGCGGGGGCGCTGTCGGCGCTCTTGCCGAGGGTGTCGGCGTCGGCCTTGACGACGTAGACCTCCCAGGGTTCCTTGCCGGGGGCGGTCACCCAGACCTTGTCCTGGACGGCGTAGCAGCAGGAGGTGTCGTTCTCCTCGAAGGTGGCGAGGCCGGCGTCCCGGAGGCGGGTGGTGGCGGCGGTGACCTGCTCGGTGGAGGCGACCTCGACGCCGAGGTGGTCCAGCCGGGTGTCCTCGCCCGGCTCGCCCTCGATGAGGACCAGCTTCAGCGGGGGCTCGGCGATGGCGAAGTTGGCGTAGCCGGGGCGGCGCTTGGCGGGTTCGGTGCCGAAGAGCTTGGAGTAGAAGGCGACGGAGCCTTCGAGGTCGGCGACGCGCAGGGCGAGCTGGACACGGGACACGGTGGCCTCCATCAGGTTGGATCGATATCTTTCGATGCAAGATTGCGGCTTGGATCGAAGTTCGTCAACATAGAGGCATGTCGAAACAGGAACTTCGGGTACTCGGCCAGGACGACAGCCTTGACGACCGCGGGGCCGGTGACCGGGACGGCTGCTGCCCCGGGCTGCTGGGCGCCCCGCTGGACGAGGCGCAGGCCGCCGAACTGGCGCCGCTGTTCAAGGCGCTGGGCGATCCGGTCCGGCTGCGGCTGCTGTCGATGATCGCCTCCGGCGCGGGCGGCGAGGTGTGCGTCTGCGACCTGACCCCGGCCTTCGACCTGTCCCAGCCGACGATCTCCCATCACCTGAAGCTGCTGCGCCAGGCCGGGCTGATCGACTCCGAGCGCCGGGGCACCTGGGTGTACTACCGGCTGGTCCCCGCGACCACCGACCGCCTCGCGGGCATCCTCACCCGCCCGACGGGCGGGCCGGCCCGCGCCGAGTCGGCCTGCGCCGAGCCCGCTGGAGCCGCCACATGAGCGCCGCACCCGGGACGCCCGCCCCCGCGGCCGGCCGGCTGTCGTTCACCGACCGCTACCTCGCCCTCTGGATCCTCGCCGCGATGGCCCTCGGCATCGGCCTCGGCCGGCTCGTCCCCGGCCTGGGCGACGCGCTCGCGAAGGTGACCGTCACCGGCGTCTCGCTGCCGATCGCGCTCGGCCTGCTGGTGATGATGTACCCGGTGCTCGCCAAGGTCCGTTACGACCGCCTCGACACCGTCACCCGCGACCGCCGTCTGCTGATCCCCTCGCTGGTGCTGAACTGGCTGGTCGGGCCCGCCGTGATGTTCGCCCTCGCCTGGCTGCTGCTGCCCGACCTGCCGGAGTACCGCACCGGGCTGATCATCGTCGGCCTCGCCCGCTGCATCGCCATGGTGATCATCTGGAACGACCTGGCCTGCGGCGACCGGGAGGCCGCCGCCGTCCTCGTCGCCCTGAACTCCGTGTTCCAGGTGGTCGCCTTCGGCGCGCTGGGCTGGTTCTACCTCTCCGTGCTGCCCGGCCGGCTGGGCCTGGAGCAGGCGGCGCTCGACGTCTCGGTCTGGGAGATCGCCCGCAGCGTGCTGATCTTCCTCGGCATCCCGCTCGCCGCCGGCTTCCTCACCCGCCGCCTGGGCGAGAAGGCGCGCGGCCGCACCTGGTACGAGACCGCGCTGCTGCCGCGGATCGGCCCGTTCGCGCTGTACGGACTGCTGTTCACGATCGTCGTCCTGTTCGCCCTCCAGGGCCGGGCGATCACCGCGCGGCCCCTGGACGTCGCCCGGATCGCGCTGCCGCTGCTGGTCTACTTCGCCGTCATGTGGGCCGGTTCCCTGGCGCTGGGCCGCGCGGTGGGTCTGGAGTACCCGCGCGCCACCACCCTCGCGTTCACCGCCGCGGGCAACAACTTCGAACTGGCCATCGCCGTCGCCATCGCCACCTTCGGCGCGACCAGCGGCCAGGCCCTCGCCGGAGTCGTCGGGCCGCTGATCGAGGTGCCCGTCCTCATCGGCCTCGTCCACGTGGCGCTCGCCGCCCGCCGCTACTTCCCCCAGTCCGCCACCGACGCCGGAGGTTCCGTCCGTGCCTGAGCCCAATTCCGAGTCCACGCCGTCCAGGCCCTCGGTGCTGTTCGTCTGCGTGCACAACGCGGGCCGCTCCCAGATGGGGGCCGCCTTCCTCGCGCACCTCGGCGGCGACCGGGTCGAGGTCCGCTCGGCCGGTTCGGCGCCCGCCGACACCGTCAACCCGGCCGTGGTCCTGGCGATGGGAGAGGTGGGGATCGACCTCGCCGCCGAGACGCCCAAGGTCCTCACCGCCGAGGCGGTCCGGACCTCGGACGTGGTGATCACCATGGGCTGCGGCGACGCCTGCCCGTACTTCCCCGGAAAGCGCTACCTGGACTGGGAGTTGAGTGACCCGGCCGGCCAGGGCGTCGAGGCCGTGCGTCCGATCCGCGACGAGATCGAGCGGCGCGTCCGCGGCCTGCTGGCGGAACTCGGCGTCGCGCCCGCAGCGTGAGAAGGGGAGTGAGGCGAAACGCCTCACTCCCGGCACGCGCGCATCGGCGACCGCCGCGCCTGTCCGGAACGTGACGTCGTGTTTCCGCCGGTGCCGGTGGCCCCGCTCGGAGAGGGTCGGTGTGGGCTCGTGGTCCTGATCGCGGGCCGGTCCACCCCGCACTCCGTGAAAGGCACCGCGCATGCACGTCGTCCCCGGGCTCAAGGTCCTGTACTTCGGAACCCCGGTGGTGCTGGTCAGCACACTCAACGAGGACGGCACGGCGAACCTCGCGCCGATCTCCTCGGCGTGGTGGCTGGGCCAGTCCTGCATGCTCGGTCTCGGCAACAACGCCCAGACCACGGCGAATCTACGGCGGGAGGGCGAGTGCGTGCTCAACCTGCCCTCGTCGGCGATGGTCGACGCCGTCGACCGGATCGCGCTCACCACCGGGAGGCCGGCCGTACCGGACTACAAGGTGGAGCAGGGCTACCGGTACGAGCCGGACAAGTTCTCGACGGCCGGGCTGACCGAGCAGGCGTCGGACCTGGTCCGAGCTCCCAGGGCGGCGGAGTGCCCGGTCCAGCTGGAGTGCAGGGTCGTCTCGGCCCACCCCTTCGGCGTTCCCGAGCCGCACGCCACCGCCTTCCAGGTCGAGGTCCTCCGCGCCCACGTGGAGGAGGAGTTGGTCATCCCCGGGACGCACTACGTGGACCCGCTCGGCTGGGACCCGCTGATCATGAAGTTCTGTGAGTTCTTCGGTGGCGGGCAGAACGTCCACCCGTCGAGGCTCGCCGAGGGCTGGAACATGCCGCACGGACTCCGGTCGGCGGCCGCCTGAGCCACCGCGGACGGTCTCGCGAAGGGGGCGGGAGGCCGGCCCGGCCGACTTCCCACTCCCCAGGTGCCGACAGGCTCTGCCCGGTGGGTGGTTCGGCTAGACGCCGACCGCGGTGCCGGCGTGGGCGGAGGCGGCCTGGTACTCGTCGTCGCCCTCGAACCGGGCCTCGCAGCCCGTGGTGAGGGTGCTGGCGACGATGACCGGGTCGAGGATCTTGGAGCCGGAGTTCAGCTTGGCGATCCCGCTCTGGTCGGTGGTCGCGGAGCCGACCCGCTGGCCGCTCGCGGTGCTGTAGAAGGTGACCTGACGCCCCACGATCGGCTTGCCGTCCGCATCGGTCAGGGTGGCCTCGAAGTCGCCGCTGATCGGTGCGTTGGCGACCACATGGCCGCCTACCGTGCGTGCCTTGAGCTGGACTGGCTTCTTCTCGGAAGTCATGGCGTAACCTCCCGGATGCTCTGGGCTACTGCTTCCACCGTAGGCACGTCCCCGAGGGCCTGCACCCGGGCGGCATCGCCGCAGGTCAGGGTGGGGTCAGGCGGGCGAGTCGGATGGCGCCCCCGCGTGGGGCGGCGCCCGCGTGGAGCGGGCCCGGCCCGTTGGCCTCCGGCGGGAAGATCGGGAAGACTCGCACGCATGGTTTCGGTGTTGCAGAACGTGGCGATCGACTGTGCGGATGCCTATGGGCTGGCGCGGTTCTGGAGTGGTGTGACGGGCCGTCCGCTGGAGGCCGACTGCCGGCCGGGGGACCGGGAGACGCAGGTGCTGCTGGCGGGCGGCCTGGTGCTGTACTTCAACGAGGTGCCCGAGGCCAAGACGGTCAAGAACCGGGTGCACCTGTGCCTGCGGCCGGAGACCTCGCGCGACGAGGAGGTGGAGCGGCTGTTCGGCCTCGGTGCCACCCTCGTCGCCGATCACCGGAAGCCCGACGGTGCGGGCTGGGCCATCCTCGCCGACCCCGAGGGCAACGAATTCTGTGTCCTGCGCAGCGAGTCCGACCGGGCCGCCGCGCATCCCTGACGGTCGTGCGGGGGAGGACGCGGGGAGTGGGGGAGCCGGCTCGGTCGGCTTCCCGTGTCCCGGTGGCTGGAGGGCCTTGATGTCGGTGGCAGACATGATGGAAGCGGCGATCGCCGGAATACGGCGGGAGGGCTACGATCCGGCGGCGCTGGCGGGTGAGAGCTGCGTCCGGACGTTCGCCGACCTCCTGCGGATCGGATCGCGGAACTGGCAGCTGGTCGCCGACGCGGTCGCCGCCACTCCGCCCGATGTCGAGCTGGCCGGTTGGATCCTGCGGGCGAAGCTGACGTTCGAGGACGACCGCAATCCTCACGTCGCCTCCTTCGAGCAGGACGTACGGATCGCCGGGGACTCCAGAGCCCAGGGACACCGACTCGGCAGCGACGCGTTCCTGTTGGCGGTCGGGCCGGTGCGGCCGGCGCTGTACCGGGCCCAACTGGCCGCCGTCGGCGCCGTGGACGCCGCGCTGTCCGAGTCCTCCGAGCTGGCGGGGCTGCCCCGCCGGGCCGACGAGCTGCGGGGCCGGGCCGACCGGGCCCGCACCTCCTGGGGCAGGAGGCGGCTGGAGCGGCAGACGGCCGAACTCGACGGCCGGGCGGCCACACTGGCGGCGGGGCAGGAGGAGCGGGTCGGGCAGGCGCGGGAGGAGGTCGCCCGGTTCGTCGCGGACGTGGCCGCGACCGTGGCGCTGTTCGACGGCACCTTCGGGATCGACGGTCGGTAGACCGGTGACGGAGTGGGTAGTCGGTGGGGCCGGCTTCCCACTCCTGGTGGTTGATCGGGGCGTGGGGGTATGGCGGGGTTCAGGGGTGTCGGGGGTGGTGGCCGGATCGGTGGTGGGGGCCGGGTCGGGGAGGTCGATCTCGGCCCATACGGTCTTGGCGTTGGGGTGGCGGGGGATGGTGCCCCAGCGGTGGCAGAGGGCGTCGACGAGGGTGAGGCCGCGTCCGGTCTGGGCGTTGGGGGTGTGGACGAGGGGGAGGACGGGGAGTTTGTCGCCTCGGGGGTCGCTGATCTCGATGCGGAGGGTGGTGCCCCGGCGCACGGTGGTGGTGAGGGAGAGGTGAAACTCGAAGCAGATCAAACTCCTGCGGGAGCAGACCGGGCTGACGCGGAAGGAACTCGGCGAACGCATCGGCTACGGCGAGCAGCTGGTCAGCGCGGTGGAGCGTGGACTGCGGACCCCGCAGCCCGAGTTGCTGGTCGCGGTGGACCGGGAGCTCAACGCGGGCGGACTGCTGGCTGTCGCGAGGGATGACGTGATGAAGGCGCGGAACAAGGCCCGTGTGCGCCATCCGGCCTGGTTCCGGGGCTATGCCGAACTGGAGCCCGTGGCGGTCGAGGTCCATGAACACAGCACCCTGCTCATCCCGGGATTGCTGCAAACCGAGGCGCACGCGCGAGCTTTGTACGGGATGAGGCAGCCGTTGTTGACGGAAGAGGTCATCGAGGAGCGGGTAACGTCCAGAATCGCTCGCCAGGAAGTCCTGGCGCGATGGCCGCGTGCGATCTTCAGCTGGGTCATCGACGAGAGTGTCCTTCCACGGCCTCTGGGAGGTTGGGACGTTCACGAGGAGCAACTGCATCATTTGTTGGAGGTGGGACGGATGCGGGGGATGGCCATCCAGGTTATGCCGCTGAGCAGGAGCGAGCATGCTGGACTGGGGGGTCCCGTTCGCCGCCACCACCGAGGTCTGACCGGCCGGATCTCCCCTCAACGGCCCACCGCTCCGACAGCGGCGGGCCGTTGGCGCGTCAGCGCCACAGCCAGAGCAGCACCCCGCCCGCGATGGCCGTCCCCGCCATGACGACGAGTGCCCCGATCCCGCAGCCGAGGTCACTCCTCCCGCCCCGGTGCTCGGCCGCGAGGTCCGGCGTGAAGTCGGCCGGATCCTCGGGGGTGTAGTGGATCACGAGGTCCTGCCCGTACGTGACGGCGGCGTCCGGCAGGCGCGCGGGGTAGTGGGCCGTGACGGCCACCCCCTCGTGGGTGGTGAAGGTGACGACGGGCGTCCGGCTGGTCGTGACGTCGCCGTCCGCGTCCGTCTCCACGGTCTTGAGGACGGCGACGACGCGACCGGGCACCGCCGCCATGGCGGTCAGCCTGTCGAGACGGGCCTGCGCCTGCTGCCGGTCCCCCGGCAGGTGGAACGCGGCGAGGAACGTCCCCGGCGCGCCGCCCCCGACCAGGGCCCACGGCCAGGACCAGTCGACCGCCGCGAGGGCCACCAGGCCGCAGTACACCAGGACCGTCCAGAAGGCCGGCCAGCCGAGCCCGCGCCGGCCCGCCTGGAGGTCGTCCACGAACCGGAAGGCGTGCGGGCGCCGCGGCGGGTACCGCACCCCGACCTCCCGGCCCACCCAGGCCGCGATGATCCGGTCGCCGCACTGGCCGTCGTTGGTGACGACGTGCTCCTCACCGCTGGACGGGTCCCGGAAGCGGACGACCACCGCTATCCCGTCCTTCTGCGAGCCCCCGTTCCTGGGCTCGCCCACCCGCTCGATCCGCCCCGGCACCCGGACCGCCCGTTGCGCCTTGGT
This sequence comes from Kitasatospora sp. NPDC036993, assembly GCF_055607525.1. Classification (NCBI taxonomy): domain Bacteria; kingdom Bacillati; phylum Actinomycetota; class Actinomycetes; order Kitasatosporales; family Streptomycetaceae; genus Kitasatospora; species Kitasatospora sp. NPDC036993. The sequence goes on along the minus strand of NZ_JBVJRP010000002.1, from coordinate 509,310 downwards.
CAGGCCGGCCAGCGACAGGCCGTACCCGAGCACCGCCAGGGTGCCGAACACCCCGCAGCACAGGACCAGAACTCCGTGCCAACTCCAGCTCATGAGCCGCCCGTTCCTCGTTCGGTGGGGTCAGTGCGCCGCGGTGCGCCGAAGCACCCGGCCCTGGTCGTCCGCCTGGAGCACGGCGGAGCCCTCGGGCCCGGTCACGCTGACCACGATGGTGACGGCCCCGCCGAGCCGGGAGACGACGATGTTCCAGCTCTGCGCGCTCCGGCCGCCGAGGCCGCTCCTCGCCTCCTCGACCAGGGCGGGGAAGCGTTCGTAGGGGAGCGCCGACACCGGGAACGCCTGGGCCTTCGTGTCGTCCGAGGCGAAGGTCACCAGCAGCAGGCGGTCCTGCACGACGAGGTTGGTCGCCAGGTTCTGCTCACCGTGCCGGGTCACCGAGTCGATGTCCTCGCGCAGTTCGCCCTCGGTGAGGAACGACTGCCCGGGGCCGAGCTCGACGGTGCCGGACCCTCCCGTCACCACCCTGGTCGACGAGGTCGAGGAGACCGAGGGCGGTGCCGACGAGGACGGCGACTCGGTGGCCTTGTCCTCGAACAGGTCCACGCGGAACAGGAAGACCACGGCCGCCGCGGCGAGCAGCAGCCCGACGAACCCGAGGAAGCCGACGGCACAGCCGTCGGGCGGTTCGCTCAGCCTGGTCGACTCGGGTGCCGAGTCCAGCCGCGCGCCGGCCGCCCGCTCCTCCCACTCGGGAATCGGCCGCTTCACGATCCGCACCTTCACCGGGCTGTCCGGCGGGTAGCGGACGACCACGACGCCGCCCGGCCGGTAGTCGGGGAGGTCAGCGACGTTGATGTCCTGGGTGAACTCCACCCGGAACGCGGGCCCGTCGTCCGGCGCGACGGTGAGGTCGAACCGCACCGGCCGGTCGGTCATCTCGCTCTGGGGGACGTCCCGGCTCTCGATCATCGCGAGCGCCGTCCGCGGCACGAGGGCCGCCTCCCGGGCCCTTCGCGGCATGCCGGCGAGGTACAGCAGCCCGCCGTAGGCGAAGGGAAGGGCCAGCCCGGCGATGAACAGCGGCGCGTTCTCGACGACGACGCCGACGACCATCGCGGCGAGCGATCCTCCGGTCACGCCGCCCGTCAGGAAGCCGCGGGCGAGGGCGACCGGCGTGTTGCGCGTGGGAGGCGAGCCGGTGGTGGTCGTCATACCGGTGATTGTGCCGGGTGGGGATGGCGGCCGACAGACCGATTCCGCAACGAGATCGTCACCGTGCCCGTGCCGAGGCCGTGTCCGCGGCTACCGGTCGTCGGAGTCGTAGCGGACGGTGAAGTCCCGGTCGGGCGTCGCGAATCGGGCCAGCTGCTCGCGGAGCGCCGCCGCCGCGTGCGGGGCGTGGTGCTCCAACTCGGCCCAGTGGACGAAGCGCAGCTCCCCCGGCATCGGGACCAGGCCGGTGATCGAGTCCCGGAACGCCGCCCAGTTCATGCCGTAGAACGCCGGGAACCGCAGTTCGCGCTTCAGGACGGCGTGGAGGCCGCTCTCGTCGCGGACGGAGCCGACGTCGATGGTGAGGGGGTCGGGGACCGGTGGCAGGCCTTCGTCCTCGGTGTTGTCCCAGAAGGCCGGGAGCCACCAGCACAGCACGGATCGGTCCTCGGGCCAGGGGCGCCGCACCGCGTCCCGCCAGTCCTCGAAGACGTCCACGGCCAGGTCGACGGGCCGCCAGGCGGGGTCGAGCGGCTCGTCGGGCGTCGCCGGGCGGACGAAGCGGCGGCCGCGCTGGTCGCAGGCGCCGTACTCCCGGACGTTCCGCTGGGCCTCGACCAGCGGGACGCTGTTGGCGCCGTCCGGCCTGAGCGGCCAGCGCAGCTGTGAGGGGTCGTCCTCCCAGTGGCAGACCGGGCAGACGACGAACGAGCCGGGCCAGCCGTCCCGGACGTCGAAGACGAGGTGGCCGCAGCAGGGGCAGGGTCGGCGGGTGTCCATCCCGGCAGTCTGGCCCGCCGGCCCGGGTGACGGCGAACCGGTTTCCGGGCGCGGGCGGGCGGCGTACCGTCGAAAGGTCCGCGCCATCCCGCGTCGAGGGGGAGAAGCGAGCAGCGAACTCAGCTGGTTCAGGAGCAGCCACAGCACCAACGAGGGCAGCCAGTGCGTCGAGGTCGCCGAGACGACCACCGCCGTCCTCGTCCGCGACTCCAAGGACAAGAGCGGACCCCACCTCGCGTTCTCGCCCACGGCCTGGGAGGCGTTCGTGACGTTCGCCGCCGGCGCCGAGGTCTGAGCACGACGGCGAGGCGGCCGGTCCGACTCGTCGGGCCGGCCGGCGCCTCGTGCGGCGGCGACACCGGGCCCAACTCCTCTGCACGTAGATGCAATCGGCTCGGTGATGGGGCCGGGGTGTGGCTAGGCTCTCCGGCAGTCCACCCCGACGCTCCCAGGCAGGTGAACCATGCCCTCAGTCATGCCGTCCAGCAGTGCGGAAGCGGCCCGGAAGGAAGTCGCCTCCCGGCTCCGGGAGTTGTGCCGCGACGCCGGAATCAACGGGCGCGAGCTGGCCCTCCGGGCCGGCTGGCACCCCTCCAAGTCCTCCAGGATCATCAACGCGCTGACCTCCCCGTCCGACGAGGACATCCGCACCTGGTGCCGGCTCTGCGGCGCGGAGGAGCAGTCCGCCGACCTCATCGCCGCGACGCGGTCCGCCGAGTCGATGTACGTGGAGTGGCGGCGTCTCCAGCGCACCGGGCTCACGCGGTTGCAGAACTCGTACGTGCCGCTGTTCGAGCGCACCGAGGTCTTCCGGGTCTACAGCTCCACGCTCGTCCCCGGATTCCTCCAGAGCCGCGCGTACGCGACGGCGCTGCTGTCCGCCATCACCCGCTTCCACGGCACGCCCGACGACGTCGCCGAGGCGGTCGACGCCCGGCTCGCGCGGTCGCGCATCGTCAGGGAGGGCAGGCAGCGGTTCGCGCTGCTGATGGAGGAGTCGGTGCTGCGCCACCGGGTCGGCGACGCCGGGACGATGCGCGGGCAGCTCGTGGACCTGCTGGCCGCGACCTCGCTGCCCGCCGTCTCGCTGGGGGTCATCCCGGCCGGTGCGGAACGGGAGGTGTGGCCGCTGGAGACGTTCAGCGTCTACGACGGCGGCAGGGTCGAGGTGGAGACCCTCACGGCCAGCCTGACCGTGACCAGGCCCCGCGAGATCGCCCACTACCTGGACGCCTTCGAGAAGTTGTCCGCCATGGCCGTGTACGGGGACCGGGCCCGGGCACTGGTCGGCTCGGCGGTCGATGCGCTCGCGGGGAGGTGAGGGTGCCCGGTTCTCGGTGAACCGATAGCACAACTCATCTTTTCATTATGGAACTTGACAGAGAACGCCGCCCATACTGATGAATCTGACGAGCGGTCAGTTTGGCATGACCCCTGCCGTGATCAGGATGCGGTCAGTATCCGTCACGGAAAAGGGTGGTTCACATGACGAGTATCAGTGGAGAGCCGATCCCGGCGATCACCGAGGCCACGCTCACCGACATCGCCACCAACGGCATCTGGGGCGACGGTCTGATCCCCAGTGCGTCCGTGGTCGGGGTGGCCGAGGCCTTGCTCGCGGCTCTCCGGGGCGAGTCGGGGGTGCAGCTGCCGCCGGCGCTGGCGGAGCTGGTCGGCGAGGTGCGGGAGAAGGCCGTGACCGAGCTGTCCGGGATCGAGGGCGCCGGCGGCGTCCGGCTGTCCGGGCTGGCCATCAAGCTGCGCGACGGCAATCCGCACCCGGTCGTGATCGTGCCGGCGGGCTGGAACCCGTACGGCTGGCTGCCGTTCCTGTACCTGTACCTCACGCTGGCACGGAAGGGGTACCACGTCCTCGCGTACACCCCGCGCGGTATCGGCATCAAGGGCTGGGTGTCCACCTCGCAGGGCTTCATCGACGTCGGCGGCAAGAAGGACTGGGCCGACGGTGAGAAGGTGATCGACTTCGCGGAGCGGCACTTCGGCCCCGGCAAGGTCGGCTTCCTCGGCGAGTCCTACGGTTCCGGGATCAGCCAGCTGGTCGCCGCCCACGACGAGAAGGCCCGGGTCTCCGCGGTCGTCGCCCTGAGTACCTGGGGCAACCTGGCCACCAGCCTCTACGACAACGGCACCCGGCACGTGAAGGCGGTGGAGGCGCTGATCGCCTTCACCGGCGGCCCGCGGGAGGAGAAGTTCGACCAGGAGACCCTGGACGTCCTCGACGACTTCGCGGCCGGCCGGAACCTCGACAAGGTCGTCGCCTGGGGCACCGAGCGCTCCCCGCAGACCTACGTGGACAGGACCAACGAACGCGGCATCCCGACGTTCATCTCGAACACCTGGCACGAGACCCTGTTCCCGGTCGCCCCGGTGATCGACACGTTCACGGCGCTCACCGTGCCGAAGCACCTGAACCTGTGGATCGGCGACCACGGCGCCCCCGAGGGCCCCGGTCTGGCCGGCCTGGTGCCCGGAATCCCGTTCCCCGGGCTGGCGGTGCCGATCCAGGAGGCCTTCGCCTGGCTGGACCACCACCTGCTCGGCCAGGACAACGACGTGCCGGGCTGGCCCCAGGTGGTCAACCAGTCCATGTTCACCTACGAGACCACCGGCACCATCATCGGCACCAAGCGGATCACCGTCCCGGCCCGCCGCGAGTCGTACGCGTCGTGGGACGAGGTCACCACGGACGGCGAGACCTGGCACCTCACCGGCGAGGGCGAGCTGACCGACAAGCCGGCCACGGGCTGGTCGCGGGAGTTCCTCGCGGGAAGCCTGACCGAGGCCGACGCGGGTGAGCTGCTCAAGACCGGGCAGAAGGAGTGGTTCGGCAACCCCAAGCCCTACGACCGGGCGACGTTCGATCCCTCCCGGCTGCTGGTCTGGGAGACCGACGCGCTCACCGGCTCGGGCGCCGTCGCCCGGCGCATCCGGGGCGCCGCCACCGTACGGCTCACCGTGCGCAGCACCACCGACACCGCCGTGCTGGTGGCGTACCTGTACGACGTCGCACCGGACGGCAGCGCGCGGATCATCACCCACGAGCCCTACACCGCCGACAACCTGACCCCGGACACCGACGCCGCCGTCAGCTGGCGGCTCCAGCCCACCTCCTACGACCTGTCCGCAGGGCACCGGCTGGCGCTGGTCGTCAACAGCCGCGACCCGCTGTACTCGACCGCGAACGCGGTCACCGTCGTCACCACCACCACCGTCAGCTCGCCGAACGACGGCGAAGCCGTCCTGGAGCTGCCGCTCGGCTGATCCCCGGGAGGCAGGACGGCCCGCCGCAGCGGCTCTGCGGCGGGCCGTCCACCGGCGCCGCTCAGGCCCCGTCCTGGCGCGGCCGCCCGCCGTCGCGCAGCAGGAGCGCGATGACGACCGACAGCACCGCGCCGGCCACCGCGAGGCCCCACAGCACGGAGTGGAAGGCCGAGTCGTAGGCGTGCGCGAGGAAGTCCGTGAAGGCGTGCCGGTCGGTGGCGCCGGACAGTTCGGCGGCGCCCGCGAAGTCCCCGCCGGCCGCCCGGTCGGTGACCGCGGCGACATCGGTGGCCTCGGCGGTCCGGGCGGCCCCGCCGGCGGCGCCCGGGTGCGCGCCGATGCCGTCGGCGATCCGGCCGCCGAGCACGGTGGCCAGCGCGGAGCCGTAGACCGCCACGGCGACGGCCTCGCTGCCGAGGCGCAGGGTGTTGAGGAAGCCCGCCGCCATGCCCGCCTTGGCCGGGTCGGCCAGTGCCAGGGCCTGCCCGTCGACCAGGCCGGCCGACAGGCCCATCCCGGCGCCGGTGACCAGCATCGGGGCGGCGAGCAGCAGGACGGTGGCGGAGGGGGAGAGCAGGGTGAGGGCGAGGTCGCCGGCCACCAGGCAGACCAGGCTGAGGCGGATCAGGGTGAGCGCGGGCACGCCCCGGGTGACCAGCCGGGCGGCGAGCATCGGGAGCGCCAGCACCGGCGCGGTGAGCAGCAGCATCAGCAGCCCGGCGGCGCCGGTGCCGCGGCCGGTGACGGCGGTCAGGTAGCTCGGCAGGTAGGTGAGCACGGTGACGAAGCCGAAGGAGGCGGCCACCGGCACCAGGCAGAGGCCGACGAAGCGGCGGTCGCGCAGCACGCCGAGGTCCAGCATCGGGTGGGCGGTGCGGCGCTCGACGACGGCGAAGACGGCCAGCACGAGCGCCGCGCCGAAGAACAGGCCGAGCACCGCCGAGCTGCCCCAACCCCACTGGGAGCCCTGCACGATGGCGGTGGTGAGCAGCACCATGGCGAGCACGAACAGCGCGCTGCCGGGGACGTCGATCCGCCCGCGGCCGGTCCTGGCCGTCCCCGAGGACGGGGCGGGCGGTGCCGGCACCGTACGGGAGATCGTGCGCAGCGCGGGCAGGACGAGCGCGACGGCGACGGCGTGTGCCGCGAACACCCAGCGCCAGCCGAGCCCCTGCACCAGCACACCGGACAGGGTCGGGCCGACGGCGACGCCGACGCCGGCGACGGTGCCGAACAGCGCGAAGGCCCTGGCGCGGGCCGGGCCGTCGAAGGCGGTGGAGAGGATCGCGGCGCCGCAGGAGAAGATCGCGGCGCCGCCGATGCCGGTGAGGGCGCGGGCGGCGTCCAGCCAGAGCACGCCGGGGGCCACGGCGCCGGCCAGCGAGCCGAGGGCGTAGAGGGCGACGCCGGCCGCGAAGGCCCTGACCCGGCCGACGACGTCGGCGACGGAGCCCCAGACCAGGGTGAAGCAGGCGAAGGCCACGTTGAAGGCGTTGACCACCCACTGGAGCGGGGCCAGGCCGGCGTGGGTGCCGGCGCCGATCCGGGGGAGGGCGACGGCGGTGCCGGAGATGGACATCGGGACGACGAACACCGCGAGGAGGACGGACGCCAGCGTCAGGGCGAGCCCGGGCTGTGGCCGTGGTGCGGGGCGGGTCGCGGGTACGGCGGAGGGCAGGCTCTGCGTACGCAAGGGGCGTGACTCCAGGCTCGGACCGGCCGTCGGTCCCGACGGCCAGGTAAGGATTTGATCGAACCTCACGGTGGCATGCGACCGAGGTACGATGCAACCCATACCTGAGGACGCCCGAGGATGGAGGATCCGATGCCCGACCCGGAAGGCCACCCCTCGACCGAGGAGATGGACCTGCGGACCGTGCTCAACGCGCTCGCCGATCCGCTGCGCTACGGGGTGATCTCCGCCCTGCTGCGGGAGGCCGAGGGGGCGGCGCGCACCTGCGCCTCCTTCGACCTGCCGGTCTCCAAGTCCACGCTCACCCACCACTTCCGGGTGATGCGCGAGGCCGGACTGATCCGCCAGGTCGACCGGGGCAACAGCCGTGCGGCCACGCTGCGCCGCGAGGAGCTCGACCGGCGATTCCCTGGGCTGCTCGACCTGCTCCGCACGGACTCCTGAGCGTCCGGAAGCCCGGGTGGGTCCGTCCGCGGTGGGCCGTTGCTGGGTGGGCCGGCCCACCCGGGCCCGCCCTCAGGCGGGTTCGTAGGCCGTCTTGCGGACCAGGGCGCGCGCCTGCGCCGAGTCCATGGGGTGGGCGAAGAGGTAGCCCTGGCCGAGCGGGCAGCCCATCGCGGCGAGCAGGTTCCGCTGCTCCGGGTGCTCGATGCCCTCCGCGATGACCTGGACACCGAGGGTGTCGGCGATCCGGGTGATGCCCTCGACCAGGGCGTACTGCTGGGGCGAGTGGCCGAGGCCGTCGATGAAGGACTTGTCGATCTTGAGCAGCGAGATCGGGAACTCGCGCAGGTAGGACAGCGACGAGTAGCCGGTGCCGAAGTCGTCGATGGCGATGCCGACGCCGAGGCCGGACAGGGTGGCCATGTCGGCGTGGATGCGGTCGTCGCGGCGCATCAGCACGGACTCGGTGAGCTCCAGGACGAGGGTGTGCGGGTCGATGCCGGAGGTGGCCAGTGCCTGGCGGACCACCTCCACGAAGCCCGCGTCGCGGAACTGGCGGGCCGAGACGTTGACGTTCACCCGCAGCGGCGGCCGGCCGGCGGCGGTACGGAGCGCCGAGCTCGCGGCGTGCCAGGCGGCGACCTCCTGGGCGGCGCGCTCCAGCACCCAGGCGCCCAGCGGGACGATCTGGCCGCTCTCCTCGGCGAGGGCGATGAACTCGTCGGGCAGCACCATGCCGCGCCGGTCGTGCGGCCAGCGGACCAGCGCCTCGAAGGCGACCAGGTCGCCCGAGCGAAGGTCGACGATCGGCTGGTAGTACAGCTGGAAGGCCGATTCCGCGATCGCCGAGTCCAGGTGCTCGTTCAGCTCGTGCCGCTCCACCATCCCGGTCTGGAGGGCCGGCCGGTAGTGGCACCACTGGCGGCGGCCGGCCGCCTTGGCGGAGTAGAGCGCGAGGTCGGCGTGGGTGAGCAGCTCGGCCGCGTCCACGCTGTCCTCGGTGGTCGCCACGCCGATGCTGGCGGTCACCCGCACCGCGCCCGCCTTGAGCCGGAACGGTTCGGCGAACACCGCCAGCACGCCGGCCGCGATGGTGTCCACGTCGGAGGGCCGCCGCGCGTCCTCCACCAGGACGGCGAACTCGTCGCCGCCGAGCCTGGCGGCGGTGTCCGAGGCGCGCAGCGCGGTGGAGATCCGCAGCGAGACGGCGACCAGCAGTTCGTCGCCGACCGCGTGGCCCTGGGTGTCGTTGACCACCTTGAAGTCGTCCAGGTCGATGAAGAGCACCCCGGTGACGGCCCCGCTGCGCTCGCCCCGGGAGAGCGCGTGCCCGACCCGGTCCTGGAACAGCACCCGGTTGGCCAGGCCGGTCAGCGAGTCGTGGAAGGCCCGGTGGGTCAGCTCGCGCTCCATCTGCCGCTGCTCGGTCACGTCGCGCAGGGTGAGCACCAGGGCGCCGACGGTCGGGTCGGCGCGCAGGTCGTTGAAGCGGACCTCGACCTCGATCGGGGTGTGGTCCTGCCGCAGCAGCCGCCAGTGCTCGCGGGGCTGCTCGCTCCTGGGCTGGTCGGCGGCCCCGCGCATCCGGGCCAGCGCCTTGCCGACCTCCCGGCTGTCCTCGGGCGGGACGAGGTCGGTCAGCAGGGTGCCCGCCAGGCCGGGGTGGCCGAGCACCGTCTCGGCGGAGGGGGAGGCGTAGCGCACGCCGTCGTCGGCGTCGAGGATCAGGATGACGTCGCTGGAGTTCTGCACCAGGGTGCGGAAGTACAGCTCGCTGTCGCGGCGGGCGACCTCCTGGCTCAGCACCACCCGCTCGACGGCGAGGGCCGCCTGCCCGGCGAGGATCTCCAGCGAGCCCCAGAGGCTGATCAGCTCCTGCTCGGTGCCGGTGACGATCAGCGCGCCGATCAGCGGGTCGCCCGAGGGGCGCTCGGCGAGGGTGAGCGGGCAGACCAGGGCGTACGGCATGCCGCCGAGGCGGGTGCGCCGCTCGCCCTCGGGGCCCGGGCGGTCGCGGCCGGGGCCCGGCAGGTCGCGCCCGGGGTCCAGGGGGTCGCGCCCGGGGCTCGGGCCGAGGGACGCGACGGGCAGCAGCAGCGTCCTTCTGGCGGTGGCGAGGGCCAGCACCTCGTCGGAGCGCGCGGCGTCCCCGGGTGCGTGCGGCGCGGCGCCGCTCCCGGCGTGCCGGACGTGCAGCACGCCGTCCCCGGCCACCGTGAGCAGGGCGACGTGCCCGGGCTCGGTCGGCATCAGGGTGGAGGCGGCGGACTGGACGGCGTTCGCGACCTCCTCCACCGTGACGGCCGCGGTCAGCCGGGCGCCCGCCTCGCGCAGCGCCCGTTCGCGCGCCACGGCCTGCCTGCGGGCGGAGACGACCACCGCCAGCCGGGCCAGCACCAGCAGGTAGAGCAGCGCGGAGAAGGCGCCGATCACGCCCGCGTTGCTGGTGTTGCCGGCCAGTGCCTCGATGATCAGGATGGCGGGCGCGATGAGCGAGGCGAGGGTGAGCAGCACCAGCCGGGCGGTGCCCAGGTCCGGCTGCTGGGTGGGCACCGGCCGGGTCAGCTCGACCATCGACGGGTGCAGCGCGGCCGCGCCCCAGGCGGTGTAGAAGGCGGCCCAGCCGAGTTCGACCGGCGTGCCGATGTGCCAGGTGCCGTGCAGCTGGATCAGCCCGTACAGCACGTCGGAGACCAGGATGCCGAGCGAGCCGACGGCGAGCAGTTGCAGCGAGCGGGAGTTGCCGCCGCGCGGGGTCAGCAGGCGCAGCAGCAGGGCGAGCACGACCACATCGCCCAGCGGGTAGGCGATCGAGACGGCCTTCTGGAACCAGTCGAGGTCCGGGTTCCTGGCGTACGGGAGGATCAGGTAGATCCAGGCGAGCAGGGCGATCCCGATGGTGGGGATGAGGGCGTCGAGCAGCCCGGCGAGGTCCTGACGGGCCGTGCGCCAGCGGATGAAGCCCAGCACGCCGACCGCGTACAGCACGTACTCGGCGAGGTAGAAGCCGTCCGCGACGGAGGGGAAGGGGTTGGGCAGGTGCAGGATGTCCAGTTGGACGGCCTGTACCACCTCACCCACGGTGAAGCTGAGGTTGGCGAGCGCCAGCACGTACCAGAACCGCGCGTGGGCGGGGCGGTTGAGCCGGACGCCGGCCACGATGGCGACGACGCCGCCCAGGCCGATGCCCGTCCACCAGATGATCCGCTGGCCCGGATTCGCGTAGTAGATGCCGGTGAACAGCACCATCCAGAGCAGGTAAAGGACCATCAGGCGGTGTCGCCGGCGAGTCAACGAAGCTACCTCCTCCGCGACATCACCCCACCGGTCGGGCGGGGGAGTTCGGGCGAGGGCGGGACGGGCCGGAGGGTACGGAGCCGGCCCGGTGGGACGGATGGGCGCTTTCGCGCAGCAGCGAGGCGTCCGGTGGGGGTGCGACCGGACGTCCTCGACAAGGCAGGAGTGCGTATAGTCGGAAATGTCGCACTCCCCAGCATTCTGCCGCCACAGCACGAGGTCAAGCCGGTGGACGACGCAGCAGACAGCGCACAGGGCGTACGGGCGGATGTGAACTCCGGGCGTCACGCCGTGGTCCGCAACGGCCACGGTCAGTATGCGATCTGGCCCGGTGGCCTGACCGTTCCGGCCGGCTGGCAGCAGGTCCACGGGCCGGCCGGCCCGGCCGACTGCCGGGAGTGGGTGGAACGCGCGTGGCGCCCGGCCGGGCTGGGCTTCGCCGGCGGCACCCCCGTCCGGCGGGAGGCGGCCGGATTCGCGGACACGGTGCACGGGCTGTTCCGCGCGCGGGCGGCGCACGACCCGGAGGCGGTCGCCGTCCTCGCCGAGGACGCCACCCTGAGCTACCGCGAACTCGACCTGCGCAGCGACCGGTTGGCCGCCGCGCTGCGGGCGCACGGGGTCGGTCCCGAACAGGTGGTGCCGGTCTGCCTGGAGCGCGGGGCGGGGCTGGTGACCGCCTGGCTGGCGGTGCTCAAGGCCGGCGGGGCCTTCCTGCCGCTGGACCCGGCGCACCCGCGGCGGCGGCTGGCCCGGCTGGTCGAGGACTGCGGGGCGCGGGTGCTGGTCGCGGAGGGTTCCGCCGGGGGCGCGGACGGTGACGAACTCCCGGGAGTGGTGCGAGTCTCCGCGCCCGGGCTCTCCGGCGCGGACGTGCCGGGGCCTTTCGGCGCGGACGTGTCGGGCCCTCCCGGTGCGGACGTGCCAGGGCCTCCCGGTGCGGACCTGCTCGGACAGGACGGCGCCCTCCCCGACGACCTCGCCTACCTGATCTACACCTCCGGCACGACCGGCCGCCCCAAGGGCGTGCCGGTCACCCACCGCGCACTGCTGTTCACCCTCGACCGGATCGTCCACGCCTACCGGCTGCGCCCCGGCGAACACGTCCTGAACCTGGCCGCGCTGGGCTCCGACACCGCGCTGGAGCAGGTGCTCGGCGCCCTGCTCGCGGGCGCGACGGTCGTCCTGGGCGGCGGCGGGAGCGCGGGCGGCACCTGGGCGCCCACCGAGCTGGCCGGCCGGCTGCCCGGGCTCGGCCTGGCCGTCGCCGACTTCACCCCCGCCTACTGGCACCACCTGCTCGACCTGCTCCCGCCCGGCGGCCCCGGGCCGCGGGGCCTGCGGCTGGTCGTGGTCGGCGGGGACGCGGTGCACGCCGACGACTGCCTGCGCTGCCTGGAACGGCTGCCCGGCGCGCGGCTGCTCAACGCGTACGGGGTCACCGAGGCGGCCGTCACCTCGACGCTCTGCCTGGTCACGGCGGAGCTGCTGGGCGGGGGTCCCGGCGCCTCCGCCGCGCCGGTGCCGATCGGACGGCCGCTGCCCGGCGTGCGGGTGCACGTGCTGGACCCGCGGCTGCGCCCCGTCCGGCCCGGGGAGAAGGGGCAGATCCACCTCGGCGGGCCCGGCCTGGCCCGCGGCTACTGGCGGCAGGCCGGGCTGACCGCCGAGTCCTTCCTGCCCGACCCGTACGCGCCGCTGCCCGGTGAGCGGATGTACCGCACCGGTGACGCCGGACGCTGGCGGGCGGACGGGCAGTTGGAGATCCTGGGGCGCTTCGACGACCAGGTGAAGGTGCGCGGGCACCGGGTGGACCCGGCCGAGATCGAAGCCGTCCTGGCCGCCCACCCGGACGTCCGGCAGACCAGGGTCGCGGCCGACGGGCAGGCGGCGGACGGCACCCGGACGCTCACCGCGTACTACACGCCCGCCGCCGGGGCGGCCGACGGTGCGGCGGGGCTCCGGGCGTTCCTGGCCGAGCGGCTGCCGGAGTACCTGGTGCCGGCGCGGTTCGTGCCGCTGGAGGCGATGCCGCTCACGGCCGCGGGGAAGATCGACCGGCGGCGGCTGCCGCACGCCCCGGTGCGTCCGGCGGCACCCGCTTCTCCGGCGCCCGCTTCCTCGGCAGCCGGGGTATCCGGCGCGGGGGCGGTGGAGGAGGCCGTCGGGCGGCTGTGGGCGGAGCTGCTCGGCGTCGAACACGTCGGCCCGGACGGCGACTTCTTCGCGCTCGGCGGTACCTCGCTGCTCGCGATGGAGATGCTGGCCAGGGCCCGGATCATGTTCGGCATCGACGTCGGGCAGGTGCGGACGCTCACCCGGGCGCTGCTGCGCGCACCCGTACTGCGGGCCTTCGCGGGGGCGTTGCAGGCGGCGCGCGCGGAGGCGGGTGCCGAGTCGAGTGCGGAGGCGGGTGCGAAGTCGCGGGCGCAGGCCCCCGCCGGCGTCGGACGGCCCGAGGCCGCCGTCGACTGGTTCGCGGAGGCCCGGCTCGCCGAGGGCATCCGGCAGTCCTGGAGCCCGGCGCCCTCCCGCGCCGACCCCGCCGAGATCCTGCTCACCGGCGCCACCGGCTTCTGCGGCGCCCACCTGCTGCACGCGCTGCTCGCCACCACCGGGGCGCGCATCCACTGCCTGGTCCGCGCGCCCGACGAGGAGCACGCGCTGGAACGGCTGCGGGCCGCGCAGCAGCGCTTCCTGCGGCACGACCTCGCCGACCCGCGGGTGGTGCCGCTGGCCGGCGACCTCACCCGGCCGCGACTGGGGCTGACGGACCGCCGGTTCCACTGGATGGCCGAACACCTGGACGCCATCCACCACCTCGGCGGACAGGTCAACTTCCTCTACCCGTACCACCAGTTGCGGGGGGCCAACGTCGGCGGCACCCGGGAGGTCGTCCGGCTCGCCGGGCACAGCCGGGGCATCCCCGTGCACTACCTCTCCACCCTCGCGGTGCTGGCCGGCTTCGGCGCGGCCGGCGTCCCGAAGGTCACCGAACGGACCCCGCTCGCCCACCCCGAACGGCTCGGCGTCGGCTACGTCGAGAGCAAGTGGGTCGCCGAGCAGCTGCTGCACAACGCGGCGGCCGCCGGGCTGCCGGTCACCGTGCTGCGCACCAACGACGTCACCGGGGACCTGGCGGACGGGGTGATGAACACCGGCACCGAACTGTGCGCGCTGATCGCCTACCTGGCCGACAGCGGGACCAGCCCGGACGTGCAGCTGCTGCTGGACTTCGTCCCGGCCGACCGCTTCGCCCGGGCCATCGCCCACATCGCCGCCCACGCACCCGCCGCCGGCGAGGCCTACCACCTCACCTCCCCGCGGCCCGGCGTCCTCGCCGACCTCGCCGGGCGGCTGCGGGCCCGCGGGCACCGGATCGCCCGACTGCCGTACGGGGACTGGGTGCAGCGGATGATCCGGTTCGCCGCGGGGAACCCGACGCACCCGATCGCACCGTTCGTCCCGCTGTTCGTGGACCGCGCCCCGGGGTCGGAACTGTCGATCAGCGAGATGTACTTCCGGCCGACGTTCCCGCTGTTCGAGCGGACGAACGCGGACGCGGCGCTGGCCGGGAGCGGGATCGAACTTCCGCCGGTGGACGCGGGGTTGATCGACCACTACCTGTCCGGGCTGGAGCGCGAGGGCTTCCTGCGGGCGGCGTCGTGAGCTCCTTCGGCGCCGCCCTGGACGCGTTGGACCTGCGACGCGGGCCGGGGGAAGGACCGGTGGCCTTCGGCGGGTCGCTCGGTTCCGGCTGTTCCGGCTGTTCCGGCAGCTCAGGCGGGGCGCCCGGTGCCGGGGAACTGCTGGCGGCCTACCGGCACGGGCTGTTCCCGCTGCCGGCGGCGGACGTCTACACGAGCGCGTACAACGAGGCGGTGTACGGCGAGGCCGTCGAGGCGGGCGAGGTGGCACTGCTGCCGGGCGGGGCTGACCCGTACGCGCTGGCCTGGTGGTCGCCCGACCCGCGGCCGGTGATCGCCCCCGGCGCCGTACGGCTCGGGAGCCGGCTGGCGCGGCGGCTGCGCAACCGGTCCTCGTGGTGGACGAGCGCCGACCGGGCCTTCGGGCAGGTGCTGGAGGCCTGCGCCGAGGGGCGCCAACCGGTGTGGCTCACCGATGAGTTGGCGGCGGCGATGCTGCGGCTGCACGAGCTGGGGGCGGCGCACAGCGGGGAGGTGTGGGAGGGGGAGGAGCTGGTCGGCGGGGTGTTCGGGGTCACGGTCGGGCCGGTGCTGAGCCTGGACTCGATGTTCCACCGCCGCCCGGACGCCGCCCGGGTCGCCGTCGCCGACCTCGGGGCGCGGTTCGCCGCGGCGGGCGGGCGGCTGCTCGACGCCCAGTGGGACGGTCCGCACGTACGGAGCCTGGGTGCCGAGCCGATGGCGCGGTCGCGGTACCTCGCGGAGCTGTCCGGCGGCGGAACCGGTGTGCTGGAGCGGGCGCCGCTGCCGGCGGCGCGCCTGGGCTGACCTGGGGGCTGACCTGCGGTCGGACCAGCCCGGTCCGATCTTTGGTCTGTCTTCGACAAACTTATTCCCCGTCAGTAACATGACGCCGCGTGTTCAAGAGTTCCATAGGCAGGGCCGTCGGCCCCGCCGCCCTCACTCTCACCCTCACCCTCACCCTCGTCCTCGCCGGGGCCGCCGCGTGCGGGCCGGCCGATCCCGGTACCTCCCAGGCCGGTGCCGTACCGGCCGTCGCCACCGCCACCGCCACCGTCGCGGAACCGGCCGCGACCGCCGCCGGGGGCAGCCCGGCCGCTGTCGCCAAGCCCGCCGGCGGCACCCCGCGCGCCAAGGCGGGCAGCCCCGCCGGCGGCCGTCCGACCACCGTCAAGGTGCCCGTCACCGCCGCGCCCGCCGGGGACCGGCAGGCCGCGATCGGCAACCCCGGCAAGGACGGTGGCGCGGTCGCGGCGGCGGCGAAGAACCTCCAGCTGATCGCGTACGACCCGGCGGGCGGGACGGCGGTGCTGTCGGCGGCGGGGCGGGCCGCCACCGCCCCGGCCTCGCCGAGCGCCGTCCCGAGTGCTGCCCCGAGCGCCGCCCCCACGGCGGCGACTGCCGCCGTCCAGCCCGGGCAGCTGATCGCCAGCCCGCCCACCGCCGCCGCACCGCAGGGCGCGCTGGTCGCCGTCACCGGCGTCCGCCCCGGCGCGGGCGACACGCTCGCCCTGACCACCCGTCCGGCCACCCTGGCCGAACTCCTCGGCAGCACCGAGGCCGACGGCAGCGTCCCCGTCGACCCGCGCGGCATCACGGCGACCCCGCTGGTCAAGGACCTCAAGGCGACCGCGGGCCTGACCGGCGACGGCGTGCGCGCCGACTACACCGGAGGCAAGGGCTGGACCCCGGTCACCAGCGCCGAGACCAAGATCACCCCGGTGCACGTGCGGCTCAACGACAAGGCGGGCGTACGGGCGGCGCTCGGCGCCGAGATCAGCCTCGGCCTGTACGACACCGTCGGCGTGGAGACCACCGTCGCCCCCTATCTGCGCGCCCAGGCCGAAGGCTCGCTGGTCGCCGACTCCTCCGGCAACCCGCCGAAGGCGCAGGGCAGTTGGTCACTGGTCGGCGGCGTCGACCTGAACGGCTCGCTGCTCGCCCACCTGAAGGTCTTCGGCGCCCCGGTCATCGAGGGCAGGCTGCCACTGCCGCCGTTCCACCGGGAGTGGCCCCTGCTCGCCGGCTCGGCGACGCTGCCAGCCCCGCGGCCAAGCAGTAGCTGATCTTTCGTCATCACATGGGCCCCTCGGTCGAGTTCACCGACCGAGGGGCCCTCGTCATCGCCGGGCTCGGATCCTCGGGCCGCCTCCCGGGTGGCCGGGCGGCCGGACCGGCCGGAGTCCGTCGGCGCGGATTCTGTCGGTGCGGGGTCCTAGACTCCCGACCGTGGTGGACGAGCTGGGACTTGAGGCCACGGCCGGATGTCGTTCGCCGAGCAGCGCCGCCGGAACGGCCTGCCCCCGGCGGTCTAGCCGCCGGGCCCGCCGCGGGCGGTGAGTGCGAAGGCCGCGGCCGTGGCGGCGAGGCGGCCCGGGCGGCGGCGAACCCGTGGGCGGTGTCGCGGAACGGGTCCGGGCCTGACCGGCGAGGTCAGGGGGACAGGGACGCCCTCGGGCCCTCGCCGAGTCGGTCACCAGCCGCTGCCGGCGGGCCCGGTCCGGAGGCGGGCCATGGCCGGTGGGTCGTGTACGACAGCGGCTGGATACCATCGCGGGGTGATCACTACCAGCGCCCGCACCACGGTCTTCGACATCGACGGCACCCTCTGCTTCGACGGGCGGACGATCGACCGCCGGATCCTCGCCGCGATCGAGGACTGCGAGCGGGCCGGTCACCAGCTGGTCTTCGCCTCGGCCCGGCCGGTCCGCGACCTCCTGCCGGTCCTGGACGGGGTGTTCCCCACCGCGACGCTGATCGGCGGGAACGGCAGCCTGGTCTCCGTCGACGGCCGGGTGCGGGCGCGGGCCGCGTTCGAGGCGGATGAGCTGGGCCGGCTGCTGGCCGAGGCCGAGCGGTTCCGGGCGGGTTACCTCGCGGACGGCCCGTGGGACTACGCCTACACCGGACCGGCCGACCACCCGATCCGCGGCCGGGTCGACCAGGGCGGCCTCGCCCGCCGGGTGGAACTCGCCGAACTCCCCGCCGTCGTCAAGTTCCTGGTGGTCGACGCGACCGACCTGGCGGCCCTCGCCGAGGCCGGCCGCACGCTGGGGATGACCGTCAACCACCACCTCGACGAGGCGATCATCGACTTCGCCCCGGGCACCACCAACAAGTGGGAGGCGCTGTCCTCGCTGGGGATCGACGCCTACAACGCCTTCGGCAACGACATCAACGACCTCGACCTGCTGCGCAACGCCCGGCACTCGGTGCGGGTCGGCGCCCACCCGGGCCTGGACGGCGTCGCCCGGGTCACCGTCACCGCCGAGCCTGAGGCCGTGGCGGCCGAGATCTCCCGGCTGGCCGCGGCCCCCGGCCGGTAGTCACCGGACGGCCGCGCGCTCGTACGTCACCGTGCTCCAGGCACTGCCCGGGCTGCCGCTCCAGGTCATCGCGGGCGGCCGGTACCACGACCGCATCGCGCGCGGCGCGGACGGGCGGTGGCGGTTCGTGGAGCGCCGGGTGCGGATCGCTCTGGTCGGCGACGTGAGTCGCCACCTGCGGGGCCCGGCTCGTCCTCCGCACACCGGGGCAGCGGCTCTCGCTGACGGCGGGGACCTCCCGGCACGGGAGGCGATGGCCGGCATCGCCGAGCCAACCCGCGGCAGACGTTGGGGACTTCTCGGCCACGATGACGGCTTCAGGCAGCCGAAGGCCGTCCGGAACGCGGACAGGGGCGGCGCTCCGTACGGAACGCCGCCCCTGCCCGGACGTCGGACACCTGACGGTCAGAACATCAGGCCGTCAGACTGTCGGACGGGTCAGTTCGACTCGTAGTAGCCGAGCAGGTCGACCAGGAGGTCGGCGTCCTCCCAGCCCTGGTTCCAGAAGTCGACGATGCCGCCCTTGCCGCCCGAGGTCTGCGCGACGTTCGGGACGGTCGCGCCGGCCGTCCAGTTGAGCGTCGAGGAGACCGGACGGTTCGGGACGACCGCGTTGCCGTTCTGGTAGTTGGACCAGTAGTTCGGGTCGGGGTCGACCGACAGGAAGCCCGGGCCCTTGGTGTTGGTGACGGTGGTGTTCAGCACCCAGCCGTCGACCTCGGGGGTGGTGGTGTCGCCCTCCAGGCCCAGCACGAAGTAGCCGCGGGCCGGCACCGGGGCGGCCGGACGGTTGCCGTCGGGCACGCGGGTGTCGAGGAGCCGGACCGGAACGCCGACCGGGACCAGCGCCGAGCGGCTGGTGGGGGTGTAGTAGCCGACGACGTCGAGAACCACGTCGGCCGGGTGCCAGCTGCCGTTGCGGATGGAGACCTTGCCGTCCGCGCTGACGGGCACGATCACCGCGTTGGCGACCGTCTGGCCCGCGGTGAAGTTGACGCTGGAGGTGGTCGGCGCGGCCTGCCCGCTGGGGTAGGCGGTCAGGTGGCCGGCGTCCTGGGGATTGGTGACCGTCAGGTTCAGCGCCACCGCGGTGACGCCGTACGGCACGCCGTTCCGGCCGGCGATGGCGACGTCGAAGCCGCTCTGGCCGGCGACCGGGCCCTGGGCCGTGCCGAGGCCCGAGCGGGTGTCGACAACGCGGCTCTGCGTCACCGACTTGTAGCCGCTGGCGGTCTGCGGCGTGAAGTAGCCGGTCACGTCCGCGAGCAGGTCCACCGACTGCCAGCCGGCGTTGAACAGGTAGACGTACCCGTCGTTGCCGACGGTGGCGACCACGAGGTTCGGGACGGTCTGGCCGGCCGTGAAGTTGAGGTTCGAGGTGGTGGCGTTCTCGGCCGAGCTCTTGGTGGGCTGCACCGAGATGTGGCCGGGGCCGTCGGCGTTGGTGACGGTGACGTTCAGGACCACCGCGTAGGCGCCGACGGGGATCTGGGCGGCGCCGTCGATCTTCAGGGCCACCGTGCTGCGGGCGCCGACCTTGGCCGCGGCGGCGCCGACGCCGGAGCGGGTGTCCAGCACGCGGGTGGGCGTGTGGGGCGTGAACTCGGCGCCCAGGGTGCCGACCGTGACCTGGTTCGAGCCCTGGACGCCCTGCGAGGCCTCCTTGGCCGTCACCTTGATGTCGAACACGCCGACCGTGGCGTACTTGTGCTTGGTGATGCGGGTGTCGTTGCCGCCCCCGCCGACGGTGGTGTTGAAGGTGCTGGTCGTCCCGTCGCCCCAGGCGATGGTCACGGCGAGGTTGGAGGTGTCGGTGGGGAAGAGCTTGGTCTCCAGGTCGATGCCGTGGGCGCTGGCGGCCGTGGCGTGCAGGCCGACGCCGATGACCGCGGAGAGCTTCCGGGTACCGGTGTCGCCCTGGGCGGGCGCGGCCTGGCCGGCCTGCTCGCCGGGCACCGGCGAGGTCACCGTGCGGTCGGCGGGGCTGTCGAAGGTCTTGCCGGGAAGCTTCTTGATCGCGTCCGCTCCGGCGCTGCCGGCCGCGGGCCCGGTGGGCGCGGAGCCGGCGGGCGCGGACTTGGCGGGCGCCGAGGCGGGCCCGGCCGCCTGGGCGATCCCGGAGGAGGCCATACCGACACCGGCCGCCACGAGGGCAGCGACTACCACAATTCGGCGATTACGCACCGATTCCCCCATAAATGTGTTCAAAGACGAACAGATTCCACACAGTTCGAATGCGCGTTCAGCGTACAGCGCGCCACTGTCAGGTGGGACGGGATTTTCCGGCGTGAGCTGCCGGGTCCCGGTCCGCGGACGGTGCCGGGTGCGCTCCGGCGAACCCCGGGTGAACTGCTGTGACTTGACGGGGGCCTTTGCGATGTCCGGCGCGGAGTCAGCAGCCGTGCAGGAAGCAGGCGACGACGCGGCGCACCAGGGACAGGACCGTCACCAGACCGAAGACGCCGACCCCGAGGAGCATGCCGACCGCCGCGCCGGCCGCGACCAGCCCGACGAGCAGCGCCGTCAGCCGCGCGCCGGACCGCTCCGCGCGGCCGTTCTCCCGCTCCTGTGCGCCCATACACCCACCCCCGGGCCAGGATGCCCCGCGGCCGCGGCCCGCCGAAGTACGGGGACGGCCTCGAATCGGCGGCGGTTCGGTGACGGCCGCCCGGTGCCCGGTGCCCGGCGGCCCGGTGCCCGGTGCCCGGCGCGCCGGAACGGCACCCCCGCCGCCTCCCTTGACGGCGGCGGGCGCCGTCCCCCAGGGTGTGCTCCACTCCCTCGCACCGCTGCCCCCATCGGCACTCCCACCCGGAGACGGCATGCGTGCACACACCCGCCAGACCCACCCGACCCACCGGAACCGCCCGACCCGCCGGCGCGGCCGCGCCGCCCTTCCCCTCGGCCTCTCCACCGCCGTGCTCGCGGTGGCCGGCTCCACCGTCGGACTGGCCGCCTCGGCGACGGCGGCCCTGCCGAACGTCGAACTGATCGTCAACGGGCGGTTCGACTCCTACCCGTGGATCTGGGACTGCGAGCCGACCACGTCGCGGAGCACCATCCCGCACGAGCACTACACCACCGGCCGGCCGACCGCCGACAGCTATGCGGGCTGCACCCAGAAGGTCAGGGTCCAGCCGGACTCCGCCTACACGCTGACCGCCTCGGTGCGTGGCCCGTACGCGTTCGTCGGCGTCTCCGGCGCGGGCACCGCGCCCACCGCCGCCTGGTCGGACGAGCGCGACTGGAACGACCTGACGGTACGGGTCACCACCGGGCCCGGCACCACCGAGCTGACGGTGTACTTCCACGGCTGGTACGGGCAGGGGCCCTACGACGTGCGGGGGGTGTCCTTCGTCGGCCCCGGCGTCCCCCCGAGCCCGTGCGGCGAGCCGGGTTCCGCCTCGCCGACGGCGAGCGGCGGCCCCGCCACCCCCTCGCCGAGCGCCACCCCCTCGCCGACCGCCAGTTGCTGGCGCACCTACCTGCCCTGACGGTCCGCCGCCCCCGGCCGGCCCGGGGGCGGCGGTCAGGCGGCGGTCAGGAGGGGACCAGACGGGGGACGAGCCGGACGTAGACGAGCATCCCGAGGACCTCGACGAGGGTCTGGGTGACGACCACGGACGCGGCCGGCGCGAGGGAGCCCGGCAGGGCGAGCGCCAGGGGCAGCACGACCAGGGAGTTGCGGGTCGCGCCGGTGAAGACGATCGCGCGCCCGGCCCCGGCGTCGAGGCGGAACAGCCGGGCGACGGCCTTCCCCGCGAAGGCCATCACGACCAGGAACAGGACGTAGAAGGGGATGACACCGGCGACGTCGCCGAGGCTGCCGCCGAGCTTGGGGACCTGGGAGGCGACGACGGTCAGCAGGGTCGCGGCCATCAGCGGCACCATCGTGGTGGTCGCGGCGTCGGACACCCGCCGCCCGGCGGGCCGGCGCGCGGCCCAGGCCTGGAGCAGCCACGCCGCGGCGAGCGGGACGACGATCAGGGAGACGAACGCCCCGACGAACGGTCCGGCCTCGACGACGTCGGCCAGCTCCGGCCCCATGAAGAGGTAGAGGAACCCGGGCAGCAGCACCATCTGCGCCACCAGCAGCAGCGGGGTGGCGGCCAGCAGGCGGCGGTTGGAGCCGCCGGCCAGGCCGGAGAAGACGGTGACGTAGTCCACGCACGGGCAGAGCAGCACCAGCAGCGCGCCGATCCGCACGGCCCGGTCGGCGGGCAGGAACGCGAACATCGCGGCCACCACGAGCGGCACCACCACGAAGTTCACCACGAGCGCGGCCGTGAGGAAGCGGCCGTCGCGCAGGGACCGCAGCAGCTCGGCGGCGGGGACCTGGAGGAAGGTCACGAACAGCAGCAGGCCGAGCACGGGGTTGATGGCGTGCTCCAGCCCGGGCCCGGCGGACGGCGCCAGCCACCCCAGCAGCCCGCCGGCCGCCATCGCCGCGAGGTAGATCACCACCTGGTGGTGCTCCATCCGCTCGACCAGGCCCCGCGGTCCCTGCCCAGACACCCGACTGCTCCCTCGTGCCGCTCGTCGTCGCCGCCCTGGTGGCGGCCCGCTCCCATCCTCACAGGTCACGGGCCCGCCCCCGGCACCGGTCGACGGGAGGCAGCCGGCCTTCGGCGGTTCGGGGGATTGCGGCGGGCCGTTCCGGCACGAGCGCGGCGCCGGGGGAATCCATGGCCGGGACGGGCGCCGCAACCGGTCGTGCGCCCGCGGAAGCAAGGGAGAGACAGTCATGCGTCGTCGATTCGCAGTGGCCGGGATGCTGGCCGCCGCCGGAGTGCTCGCACTCGCCGTTCCGGCCCAGGCCGCGACGGGAACCCTGGTCGTGAACGGTGTGGTCAAGCAGAACCCGGCGCGGGGCTGTTACCCGACCCTGTCGCCGGTGATCGTCGAGAACCTCACGGACGTGGCGGTCGACGTGTACTCCGCGCCGAACTGTCAGGGCACGGTGACCCGCGAGGTGGCCGCCGGGATGACCGCGGCGACGCTCGGGTTCAGCTACTACGTCAACTGACGCCTGCTCCGTCGACTGACACGGCGGAGGGCTGAGGGAGCGGGAGGCCGGACAGTCCGGCCTCCCGCTCCCGGCCGCTCCCGGCGGAGGCGGACGAGCGCTCGTGTCGTACTCCGCAACCGTCGAGTTCCGGACCCGGTCTCCCCTACCCTTCCCCCATGCTCTCTGTGGTGGTGGCCCCCTGGGTGGGTGACTCCGATCCGGTGTACGTCCGCGACCCGGACGAACTGCACGACGCCGCGAGCACGATGAAGGTCGCGGTGCTCGCCGCTCTCTGCCGCGGCGGGGCGAACCTCGACGCGGAGGTGCCGGTGGTGAACCGCTTCGAGTCCGTCGTGGGCGGCGAGTTCGGCAACGACCCGGACTGGGACAGCGACCCGCTGCCCTGGGAACTGCTCGGCACCCACGTCCCCCTCCGGCTGCTCGCCGAGCGGATGATCACCCACTCCTCCAACCTCGCCACCAACATCTGCCTGGCCCGTACGACCCGGCAGGCCGTCGCGGACGTCTGGCGCCGTGCCGGAGCCACCCGCAGCGCGACCCCGCGCGGGATCGAGGACTACGCGGCGCGTGCCCAGGGCGTGCACAACCGGGTGAGTGCCCACGACCTGGTCCGGCTGCTGCGCTCGCTCGCCGGCGAGCCGGAGCTGCTCGCGCTCCTCGAACGCAACGAGTTCCGGGTGGACCTGGCCGCCGGTCTGCCCGCCGACACCCGGATCGCCTTCAAGAACGGCTGGTTCCCCGGAGTCCGGCTCAGCGTCGGGCTGGTCCAGTCGGCCGACTGCCCGCCGTACCTGATCGCCGTCTGCTACACCGGTCCGCTCGCCGACGGCACGGACCGCGCCGACCCGGCGGCCCGGCTGATCGCCCGGATCTCCAAGGCGGTGTGGGACCGGCGCGACCAGATCACCGGGCGAGCGTCGTCAGCCCGTCCAGCGCCGCTTCGTTCAGCAGGTTGATCCGGACGAACCCCTCGCGGCCGGTGAGTTGGACGCGCCGCACGCCGTTGAGGTGCAGCCAGGTGCAGAAGGTGCCGAGCAGGCTGCTGGAGCCGCCCGCCGGGATCACCTGGCCGGGCCCGTACTCCGCGTCGTCGTACTCGCGGTGCAGCCGGGCGATCTTGGCCCGCAGCGCGCGGTCCTCGTCGATCGCGGAGTACCGGGTGACGTCGCCGAGCAGGTACGGCGGGGTGTCGGCGAGCGGGCCCAGGTAGTCGGCGACGTACGGGTGCCCGCCGTTGTAGTCGGAGACGAACAACCGCCCGTGCGCGTCCTGCCGTTCGCGCTCCACGGCCTCGTGCAGGTCGAGCATGCGGAACAGGGACGGCACCGTACCCCCAGGCGTCGGCTGACCGGACGGCCGTCAGCCTGCCCCGTGATCCGGTGCGGCACAAGACCGCCCCGACCGGCGGGACCGGTCGGGGCGGGACGGCGACGGCCGGAGCCGTCAGTACGGCTGCACGAGGACGTGCGCGGCCCCCGGGATGCCGACCTTGAGGAGCTCGTCCTCCTCCGGGGTGGTCGCGGTGCCGGTCTCCTGCTTGAGGACGGCGCGGGACAGCGCCTGCACCCACATGGCGCGCGGGCGGCGGCGCTCCTCCCAGGCGGTGAGCGCGGCCGGGACGGTGTCGGCCGCGTCCAGGCTCAGGGCGAGCACGAGGGCGTCCTCGACGGCCATCGCGGCGCCCTGCGCCAGGTGCGGGGTGGAGGCGTGGGCGGCGTCGCCGGCCAGGACGATCCGGCCGACGTGCCAGGGCTCCTCGACGGTGACCTGGGAGATCCGCGAGTAGACCACCGCGTCCGGGTCGGTGATCCGCGCCAGCGCCTCGGCGATCGGGCCGCCGAAGCCCGCCAGCCGCTCGCGCAGCTGCTCGTGGGCGCGCTCCGGGTCCGGACGGAAGCCCTCGGCCTCGGCGAAGACCGAGCCCAGGTACATCTGCTCCGCGCTGATCGGGGTGAGCAGCGCCTTGGCGCTGAGGTTGCCCGAGGACATCACCACGCCCATCACCTCGGGCGAACGCGGCAGCGTGACGCGCCAGTTGGCGAAGCCGGTGTACTGGGGGAGGTACTTCTCGCCGTACAGGTGGCGGCGCAGCGGCGACCCGATGCCGTCGAAGCCGACGACCAGGTCGTAGCGGGCGCCGTGCCCGTCGGTGAGGGCGATGTCGACGTCGTCGGCGTTCTCGCGCAGGGTGTCGATCGTGGTGCCGAAGCGGACCGTGGCGCCCGCCTTGGCGGCGGCGTCGGCGAGCACGCGGGCCAGCGCGGGGCGCGGGATGCCGTTGTTGGACGGGGCGTCGCCCATCCGGGGCTGCGGGATCTTCGCGAGGGTGGCGCCGGCCGGGTCGCAGATGGTCAGCACCTCCCACTCGAAGCCGGCCGCCAGGCAGTCGTCCAGGACGCCGATCTCGCGCATCACGTGCAGGGCGTTGGACGGCTGGATGATGCCGACGCCGAGGGCCTCCGGCTGCTCGCGCAGCTCGGCGACGTCGACGTGGTGGCCGCGCCGCGCCAGGGCGGTGGCGAGGGTGAGGCCGCCGATGCCGCCGCCGTGGACGAGGACGCGCAGGGGTGTGGTCATGAGGTGTGCTCCGAAGGGAAGTTCAGAAGTCCAGAGGTGCGAAGGCCGGCCGGCCGGGGCGGGGAGGCCCGGCCGGCGCCGGTTCAGCCGACGGGTGCGGCGGCGAGGTCCATCAGGTGGTCGACCAGGGCCAGCAGCAGGTCCCGCCCGAAGGCGCGCTCGCGCACGTCGCCGAGCAGCATCGGCACCTGCGGGTCGAGGTCGAGTGCGGCCCTGATCTCGTCGGGGGTGCGGGTGTTGGTGTTGTGGAAGCAGTTGATCGCGACCACGAACGGGATGCCCCGGCTCTCGAAGAAGTCGATCGAGGCGAAGCTGGTGTCCAGCCGGCGGGTGTCGGCGATGACGATCCCGCCGAGGGCGCCGTTGACCAGGTCGTTCCACATGAACCAGAAGCGCTCCTGGCCGGGCGTGCCGAACAGGTAGACGACCAGCTCGGGGCTGACCGTGATCCGGCCGAAGTCGAGCGCGACGGTGGTGGTGGTCTTCTGGTCGACGCCGGACAGGTCGTCGACGCCGACGCTGGCCCGGGTCAGGTACTCCTCGGTGCGCAGCGGGGTGACCTCGCTGACCGAGCCGACCAGGGTGGTCTTGCCGACGCCGAAGCCGCCCGCAATGAGGATCTTGACGGCGGCCGGGGCGACCGGGGCGGCGGCGGGGCCGATGGCGGAGTGGGGTGTGGCCATGTTCAGAGTCTCCGGAGTCCTTCGCGTACGGCCGTGAGCAGGCCGAGGTCCACGCCCCCGGCGGCCCGGGCCACCGAGAGCGGCGCCCGGGCCTTCAGCAGGCCCTGGGCGACCAGGTCGCCCAGCAGGATCTTGGTGACCGAGACCGGGAGGTCCAGGCCCGCCGACACCTCGGCGACGGCCACCGGGCGCCGGCAGCGTTCGAGGATCAGCCGGTGTTCGGGCTGGAGGCCGCGGGCACCGGCGCGGTTGCCCCGCGCCAGGGCCGCCTCGGCCTCCTCCTCGACCGTGGTGAGCACGGTGATGAGGGTGAGGTCGTCGCGCTCGGGCGCGGTTCGGCCGCGGGTGATCGTGTACGGGCGCACCATGCTGCCCGTCTCGTCCTCCGCGTCCTCCTCCTCCAGCTCGCTCCAGTGCGGCACCGAGCCGCGCCGCCAGCGGTCGTCCCAGCCGGACTGCGGACCGGACTGCGGACCGGCCTGCCGGCCGTCGTCGCGGCCGTCCCCCCAGGCGTCGTTCCCGTACGGTTCCACCCGCGTCAGCCCCGGTTCCTGGCGGCGAAGGCGTCGAAGGAGCCGGGGGCGGCGGGGGCGGCGGGCGCGCCGTCCTGGCGGACCGGGGTGCTGAGCTTCTGGCCGACCTGCTGCACCAGGGTGTGCATCGCGACGGACATCACCTCGGCGTCCACCTCCTGGGAGGCGACCACGGCCAGGTGGGTGCCCTGGGCGGCGGCGATGATGAACAGCCAGCACTCGGCCAGCTCGACGATCACCTGGTGCACCGGGCCGCCGTCGAACAACGCGCCGACGCCGCGGGCCAGGCTCTGCTGGCCGGTCGCGACGGCGGCCAGGCGCTCGGCGTCGGCCCGCTCGATGGTGCGGGAGTGGCTGACCACGAGTCCGTCGTCGGAGAGCAGGACGGCGTTCCTGGTCCCGGGCACCGAGTCGACGAGTCCGTCCAGCAGCCAGTCCAGATCCTGGTGGGTGGCGATCGTGCGGTTCATGACTGCTCATCCGTTCGTGTGGTTCGGGAGTCCGCGGCCGGGAGGGCCCAGGGGGCCGGGGCGGGCTCGGGTGCGGGGGAGGGGACCGGCGGGGTGGCGGGCGCGGGCAGCGGGTGCTCACCGCTGTCCTGGGCCCGGGCGGCGCGGGACTGGCGCTGGAAGGCGCCGATCGCCGCACCCGAGCGCCGCTCGGTGCGCTGGAACGGGCCCGCGGGCTGCGCGGCCTCCTCGGCGGGGCGCTCGACCCACTGCGGCTGGGCCGGCGGCGGCACCCGCAGCTCGGCGGCCAGGCTCGCCTGCCGGACGCGCTGCGGCAGCGGGGGCTGGCTGTTCTCGGCCGGGCTGAACGGCACCGAGGTCTGGTACTCGCGGCGCCGGCGCCGCTCGGCCAGCCGGTAGTGGTCGGCCGGGCGGTACTGCTCGTCGGCGTACGGCGCCTCGGCCTCGGTGACCCTGGCGTAGGCGATGTCCGGGTAGGCCGTGGCCCCCTGGGCGGGTGCCGGGTCGGCCGGGGAGCTGTGTTCGATCGGCTGCTCCGGCTGGAAGGGGTGTTCCGACCCGTACGACGGCTCCGGGGCGAACGGCGGTTCAGCACCGTACGGCTGCCCGGTGCCGTACGACGGCTCGGCCGGGTACGCCGGGGAGGGCTGCTCCACCGGGAGCGGCTGCTCCGCGGCGAACGCCTGTTCCGCCGTGAACGCCGGCTCCGGCTGGAACTCCGGCTGCCCCGGGAACGCCTGGGCCGCCGGGAACTCCTGATGCGCCGCGAACGGCGCGGCCGGGAAGGCCTCCGGGCCGTCCGCGGGCACCGGTACCGGCACCGGCAGCGGGAGCGGCTGGATGACGGGCGGCTGGAACGGAGCCTCCGGCAGCGGCATGTCCTGGAGGGTGGTCCCAGGCCCGGCCTCCACCCCGGCACCCGCCACGGGCAGCGGCAGCGGAGCCGCCTGCGGGGCGAAGTCGCCCTGGGGGAAGGACTCCACCGGCGCGACCGGCGGACCGGCCGGCACCGGGGCGGGCGTCTCGTCGGAGGCCGAGCGCACCGCCCGGCGCGAGCGGCGCACCAGCGGGATCGGCTCGGTGGCCGTGCCGCCGGCGCCGTCCGGCAGCCCGGTGTCGCCCTCGATGACCAGCTCGTCCGGGACGAGCACGACCACCCGGGTGCCGCCGAAGGCGGACGGGCGGAACTCGATCTTCAGCCTGTGCAGCGAGGCCAGCCGGGAGATCACGTGGAAGCCGAGGCGGATGTCGTCGGCCCTGGCCAGCACGTCGGTGCGTGGCGGGCGGCTCATCAGCTCGTTGGCCGCGTCGTACTGCTCCGGGTCCATGCCCAGGCCCCGGTCCTCGATCTCGATCGCGAGCCCGCGGCCGACCATGGCGGCCCGCACCTCGACCGGCGTGGGCGGCTTGGAGAAGGTGGTGGCGTTCTCCATCAGCTCGGCGAGCACGTGGGCCACCGGGCCGACGGCCCGCTCGGAGAGCCACGGGTGGCCCTCGATGTCGATCGAGATCCGGCGGTAGTCCTGCACCTCGCCCTGGGCGGCACGCAGCACGTCCAGCAGCGGGACGGGCTTGCGCCAGCGCCGCTGCGGCTGACCGCCGGCCATGATGACCAGGTTCTCCTCGTAGCGCCGCAGGCGGGCGGTGAGGTGGTCGAGGTCGAAGAGGCCCTCCAGGACCTCCGGGTCGTCGTGCTTGCGCTCCAGCTCGTCCAGCTTGCGCAGCTGGCGGCCGATCAGCAGCTGGGTGCGGCGGGCGATGCGCTGGAGCAGCCGCTCGAAGCCGCGGTGCTGCTCGGCCTGGCCGACGGCGGCCTCCAGGGCGGAGGAGCGGGCCTGGTTGAGGGCCTGGCCGAGCTGGGCCAGTTCGTCGGTGCCGGTGCCGTGCGAGCCCTCCGTGATGGCGTGGGTCTCGGCCTCGACGTCGACCTGCTCGCCGCGCCCGAGGCGGTCGACCACCTCGGGCAGGGTGCGCCGCATCTCCTCGGCCTGGGTGTGCAGGTCCTTGATGCGGCGGCGCAGCGAGCGGCTCAGGCGCCAGGAGGCGATGATCACCGCGACGACCGTGATCAGGCCGATGGCGGTGGTCAGCACGACGCGGGTGAGCATGCCGATGATGGCGGACTTGGCGACCTCGATGATGCCGTCGGTGCGTACCTCGATCACCTTGACCAGCGCCGGGTTGAGCCCGTCGACGGCCTGGCGCCACTGGTCCTGCGTCGCCGGGAGCCTGACGGTGCCGTTGGCGTCGGCGGCGGTGGGCTTGAGCAGGGCCTGCTCGACGGCGGCCTTGCCCTGCCAGGACGGGCTGTTGACCAGGTCGCGCCAGCCCTGCGCCTCGCCGTCCGGGATGTAGGGGATGACCTGGACGTTGAGCAGGTGGTCCTGCGCGCCGATCAGCTGCTGGACCTGCTGGTAGTCGGCGGTGGACAGCCGCCCGCCGGGCCAGCCGCGGGCCAGGATGGCGTCCTCGCGGGAGATCATCTCCTTGGCCCAGAAAGCGTTGACCAGGGTCTTGGACAGCCAGGTGACCTCGCCGGTGTCGACCCGGCTGAGCGCGGTGAACAGCTGCATGTCGACGCTGATCAGGTCGGTGTAGTAGGTGAAGACGCTCTGCTGGTCGGTGGTGGCGCGGTCGACCGCGGAACGCTGCTCGGCCAGCTTGCCGAGGGCCTGGCGCGCCTCGGTGACGGAGGCGAGGACCTCGGCCGGGGCGTTGTCGGCGGCCGCCGAGGAGAGGGACTGGAACTGCCGCACGGCCTCGTCGGTCAGCTGTCGCTGGCGGCGCAGCTGGTCGGCGTTGGAGCCCGGCCTGGCGAGCGCCTCGGCGCTGAGCCGGCGCTCCTCCTGGAGGTTGTAGTAGACGATGTTGGAGGGCTGACCGGCCTTCTGCGCGACGGTGGCCTGGTCGGCCAGTCGCTGGAAGTCGGAAATGGTCTCACCACTGGTCACGGCCCAGAGGGCGACCAGGGCGATGCTGGGGACGACGGCCAGGACGAGCAGCGCCGTCCGCAGGGACAGGCGTGGACGCCTGCGGGGGCCCTTCGGCGTCGGGGGCCGCCGATTCGCACGCGCGCGCAGAGCTGACTCCTTGAGGCTGGCGGCCGGCCGGTGAGGGGCGGGCCGTCCGGGCACGGGATTTTTGACGAAGCGATACTAGTCGCACCGTGTGATTGAAGTGAAAATCCGTTCGCCGCCTGATCCGTGCTTGCGCACGTGACGGACACAATGTCATTCATTCGTTGACTGTACGTATGCGGAGCAGGCGGTTCCGGACTTGCTTGACACAGTGTCAATGCAACGCGCGGCCGGCGAATGGCCGGGGTGTGAAAAGTGTGTGACGCCCCGCCGGAAGGTACTCGGCGGGGCGGTGGGCGTGCTGGAGAGTGCCCTGTCGGATGTCCTGTCGGGTGTCCTGTCGGGCGTCGCTCAGTGGGTCAGCAGGCGCGAGCGGGTGGCCTCCAGCTCCGCGGCCAGCACCCGCCCGGCCGCCTCGGGATCGCCGTCGTGCAGCGCCAGGACGAGGTCGGCGTGCGAGCCGTAGCCGTGGTCCGGGTCCTCCGCGCGCAGCCCGAACAGGCCGACCAGGACGACCAGTTGTTCGCGCAGAACCGGGGCGAACTGGGCGAACAGGTCATCCAGGACAGGGTTGTGCGCGGCCGCCACCACGGCGGTGTGCAGCGCGATGTCCGCGTCCACGAAGGCGGCGTCGCCGGCCCCGCCCGCCGCCCGGCGGACCGCGAGCGCCGCGTCGAGCGCGACGAGGTCAGCCTCGGTGCGGCGGACGGCCGCGAGCCGGGCCGCCTGCACCTCGACCACCGTCCGCACCTCGTAGACGTGCGCCAGCTCGGCGCGGCGCAGCCGGGACGCCCAGTCCCCGGTGGGCCGGTCGGCTGTGACGAACACCCCGGAGCCCTGGCGGCTCTGCACCATCCCGGCTGCCGCGAGGGTGCGCAGCGCCTCCCGGACGGTCGAGCGGCCCACACCCAGCTCCTTGGCCAGTGCCACCTCGCCCGGCAGCCTGCCGCCCACCGGCCACTGCCCGGCCCGGATCTGCTCCTCCAGCCGCGCGGCGGCCTGTTCGGCGAGGGGGGAGGGGCGGAGCGCGGCCATCGGGTTCACCTGTCAGGTTGTCTGAGGACTTGTGTCGTGGTTAGTCTACCCGGCATGCAGCCGTGGACGCTCCCCCCGGGAGGCCTTCTTCTTGGTGGCCGCAGCGGGGCGTGACCTGACCGGCACCCCGCTGCGGGGCGCCGTCCTGCCGGTCTCCGGTACCTGCCGATGCCTGCCGATGAGGACCGTTCATGCCATCGTCCGCACGATTCCCGAACCTGCACGCCCCCGCCGGTCCCGTCCCGGCCGGCGCCCCCGCCTGGAACCCCCAGCGCGGCGGCACCATGCCCTCCCACCGCTACCGCCCCGCCCACGAGCGGGTGCACGTGCCCGCCCTGCTGCGCCGCTGGCCCGGCCGGCGGACCGAGCGGGCGCCGCTGTGGGTGCCCGTCGACCTGCGCGACGGCAACCAGGCGCTCGCCGAGCCGATGGACCCGGCGCGCAAACAGCGGATGTTCGACCTGTTCCTGGCCATGGGCTTCAAGGAGATCGAGGTCGGCTACCCCTCCGCCAGCCGGACCGACTTCGACTTCGTCCGCCAACTGGCCACCACCCCGGGGGCCGTCCCCGAGGACGTCACCGTGGTGGTCTTCACGGCGGCCAGGGCCGACCTGATCGAGCGCACCTTCGAGGCCGTCGCCGGACTGCCCCGGGTGGTCGTCCACCTCTACACCGCCACCGCGCCGCAGTGGCGCGAGGTCGTCCTCGGCAAGGAGCGCGCGGAACTGCGGGCGCTGATCACCGAGGCCGCGACCCTGATGGCCAGGCTCGGGGAGGGCCGCGACGGCCTGCGGTTCCAGTTCTCGCCCGAGGTGTTCAACCTGACCGAGCCGGACTACGTCCTGGAGGTCTGCAACGGCCTGACCCGGCTCTGGGACGCGAGCCCGGAGCGGCCCGTCGTGCACAACCTGCCGGCCACCGTCGAGATCGCCACCCCCAACGTGTACGCCGACCAGATCGAGTACATGGACCGCCACCTGGAACGGCGCGAGGCGGTGATCCTCTCCGTCCACCCGCACAACGACCGCGGCACCGGCGTCGCCTGCGCGGAACTGGCCGTGCTCGCGGGCGCCCAGCGGGTCGAGGGCTGCCTGTTCGGCAACGGCGAGCGGACCGGCAACGTCGACCTGGTGACCCTGGCGCTCAACCTGCACACGCAGGGCGTCGACCCGATGCTCGACCTCTCCGACATCGACGAGATCCGGCGCACCGTCGAGCACTGCAACCGGCTGCCCGTCCACGAGCGGCACCCGTACGCGGGCGACCTGGTGCACACCGCCTTCTCCGGCACCCACCAGGACGCCATCCGCAAGGGCTTCGCCCGGCACGCCGCGACCGCCGCCGAACTGGGCGTCCCGGAGCGGGAGGCGCCCTGGTCGGTGCCCTACCTGCCGATCGACCCGGCCGACCTCGGGCGGGACTACGAGGCGGTGATCCGGGTCAACAGCCAGTCCGGCAAGGGCGGGATCGCCTACCTGCTGCACGCCGGCGAGGGGCTGGAGCTGCCCAGGCGCCTCCAGATCGAGTTCGCCCGGGTGGTGCAGGAGGCCACCGACGACAGCGGGCGGGAGGTGACGGCCGAGGAGCTGTACGGGCTGTTCCGGGCCGAGTACCTGGACGCGGGAGCCGGGCGGCGGTGGCGGGTCGGCGACGACTGGGCCGAGGTCGACGGCCGCCGGGGGAGGGGCGCCGGGCCGCTGGACGCGGTCGCCGACGCGGTGGGCGTGGAGATCCTCTCCTTCAGCGAGCACGCGGTGGGCCAGGGGCGGGACGCGGTCGCGTACGTGGAGGCCAGGGTGGGCGGTCCTGACGGTTCCGGCACTCCGAACGGCTCCGGTGCTCCTGGCGGCCAGGACGGCTCCGGCGGCCGGGTGGTGTGGGGCGTCGGACGGGACGCCTCGGTGCTCACCGCGGGCGTACGGGCGGTGCTGAGCGCCGTCGGACGCGCCTCGGCACGGCAGGCCGACGAGAGGGACACCGCCGGTGCGGAACTCCTCGGCGCAGAGGGCATGATGGGCCGATGACCTCCTCCCTCCCCACCCGCAGCCGGGCCGTCGCCGAAGCGCTGGCGGCGGCCGGCGTCCCCGGCGAGATCCGCGTCCTGCCCGACTCCGCCCGCACCGCCGCCGAGGCCGCCGCCGCGCTCGGCTGCGAGGTCGGCGCCATCGCCAACAGCCTGGTGTTCGTCTGCGACGGTGCGCCCCTGCTGGTGATGACCAGCGGCGCCCACCGGGTCGACACCGCCCACCTGGCCGGGCGGCTGGGCACCGGACCGATCGAGCGCGCCACCGCCGCCCAGGTCCGCGAGGCCACCGGCCAGGCCATCGGCGGCGTCGCCCCGACCGGCCACCCGGCACCGCTGCGCACCGTCGTCGACACGGCCCTCGAAGCGTACGAGGTGCTCTGGGCCGCCGCCGGACACCCGCACACCGTCGTGCCGATGAGCTACCGGGAACTCCTCGCCGTCACGGGCGGAACCCCGTCCACGGTGGTGGCCGACTGACCGACCGGGGCCGCCCATGGTGTCCACCAGGTCGGCCGCCCAGCCGGCGAAGCCGTCGGCGGGCTGCTGGGCGACGGCGAGGATCGTGTGCTGCATGCGGGGCTCCAGAGTGGTCGGGGGACGGCTCGTCCCCGGCTGTTTCCACGCTAGAAAGTGCAGGTCAGCCGCGGTATGCGGGTTTCCGGCGAACCGCTTGCGGGTTTCCGTACCGCCGCGCCCTGCGGTTTTCCGCAGGGCGGCGGCGCATCGGCGAAGGCGGCGGACCGGGCCCGCGGTGAACTCGGTGGCGGCATCCCCGGCCGACGGGGCAGGATGGCGCGATGGACGCCGCATTCACCCTGGCCTGGCGGCACACCGCCGGCCTGGTGTTCCCCGAGGACCTGCCGATGGCCGCCGCCGAACTGCTGGGGCGGGGCATCGGCGGGGATTCGCCCGCGCTGTGCGAACTGGCGGGGCGGCAGGGCCGGGGGGAGCCCTCGGACGAGCTGACGGGGCTGCTGCACCGGGCACTGGGGGAGCTCGGCCTGCCGGTCCCGGACGACGAGTTCGCCCGGCGCTGCCGGCTGCACCACACGGCGGCCCGGCTGACGTCCGGGGAGATCACGCCGGGGGAGGCCGCCGTCGCGCTCTGGGCCGGGAGCCTCTCGGAGCCGACCGCGGCGGAGCGGCGGCTGGAGGACGTCGTCGCCGAGATCTGCTGCCCGGGCTGCGTGGAGACCACCTGGCCGGCCGAGGCGGCGCGGAACTGGGAGCGGGAGATGGCGGAAGCCGCCGCCGTGGTGGCGGCCTCCGCCGACAGCCCGATCGTCGCCTCCTGGTACCGGGGCTGACCGCCCGCCGGAATCGCCCGCGGGTGCGGTGATCTCGGTCACAGGGCCGTAACCTCTGCGGCGCCCGGCCTTTGATCGGTTACATGACACCGACGACCGCCGAGCTGTCCCGCCTCCTCTTCGGCCCCGACCGTCAACGCGTCCACGAGCCCTGGCGGGAGCTCACCGCGGACCCCGCCCTGCACAGCCGCCCCGAAGCCCCGGTGGCCGACCGGATCGCCGCGTCCTACCGGCGGTTGCGGCAGCTCAACGCCCACACCGACCCGGCCGCCCTGGCCGGCGACCCGCTGCTGCTCGCCGCCCTGCACGAGTGGACCGCCGTGGTGGACGGCGGTCTCACCGTCCTCGCCGGCATCCACTACAACCTGTTCCTCGGCACCCTGCTCGACCACGACCGGTCGCCCAAGCGCCCGCTGGACGACTACCTGCGGATGGACCGGACCGGCACCTTCCTGTGCACCGAACTCGGCCACGGCAACGACGCCGCCGCCCTGGAGACCGTGGCCGACTACGACCGGACCGACCGCGGCTTCACCCTGCACACCCCCGGCCCGTCCGCCCGGAAGTTCATGCCGAACACCGGCCCCGCGGGCGGCCCCAAGTCCGCGGTGGTCGCCGCGCGGCTGCGGGTCGACGGGCGCGACCACGGGGTCTTCCTGTTCCTCGTACCGCTCACCGGCGGGGACGGGCGCCCGCTGCCCGGCATCGCCGTCGACCCGCTGCCGGAGCGTCCCGGCAGTCCGGTCGACCACTGCCTCACCTCCTTCGACCGGGTCGGCCTGCCGTACGAGGCGCTGCTCACCGGCGCCCACGGCCGGCTCGCCGACGACGGCACGTTCACCAGCGCGGTCGGCAGCAAGCGGAAACGGTTCCTCACCGCGATCGGCCGGGTGACCGTCGGCAAGCTGTGCATGAGCGCCGCCGCGATCGGCGGGGCCAGGGCCGCGCTGGCCACCGCCGTCCGGTACGCCCAGCACCGCGACGTCGCCGGGGCCCGCCCCGACCGGCGCGTCCCGGTCTGGGCCCACCGCACCCACCACGGCCCGCTGCTGGACGGCCTCGCCACCGCGTACGCGATGACCGCCCTGCACCGCGCAGCCGCCGAGTGCTGGGCCCGGCACGACCCGGCCGCCCCCGAGGAGCCGGCCGCCGCCGAACGGCAGGTCGCCATCGCCAAGGGCTGGACCACCTGGCAGGCCCGGGACCTGGTCACCGAGGCGCGCGAACGGTGCGGTGCCCAGGGGCTGCTGACGGTCAACGGGATCACCGCCTACGCGTCGGACGTGGAGGGCACCATCACCGCCGAGGGCGACAACCTCGCGCTCTGGGCCAAGGCGGCGGCCGAACTCCTGCTGGAGGACCCCCGGCCCGCCACCGCGCCGGTGACGGGCGGCCTCGACGACCCGGCCGTCCGCCAGGGCCTGCTGCGCACCGTCGTCCGGCTGCGGCTCGCCCGCGCCCGGGCGCGGCTGCGCGAGGCACCGGCCGGGGACGGCCTGCGGCGGTGGAACGCGGCCGCGCCCGACGCCCTGGCCGCCGTCACCGCGCGCGCCGAACACGACGCGGCCGCGGCCCTGCTCGCCTGGGCCGAGGACGCCCGGGAGGACACCGCCCGCTCGCTCCTGCACGACCTGCACCGGGTGTTCACGCTGCGCCGGATCGACGCGCACGGGACGCTGCTGCTCGGCGCCGGAGAGCTGACGGCCTGCCAGGCGGCCCAGCTGCCCGGATTGCAGGAACGATCCGTCGCACGACTGTCCGAGCACGCGCTCGCCCTGGTGGACGCCTTCGCCCTGCCCGACTCCTTCTACGCCCGGCGGCCCATCACCGGGCCCGGCTACCAGGAGGCGTTCGTCCACTCCGGCTGAGGCCGGGCCGGCGCCCCGGCGCGGCCACCGTCCCCCGGCTCAGCCGTCCAGCGCGGCCACCGTCTCCCGGGCCAGCTCCCGCGCCCGGGCGACGGTGGCCGTCAGCTCGGCCGCCGAACCGCCGGGCGCCCCCAGCAGGGCGCGGACGCGGTCGCCGAAGTCCGCCGGGGCGTCCGGGAGCCGGCCGGCGACGGCGAGGGCCCCCTTCTCGTTCAGGCACCAGCGGCGGTGGTGGGCGTACAGGGCCTGGACCAGGACGCCGACGGCCCGGGACAGACAGAGCGAGACGTGCAGGACGTCGGCGCGGGCGGCACTCCTGGCCGCGGTGTCGAGCAGGAAGCCGGCCTCCCAGGCGGCCGCCGTGAGGGCCTCGCGCAGCGGCTCCGGATAGGCGGCCGTCTGCCGCCTGAGGTCCGTCAACTCGCCGGTGGGGTCGGCCAGGGGCTGCCCGAGGGCGACCTCGCCGGGGTAGCAGGGCGACCAGAAGCCGAGCGGGTGGCCGGCCTGCACGCCCACCTCGTAGCGGCCCTCGCGGCAGTCCGCCCACACCCGGCCGACCCGGTCGAGGTCCCGCAGGATCCAGTCCACCGCGACCCCGTCGACCTCCAGCCACGCCCCGCCGTTCACCCACGGACCCCAGCCGCCCGGGCCCGCCACCTCCACCCCGGGGCCGGCCAGCGCGCGCAGCCCGTCAAGGTCGAGGCCGCCCCGGTAGTACACCCCGAGGTCCCAGTCCGACTCCGGCCGCTCCTCGCCCCGCGCCCGGCTCCCGCCGAGCATCACCCCCACCACTCCCGGCACCCGGGCGAGTCGACCGGCCATGTCCTCGATGATCGCGCGCATGGGAGGAGTCTGGCAGGCGGTGCGGGGGACGGCCGGGGATTTCCCGGCCGACCGGCGGCCGGAAGGGCCCTGCGGTCAGGGGGAGTTCGGGGCTGCGCCGGCGCTCGCGGAGGCGTACCCACTCCTCGCCACTCTCAACGTATAGCGCACGGAGGGCCTTGCCACAAGGCCCCGGTGATGCCGCAGAATCACCGGCTTGAGGACGCAAGCCGAAGGAACGGGGAGTCACGACGTGCGAGTGGTGTTGTCGACGTACGGGTCGCGCGGGGACGTCGAGCCGATGGCCGCGCTGGCGCTGCGGCTGAAGGACCTGGGCGCCGAGGTGCGGGTGTGCGCGCCGCCGGACGAGGAGTTCTCGACGCGACTGGCCGAGGCCGGGGTGGACCTGGTGCCCGTCGGGCAGTCGGTGCGCGCGCTGGTCAGCGGCCCGCCCCCGGCGCCCTCGGACCTGCCCGAGCGGGCCGCCGCGCTGGTCGGGCAGTTCCACGCGGCGGTGCTCGGGGCGGCCGGACCGGGCGGCGCGGTGGTGGCCACCGGCCTGTTCCCCGCGGTGGCCGGCGCCCAGGCGGCGGCCGAGCAACTGGGTGCCCGCTTCGTGTGCGTCGCCCTCCAGCCGAC
Organism: Kitasatospora sp. NPDC036993; assembly: GCF_055607525.1. NCBI lineage: Bacteria > Bacillati > Actinomycetota > Actinomycetes > Kitasatosporales > Streptomycetaceae > Kitasatospora > Kitasatospora sp. NPDC036993. The sequence goes on along the minus strand of NZ_JBVJRP010000002.1, from coordinate 471,542 downwards.
CATGCTGCCCTCCCCGCACCACCGGCCGTTCGAGTACCCGATGCTGCCGTACCCGGCGGAGGTGACCGACCTCCGGGAGTTGTGGGAGCTGAACATCGGGACGATGAACGCCCTGTTCGGGGCCGCGGTCAACACCCACCGGGCGGCGGTCGGGCTGTCGGAGCCCGACAACGTGCGGGACCACGTCCTCACCGGCCGGCCCTGGCTGGCCACCGACCCGCTGCTCGACCCGTGGCCGGGCCCGGGCGGGGCCGAGGGCGGTGCGGGCGTGGCCTGGCCCGAGGTGGTGCAGACCGGCGCGTGGATCCTGCCGGACGAACGCCCGTTGCCCGCCGGCCTGTCGGCCTTCCTGGCGGCCGGCGAGGCGCCGGTGTACGTCGGATTCGGCAGCATGCCGCTGCGCGACGCCCCGGACACCGCCCGGGCCGCCGTCGAGGCGGTCCGCGCGCAGGGCCGCCGGGTGCTGCTCGGCCGCGGCTGGGCCCGGCTGGCCGAGGTGGACGGGGCCGCGGACTGCTTCGCGGTCGACGAGGTCAACCAGCAGGCACTGTTCCCGCAGGTCGCCGCCGTCGTCCACCACGGCGGCGCGGGCACCACCACCACGGCCGCCAGGGCCGGCACGCCCCAGGTGCTGGTCCCGCAGATGGTGGACCAGCCGTACTGGGCCTCACGGGTCGCGGAGCTGGGCATCGGCGTCGCCCACAGCAGTGGCCGGACCCCGACCGCCGGCTCCCTCGCCATCGCCCTGCACCTGGCGCTCACCCCCAGGACCCGCGAGCGCGCCGCCGCCCTCGCGGCCGGGATTCGCACGGACGGTGCGGAGCGGGCCGCGGAACTGCTGCTGGGCTGAGGAACGGCGAGGAGTGGGAAGTCGGCCGGGCCGACTTCCCACTCCGTCAACCGCCGGCGGAAACGGCCTCCTGACCGACCACCACACCCCGGGCACGCCGCAGGGCGAGATGCGTCGACCAGGCCAGGCCAGGCCGAAGGTGAAGGGGGCCGCGGTGCCCTCCGGCGGGCCGGGGACGGCGGTGCAGACCGCCATGACCGCCAGCGGCGCCCAGGGGGCGAGCGCGACGCGCCGGAGGACGCCGCCGGGCCGGGACCGGAACCGGCTCGTCAGGAGACCGGTTCGGTCAGGTACTTGGCGCCGGCGTCCGGGAGCTTCCTGCCGTCCTTGTCGAAGAACTGCCAGGACGTCGCCCGCAGGGTGCCCGGGCGGGCCACCACCATCTCGCGGATGGGGGAGTCGGCCACGGTGACGAACGGCGGCTCGGTGGTGGAGCCGTCCGCCCAGGTCACCAGCACCCGGCCGACGTCCGGGCCGAGGGAGATCAGCACCACGTCGAGCGGGGCCACGGTGTCGCCCTTGCCCCGGTGGCCGACCAGGCCCCCGCCGAAGGTGGTCCGGTTGCGCGGGTCGAGCTTGCCGGGGGCCGCCTGGGAGCCCTCGGAGTCGTGGCTCAGCCGCACCCCGTCCACCGTGAAGTAGACGTTGGTGACATCGGAGTCCGGCTGCCAGTACCGCTGGACGAACTCCTCCGTCGGCTTGGGCACCGCCGAGTCGTACTTGCTGCGCTCCTCCCACACCGCCGTCGCCTGTTCGAACGCCCGCTCCTTCGGGGCCACCGGCCACAGGGCCTCCCACAGCTGCCACTGCTTGCCGTCCGGGGTGCTGCCCTGCCCCAGCAGCACCCGTACGGGGACGAACGGGTCGCGCACGGCGGAGGCGGTCGGGGTGGCGCTCGCCGCCGGCTGGAGCACGGCGCCGACACCCGCCGGACCGATCTCCCGGGCGGGCGCCCGGTCCGGGCGCAGCTGCGCCACCGCCCCGACGCTCAGGGCCATCACCGAGGCCAGCGCCAGCGTGCCGACCACGGTGCGGCGGCGCTGCCGCAGCCTCCGGCCGCCCGCCACGATGTCCGCCACCGGCGCCTGGCCGATCCGCGCGCCCGCCGCGGCCTCGGCCAGGCCGAGCCCCACCCACACGTCCTTGCCGTCCGCCATGTCCGCCCCCACGCCGTCCGGGTCCGTACCGTTCCTCATGCCGCTCCTCCGATGTGTGTCGTGTCCTTGAGCTCCACCAGCGCCGAAACCTGCCGCAGCCGCGCGATGCCCTTCGCGGCGTGGCTGCGCACCGCGCCCACCGAGCACCCCATGGCCGCCGCCGTCTGGCTGTCGCTCAGGTCCTCCCAGTGCCGCAGCACCACCGCCTCGCGCTGCCGCGGCGGCAGGGTGGCCAGCGCGGCCAGCAGGGCCCCGCGCTGGTCGGAGCGGGCGAAGCCGTCCTCCACCCGGGCCGCGTCCGGCACCGCGTCCACCAGCAGCTCCGGCGGCCGGCGGCGCCAGCGGCGCGCGTGCTGGTTGACCAGGATCCGTCGCACGTAGGCGTACGGATCGTCGGCCCTGCGCACCTTCGACCAGGCCGCGCAGGCCTTCTCCGCGGCCGACTGCACCAGGTCCTCGGCCGCGTACTGCTCGCCGGCCAGCAGGTACGCCGTCCGCACCAGGCGCGGCCAGACCGCGACGATGAACGCCTGGAACCCTTCGTCCCGAACACTCTTCGCTTCTCCCATGAGCACCTCCTTCACCCGTCCAGAGCCCGGGGCGGCCGGAAACGCTTACCGGTGCCGCCGAGCCCGCCTCCGGGCGGGGCTCATCCGGACGGGGCCTTCATCAGGGAGGTACGGGCGGGCGGGGCGCCGAGGGTCGGTGGGGCGGAGGGCCGGCGGTGCGGGCCCGCCGGAAACCGTTTGGGGAACGGCAGCCGGGGCACTACCATCCGCCGGTGATCATTTCTCATGACGTGGCAGGCAGCGGGCCCGCCGTCGTACTGCTGCACTCCTCGGTGTGCGACCGGCGGATGTGGGACGCCCAGTGGCAGCCGCTGATCGACGCCGGGTACCGGGTGGTCCGCTGCGACTTCCACGGCTTCGGCGACACGCCGCTCTCCGACGTCCCGTACAGCGACACCCGGGACGTCCTCGCGCTGCTCGACCACCTGGGCATCCAGGCCGCCGCCCTGGTCGGCGCCTCCCACGGCGGCCGGATCGCGCTCACGGCGGCGGCGCTGCGCCCCGAGGCGGTCACCGCGCTGGCCCTGCTCGGGGCGGGCATGCCGGGGCACCGGCCCAGCGACACCCTGCGCGCCTTCGGCGGGCGCGAGGACGAGCTGATCGAGGCCGGGGAGATCGACGCGGCCGTCGAGCTGAACGTCGGGTCCTGGCTCGGCCCGGAGGCCGACGAGGAGACCCGGGCGAGGGTCCGCCGGATGCAGCGGCACGCCTTCGACGTCCAGCTGGAGGCCACGGTCGGCCCCGACCGCGAGGACGTCGACCTCGGCCGGATCACCGCCCCCACCCTGGCCGTGTCCGGCGCCCACGACTTCCCGGACTTCCGCGAGATCGCCGCCGCCCTCCCCGGCCTCCTCCCCGACGCCCGTCACCGGGAGCTCCCCTGGGCCGGCCACCTCCCCAGCCTGGAGCGCCCGGCCGAGACCACCGAACTGCTGCTCGCCTTCCTGCGCGAAGCCGTCCCGGCCGCGCGGTAGCGCCCGGCGGTCCGACGACCGGTCCGACGACCGTTGCGGTGGGCGGTCCGACGACCGTTCCGGCAGGCGTTCCGGCGGCAACCGGAAAAGCCGGGACTCGAACGAGTGTCGGGAGCCATGATGGCTGGGTGCACTTCACCTCGGAATCCAGCGCGGACGGCGTGACCCAGCGCCGTTTCACCCTCGACGGCGTGCCCGGTGTGCTCTGGCAGCCGGACGGACCGCCCCTCGGCGGGCGGCCGTTGGTGCTGCTGGGGCACGGCGGCGGTCAGCACAAGCTGGGGCCCGGGGTGGTGGACCGGGCCGGGCGCTGCGTGCGGCTCGGGTTCGCGGCGGTGTCCTTGGACGCGCCCGGGCACGGGGAGCGGTCGCGCAGCGCGCAGGACGAGCGGTTCGCCACCGAGACAGGGGAGTTGATCGCGGCGGGCCGGCCGGTCAGCGCCTGGGTGGCGCGGCACACGGCGGCGGTCGCGGAGCGGGCGGTGCCCGAGTGGGTGGCCGTGCTGGACGCGCTGGACTCCCTGGAGGAGCCGGGCGGGGAGCCGGGCGGCCTCGGGCCGGTCGGCTACTGGGGGCTGTCGCTGGGGAGCGTGATCGGCATCCCGCTGGTGGCGGCCGAACCGCGCATCGTCGCAGCGGTGTTCGGGCTGACGGGCCACGCGTCGCAGACGGCGGCGGCCGAGCGGGTCGGCGTGCCGGTGGAGTTCCTCCTCCAGTGGGACGACGAACTGGTCCCGCGGGCGGGGGCGTTGGCGCTGTTCGGCGCTCTGGGTTCGCGCGACAAGACGCTGCACGCCGGTCCGGGCGGCCACCTGGACGTGCCGGAGCTCGAACTGGCCTCGTCCGAACGGTTCCTGGCCCGGCATCTGATCCGGACGAGCTGACCGGGGGCACCGGCGCCGGCTACGCCAACCGTCAGTAGAACTTCGCAAAGGATTTCTCCCTGCAACGGTCGTGACCGGCGCCTGGTTCAACAGATTGTTGCAGCTCAGTGCCCCGTCGGTCACCTTCCGTGGATTCGGCATGACCCGTCGTGCTCCCTGAACTTCGCATTCCGCAGGAGTACGGTTCCGGAGGAATCGCCGGGGCCTGCTTCCGGGCATGCCGGCCGTACCGGAAATTGGTGCGCGGGATGGGTCAGCAAGAGGGTGGGGAGAGCGCCTCGGTGGCGGCTCGTCCGATATCGGGCAGGGTGGTCGCGGAAGTCCTCCGGGGCGTCGCACAGGTCGATTTCATGCCGTCCGTCGTGTGCGGGCTCTTCTTCGTGGCCATCGCGGCCTTCCTGGAGGCCTTCCGCAAGGTCTCGGCGTGACGCCTTCCCCGTCGTTCCCGACCGCGGCGGCGTCCCGGCTGGATCCCCGGCTGGATCCCCGGCACTACGAGCCGGACCGCGTCCCGTCCGAGGTCCTGCGGTACGCCGGGACGCCCGACACCCTCGCGGTCGGGCGTCCCGGCAAGGTCGGGCTGCTGGAGCTGGCCTTCGAGGAGGTCGGCGGGCGCACCGAACTCACCGGCCACTACCAGAAGTCGCCGTTGCAGATCATGCGCCCGCTGTACTTCGACCCGGCCCGCCCCGACCTGGCCGTCACCTTCCTGATGTCCACCGGCGGCGGCATCCTCCAGGCCGACCGGCTCCGCACCGACCTGCGCTGCGGGGCCGGCACCGCCGTCCACCTGACCACCCAGGCGGCCACCAAGGTCTACCGGATGGAGCACGACTACGCGACGCAGCTGGTCAACCTGACGGCCGGGCCCGGCGCCTACGTCGAGTACCTGCCCGAGCCGGTGATCCCCTTCGTCGACTCGCGCCTCTACCAGCGGACCGTCCTCACCGTCGACCCGGCCGCGACGGTGCTGGCCGGTGAGACCGTCCTGGCCGGCCGGCTCGCCAGGGGCGAGCGCAACGCCTACCGGGTGTTCGCCTCGGACCTCGAAGTGCGGCGTCCGGACGGCGGGTTGGTGGCCCTGGACACGGTGCGGCTGGTGCCCGCGCGGGCCGGGTCCTGGGCCGGCGGCGGGGCCGGGGGCGCAGGCGTCACCGGCCCGGCGGTGCTGGCCGGGCACGACGTGATGTCCAGCCTGTACGTGCTCAGCCCGCTCGCCCCGGCGGCCAGGATCGCGGACGTCCTGCACGAGGCGGTGGCCGGGTGCGGGCAGCCGGGCGGCGACCTGCTGTCCGGGGTCAGCGTGCTGCCGCAGGACGGCGGAGCCTGGCTGCGGCTGCTCGGTTCCGACACCAGGGCCTGCGCTGCCGCCCTGCGCGCCGCCTGGGACGCGGTCCGGCGGCTGCTGATCGGGGTGCCGGCACCGGAGTTGCGGAAGACGTAGCGCCCGCCGGCTCGGACGCCGGCGGACTCCGGCTCGGCCCCGGGCCTGAGGGAGTCCACCGGGCCGGACCCCATGGCCGCCAGGCGGGCGGCCTGTCGGTGGCCGAGTTCGACCGTGCGGTTCATGTGCCGTAGCAGGAAGGCGAGTTCGGCCTCGGTGTCCTCGGCGAAGACGGCCGTCCAGTCGGTGAACAGCTCGCGCCACACCGTCCCGAAGCGCTCCAGGGCCTCGGGACGGACCGCGACGAGCACCCGGCGGCGGTCCGCCTCGTCCCGTTGCCGGGCGACCATCCGGGCGGACCTGCCTGTCGGAGGCGGAGGCTAGGTTCTCCCGGTATGAACGATGCCGAACTCTCCTCACTCCTGGCCGGATGCGCCGCCCGCTGCCCCTACCCCGGGGCCTGGCAGGAGGGGCCGCTGACGGAACGCGCGGTCGACGGGGTGCGGTACGTCCTGGTCGCGGTGGATCCCGAGGTGAGTGCCCTCGGGGTGCGGCGGGAGGACGGCTCGCTGTGGTGCCTGCCGGAGGGCGGCGAACCCCAGCTGGTGAACTCCGGCGTCGAGGCGTTCGTCGCCTTCACCCGCGCCTACGAGAAGGCCGCCGCCGAGGCCGACGCGTACGACGGCCCCGGTGCGGGGCCGGACGACGGGCCGGACGAGGGGCTGGACGGGAACGAGGCCGTGGACCTGGCCGAGCGGGACGCCGACGAGCTCACCGAAGCCTTGCTGGAGCGGTTCGCGGAGCTCGACGCCGAGGCCGTCGCCGACGAGAACGCCTTCTGGTGCGTCGCGGCGGAGGAGCTGGGCTACGGCATGAGCGTGTGACCCGCGCCCCGCGCCCCGCGGCCACGGTGTGTCACCTTCCCAGCCGCTCCACGAACTTGCGCTGCCACGGGGTCTCGACGGCGTGCCGGCTGTAGTGCTCGCGCACGTAGGCCACCGCCTCGGCGGCCGGGACGCCGTCCAGGACGGCGATGCAGGCGAGGGCGGTGCCGGTGCGGCCGCGGCCGCCGGCGCAGGCGAGTTCGACGCGTTCGGTGGCCGATCGCTCCCAGGCCTCGTGGAAGGCGTCGGCGGCGTCCGCGCGGTCGGTCGGGAGGCGGAAGTCGGGCCAGCGCACCCAGCGGCTCGGCCAGTCGACGGTCGGCGGGCGGCCCAGCAGGTAGAGGCCGAAGGCCGGCGGCGGGCCCGGCGGCAGCGGGCGGCTGAGGCCGCGGCCGCGCAGCAGCCGGCCGGAGGGCAGTCGCAGGATGCCGGGGGCGGCCGGGTCCCAGGTAGTGGGGTCGCAGGCGGCCGGGCCGCAGGTGGTCGGGTCGGGCACGGGGTCTCCTCTCGGGGCGGGGTGTTCAGGATGCCGCGTGCAGTCCGACCGGCCCGCGCGGCAGTCCGGCGCGGTGGGCCAGGGCGGCGGCCTCGCCGCGTGAGGAGACGCCGAGCTTGGCGAGGATGTTGGCGACGTGGAACTTCACCGTCGACTCGCTGATGTGCAGCGTCGCCGCGATGTCCCGGTTGCGGCGGCCCAGGGCCAGTTCGTCGAGGACCTCCAGCTCGCGCGGCTGGAGGCCGTCCAACGGGTCCCCGGAGAGGGAGGGTTCGGGCAGGGCGAGCGGGAGGTCGACGGTCACCGTGGTGCCCCAGCCGGGCACGGCCTCGACGCCGTGGCGTCCGCCGAGGGCGGTGATGCGGTCGACGGTGCGGTGGACGGTGAGGGCGTCGGCGGCGAGCAGGCCGAGGCCGTCGCCGCGCACCACGGCGCGCAGCAGGCCGTCGGCCGTGAACCGCCAGCTCACGTGCAGCCGGGTCGGCTTCTCCTGCTCCAGCATCAGCAGCACGGCCGCCCGGACGGCGTCGCGGGCGGTGTGCGCGGCGTCCGTGGGGACGGACCGGTCGGCCTGCGCCGGCGGCGCGACGTCGAGGCGGACCCGGGTGTGCCGCAGCAGCGGGCGCAGCTCGCGCACCAGCCGGGCGAAGGCGGCGTCGGCGGGCTGCTCGCTGAGGGTGCGGTCCAGTTCGGCGCTCCGGCGCAGGTCGAGCAGGGCGGTGACGGCCAGCTCGGTGGCGTGCTGGCGGGCCGTGGCGTCGTCCAGGTCGGCCGAGCGCAGCGGCGCCAGGATCGCGGTGAGCGCCGCGCTGTGGGTGCCGGTGAACTCGGCGATGGCGCGGGCGCGACCGTTGGCGGAGGCGCGGGAGGCGGCCGTCTGGGTGGGGGCGGCGTCGGTGGCGCGGTGGTCGGAGTGGGCGATGACCAGGTCCCACAGCTGTTGCAGGACGGCGAGCGCCCCGGGTGGCACCGGCGCGGTGTCCGACCGGACGAGGACCAGGACGGCGCCGTTGTCGTCGCCCGGTGTGGCCGCGGTGACCACCAGTGGCCGGGGCCGTCCGGCGAGTTCGGCTTCGCCCTGCCAGGGCCGGCCGGCCGAGGTCGTCCCGGCGGCGCGTTCGGCCAGCCGGGACAGGTCCAGCGCGCTGATCGCCCCGGTCAGCTCGGCCGGGCCGCAGCTGCGGGTGGGGCTGAACGTGCAGACGCCGCTGAGCTGGGCGAGCGCGGTGTGCGGGACGAGGGTGGCGAGCACCTCGGACAGCCGCGGCAGGACGTCGGGCCGGGGAGCGCGCAGCACCTCGACGGCGCGGGCCAGCGCGTCCTCGGGGCGGCCCCAGTGCTGCCGCCAGGCCTCGGGGGTGCCGTCCGTGCCGCTCGTGCCGCCCCTGGCAGTCGTGCCGTCCGCGTCGTCCGTGCCGTCCATGCCGTCGATGCCGTCCATGCGGCCCAGCCTAGTTCGGGTGCCGTCGATCCCGCCTGGCCGTTCGGACAGGTCGAACCCTCCGAAGGACCGGCTGGTCGTGTCCGGCCCCGGTTCCAGGATGGAGGTGTCGGGAGAAACCAACTCCCCTGGAACCGAAGGGCCTTCCATGACCAAGGCGATCTCCTACTCCGAGTTCGGCGGCGCGGACGTACTGCGCCTGACCGACATCGACCTGCCCGTCCCCGGCCCCGGTCAGGTGCGGGTCGCGGTCCGCGCGGCGGGCGTCAACCCGGCGGACCGCAGGCTGCGCACCGGCGAGCTGGCCGGGCTGTTCCCGTTCGCGTTCCCCATCGTGCCGGGCTTCGAGGTGTCCGGTGTGGTCGAGGCCGTCGGCGCCGGGGTGAGCGGCTTCGCGCCCGGCGACGAGGTGTTCGGCGCGCCGATGGGCGGCGGCTACGCCGAGCACGCGGTGGTGGACGTGGCGAGGCTGGCGCACAAGCCCGCCACGCTGGGCTGGGAGGAGGCCGTCGCGATCCCGACGGCCGCCGAGACCTCCGAGCGGGCCCTCGACGTCCTCGGTGTGCGGTCCGGCGAGACGTTGCTGGTGCACGGCGCCGCCGGCGGGGTGGGCACCGTGCTGCTCCAGTTCGCCCGGGCGCGCGGGATCACCGTGGTCGGCACCGCGAGCGAGCCGAACCACGCGCACCTGCGGGAGCTCGGCGCGATCCCGGTGACGTACGGCGAGGGCCTGGCCGAGCGGGTGCGGGCGGCCGCCCCGGGCGGGGTGGACCGGGCGCTGGACGCGGCCGGGCGGGGCGGGGTGCTGCCGCTGTCGATCGAGCTGACGGGCAGTGCGGACCGGGTGCTGACGATCGCCGACATCGAGGGCGCGCAGGAGCACGGCGTCCGTTTCAACGGCGGGGCCGAGGGCGTCGAGCCCTACCACCGGAGTGCCTACGCGGCCGCGCTCGCCCTGCACGAGGCGGGCACCCTGAGGCTGCCGCTGCACCGGGTGTTCCCGTTGGCGGAGGCGGCCGAGGCGCACCGGGTCAGTGAGGCCGGGCACGTGCGCGGCAAGATCGTGCTGACGGTCTGACAGGCGTCCGCCGCCCGGCCGCCGGGCCGGCCTCCGCCCACCCTGACCAGCCTTGATCACCTATGACCGTTTTGCGTAAGCCTTGCCATTTCCGTACGGTTTCATCCGTTCGGAGTAATTCGGCAGGCGGGCGCGCCGTGAACACGGCGGTGGGCCGTTCGGCCGACATGCGGTCCCTCGAACGGTCGACCAGGGTTGGCCGAACGTGGGCGGCACCTAACCGCCTGCCCTGACGGTCAGGAGGACCAGGCGTATGGGTGGAACGGACAGGCGGGCGGTGATCGGCGAGTTCCTCGGGACTCTGCTGCTGGTGCTGCTGGCGGTGGGTGCGGCCGTGCTCGCGGGGGAGGCGATCGGCCCGGTGGGCATCGCGTTCGCGTTCGGCTTCGTGCTGCTCGCGCTCGCGTACGCGCTGGGGCCGATCTCCGGCTGCCACGTCAACCCGGCGGTGACGCTCGGCTTCCTGCTGGCCCGCCGGATCGACGCGCGCACGGCGGTGTCGTACTGGATCGCGCAGCTGCTCGGCGGCACCGCCGGCGCGGCACTGGTCCTGCTGCTGGCCAAGCAGATACCGGGCCTGGAGACCCACGGCAAGCTCGGCACCAACGGCTGGGGCGAGCGCTCCCAGATGCACATCAACGCCGGCGGCGCGTTCCTGACCGAGGTCGTCCTCACCTTCCTGCTGGTCTACGTCGTCCTGTCGGTCACCCACCGGCTGGCCGCGGTCGGCTTCGACGGGCTGCCGATCGGCGTCGCGCTGGTGGTCGTCCACCTGGTCGGCATCCCGCTCACCGGCACCTCGGTCAACCCGGCGCGCAGCTTCGGCCCGGCGCTCTTCGCGGGCGGCGACGCGCTCTCGCAGCTGTGGCTGTTCCTGCTCGCCCCGCTGGTCGGCGGCGCGCTGGCGGCGGGCGTGCACCTGCTCACCCACCCGCAGCCCAACCTCCCCGTGGCGGAGGCGCTGGCCACGGACGCGCGGGTGTAGCTCCCGCGGTCCAGCCGGCAGCGACGGCCGGGACGGCCGGGACGGCATTGACGGCAGCGACGGACGGGACCGTACTGACGGTCCCGGCCGTCGCTGCCGTCGTTTCCACCCGGCGACTTTCGAGCCGCCGACCGGCCGGATCCGGCGCCCCGGCCGAAGGGCCCCCGCTCCCGCCCGCCCGCTGGGTAGAGTCGCCGCCATGGTGACTGTGAACGCGGGAACCCCCGCGGCCGGGCGGCTGGCCGGCCGCTCCTGTGTGGTGACGGGCGCGGCCAGTGGCATCGGGCGGGCCACCGCCGAACGATTCGTCCGGGAGGGCGCGTCGGTGGTCGCCACCGATGTGGACGCGGCCGGGCTGGGCCGGCTGGCCGGGCAGTTCCCGGGCGCCGTCAGCACGGTGGTCGGCGACGTGGCCGACGACGCGGACGCCCGCCGGATGGTGGCCGCCGCCGTCGAGCGGCACGGGCGGCTGGACGTCCTGGTGGCCAACGCCGGGGTCATCCCGCTGATGGAGATCACCGAGGCCACCGCCGAGGACTGGGACCACGTGATGGCCGTGGACGGCCGCGGCATGTTCCTCACCTGCAAGTACGCGATCGAGGCGATGACCGCGCAGGAGCGGCCCGGCGGCTCGATCGTCTGCCTCTCCTCCATCTCCGGCGAGGCCGGCCAGCGCGGCCAGGCGGTGTACGGGCCCGCCAAGTTCGTCGCCTCCGGCCTCACCAAGCACCTCGCCGTCGAGTGGGCCGACCGCGGCATCCGGGTCAACGCCGTCGCCCCCGGCACCATCACCACCGAGCGCGTCGCCCGGCTGTACGACGAGCCCGGCGGCTCCGAGTACCTCGCGGCGATCGAGAAGCTGCACCCGATGGGCCGGCTCGGCGACCCGGCCGAGGTCGCGGCCGCCGTCCTCTTCCTCGCCTCCGACGACGCGTCCTTCGTCACCGGGGTCGTGCTGCCGGTGGACGGCGGGTACCTGGCGCAGTAGGGCGGTCGTGCGGTCGTGCGGTCGTGCGGTCGTGCGGCTGTGCGGCAGTGCGGTCGTGCCGCCGGTGCTACGGCCGGCCGGGGAGGCCGGGCTCCGCCGCGAGCAGCTCGACCAGGGCGGACACCCCCTCCGGCCCGTGCCCGGCCGCGACCGCCCGCCGGGTGAGCGCCAGTGCCGCGTCCAGTACGGAGGTGTCCAGGCCGCGCGCCCGGGCGGTGTGGGCGACGTGCGCCAGCCCGGCCTCCGCGGAGGCGAGGCTGCTCCGGTCGCCCGGGTGCCGGCGCTCGTCAGCGCGCCGGGCGAAGTCGTCGATCAGCGGCGGCAGCATGCGCGGCAACCCCTGGGCGTACGGCGCGAGTTCGGCGCCGCCGACGCCCTCGGCACGGGCCAGGGCCAGGGCGTGCAGCCAGCCGTGCACGGTGGTCCAGAACAGGTCGAGCAGGGCCGCGTCGAAGGCCGCGGCCCGGCCGGGGTCCGCACCCATGTGCCGTACGGTGCCCAGCGCCCGCAGCGTCGCCTCGTGGGCGGCGAAGACCGCGGCGTCGCCGCTCAGCAGGACGGTGCCCTCCGGGCGGCCGATGGTCGGGGTGGGGGTGAGGATGGCGGCGTCCAGGAGGTCGAAGCCCCGGGCCTCGGCGTCGACGGTGTTCGCCCGTGCGTCGCCCGGCGCGATCGAGGTGGCGTTGACGACGGTCCGGCCGCGCAGCGCGGGCCCGGCGGCCTCCAGCACGGCCCGGGCGGCCGGCTGGTCGCGGACGCAGAGCAGGACGAGCGGGGCGTCCGCCACCGCCTCGGCGGCGCTCGCGGCAGACCGCGCGCCGAGGGCGAGGAGCTCGGAGTCCCGGCCCGGCGTGCGGTTCCACACGACGACCGGATGGCCGGCGCCCCGCAGCGCCCCGGCCAGCGCCCGGCCCATCGGGCCCAGGCCCAGCACGGCAACGGCGGTACGGGTGAGGGTGGTTGAGGAAGATCGTTCGTTCGGCATGGCGGTTACGCTAGAGCTTCACGCCGACGGCAGAGTCAAGGCGGAGGACCGCGACGGGGCGGCGCGATGGAGCGGCGCGACGCGGAGCCGGTGCGGAGAGTCCGGGTGGAGGGTCCAGGCGGACGTGTGGCCACAGGAGGTACCGCGATGCGGATCGGAGAACTCGCCCGGCGGGCCGGCGTCACCCCGCGCGCCCTGCGCTACTACGAGGAACAGGGGCTGCTCGCCCCCGAGCGCCGCCCCAGCGGCTACCGCGAGTACGGCGAGCGGGACGTGGAGACCGTCCGCGGCATCCGCACCCTTCTCGCGGCCGGGCTCAACAGCGCCGTGATCGCCGAGGTCCTCCACGGCTTGCCGCTCCCCGGGCGGCGCCGGCCCGGCCCGACCTGCCCGGAACTGCTCGCGGTCCTGGCCGGGGAACGTGCCCGGATCACCCGGCGGATGGACGAACTCGGCGAGTCCGTGGCCCTGTTGGACTCCATCATGGGTGCGGAGGCGCCGAGCGAGGCGATCCGCTCCGGCCGGTTCCGGGCAGGGGGCCGGGCGTCCGTCGGGGGGCGTCCGTCGGTGACCGGACGTCCGGCGCGGACGTGACGTCCGTCGGGGCCCGCGGCCCGCGGCCGGTGGCGGGGAAACTCGATGGCGCGCGTTCCCGTGCCGTGCTGGAGTGAGCGGATGGATCATGACGAGGTGCTCGCCCTGTACGACGACCGACTCCGGCGCAACGCGCCGCCCGACCCCGGCTGCCGCGTCGAACGCGACGGCGCGGTGGTCCGGCAGGTCGGCGCGGAGCACAGCTGGAACGGCGTGGTCTGGTCCGGCCTGGACGAGGCGGGAGCGGACGCGGCGATCGCCGCGCAGGTGCGCCACTTCGCCGGGCTGGGGCTGGAGTTCGAGTGGAAGGCCTATTCCCACGACCGGCCCGCCGACCTCAGCGCCCGGCTGCTGGCGGCCGGCTTCACCCCGGAGCCGGACGAGGCGCTGATGATCGCCCGGATCGCCGACCTGCCCACCGATTCCGCGCTGCCCGAGGGCGTCCGGCTGCTCCCGGTGACGGACCCGGCCGGGGTGGAGCTGCTGATGGAGGCCCATGCCCTGGCCTTCGGCGCGGAGCACCCCGGCCTGCGCGAGCGGATGCTCGACCAGCTGCGAGCAGGCACCGAGACGGTCAGCATGGTCGTCGCGATGGCCGGGGACCGTCCGGTCAGCGGCGCCCGGATGGAGCTGATCCCGGGCACCGGGTTCGCCGGGCTCTGGGGCGGCGGCACCGCGCCGGAGTGGCGTGGCCGGGGCATCTACCGCGCCCTCGTCGCCCACCGCGCCCGCCTCGCGGCCGACCTCGGCTACCAGTACCTCCAGGTCGACGCTAGCGACCAGAGCCGTCCCATCCTCCAGCGTCTCGGCTTCGCCTGGCTGAGCACGACGACGCCGTACGTGCGGGGCGTGGCCTGACGGCCTGACGCCGGGTGTCCTGCCCCTGCGCCTGCCTGTTTCCCTGCGCCTGCCCCTGCCGATCGGCAGGGGCGGGCCGGGGTGGGCGGGGGTGTCGCCGCTCGGGGTGTGCCGTTCGGTACATGTGCGGGAGGGGGTACGGGGGTCATCGTGGTGGCACCGCGATCGGGGGCCGTCCGGGCTCCCGTGGAAAGGAGCCCCGTCGTGTCGTCCAGCCTCCTCCACGCCCGCTGCCCCCGGGCGGCCGCCGTCCTGTCCGCCCTGCTCGTCCTCGGGTCTGTCGTCGGGCTCTTGCGGCGACGGCCGGGCCGGGAGTTCCTCACCCATGCGTTCGGCGCCGGCCCGGAGCAGATAACGGCCAACAGATGACAGATTTCAGAAGCTGAAATCTGTCATCTGTCATCCGTTACCCGTCGTCGGGGAGCCGCGACCTGTCCGTCGGTCCGTCGGTCCGTCGGTCCGGCGTCGGCCGCGGGGCCGTCCGCGGTCCCTCACCACAGCCGCTCGACCACGACCATGGCCGCGTCGTCGTCCAGCCGGCCGCCGACGTGGGCGAGCAGATCGCGGCGGAGGTGGTGGAGCAGGGCGGCGGGGCGTTCGGCGCGCCAGGCGGCGACGCGTTCGGTGAGCGGGTAGAAGCGCCGCTGGGCGTCGCGGGCCTCGATCACGCCGTCGGTGTAGATCAGCAGCCGGTCGCCGGGGTGGAACGGGACGGTCTCCACCTCGTACCGCACCGGCGCGAGCTCGCCGAGGCCCAGCGGCGGGGCGGGATGGCGGGCGGCCAGGGTGGTGATGCCGCCGCCGCTCAGCAGCAGCGGGGGCGGGTGGCCGCAGTCGATCAGGCGGACCGGGGAGCCGTCGTCGGGGATGTCGAGCAGCACCGCGGTGATGAAGGACTCCCCGGACTCGCTGCTTTCCTCGGGCGGTTCCTCGGGCGCCGGACGGGCCAGTGCGGACAGCGTCGGCCGGGGCTGCCGGTCCCGTCCATCCCGTGCGGCCCGTGAGTCCTGCCGGTCCCACCGGTCCCGTCGGGACTGTTCGGCGAGCTGGGCGAGGTCCCAGCTGACGCTGCCGTCCAGGTAGGCGGCCAGGTCGGGCAGCTCGGCGTGCAGGTGCGCGGCGGCGCGGAAGGCGCCGAGCAGCAGGGCCGCGTCGCCGAGCGAGGACAGGCCCTTGCCGCGCACGTCGCCGACCAGCAGCCGGGTGCCGGTGGCGGTCCGGGCGGCCGCGTACAGGTCGCCGCCGACCTGGGCCTCGGCCTCGGCGGCCAGGTAGACGGAGGCCAGGTGCAGCGGCCCGATCCGCTCCGGCAGCGGGCGCAGCAGTACCCGCTGGGCGGCCTCGGACACCGAGCGCACCCGGGCCAGCTCCCGTTCGTGCCGCTCGCGCAGCACCCGCAGTCCGACGATCAGGACCGAGACGATCAGCTGCGCGCTCAGCTGGGTCTCGATGTTGGCGCTGGTCAGGCTGTCGCGGACGGCGCCGATGACGGTCAGCGCGGCGAACGCGAGCGCGGCGACCCCGGCGGTGGCCCGGGGGCCGGCGAAGGAGGCGGTGAGGGCGGGGGCGACGATCAGCAGCGGTCCGAGGTGGATCTCCGGCGGGGAGAGGATGTCGACCACGGTGATCAGCACGATCAGCGCGAGGGTGAGCGCCGTCAGCACCCGGCGGTCGGGCCGCCAGGCGCGGCGGCGGTCGGGTGGATGCGGCGCGGGGGGTGGGTGCGGCGCATCGGGGCGCTGCCGGAGGGGCACTCCTCCTCTGTACACCGTGGAGGTGGCGGGGCGCACCCGGAGGCGCCGCACCGGCCGTTCTCCGGCCGGTTGCCGGGGCCTTCTTCGGCCTTCCTCAGCCCTCGTCGCCGTAGCGGGCCAGGTAGGCGGCGAAGCGGGCGACGTCGTCGTCGGACCACTCGGTGAAGCGCGCGGTGAACGAGAGGCGGCGCTGCTCGTTGGCGTCCCGCAGCAGGGTGAGCCCGGCCTCGGTGGCACGCAGGATCTGGCCGCGCTGGTCGTCGGGGTCGGTCTCGCGGGCCAGCAGGCCGAGCTTCTCCAGCGCGGTGACCTGACGGCTGACGGTGGACTTGTCGAGCATGAAGTGCGCGGCCACGTCGGCGGCCCGGCAGCCGCCGCGCTCGGTGATCAGGTCGAGGATGCTGTAGGTGACCAGGGAGAGGTCGGGGTGCAGCTGGGAGGCCTTGTGCCGGGCGCGGCGGGCGAAGGCGGTCAGCTCGCGCTGGATGGTCTCGATGGACGACTGGCGGCCGGGCACGGCGTTCCTACCTCCTCGATATTTGTTGCACTATACAACATATTCGCCCGGGGTCGCGCGTCGCTCCGGCGCTCGCCGCTCCGGTGTGGCCTGCCAGACGCGGGCAGCGGCGATCCGGCTGGTCGCACTCGGGTGAGTGGCGAACAGTAGCTCAAGCACCCTCGGCGGGTCGACATCGGAGACGTTCGCCACCGCCAGTCTGCGCTGCATCGCCACGAACTGCTCGGCGTCATCGGTCAGTTCGAGCGCGTGCCGGTCCGCCCTGGCCTCGATCCGGCGGCTCACCGCGCACTGTAGCGGCCCCGACAGCGCGCCCAGCAGCGCCGCGAGCGCCGCCAGCAGCGGCAGCGCCCTGGGGTCCGCGGCGTCCGTCGCCCCGGCGGCGTCCAGCAGCGGGCGCCAGGCCGACAGCAGTCCGAGGGCGGCCACCGCGACGGCCGCGCCGAGCGCGCCCAGCGCGGTGCCGACCGGCACGTCCCGGTGCTTCACGTGGCCCAGCTCGTGCGCGACCACCAGCTCCACCTCGCGCGGCGCGGCGGCGGTGAGCAGCGTGTCGTAGGCGACGATCCTGCGGGTCGCCCCGAACCCGGAGACGTACGCGTTGAGCGCGGTGGTGCGGCGGGAGGCGTCCGCCACCAGGACGTCTCGGACCCGGACGCCGTCCCGCTCCGCCAGTGCCAGCAGGGCGGTGCGCAGCTCGCCCGGGGGCATCGGGGAGAAGCGGTTGAACACCGGCTCGATCAGCAGCGGGTGGAGGAAGGAGAGCGCGGCCGTCAGCAGCGCCGCCGCGCCCGCCGCCGGCAGCCACCAGCGCTGCGGGGACCAGGCGGTCAGTGCGAACAGCCCGAGCGCGAGCGGGAGGACGAGGACGAGGGTGAGGACGAGACCGCGTACGGCGTCCAGCGCCCAGCCGGCCCAGCCCTGGGTCACCAGCCCGTACCTGGCCCGGACGGTCCGCGCCCCGGCTCCGAACGGCAGTTGCAGCGCCTGGCCGAGCAGTACCAGGGCCGTTGCGCCGGCCAGTACCTCGGCCGTCCTGGAACCGCCGAGCCGGCCGCCGACGGCCGTCACCAGGGCGGCGCCGGCCGGGGTGAGGCCGAGCAGCAGGGTCAGCGCCAGGCCCGCCAGCCGCCCGCCCAGCGCCCACGGCAGCTGGGCCCGGCGGAGCGCCCGGCCCCGGGCGCGCTCGGCGGGGGTGAAGTCCGGGGTGAGATCAGGGGTGAGGTCCGCGGTGGGGCCGGTGCCGGTGCCGGGGCCGAGGCCCGGGGCGGAGTCGGACGACGGAGCGGGGGAGTGGCCTCCGTCGGGGGCCGGGGTTTCGGGGGCCGGGCTGGTGTCCATGGCGGGGTGCGGCTCTTCCGGTCGGGGCGTGGGAGGGGCGGTGCGGCGATTCAGCATGGCGCACCCGCCCGGTCGGTGCGCACACCGCGGGCCCGGCGCTCATTCCTCGGTGGGCCTGGTGCCCACACCGCGGACCAGTGTCACGCGGCGGTGCTCGCGTCGTCGCCCGGCACTCACTCCTCGGTGGGTCCGGTGGCGCCGTGGACACCGGCGCGCAGCAACTGGTGGCCGAGGTCCACCAGGGCGCGGCCGACGGCGAACTCGTCGCCGACCTCCGGGACCGGGGCGTCCCCCGGGTTGCGGCGGGAGCGGGCGTCGCTGTGCAGGACGTTCCCGTCGGCGTCCAGCACGGCGTGCACCCGGGTGGTGTCGGCGTCCTCGACCACGTGCAGGCTGAGTTGCCAGTCCTTGGTGCGCACGGCGCCGGGGGCCGGCTGCCCGGAGCCCATGGCGGCACCGGCACCGGCGATGGTGGTGACGGACCGCGGCGGGCCGGTGGCCGTCCCGCCGGAGCGGATGATCACCACCGGGCAGGCCCCGTGCACCGCGCAGCGGGTGGACACCGAGCCGAGCAGCGTCCGGGCGAAGGTCCCCCGGCCGCGGCTGCCCAGCACCAGCAGGTCGGCGTCCTCGGCCGCGTCCAGCAGCACCTCGGCGGCATGGCCGAGCACCAGGCTCTCCCGGACCTCCACCGGGCGGTCCGGGCCGAGGATCTCGTTGATCTCCGCGCTCAGCGTGCGACGGGCGGTGCGTTCGAAGCCGTCGTCCACCATCGGCGCGAACCACCCGTACAGGGAGGGGTACTCCCAGGCCGCCACCGCGTGCACCGTCGCACCGGTCAGCACGGCCTGGCCGACCGCCCAGCGCAGGGCCGCCTTCGACGGCTCGGAACCGTCGATCCCGACCACGATCCGGCGCTCCCGGGCGGGGGAGGCCCGGCTGCCGCTCACGGCGGGGGACGGGTCGCCGCCCACGGCGGGGGATCGGTTGCTCCCCATCACGTCACACCTCCGGGCCCTCGGGTACGAAGCCTGCTCCCTCTACACCCACGCTGCGCGCCCCGCCCGCCTCCGCGCCAGGGACGGGATGGCCCGGGCGGGCGGGGCGATTGGGACGGGCGGGCCAGGGCAGTGGTCCCGGACGGGGTACGGCGGGCCGGGACAGCCGTCCGGGCCGGGTTCGCGCGGCGTCACGGGGCCGCGTCCGCCAGCGCCCTTTTGTGGCCGGAATGTTGTGGGATCGGGTCCGGGAGGTGGTGATTCGGTGGCGTAGGCTGACCGCTCTTGGATCATCCTCGGGGGGACTTCACTCATGCGCCGTGCCGCGGCCACCGTCGCGCTGCTCGTCGGACTGACCGCCGTCGCCGCCTGTGGGCCGGACGACCCCGACCCGGCCCCGGCCTCCGCCGCACCCGCCCCGCCGACCGAGTCCTCGGCGACGGACGGCTCGCCCTCCGGCACCGCCCCGGGCAAGAACGCCCCGCCCCGGCCCGACGGCACCATCACCGTGGCCTTCGCCGGGGACGTCCACTTCGAGGGCCGCACCGAGGCCCGGCTGGCCGTCCAGCCGGGGGAGCCGGCGCTCGGCCCGATCTCCCGCACCCTGGCCGACGCCGACCTGTCCGTCCTCAACCTGGAGACCGCGATCACCGGGCGCGGTGCCCCCGAGCCGAAGACGTACACCTTCCGCACCTCACCCAAGGCGCTCCCGGCGCTCAAGGAGTCAGGCGTCGACGTCGTCTCGATGGCCAACAACCACGCCGTGGACTTCGGCGCCGACGGCCTCACCGACACCCTCGCCGCCAAGGACTCCTCGCCGATCCCGGTGGTCGGCGTCGGGCGCAACGCCAAGGAGGCGTACGCGCCGTACGTCACCACCGTGCGCGGGGTGAAGGTCGCGGTGGTCGCCGCCAGCCAGGTCGAGGACCTCACCAACCAGAAGTGGCGGGCGGGCGCCAACAAGCCGGGCATCGCCTCGGCACTGGACGTCCCGGCGCTGGTCAAGGCGGTGGAGACGGCCAAGCAGCAGGCTCCGGTGGTGCTCGTCTACCTGCACTGGGGCGACGAGGGCAAGGCCTGTCCGACCGGTCCGCAGACCACCATCGCCAAGAAGCTCGCCACCGCCGGCGCCACCGCCGTGGTCGGCACCCACGCGCACACCATGGTGGGCTCGGGCATGCTCGGCAACACCTACATCGGGTACGGCTTCGGCAACTTCCTCTGGTACGGCACCTCCAACTACGCCAACTCCAACGAGACCGGCGTCACCACCCTCACCCTCACCGCCGACGGCAAGGTGACCGGCGAGGCGTTCACCCCGGCCACCATCGACGACAAGGGCATCCCGGAACCGGTCACCGGCGCCACCGCCGAGGCCGCCCTCAAGCGCCGCGACGGCCTGCGCGGCTGCACCGGGCTCGCCCCGGCACCGGGGGCTCCCGGCACCGCCGATCAGACGACTCCCACCGCTCCCCCGTCCACGGCCCCCACGAAGGCCCCTTCGGGCCCGGCGAAGGCTGCGACCACCCCCGCCGCACCGCGCTAGGGTGCCGCCGTGGGCGGACACCGGGAACTGACGACCGACCGGCTGCGCCCCCGTCGAGGTTGACGCCGCCCCCGCCGCCCACCGGGACCCGGGAGCCCGAGGCCACCACCCCTCGAAGCGCGCCCGCCTCTGTGCCGAGGCCGAGGAACCACCCGGCCGTCGGAACACTGTGTCGGACCACGGTGGGGGAGCGCCACGGCCACGGCTCCCCGACCGTCCGTGAGTACAACTCCCCAGCCGTGCCGGACTTCTGTGGCTTTCAGCCGATGGAGCCGGCAGGCCTGCCGGTCGGCGTCTGCGCCCTGACCCTCGCGAGCCGCCTGCCGTAGGAGCCGCGGTGCCCTCCTCGGTCTCCCGGACGGCGACGTGCGGCGGGTCCGCACCCCGACCCGGCACCGACCGGGTGCCGGAATCCGGGTTCGGAATCCGGTGCGGGGCGTCCGGTGCGAGGCCCCCGGAGTGAGTTGACGTTCGCACAGACTCTCGGCGCGGGCGAACAGCTGTGTTAGGTTAGCCTAGCCTAATCTTGCTGGTCGGAGGGGATGTCCTGTGCAGCAACAGTCCGAATTCGCCGGTGCCGTCGCCATGGTCACCGGGGCCGGGCAGGGCATCGGTGCGGCCGTGGCCCGGGCGCTGGCGGCCGAGGGTGCCGTTGTCGCCGCGGTGGACCGCAACCCCGGTGCGCTCGAAGCCCTGGCCGCCGAGCTTCCGTCCGTGCGCCCGTACGTCCTGGACGTCTCCGACTCCCGGGCCGTGGCCGACACCGTGGAGTCGATCGAGGGCCGGCTCGGCCCGATCGCCACGCTGGTGAACGTCGCGGGAATCCTGCGCACCGCTCCGGTCGTCGAACTCACCGACGTCGACTGGGCGGACACCTTCGCCGTCAACACCACCGGCGTCTTCCACACCGGCCGCGCCGTCGGCCGTCTGATGGCGGCCCGCGGGCGCGGGGCGATCGTGACCGTCGGCTCCAACGCCGCCGGTGTGCCGCGGGCCGGGATGGCCGCCTACGCGGCGTCCAAGGCGGCGGCCACCATGTTCACCCGCTGCCTGGGGCTGGAACTGGCCAGGTCCGGGGTGCGGTGCAACGTGGTGTCGCCCGGCTCGACCGACACCGAGATGCAGCGCGCGCTGTGGGGCGAGGACGCCGAGGCGGCCGAACGCCGGGTGATCGAGGGCGATCCGAGCGCCTGGCGGGTCGGCATCCCGCTCGGGCGGATCGCCGCGCCCGCCGACATCGCGGAAGCCGTGGTGTTCCTGGCCTCCGAACGGGCGCGGCACATCACCATGCACGACCTGTACGTCGACGGCGGCGCGACCCTGCGCGCCTGAGCCGTACCGCTCGCGCCCGTCCGTCCGTCCGCCCGCTCGTCCGCCCGTCCCTCCTCCTCGCCTTCCCGAAGAACCGTCCCAGACTGGAGAAACCACCGTGACCACGGTGCACCACGCCCCTGCCGGCCCGATACCCGCCGGGCCCGGGGCCCCGGCGAACTCCCTTGCCGGGAGCCAGGACCACGCCGTCATCGGTGCGGCCAGCGGACTGCTCGGCCAGTACCGGGCGGGCTCCGACGAGGCGTTCTTCGCCTCGCCGACCCGCACCCTGCTCGGCTCCGGCGTGCACGCCCGGGTGCCGCAGGACGGGCGTCCGCTGCCCGTACGGGTCGCCGAGACACTGGCCGAGGCGGGCCAGGCCGGGGTCGAACGGCCCCTGGTGGTGGGCGCGGTGGCGTTCGACCGGGACAGCCGGGTCGAACTCGCCGTCCCCGCCAGGGTCCGCACCGCGGGGGCCCTGGGTGACGACCCGCTGATCGCCCTGCCCGCGCCGCGGGCCGAGCGGACCGACTGGCGGATCCGCCCGGTGCCCGCGCCCGAGGCGTACGGTGCCGGCGTCGCGGAGGCCGTCGAGCGGCTGCGCGGCGGGGAGTTGAGCAAGGTGGTGCTGGCGCGGACGCTGGAGCTGAGCGCCGCCGAGCCGTTCGACCTGCCCGCCATCCTCCAGCGGCTGGCCCGCCGGGACCCGGGCGGCTACACCTTCGCCGTCCCGGCCGGCGAGGGTCGCACCCTGATCGGTGCCAGCCCCGAACTCCTGCTCTCCCGGCGGGGAACGGTCGTCCTTGCCAACCCGCTGGCCGGCTCGGTGCCGCGCAGCGAGGACCTCGGCGAGGACGTCCGGCGCGCCGCCGCGCTGCTGGAGTCGCCCAAGGACCTGCACGAGCACGCCGTCGTGGTGGACGCCATCCGCGAGGCGCTGGCGCCGTACTGCCGCACCCTGGAGGTGCCCGAACGGCCCACCCTGGTACGGACGGCGGCGATGTGGCACCTGGCCACCACGATCCGCGGCGAGCTGGCCGACCCCGCCGTCTCCGCCCTGGAGCTGGCCTGCGCGCTGCACCCCACCCCGGCGGTCTGCGGCACGCCGACGGACGTCGCGCGCCGGGTGATCGGCGAGGTCGAGCCGTTCGACCGGGGCCTCTACACCGGCATGGTCGGCTGGGAGGACGCGAGCGGCGACGGCGAGTGGGTGGTCACCATCCGCTGCGCGGAGGCGGAGGAGCGCACCCTGCGGGTGTACGCCGGCGCCGGGGTGGTCGAGCAGTCCCGGCCGGAGGCCGAACTCGCCGAGACCAGCGCCAAGTTCCGCACCTTCCTGGATGCCGCGGGGGTGGCCCGGTGACGCCGCTGGAGACCGTTCTCGCAGGATTCACCCCGTACCCAGCCGAGTTCGCCGAGCGCTACCGGGCCGCCGGGTACTGGCGCGGCGAGACCTTCGGGCGGATGCTGCGCGAGCGCGCCGCCGCCCACGGTGAGCGGATCGCCGTCGTCGACCCGGGCGGCCACTCCGTCGCCTCGGCGGAGCGGCGCTGGACGTACGCCGAACTCGACCGCAGGGCCGACCGGATGGCCGCCGGACTGCTCGCCCGCGGCATCCGGGCCGGGGACCGCGTGGTGGTCCAGCTGCCCAACGCCGCCGATTTCTTCGAGGTCGTCTTCGCGCTGTTCCGGATCGGCGCGCTGCCGGTCTTCGCGCTGCCCGCCCACCGGTACACCGAGATCGGGTACTTCTGCTCCTTCACCGAAGCCGCCGCGTACGTGGTGCCGGCCGTCGAGGGCGGCCACGACTACCGCGAACTCGCCACCCGGGTACGGTCGGAGAATCCCGCGCTGCGTCTGGTGCTGGTGGCCGGGGAGGACCCGGGGGAGCACGTCCGGCTCGCCGACGTGCCCTGCGACGGGCCCGGGCCCGAGGCCTTCGGCGGGGAGCCGGGCCCCGGGGACGTCGCCTTCCTCCAGCTCTCCGGCGGCAGCACCGGCGTGCCGAAGCTGATCCCGCGCACCCACGACGACTACATCTACTCGCTGCGCGGCTCGGTCGAACTGTGCGGGCAGGACCCGGACAGCGTGTACCTGTGCGTGCTGCCCGCCGCCCACAACTTCCCGCTCAGCTCGCCGGGTTCGCTCGGCACGCTGTACGCCGGCGGCCGGGTGGTGCTCTGCCCGCAGCCCGCCCCGGAGACGGCCTTCCCGCTGATCGAGCGCGAGGGCGTGACCATCACCGGGCTGGTGCCTCCGCTCGCCCTGCTCTGGATGGACGCCGCCGAGCGCGGTGTCCGCGGGTACGAGAGCCTGGAGGTGCTGCTGGTCGGCGGCGCCAAGTTCAGCGAGGAGGCGGCCCGGCGGGTACGCCCGGTGCTGGGCTGCACGCTCCAGCAGGTGTTCGGGATGGCCGAGGGGCTGGTCAACTACACCCGGCTGGACGACCCGGAGGAGCTGATCACCACCACCCAGGGCCGGCCGATCTCGCCGGACGACGAGGTCCGGGTGGTGGACGACCAGGACCGGGACCTGCCCGACGGTGCCACCGGCCACCTGCTCACCCGCGGCCCCTACACCATCCGCGGCTACTGGAACGCGCCCGGGCACAACGCCGGCTCCTTCACCGCGGACGGTTTCTACCGCACCGGGGACCTGGTCAGGCGCACCCCGACCGGCCACCTGGTGGTCGAGGGGCGGGCCAAGGACCAGATCAACCGGGGCGGCGAGAAGGTCGCCGCCGAGGAGATCGAGAACCACCTGCTCGCGCACCCCGCGGTGCACGACGCGGCGGTGGTGTCGATGCCCGACCCGTACCTGGGCGAGCGCACCTGTGCCTACGTGGTGCTGCGTGCCGAGAACCGTGAGAAACCCCCGAAGGGCGTCGAGTTGAAGCGGTTCGTGCGGCAGCGCGGGCTCGCCGAGTACAAGGTGCCCGACCGGGTCGAGTTCGTCGCGGCCTTTCCGGCCACCGGGATCGGGAAGGTGAGCAAGAAGGACCTGCGCGCCGCGATCGCGGCCTCCCTGACCGCCGGCTGATCCCGTCGGCCACCGCCCTCCAGTTAAGGAACACCACCGTGGGCCTGCCCCGCATTCCCCGCTATCCCATGCCCGCCGCCGAGGAACTGCCCGCCAACCGGGTCGCCTGGACGGTGGACCCGGCGCGCGCCGTCCTGCTGGTGCACGACCTCCAGAACCACTTCCTGGGCGCCTACGACGCCGAGGCCGCCCCGGTGCCCGAACTCCTCGACAACGTCGCGGCGTTGGCCGACGCGGCGCGCGCCGCCGGCGTCCCGGTCGTGTACTCGGCGCAGCTCGGCGGGCAGAGCCCGGCCGAGCGCGGGCTGCAGCAGGACTTCTGGGGCCCCGGCATCCCGGACGACCCGCGGGCCACCGCGATCGCCGACGCCGTCGCCCCGGCGCCGGGCGACACCGTGCTCACCAAGTGGAAGTACAGCGCCTTCGTGCGCACCGAGCTGGAGCGGCTGCTGCGCGAGCAGGGGCGGGACCAGCTGGTGATCACCGGGGTGTACGCGCACATCGGGGTCCAGGCCACCGCCTGCGACGCCTGGATGCGGGACGTGCAGGCCTTCGTGGTGGCCGACGCGGTCGCCGACTTCGGCCCGGAGGAGCACCGCGGCGCACTGGCCTGGGTGGCCGGGCGCTGCGGGATGGTCGACACGGCGCGGGCCGTGCTCGGGGCGCTGGGCGTGACCGCGGAGCCGGTCGGCGCCGCGAGTGGTTCGGATGTCGATGTGCTCGAAGGGGTGGGCGGGAAGTGACGGGCGTGGGCTTCACGGTGGAGCGGATCAGGGCCGAGGTCGCCGACCTGCTCGGGGAGGACCCGGCGGAGATCCCGCTGGACGAGAACCTGGTCGACTGGGGGCTGGACTCCATCCGGCTGATGACGCTCGCCGGGCGCTGGCAGGAGCAGGGGGCCGAGGTGGCCTTCGTCCAGCTCGCGGAGCGCCCGGCGATCGAGGCCTGGGCCGAGCTGCTGGGTGCGGCGTGATGGCCGCCGGGGTCCGGGAGGCGGTCCTGGGGGAGGCGCCGACCACGGTGCCCGAGCTGCCGCCGCTGCCCAGACGCACGGTGCGGTACCCGGCGACCACCGCGGTGGGACCGGTCGAGGCGCAGGCCGCCCGGACGCCGGACGCGCCGGCGCTGGTGCTCGCCGGCGGGGGGACCGTCAGCTACCGCGAGCTGAACGCCTCGGCGAACCGGCTGGCGCGGGCCCTGGCCGCCCGCGGGGCCCGTCCGGGCACGGTGGTCGGCCTGGGTCCTGCCCGCCGGCCGGCCGAGCTGCTGACGACGCTGCTCGCGGTGGTGAAGTCGGGCGCGGCGTACCTGCCGCTGGACCCGGCGGACACCCCGGGGCGGCGGGAGCGGCTGCTCGCGGAGAACGCTCCGGTCTGCGTGCTGGGGGAGGGGGTGCCGGGGGCGCTCGACGGGCTGGAGACGGCGGGCGAGCTGCCCACCGACCCGCCCAGGGCGCTGACCCCGCAGCACCTGCTCTGCGTCGGGTACGGCCCGGGCGGGCGCCCGACCGCCGTCCGGCTCACCCACGCCGAGGCGGACCGCCGGGTGCGCGAGCTCCAGGCGGACCACCCGCTCGGCCCGGGCGACCGGGTGCTGCACCTGGGCCTGCCGCTCTGGGAGTACCTGTGGCCGCTGCGGACGGGCGCCGCGGTGGTGCTCGCCGATCCGTGGCGGGAGGGCGAGGTCGGGACGCTGGTGCGGGAGCTGGGCGTGACGGCGGTACGGGTCGCGCCCGGGGCGATGCTCGGCGGGTGAGGGCCGGGTTTCAAGTGACAACTTTCAGCGAACAGATTTCAGATGACAGATTTCATCATCTGTTCGCTGAAAGTTGTCGGCCGTCGGCCGTCACCCGCCGGTCGGTGCCGGTCAGCGCGGCTCGGCCGCCGCCAGGCCCGCTGCCCGGCCCGCCGCCTCGCCCACCGTCAGGTCCACCGCCGTCCAGGCCATCGCCACCGCGCCGTCCAGCACCGCCCGCTCCGCCTCCGCGCCCAGCGCCGCCTCGGCGAACGCCGCCTCGTGCGGAGCACAGGTGCCGCCCGTGATGTCCAGCACCGGATGGATCGACGGCACCGCGTGCGACACGTTCCCCATGTCCGTACAGGCGAAGGGTCCGCTCTCGACCGGCTCCGGCCGGCCGAGCGCCGCCGCGTTGGCCCGCCACAGGGCCAGCAGCCGGGGGTCGGAGCGCATGTCCAGGTAGTCGGGCTCGGGCCGGGTCAGTTCCACCTCGCACCCGGTGGCGAGTGCCCCGGCGCGGAAGCAGTCCTCGACCCGGGAGCGCAGTTCGGCGAGGTCCTCGGCCGCCGAGGCCCGGATCTCGTACTCGGCGCTCGCGCTGTCCGGTATCAGGTTCGGCGCCGTCCCGGCCGCCGTGGTGATGCCGTGCACCCGCCACTGCGGGGGGAGTTGCTGGCGCAGCAGCCCGATCGCGACCTGGGCCACGGTGAGCGCGTCGGCGGCGTTGCGCCCCCGGTGCGGGTCGAGGCTCGGGTGGGCGGCCCGCCCGGTGTAGCGGACGGACAGCGTGCCGAGGGCGAAGGAGCGGAAGTCGGCGACCTCGACCGGGCAGGGGTGGACCATCATCGCGGCGTCCACCCCGTCGAACGCCCCGGCCTCCAGCAGCAGGGCCTTGCCGGCCCCGCGCTCCTCGGCCGGCGCGCCGATCACCCGTACGGTGAGCCCGAGTTCGTCCGCGTACGGGGCGAGCCCGAGGGCCGCGCCGATCCCGGCGGCGGCGATCAGGTTGTGCCCGCAGGCGTGGCCGAGCCCGGGCAGCGCGTCGTACTCGCAGACCAGGGCGACGGTGACCGGTCCGCTGCCGAGGCGCGCGTCGAACGCGGTGGCCAGGCCGTGCGCGGGCGCGGTGACCGAGTAGCCGTGTCCGCGCAGCAGTTCGGCGCACCAGGCGGCCGCCAGGTGCTCCTCGAAGGCGGTCTCGGGGTGGGCGTGGATGCGCCGGCTGAGCGCGAGCAGTTCCGTCCGCAGGGCGAGGACGCGCGTGCGCACGGCCTCCTTGGCGGCGGTGGGTCCGGTGCCCTGCGGCAGCGGCTCGATCGGGGACATGGGGCGCCTCCGGGGTGTCAGGGGCCCGGCCGTGCGAGGCCGTTGACCAGATCATATGAAGTTAGATTAGGCTAACCTAAGTAAGGCGTTCCGGATCCCCGAGGAGCTCTCCACCCCATGCCTGCCGTCGAAACCCAGATCGCCGACAGCCAGACCGACGACATCCCCCTGCTCGCCGCCCAGGCCGCCATCTGGTACGCCCAGGCGCTCGACCCGGCCAGCCCGGTCTACAACACCGGCGACGCCGTCGAGATCACCGGCCCGCTCGACGAGGACCGGTTCGAGCAGGCGCTGAGGCAGGCCGTGGCCGAGGCGGACGCGCTGAGCACCGTCGTCGTCACCGGCCCGGACGGCACGCCCCGCCAACGGCTGCGCCCCGGCCGCGACTGGCCGCTGCACCGCCTCGACCTGCACGCCGCCGCCGACCCGGCCGCCGAGGCCGAGGCCTGGATGCGCGCCGACCTCGCCCGCCCGGCCGACCTCGCCGAGGGCCCGCTGTTCACCCACGCGCTCGTCCGGCTCGCCGACGACCGCCGGCTCTGGTACCGCCGGATCCACCACCTCGCCGTCGACGCCTACGCGTTGACGCTGCTCGGCGAGCGGGTCGCCGCCCTCTACACGGCCCGCACCGCCGGCACCGAACCCGCCCCGAGCCCCTTCGCCCCACTCGCCGAGGCCGCCGCCGAGGAGGCCGCGTACCTGGAGGGCCCCGAGTACGCCGCCGACCGCGCCCACTGGTCCGCCCGGATGGCCGGCGCCGACACCCCGGCGACCCTCCCCGGCACCCCCGAGCCCGCCGCCGAGCCCGCGGCCGGTACCTCCGCCGGTACCGCCGACGAGGCCCCCGACGCCGGGATCCGCCTCACCGTCGACCTCCCCGCCGGCACCCGCGGCCGCCTGGAGCTCGCCGCCGACACCGTCCGCGCCACCTGGGCCGAACTGCTCCTCGCCGCCGCCGCCGGCTACCTGCACCGCCTGACCGGCACCCAGGACGTCGTCCTCGGCCTGCCGCTCGCCAACCGCCGCGGCCCGGCCGCCCTGCGCACCCCCGTCGCCGCCGCCAACGTGCTCCCGCTGCGCCTCGCCGTCCGCCCCGCCGACAGCGCCGAGACGCTGCTGCGCGCGGTGGTCCGCGAACTGCGCGCCGTCCGCCGCCACCAGCGCTACCCGCTGGAGGACCTGCGCCGCGACCTCGGCCGCACCGGCGACCGCCGCGCCCTGTTCGGCCCGATGGTCAACATCAAGGCCTTCGAGGGCGACCTCGACCTGGCCGGCCTGCCCGGCACCGTCCGCAACCTCGCCGCAGGACCGGTCGACGACCTCGCCCTCAACGTCTCGCCCGGCCCCGACGGCGCGCTGCGCCTGGCCATCGACGCCGACCCGGCCCGCCACGGCACCGCCTCCCTCGCCGCCCACCGCGACGGCCTGCTGCGCTACCTCGACGCCCTCGCCGAACTGCTGCTCACCGACCCGCGGACGCCGATCGCCCGGATCGACCTGCTCGACGCCGACGGCCTGCGCCGCGCCACCGAAGGCCGCACCGAGCCCCCGGCCGAGCGGACCGTCCCCGAGCTGTTCGCCGCCCAGGCCGCCCGCACCCCGGACGCCGTCGCGGTCCGCTCCGGCCCGGCCGCGCTGACCTACCGGCAGCTCGACGACGCCGCCGACCGGCTCGCCCACCGGCTGGCCGCCCTCGGCGTCCGGGCCGGCGCACCGGTCGCGATCGCCCTGCCGCGCGGCACCGGCACCCTGGTCGCGATGCTCGCCGTCCTCAAGGCGGGCGGCGCCTGCGTCTCCCTCGACCTCGCCCACCCGGCCGGGCGCCTGGCCGCCGTGCTGGCCGACGCCCGCCCGGTCTGCGCGATCGGCACCGCCGAGGCCCTCGCCGGACTGGACCTGCCCGCCGGCCTGCCCACCCTCCGGCCGGACGACGCCGACGACGAGCCCGCCGCCGCCCTGCCCGCCGCCGCCCTGCCCGCCGCCCTGCCCGCCCCCCGACCCGACCAGCCCGCCTACGTGCTGCACACCTCGGGCTCCACCGGCCGTCCCAAGGGCGTGGTGGTCACCCACGCCTCGCTGGCCAACCTGCACGCCGGCCTCGGCGAGGACCACATCGCCCCCGCCGTGCGGCGCACCGGCCGCGAGCGGCTGCGCGTCGCCCACAGCGCCTCGTTCGCCTTCGACGCCTCCTGGGACCCGGTGCTCTGGATGGTCCACGGCCACGAGCTCCACCTCCTGGACGACGCCACCTACCGCGACCCGGCCGCCCTCGCCGCCCACCTCGACCGCGAGCGCATCGACTACCTCGACCTCACCCCCTCCTACCTCGAAGTCCTCCTCGCCGAGGGCATCCTGGACGAGGGCCGGCACCGCCCGTCCGTCCTCGTGGTCGGCGGCGAGGCCACCCCGCCCGCCCTCTGGCAGCGCCTGACCGCCGTCCCCGGCCTCCACCCGGTCGACCTCTACGGCCCGACCGAGACCACCGTCGACGCCTACGCCTGGACCCCGGGCCCGGACGGCGCCCCGCACGGCCGGGTGGTGCGCGGCTCCCGCGCCTACGTCCTGGACGGCTCGCTGCGCCCCGTGCCCGACGGCGTCACCGGCGAGCTGTACGTGGCCGGCGCCTGCCTGGCCCGCGGCTACCTCGGCCGCCCCGACCTCACCGCCGAGCGCTTCCTCGCCGACCCCTTCGGCCCGCCCGGCAGCCGGATGTACCGCACCGGCGACCTCGCCCGCCGCCGCCCCGGGGCCGGGGGGAGCACCCTGGAGTTCCTCGGCCGGGCCGACGACCAGGTGAAGATCCGCGGCTTCCGGATCGAACCCGGCGAGATCGCCGCCGTCCTGGCCGAACTGCCCGGCGTCGCCCAGGCCGTGGTGATCGCCCGCCCCGGCCCGCAGGGCAAGCGCCTGCTCGGCTACGCCGTCCCCCGGAGCGGCAGCGCGCCGGACCCGGACGGGCTGCGCGCCGCGCTCGCCGCCCGGCTGCCCGCGCACATGGTCCCGGCGGCCGTCCTGCTGCTGGACGAACTGCCGCGCACCGGCCACGACAAGCTCGACCACCGAGCCCTGCCCGAGCCCGCCGCCACCACCGAGGGCGCCGCCGCGGCGACGCCGGGGGAGGAGCTGGTCTGCGGCCTGTTCGCGGAGGTCCTCGGCCTGCCGCAGGCGCCGGGACGGGACACCTCCTTCTTCGACCTCGGCGGCCACTCGCTGCTCGCCGGCCGCCTCGCCGCCCGGCTGCGCGACACCTTCGCCGCCCCGGTGGGCTTCGCCGACGTGTTCCGGCAGTCGACCCCGGCCGGTCTCGCCGCCCTGCTCGAAGAGGCCCGCGGCGAGGGCGCCGAGGCCGGGCGCCGTCCCGCCCCGGTGCCGGTGCCGCGCACCGAGCGGATGCCGCTCTCGCCCGCCCAGCGCGGCCTCTGGTTCCTGCACCGGCTCGAAGGCCCCAGCCCCACCTACAACATCCCGTTCGCGCTCACCCTCACCGGCCCGCTCGACCGGAGCGCCCTCGCCCTCGCCCTCGGCGACGTCGTCGCCCGGCACGAGGTGCTGCGCACCGTCTACGGGGAGGAGCCGGACGGCACGCCGTACCAGCGCGTCCTGCCGCCCGCGGCCGTCGAACTGCACGACGGCACCGCCGAGTCGTCCGAGTTGTCCGAGGCCGTCCGGCACGCCTTCGACCTGACCGCCGAACCGCCGCTGCGTGTCACGCTGTTCACCGGATCCGCTATGGCCGGGGTCGCCGACGGCGCGGAGCGGCACACCCTCCTCCTGCTGCTCCACCACATCGCGGGCGACGGCGCCTCCACCACCCCGCTGCTGCGCGACCTGGCCACCGCCTACACCGCCAGGATCGCCGGACGGGCTCCCGAACTGCGGCAGCTCGCCTTCCAGTTCGCCGACCACGCGGTCTGGCAGCGGGAACGGCTCGGCACCGCCGACGCGCCCAGCCCGCTCGCCGTCCGGCAGACCGAGCACTGGCGCGCCGCACTCGCCGGACTGCCCGACCAGCTGGAGCTGCCCCTCGACCGCCCCCGCCCGGCCGTCGCGGGCCACCGGGGCGACACCGTGCCCTTCGCCCTCGGCGCCGAGGCGCACGCCGCCCTGGCCGGGCTCGCCCGGGCCGCCGGGAGCACCGTCTTCATGGCCGTCCAGGCCGGGCTCGCCGCCCTGCTCAGCCGGCACGGCGGCGGCACCGACATCCCGGTCGGCACCCCGGTGGCCGGCCGCGAGGACGAGGAGACGGCCGCGCTGGTCGGCTACTTCGTCAACTCGGTGGTGCTGCGCACCGACACGTCGGGCGACCCCACCTTCCGCGAGCTGCTGGCCCGGGTCCGCGGCACCGTGCTCGCCGCCCAGGAGAACGCCGAACTGCCCTTCGACCGGCTGGTCGAGGCGCTCAATCCGGCCCGCTCGCTCGCCCGGCACCCGCTGTTCCAGGTGATGCTCGCCTGGCAGAGCCGCCCGGACGAGCGGGTCGCGCTGGGCGGCGGCCTGACCGCCGACATCGCCGCGATCCCCAGCGGCACCGCCAAGTTCGACCTCACCCTCAACGCCGGCGAGCTGCCCGGCGGCGGCATCGGCGGCTTCCTGGAGTACCGCACCGACCTCTTCGACGCCACCACCGTGGCCGCCCTCGGCGAGCGCCTGGCCCGGCTGCTCACCGCCGCCGCGAGCGCCCCCGACACCCCGATCGGCCGGCTGCCGCTGATCGGCGAGGAGGAGCGGCTGCGCGCCCTGGTCGAGTGGAACGGCGCCCCCGTCACCTCCGCCCCGAGCGCGACCCTGCCCGAGCTGTTCGAGGCGGCCGCCGCCGCCAACCCGAAGGCCGTCGCCGTCAACTACCGGGACGAGTGGCTCGACTACACCGAACTCGCCGCCCGCGCCGACCGGCTGGCCCGGCTGCTGGCCGCCGAGGGCATCGGCCCCGGCACCATCGTCGCGCTCGCCCTGCCCCGCTCGCTCGACCTCGTCGTCGCCCTGCTGGCGGTGGCCAAGTCCGGCGCCGCGTACCTGCCGCTCGACCCGGACTACCCGGCCGACCGGCTCGCCTACATGCTGGCCGACGCCACCCCCGCCGCCCTGCTCACCGACCGCGCCACCGCGCCCCGGCTGCCCGCCCACGAGGTGCGGCAACTCCTGGTCGACGGGCCCGAGTCCGCCGCCTTCCCGGCCACTCCGCTGGAGCAGCACGAGCGCACCCGCCCGCTGCGCGCCGAGGACACCGCGTACGTCATCTACACCTCCGGCTCCACCGGAAAGCCCAAGGGCGTGCCGGTCACCCACCACAACGTGGTCCGGCTGTTCGGCGCCACCGACCACTGGTTCGGCTTCGGCGCCGAGGACGTCTGGACGCTGTTCCACTCCTACGCCTTCGACTTCTCGGTCTGGGAGCTGTGGGGCGCCCTGCTGCACGGCGGCCGGCTGGTCGTCGTCCCGCACCTGGTCAGCCGCGACCCGGCGGCCTTCCTCGACCTGCTCGCCCGCGAGCGGGTCACCGTGCTCAACCAGACGCCGTCCGCCTTCTACCAGCTGAGCGCCGCCGACCGGGACCGCCCCGGCAGCGAACTCGCCCTGCGCTACGTGGTGTTCGGCGGCGAGGCGCTCGAACTCGGCCGGCTGGACGACTGGTACGACCGGCACGCCGAGGACGCGCCCACGCTGGTCAACATGTACGGCATCACCGAGACCACCGTGCACGTCTCGTACGTCGCCCTCGACCGGGCGAGCGCCGCCGCCGGGAGCAGCAGCACCATCGGCGTCAACATCCCCGACCTGCGGGTCTACGTCCTCGACCAGCACCTCCAGCCCGTCCCGCCCGGCGTCACCGGCGAGATGTACGTGGCCGGGGCGGGCCTGGCCCGCGGCTACCTCGGCCGCCCCGAGCTGACCGCCACCCGGTTCGTCGCCGACCCGTACGCCGGGCTGTTCGGCGAGCGCGGCACCCGGATGTACCGCTCCGGGGACCTCGCCCGGCGCCGCACCGACGGCGTGCTGGAGTACTTCGGCCGCGCCGACCAGCAGGTCAAGCTGCGCGGCTTCCGGATCGAACTCGGCGAGATCGAGGCCGTGCTGGCCGCCCACCCGGCCGTCGCCGACGCCGCCGTGGTGGTCCGCGAGGACGTCCCGGGGGACAAGCGGCTGGTCGGCTACGCGGTCGCGGCCGACGCCACGCCGGAGGAACTGCGCGCCCACGCCGCCGCCGGACTGCCCGTCCACATGGTGCCCTCCGCCGTGGTGCTGCTCGACCGCCTTCCGCTGACCGCCAACGGCAAGCTCGACCGCCGCGCCCTGCCCGCCCCCGAGGCCCCCGTGGCGGGCGCCGGACGCCCGCCGCGCACCCCGCGCGAGCAGCAGCTGTGCGAACTGTTCGCCGAGGTGCTGGGGGTGGCCGCGGTCGGCGTCGAGGACGACTTCTTCGCGCTCGGCGGGCACTCGCTGCTGGTCGTGCGGCTCGCAGGACGGATCCGCGAGGTGCTCGGCCTTGAGGTCGGCATCGGCGCGCTGTTCCAGGCGTCCACCGTGGCCGCCCTGGACGCCGCCCTCGCGGCGGGCGCGCCGGACGCCGACGCCCTGGACGTACTGCTCCCGCTGCGGCCCGTCGCCCCCGGCCGGCAGCGCCCGCTGTTCGCCGTCCACCCGGCCGGCGGCCTCAGCTGGTGCTACACCGGCCTGATCCGCAACCTGCCCGGCGAGATCCCGATCTACGGCCTCCAGGCCCAGGGCGTCGGCGCCGCCACCGCAGGGCTCCCGCTGCCCGCGACGCTGGAGGAGCTGGCCGCGCACTACGCGGACCGGCTGCGCGAGGTCCAGCCCGAGGGCCCGTACCGGCTGCTCGGCTGGTCCACCGGCGGGATCATCGCGCACGCGGTGGCCGTCCGGCTCCAGGAGCTGGGCCAGGACGTCGAGTTGCTCGCCGTCCTGGACGCCTACCCGGCCGAGGGCTTCCGCGAACTGCCCGTCCCCGACCGGGCCGAGGCCCTGGAGGCACTGCTCACCATGGGCGGCTTCGGGCCCGAGGACCTGGACGGGCTCCCGCTCGAACTCGGCGCCGTCACCGAGGTGCTGCGCCGCGAGGGCAGCCCGCTCGCCGGACTCGACGAGGCCACCGTGGCCGCGCTGAACGAGATCTACCTCAACACCAACCACCTGGTGCGCGGCTACGACCACCGCCGCTTCGAGGGCGACGTGCTGTTCTTCCGCGCCACCGTCGACACCATCGACGAGACCCTGGTGCCCGAACTCTGGGAGCCGTACGTGTCCGGTCTGATCGCCAACACCGACGTGGCCTGCTCCCACAAGGACATGACCCTGCCCGCCCCGATCGCGCACATCGCGAGCGTGATCGCCGACCACCTCGCCGACCTCCCGAAGAAGACCGACGATGGAGAAGACCACCGATGAGTGACGCCCCCGCCAACCCCTTCGACGCCGACGGCGCGTTCCTCGCGCTCGTCAACCCCGAGGGACAGCACTCCCTGTGGCCCGCCTTCGCCGCCGTCCCGGCCGGCTGGGGCGTCGCCCACGGCCCGTGCGAGCGCGCGGCCGCCCTGGAGTGGATCAGCGCGCACTGGACCACCCTGTGACCCCTCCGGCGGTCGGGACCCCGGCGCGCCCCCTGCTCGCGGGGCGCGCCGCGGTGGTGGTCGTCTACACGGCCGCGATGTGCATGAACGGCCTGGACTCGACCATCGTCAACCCGGCGCTGTTCAGCATCGCCGAGGACTTCGGCCGGCCCGTCTCGGCGGCCAACGCCGTGGAGACCGCCTTCCTGGTCGGCCTCGCCCTCGGCCTGCCGGTGGCCGGCTGGCTGGGCGACCGGTACGGCGTCAAGCGGGTCTTCCTCGGATCGCTCGCCGCCTTCACCCTCGTCTCCGCGCTCTGCGCGGCGGCACCGGGACTGGGCGCGCTGTCGGCCGCCCGGGCCGTCCAGGGGGTGGCCGGAGGGCTGCTCACCCCGGTCGGGATGACCCTGCTGTTCCGGGCCTTCGCCCCGCACGAGCGGGCCGGCCTGGGCCGCTTCCTGATCGTCCCGACCGCGCTGATGCCCGCCCTCGGGCCGCCGCTCGGCGGCTTCCTCACCGAACACCTCTCCTGGCACTGGCTGTTCCTGGTCAACGTGCCGATCGGGGCGGCCGCTGTGCTCATCGGCCTGATCGGCCTGCGCGGCGAGGAGGAGCCGCCGGCCGGCCGCTTCGACACCACCGGCTTCCTGCTCGCCACCCCGGGCCTCGGCCTGCTGACCTACGCCCTGGGCTTCGGCCCGGCGCACGGCTGGACCTCGCCGGGGGTGGCCATCGGCGGACTGCTCGGTCTGGCCCTGCTGGGAGCGGCGGTACGCCACCAACTCCGCGCACCCGAACCGCTGGTGGACCTGCGGCTGCTCGCCGACCGCACCTTCGGCGCCGCGAGCTGGCTGGCCCTGCTGACCTCGGCCGGGCTGATGGGCGCGCTGTTCGCGCTGCCGCTGCTCGTCCAGGCCGTGCGCGGCGCGTCGGCGCTGGACGCGGGGCTGAGCGTCTTCCCCGAGGCGATCGGCCTGATGGCCGCCTCCCAGGTGGTGGACCGCCTGCTGCCGCGGCTCGGCCCGCGCCGGCTCGCCCTGCCCGGGCTGCTGCTGGCGGCGGCGGTGCTGGCCGCCCTCGGCTTCGCGGAGAACCCGTGGGCCGTAAGGGCGTTGATGTTCGCCGTCGGCCTGATCCTGGGCACCGCCGTCCTCACCGTGCAGATCGCCGGCTTCGCCGATGTCCCACCGCCTGCGATGGGCCGTGCGATGGGCCTGTTCA
Source organism: Kitasatospora sp. NPDC036993 (assembly GCF_055607525.1). NCBI lineage: Bacteria > Bacillati > Actinomycetota > Actinomycetes > Kitasatosporales > Streptomycetaceae > Kitasatospora > Kitasatospora sp. NPDC036993. The sequence continues at coordinate 435,060 of NZ_JBVJRP010000002.1, read as the reverse complement.
CCATCCTGCGCACCCTCGGCGGCGCCCTCGGCATCGCCGCCACGGCGGCGCTGATCGGCGCGGTCGACGACGGCGCGGGTGCCGGGCCGTACCG
>NZ_JBVJRP010000002.1:0-434866 GCF_055607525.1 Kitasatospora sp. NPDC036993 | reverse complement strand
CCTCGCACTGCTGCTCACCGCCGCGCTGGTCGCCGCCGGCGCCCTGCTGGCCCTCCGCCTCCCGGCCGAGGCCCCGGGGCCACCCCCGGAGGACTAGGAACGGAATGAGGTGGGCCCGGCGCAGACGAGACGCCGGGCCCACGCTATTGATCAGATCAGCCTATGACTGGACTTTCGGCACTCCGCCCTTTCGGCCGATCGAGAATGCGATCCGGTACACATCCGGGAGGTCGATCCGACCATCCTTGCGACGGCGCATCACGCCGAGAGCGATCAGCTCGTCGATCAGCCGCAGGAAGTCGTCCGAATATCGCGGTCCGGTACGGACCTCGACTCCGCTTCCGCTGGAATTGGCACGGGCGGCCTCTTTGCCCAGGGTGGACGTCAGATCCGATGCCCGCCAAAGATCCAGGACGAGTCGCTGGTCGATCGGCACCTGCTGGCCCGCCAGCGGTTCGATGACCGTGCGTACCCACGGCATGTCCTCACGGATCTCGCTGACGCGAGTCTGCGAGGCCGACTGGACCCCCCTACGGATCCCCTCGTGGTAGATGGCGTACGGGTGGCTTGCGTACTTCCCCCGTGTCTCGTCCACAGCCATGCTCAGTGCGTTGAGGAAGCTGCGGGGACTTACCTGTTCGACTCCGTCCATGAGGTGGTTGGGCAGCCACGTGTATGTGATGCCCTTCCGATAGTTGGCCCCCATGTACGGTCCGGCCAGTGTGCTGAAGACAGACGCCTGGACCTGTTCGTCACCGAGCAACGTGGACGGAAGCAGATGCCGCCCGGCATGTTCGCCCCAGCTGCCGGTTGAGGAACGGAAGTTTGTGGATTCACGGCTGTCATGGTTGCCGAGATAGTGGAAGAAAAGACCGTACAGATTGGTGGTCGTCCACTGGAGGCTGGCGGCGTTCGATGTCAGTTTTGACGCATCCGGAAAGTGAAGAAGCGCACCGTCGAACATGTCGGGCCGAATGAAGATCTTGCATCGGATGTTCTTGGTACTCAGGCGCATCTCCAGAGCCAGCTGGAGGATACCGGCGACAAGCCGGTCCGCCTGAATCCGGTCCCGGTGGAGGTGCTCCAGTGCGTCGAAGAGGATCAGGTGGGTGATCTTCTCCTGCTGGGCCTGCTTGTCGGCCTGAGCGATGGTTCGATCGCGTGCCCCCGGGTTGCTCTGCACCCAGGCGATGCGCTCGGACCATCCCATGTTCCCCTGGAGCTCGCGTTGTCCGAGTGCCACGAGGAGCACGGCGTTCCACAGGTCGTAGGCGCGGATGCCGCCGTTCACCAGGCTTGCCAGTTCGCCGGCTCCCGGGTACAGGTCGGGATCCAGCATTGCGCTGTAACCAGGTGAAACCTTCAGGCTCCTGAGTCGATCGATCCGGTATTCCTCCGCGGCGATGTCCCGCAGTTGATCGTCGAGCAGGGAGCGACACCAGAAGGTCTTGCCCACTCCTCGGCCACCGCGAACGACGGTCGTGTCAACGTGAAGTGCGAGGCGGTGCGTATCAGGAGTGAAGAGGTTGAGGAGCGTTGGCTCGACCGTGTCCGCGTCCTGTGCGGGGGGCAGCGCGGAGACCAACAGGTTCCGGTAGTCCTCGGCCTTGAGCGGGGCGGTCATCGTGGTCCTTCGATCATCAGGTTGGTGGCGGTCTCCAGGAAGGCATGGTACGCGGCGCGAACGAACGCACGATTGTCCCATCCAGGTGTGGAGACCGCGTCGAGGCCGACGAGTTCGATGGCGAACAGGATCGGGATGGGCGAGTGCGGCGCGGACTCGTCTTCCGGGCTGGGGTTGAAGCCCGTTTCGCCATCGACGAGGTCGTCGTAGAGGACGGAGAAGCATTCCCAAGCGTGGTCCCGGAAGGTTTCCAGGTAGGCGGGTTGATCGGCGTCGGGAACCATGGAAGCCACCATCCGCAGCTTCTCCCGGATCTCCTGAGCTTGACCGGAGGACAGCCATGCCGAGAAGAGGTCGCGGTAGCCGGCCCAGGTCTGACTGTTGTCACTGCCGAAGAGTAGGGCGAGGTCACACAGACGAGAGATGGTGACGGCGGCGATGTCATGGATTCCTGCGCGGCTGTCGAGAAGTACGACGTCGGGGCGGCGACTCTCCCTGGCGACTGCGTCTTCGCAGGCGCGAACCGCTGCCTCCAGCCGGTCGGCGAAGGTACCTCCACCGTGCCCGGGCATGTCAGCGTAGACACGGTTGAGCTTGTCCACGTAGGCGTACCCAGCGCCGGGTACTCCGCGTCCTCGGGCAGGGGCTACCCAGAGCTCTCCATTGTTCCCGAACTGGAAATGCGTGGCTTGCGCGACGAGGTCGAGCCCTTCCTGATTACCCAGGGCCGATTCCACGAGCTGATCGATGATTCCGTATGCGGGTAGCTGCTCGTCGGCGACCAGCATCGGACCGGCGCCGGGGGATTCCAGGTCCAGATCGACGACGAGGACACAGTTGCCTTCTCCGGCAAGGTGTTTCGCCAGCATGAAGGCTGCAGTTGAGCGGCCTACCCCACCCTTGAACCCGTAGAGCGCAGTGCGCGCAGTGCGCACGCCGTCCGACTCCGCTTCCGGGGTGCTGACACGGGCCCAGTCTCCACCGACAACGGTATTGTCGAGCCAACGGATGCTGCCCTGACCGGGCGCTGCGATGTAGCGGAGTTCAGCGGCCGCCCTGGGGGACGTGAAGTATGCGTCCGGCTGGAAGAGACCCGAAGCAAGGAGAAGAGGCCGGTCGGCTGCGTACCGGCCAAGGTTGGTGACAAGTCGTTCACACCAGGCAGCCTTGTCCTCCGCCTCGACCTTGCATGAGCGATCGTCCAGGAGCAGGGACAGGCGACCGAAGATATCCCGCACGACCAGGACGTCGACACCAGATGCGGCCGCATCGAGGGCCACGGCAAGGGCGAGAGGCCGCGCCTCGTCAAAGCGGACCGGGTCGGGAGTGAAGGTCACGTGAGAACTCCGTCGATGAGAGCCTGCTCGTGCAGGCCGAGAATCAGCTCCGAGACCGAGCGTCGGGCTCGCACATCAGCTTCGGTGACGGAGGATCCGTCGCTGTAACGGTCATCCACGTTCCAGGTGGCGAATGGCACCGAAGCCGTGAGAATCGCAGACAGTGCGCTTCCCGTGCGCCCGTGGAGCATGAGCGTGGCGTCGGATACGACATCTCCCGTATCGGACCATGCGTCAGGGAGGTGCCCGATGTACCTCCGCTTGTTGCTCTGTTGCGGAATGTACGGCCTGCTGGATGGCAATCCCCCCGGATTGATCGGGGCGACTGAGACCTGGGTGTACCGCAGCATGAGGCTCTTCAGGGCGCATTCCACGGCGAAGCCGAAATGGTGGTCTGCGTTGGGCAACCGGCCGTCGTCGTGCAGGTAGACCGCGTCGTTGTGGTGACGTAACGCGGCACCCGCGTAGTGGTCTTCCTTCGAAGTCTGGGACACAGTCTGATCCTAGGACTCAACGTTCCGAAGTCTCCACTTGCTGCGGCACTGATCGGCGCGGTCGACGACGGCGCGGGTGCCGGGCCGTACCGCCTCGCACTGCTGCTCACCGCCGCGCTGGTCGCCGCCGGCGCCCTGCTGGCCCTCCGCCTCCCGGCCGAGGCCCCGGGGCCACCCCCGGAGGACTGAACCCTCACATGGTGGTCCGCTCGGGCGCGCGCCGCGGCCGGGCGGACCACCACCACACCGTGCCCAGGAACAGCGCTCCGGGGGCGATTCCGGTGACGGCGCCGACGGCGGCCGCCGAGACGCCGCCGAAGGCCAGCGCCAGCCCGGCCGCCCCGCACAGGGCCATCGCGCCGCCGAGGACGCGCAGCGCGGGCAGCCGCCGGAGGGCGGCGAGGACGACGAGGTACGCACCCGCCACGGCGGCGAACCACGCTCCGGCGGCCTGCGGGGTGTGCAGGAGCCGGTCGGCCACCCAGGCCCCGAGGAGGGCCACGGCTGCCGCGGAGCCCGCGAGGTACCACTGGTTCCGCCCGAGGCCGAGGCCCAGCGGAGCCCCCTCCCTGCCGCCCCAGCGTTTCCCGACCCCGATCAGGGGGAGGAACGCGGCCACCGAGACCACGCGCAGCGGCACCTCGACGGCGGTCGGCATGGCGCCGGCGCCGGTCTGGACGAACACGAGGCCGAGGCCGGCTACGAGGAGCCGGGCGGTCCGATCATCTGCCATGGGACAAGTCTGACGTTCACTCGGGTGGCGGACAAGCCGCTCGGGCCGACGGCTGCCACTGCCGTACGGTGGTCGGAGCACCGGAGGAACGACCATGACCCTTGAGCACTACCGCCTGCTCGAAGAGGCCCGCCGCAGTCTGCCGGACGGCTACAAGGCAGAGCTGTCCGGCGACGTCATCGTGATGCAGGCGTCGCCGCCGCCGACCCACCAGCTCGACCTGGCGATCGTCCAGCGACAGTTCGAGGCGCACTGCCCGCCCGGCTACTTCCCGACCGGGAACAGCGACCTCTCCTCGCCCGAACTCGGCACCGTGCGCAACCCCGACCTCACCTACCTGCCCGAGGACGTCATCGAGCTGGGCCGCGAGATCCCCGCGGACCTGGCGCTGGTCGCGGTCGAGGTCGTGTCCCCGTCCAACCCCGACAACGACTGGAGCGGAAAGGTCCGCGACTACCCGCGGATGGGCTTTCCGCTCTACCTGATCGTGGACCCTCGGCAGAAGACCGTGACGCTGTTCTCGGAGCCCGACCGCGACCGCTACCACACCAGGACGGAGCGGGAGTTCGGGGAGAGGATCCGCATTCCCGCGCCGTTCGACTTCGAGCTGGACCTGGCCCGGCTGGTGCCCTACCGGGACTGAGCGGCCTCGGCGGCGAAGCCGATGAAGTCGGCCCAGGCCTCGGCGGTGAGGGCGAGTCGGGGTCCGGCCTTGTCCTTGGAGTCCCGGACGTGGATGGCGCTTTGGGTGAGGGCGACCTCGACGCAGGCGCCACCTTCGGTACCGCTGTGGCTGGACTTGAACCAGACCAAATCGTGACTCAATGATCCTCCGCCAGCGTCCTGGTGAACTCGGCGGACTTCTCCGGAGTGAGAGCCTGCCGGAGGATGGAACTGCGCTCCCGCCACCAGAATCCCCTTCGCGTCGCACAGGTCATCCGGGTGTGGCTTCCGACGCCAGGCGCCATCCGGCCCGGTGGTGTGCGAATCGACCGAACCCATCCCTATGGGTGATCGCCGGCCCGGCGGGGGCCGGGCCGGCGGTCAGGGGGTCACGTGAGGCGGATCAGGCGGCGATGCGCCGGCGCTGGTTGTCGTCGCCGGCGCACTGCCGGACGCCGAGGGCGACGCCTTGGGTGCTGCTGGTGAGGCAGCCGCCGTCGTCGCTGACTGCCTCATGCGTGCCGCTGAGGCCGTCCGAGGAGGTCCGCCAGCCCGTCCGCCAGCCCGCCTCGCCAACAGGCGTAGTCGTGGCCGCCGTTGAACTCGCGGTAGGTGAGGTCGTAGCCGCGGGCGGTGAGGACGTCGCGCAGGTGGCGGTTCTGGCTGAGAAGCATCCACTCCTGGAGGCCGACCTCGACCCAGAAGCGGGCCGGGCGCCGTTCCTCGGCGGCGAAGCGGCGGGTGAGCCATTCGCTGCCCGCGTCGAACTCGGTCTCGTCCGGCCACCAGAAGGAGCCGGACTGGCAGAGCGCGTTGCCGAAGCGGTCCGGCCGCTGGTAGGCGGCGTAGGCGGCGGTGAGGCCGCCCGCGCTCTGGCCCGCGACGACCGTGGCGGCGGGGTCGGTGCTCGCTCCGAACTCCGTTGCGGCCCATGGGAGAAGGCGGTCGGCGAGCAGGTCGACGAAGGCCGGGTTGCAGCTCAGGTCGTCCGGCCGCTGCGGGCCCATGGTGTGGACGAGCAGGGTGACGGTCGGCGGGATCGCGCCGTCCGCCGTCAGGTTGTCGAGGGTGTCGCCGACGGACAGCACCTCGCCCCACATCTCGCCGTCCAGCAGCACCGCGACCGGGTACGGTCCGTCGTCCGCGCGGTGTCCGGCCGGGAGGTGGACGTCCACCCGCCGCCCGGCCACCGTGTGTTCCGGCGTCCGCCCGCGCGGCACGCCGTCGCGCCGCTCGACGTACGGCTGCGCGGGCGCCGCCGGCAGGCTGAGCACCGAGGAGGGGTGGCGGCCGTCGCGGGCGGGCAGTCGGGGCCCGGCGTCGTACGGGTCGGGGCGGGCCTGGTCGAGGACCCGGAGCCAGTCGGGGCGGGTGGTGCCGGGGGCCTCGCCGCGGAACGGGTACAGCTGGTAGGACGCGCGGTGGTCCGCGCGCAGCCGGTAGCTGATCGCCCAGGTGCCGTCGGTCTGACGATTCATCAGATGTGGTGTCAGGTCGCCGGCGTGGCGGTCCTTGTCGGTGACGGTGTGCAGCAGCGCGAGCACGCCGTCGCAGTCGCCGTCCCGGTGGGTGAAGGTGACCAGGCGGTAGGCGGGGTCGTCGGGGTCGGGGGCGACGATCGGGGTTTCCACAGCAGTGACTCCAAAAGGCTTAGGCGGGGCTGCCCTTGCGGCCGAGCAGCACCCAGAGCAGGAAGGGACCGCCGAGGACGGTGGTGACGATGCCGACGGGGATCTCCACCCCGGCGAACAGCACCCGTCCCAGGGTGTCCGCGAGCACGACGAGCAGGGCGCCGGTCAGTGCGGAGCCGAGCACCGGCACCCGCGCGGGCCCGGCCAGGCGACCGGCGATCACCGGAGCGGCCAGCGCCACGAAGCCGACCGGCCCGCAGACCCCGACGGCCAGCCCGGCGAGCGCGACCGCCAGCATCAGGCAGGCGAGCCGGACCCGGCCCGGGTCGACGCCGAGGGCGGAGGCGACGCTGTCGTCGAAGCGCAGCACCGCCAGCCGGCGGGCCACCACCAGCGCCAGCGGCACCAGCACGGACAGCCCGATCAGTACGGGCGTGGCGACGGCGAAGTCCCGCCCGTTGAGGCTGCCGTTGGTCCAGATGTACAGCGAGCCCGCGGAGTTGAGCGAGCGACGGGCCATCGCGACCTGGATGATCGAGGAGGCGAGCGCCGACATGGCGAGCCCGACCACCAGCACCCGGTAGCCGCGGGCACCGAGCCCGCCGGAGGCCAGGGTGACGACCAGGACGGCGACGAGAGCGCCGAGCGGTCCGGCCCACCAGGCGCCGAAGGTTCCCGCGGTGCTGGCGGAGATCAGTACGGCAGCCGTCGCGCCGTCGTTGACGCCGAGCAGTTCGGGGGTGGCGAGGCGGTTGCGGGCGAGGGTCTGGGTGAGGCAGCCGGCCAGGCCGAGGGCCGCGCCGGCGGCGAGCCCGGCGACGATCCGGCCGAGCCTGAACTTCTGCACCAGCAGTACGTCCAGCCGGTCGCCGTAGCCGAACACGGCCTGGAAGGTGCGGCCGAGGCCGAGTTCGCTCTGTCCGGCGTGCGCCGCGACCACCACGGCGGCCAGCAGCGCGGCGGTGAGGCCGAGCGAGGCCAGCAGCGCGCGGTGCGGCAGCAGTAGTGACCAGGCGCCGTAGCGCAGCGTCACGTCCGGCCTGGGCAGGGCGGGTTCCCCGCTTCGCGCGGGCGGCGTGGACTCGGCCTGGTCGCCGATGGCGAGGGCGGCGGAGCGCTTGGAGCGGACGATCGCGATCAGCGCCGGGGCGCCGATCAGGGCGACGATCACCGACACCGGTGCCTCGAAGGGCCTGGCCACCACCCGGGCGAGCACGTCCGCGCCGGTCAGCACGGCGGCGCCGAACAGCGCGGCGAGCAGGGTGAGCCGGCCGACCCTGGGGCCGGCGATGGTGCGGGCGAGGAAGCCGGAGAGCAGCCCGAGGAAGGCGACGGGGCCGGCCAGCGCGACCGCCGAGGCGGTCAGCAGGGTGACCGCGAAGGCGACGGCGGCCCGGGTGGCGCCGGGCCGGTGGCCGAGGCCGCGGGCGAGGTCGTCGCCGAGGGCGAGCGCGGTCAGCGGCCGGGTGGTGAGCGCGGCGAGCAGGAACCCGGCGCCGAGCACGGGGGCGAGCTGGCGCAGCGTCGTCCAGCCTTCCACGCCGGCCAGTGAGCCGAGCACCCACACCCGGTACCGCTCGTACGCCTCGGGGGAGTTGACGATCAGCACGTCGGTGAGCCCGCGGAAGATCGCCGCGACGGCGGAGCCGGCCAGCACCAGCCGCATCGGCGAGCCGCCGCCCCTGGTGCTGGCGACCAGCAGCACGACGGTGCTGGCGAGCACGGCGCCGCCGAAGGCGAAGGCGAGGTAGCCGAAGGAGGTCTGCACGCCGAGCAGGGCGATGCCGACGACGACGCCGAGCGAGGCGCCGGCGTTGACGCCGAGCAGGCCGGTCTCGGCGAGCGGGTTTCGGGTGACGGACTGGAGCTGCGCCCCGGCGACGCCGAGCGCGGCGCCGACCAGCAGGGCGGTGACGGTGCGGGGCATCCGCAGGTCGCCGACGACCAGGGCGAGCCGGCTGTCCGCTCGGGCGCCGTCGTGGTTCAGCAGGTAGTCCAGCACCCGCCCCGGGCCGACCTCGCCGGCGCCGACCGACAGCGACAGCGCGGCCAGGGCGATCAGGAGCAGCACCGCCGCGGTGACGGCCGGCCAGATGGGGCGGGTGCCGTCGGAGCCGCGGCTCGGCCGGGCCGGTGGCGGCGAGTCCGGCGCGGCGGCGGGGGGCGCCTCGTGGACGTCGGCTTGCGACAATGTCATAAGGTAAGGCTAACCTAATGGTCGAGTCGTCCCGAGAGCACCTCCACCTGCCGCTCTCTCCCGGACGTCGCACAACTTCCGTACCACCGTTGCCCGGAGGCACCCATGCCGTTCGCCCGTCGCCCGCTCAGCCCCGTCCGCCGCCGTGCGGCCCAGGCGCTGGCCGTCACCGGGGCGGCCGCGCTCCTGCTCACCGGCTGCGGTTCCTCCGGCTCCTCGTCCTCGGGCTCGTCCACCTCGGCCTCCCCGGCGGCCGACGCGGCGGGCGGCGGGAAGGCGGACGCGGCGGGCGGCAAGCGGACCGTCAAGGACGCCACCGGCAAGGCCGTCGAGGTGCCCGCCGAGCCCAAGCGGATCGTCACCCTCACCCAGGAGGACCTGGACGCGGTGCTCGCCCTCGGCGTCAAGCCGGTCGGCATCACCAACGGCCAGGGGCTGGCCGAGCCGCCGGCGTACCTGAAGGACAAGGTGCAGGGCATCCCGGTGGTCGGCAACCTGCTCCAGCCCGTGATGGACAAGGTGATCGCCGCCAAGCCCGACCTGATCCTGGCCGGCGACATGCAGGACGAGCAGGTGCTCAAGCAGCTGCGCGAGATCACCCCCGCCACGCTGGTCACCATGGCGCCCACCGATGACTGGAAGCTCGCCTTCCGCGGCATCGGCAACGCCGTCAACAAGATGGAGCAGGCCAACAAGGTGATCGGCGACTACGACGCCAAGGCCGCCAAGGCGGGCGGCGAGCTCGCCAAGAACAAGGGCGCCGCCGTCTCCATCGTGCGCTGGAACCCCACCGGCCCGAGCTGGATGGAGAAGAAGCAGTTCGCCAGCGGCGTCGCCCTCGACATGGGCCTGACCCGCCCGGCCGCGCAGGACAAGGACGGCAACGCGCACAGCCCGGCGCTGAGTCTGGAGAAGCTCAACGAGATCGACGGCGACTGGCTGTTCCTGTCCACCCTCACCGACGACGGCAAGACCGCGCTCAAGGAGGTCCAGTCCAAGCCCGCCTACCAGGAGCTGAACGCGGTGAAGAACAACCACGCCGTCACCGTGGACGGTTCGGTCTGGTCCACCCGGGGCGGCCCGCTCGCCGCCGACGTCGTCATCGGCGACTTCTCCAAGGCGCTCGCGGGCAACTGAGCGGACACCGGCAGAGGGGTCGAGGGGGAGCAGTCATGGAGTTGACGATCGAGGGGCTCAGCGCCGGCTACGGGCCGGGGCGCCCGGTGCTCGGCGGCGTCGACCTGACCGTCCCGGCCGGGAAGGTGGTGGCGGTGGTCGGCCCGAACGGCTGCGGGAAGTCCACCCTGCTGCGGGCGGTGGCCCGGCTGCACCGGCCGGACGGCGGGCGGGTCCTGGTCGGCGGCGAGGACGTGTGGCGGCTGCGCCCGCGCCAGGCCGCCCACCGGATCGCCCTGCTGCCGCAGAGCCCGCAGGCCCCGGAGGCGGTCACCGTCACCGGGCTGGTCCGCTACGGCCGCCACCCGCACCAGGGGCTGTTCCGCCAGTGGTCGGCGCAGGACGAGCGGCTGACCGCCGAGGCCCTGCGCGCCACCGGTGTCGAGGAGCTGGCCGACCGCCGCCTCGACCGGCTGTCCGGCGGCCAGCGCCAGCGCTGCTGGCTCGCGATGGTGCTCGCCCAGGACACCCCGGTGGTGCTCCTGGACGAGCCGACCAGCGCGCTGGACCTCGGGCACGCGGTGGAGGTCCTGGAGCTGGTCCGCCGGGTCGCGGCGGGCGGGCGGACGGTGGTCATGGTGCTGCACGACCTCGCGGCGGCGGCCCGCTACGCGGACCTGTTGGTCGCGCTGCGGGACGGCGCGGTGGTGGCCTGCGGGCCGCCGCGCGAGGTGGTGGACGCGCCGCTGGTGCGGGCGCTGTACGACATCGACAGCCATGTGCTGGCGGCGCCGGGCGACGGTGCCCCGGTCATCGTTCCCAGGGCGCCGCTGGGCTGACCCGGGGCGCCACTGGGCTGATGTGCCGGGCTGGTCCGCCGGCTGATCCGAACTGATCTGAACTGAACCGATCCGAACCGATCCGCCGGTCCGGCGGGGGCGGCTGCCACGAGGCGGCCGCCCCGCTTTTTTCTCTTCTTCGATCGCTCGTTCGAGTGGTTTGAACTCTGCATGTCAGGGCCCATGTTCACCCCGCCCGTCGCGTTGTCAGTACCCCTCGCTACGTTCCTCGCATCGCTGGTCGGCAACACCGTCGACAGGCGTTCCCTGGTGTGAGGAGTACGGCCGTGGCATGGGTGGAGACGGGCGCGGGAGGGTACCGCGTCGCCCTCGACGGGGAGGGCAGGGTGGTGTGCCGCAACGCGGCGGGCCGCGACCTCAAGTCCGTACCGTCGAAGCTCGGTGACGACCCGGTGGTCACCCAGCTCAAGCAGCTCGCCGAGTGGCTGGCCGCGCACGAGCGGGGCTGCCAGGAGGACGTCGAGCGCTGGATGGTCCGATCGCTGCCGGTGCCCGCCGCGGTCCTCACCGCGGTGTGGCCGGACGCGGCCTGGCAGGGCGTCCTGAAGGACCTCGTGGTCACCGCCACCGACGGCTCGGTGGCCGGCTTCCTGCGCGGCGCCGACGCCGAGCGCGGCCTCGGCCTGGTCGACCTGGACGGCGACACCGTGCGCCTCACCGACGGCGAGATCCTGATACCGCACCCCGTCCTGCTCGACGACCTCGACGACCTGCGCGAGTTCGCCGTCGAGCTCGGCGTCTCCCAGCGCGTCCAGCAGCTCTACCGCGAGGTCTGGCACCGGCCCGCGGAGCCGTCGGCCGGCACCGAGGTCACCACCTACGCCGGCGGCCGCTACCGCGAGCTGCGCGAGCTGGTCGGGCGCTGCGCCAGGCTCGGCTGCCGGGTCCGCGGCGGCTCCGCCGTCCAGCCGGTCACCGAGGGCGGCCGCACCGTCGAGGCCCGGGTCTGGGTCGGCGACTACTACGAGTACGACGCGTGCGAGACCGGCGCGCTCAGCTGGGCCGGCCCCGACGGCCGCGCCCTGCCGCTCACCGAGGTCGGACCGGTCGCCTGGTCCGAGGGCATGCGGATGGCCGCCGCCCTGCACGCCGGCCGCACGATCCAGGGGGAGGAAGCCGCATGACCGCCACCGGCCTGACCACGACCACCACCGGCACCGGAGCCGACCGCACCGGAGCCGACCGGACCGCGACACCCGAGGAACTGCTCGACGCCGGGGCGGTGCTCCCCGCCGGCACGCTGCCCGACGCCGGCCGCCCCGACAGCGCCGCCGACGTGCTCACCGCCCGCGGCTACACCCACCCCGCGCTCGACGGTCGCCGGATCGTCCGGCTCGTCCCCGGCGCGCTCGGCCCGGCCGAGGACCTCGCCCTCGACTTCCTCGGCCTGGTGCCGGAGACCGCGCCCGCCGAGGTCGGCCAGGTCCGCCAGGAGGCGCTCGGCTTCCCCGCCTGGGCGCTGGTCCACGACCCCGCCAACGGCCACCACGCGCTCGCCCTGGTCAAGGAGATGGAGCGGCTCGCCCGCCAGGCCACCTCCAAGCCCGGCGCCGCCAAGGACGGTTTCGACGAGCTGGCCACCCGCCTCGGCCGGGCCGTGCCGCACTTCCTGCCCACCTTCTGCGAGGAGGTCGGCCGGATCTTCCTCGGCCACGGCAACCAGACCTACGCCGCCGCCTGGTTCGGCAAGGCCCGCGACGCCGAGCGCACGTACGGCCTGACGGTGGACGAGGAGCGGCTGCGCGCCGTCTTCCTGGAGTTCGCCCTGGCCGGCGCGCTCACCGTCAAGGCCCTGCGCCAGTACGTCAAGGAGCTCGCCCAGCGGCTCGACCCGCTGACCGCCTGGCAGCGCTTCCGCCAGCTGTGCACCGAGCGGTCCGCGGCCGGCATGGCCCCGTACGCCGGAGTCGCCGAGGACGCCCGCGCACTGGTCAAGGCCGCCGGGCTGGACCGCACCGAGCACGAGCGGGCGCTGCTCGCCGAACTGCTGGACTCCCCGGCGGTCAACCGGGCCCCCGGCGCGTTCTGGAAGTCCTGGCACGGCGCACTGGTCGAACTCGGCCGCGGCGACGCGGCCGTGCGCACCCGCCTGCTGGAGCTGCTGCCCGACCCGGCCTCGCCCGACCCGGCCCCGCACGACACCGCCTGGCTGGCGGTCCTCACCGAGACCGGCGCCGAGGCCCTGCTCACCGGCCCCCGCGCCGAGGGCGCCGAGCCCGCCGCCGCCTGGCTCCAGCGCTGGTGCAACCACCACGGCCGCGGCTGGCGCAACCGGCCCAGCTGCCCGGACACCCTCGCGCTGGCCGGCCGGATGATCGAGCGGCTCAAGGCCGACGCCGTCCCGGTGGACCTCCACACCGGAATCCGTGCCAGCCGGACGCGGATCGACCTGCTGGACCTGCTGCTCACCGCGGGCGTGCCGGTCGCCGACCCGCCGGACGGCCTCGGCATCGACCTGCACGACTGGGTCGCGGAGTGCGGCCCCGACAGCCCCGACCTCACCGCCGTCGGCGCCGACGAGCGCTACCGGCCCCTGCTGCGCCGCGCCACCCCGTCCGCCTGGGCGACGGCCGCCAAGCGCGAGGTGCCCGCCCTGCCGCTGCTGAGCGAGCTGTTCGCCGAGTGGGCCGAGGAGCGCGCCGAGGAGCTGTTCGCCGCCCGCGGCCTGGCCGCCGCCACCGACCTGGTCCGCGAGTTCGGCCGGCACCGCACCGCCGTCCGGACGGTCGCGCCGGCCGTCGCCGACCGGGTCGCCGCCCTCGACGTCACCACGCTGCTCACCGACGCCCTCCAGGCCGGCATCCTGGACGAACTCGGCTGGCCCGCCCTGGAGGAGGCGCTCGGCAAGCTCGCCGACCCGCCCGCCGACGACGCCCCCCAGCACCCCGTCCCCAGCCTGGGCGGCGCGGGCCTGAGCGGCCTGGTCATCGAGGACGCCTGGCCGAACCTGCTGCTCACCCGCCTCGACCGGGCCGTCGTGGTCGGCCCGGAGGGCATCGTGCTGGAGCACACCCTGCGCCTGCCCGAGCGGCCGTCGAACGAGCGGAACCGGACCAGGCTGCGCTTCGCCGACGGCGAACTGCTGGTCGTCTGGCCCCAGGACGGCAAGCAGCTCGCGTACTGGTCCAGCCGCCCGGACGAGCAGTTCGAGCTGGAGGGCGAGGTCCTCGTCGGCTACTACTACCGGGACCGGGATCCGGAGCCGCCGTCGCTCCAGCTGCCCGGCGGCGGCCGCACCACCGGCGAACGCCCGCTGCACGCCGGCGACACCCGGATGCCCGACGAGCACGGCGTCCTCGGCGACGGCACCGGCTACTGGACGGTGCGCCACGCCTCCGACGGTGAGGCCGTCCTGCGCGAACTCGACCCGGTCACCGGCACCCTGGGCCGCACCGCCGAACCGCCGGTGATCGCCGCCACCGCCCAGGCCGGCCGGCTCAGCCGGAAGAACACCTGGCTGCTGCCGCTCCAGCCCGGCCTGGAGCACACGCCACTCGGCACCGACGGCACCGTGCTCGGCAGCTGGGCCAGGGTCGAGCCGCACAAGGCCGTCACCACCTTCACGGCCGACGGGCAGCGCATCGTGCTGCCGCTGACCGGACACCGGTCGGACACCGTCCCGGTCGGCCGGCTCGCCCTGCCCGGCGCGGCCGCACCGGTGGTCAGCCACACCTCCGGCGAGTACTTCTCGCTCAACCTGCCCGACCTCACCGGCCACGCCGACCGCACCGTCGACCTGCGCCCCTGCCGGGCCGGCGAGCTCTCCGCCGCCGGCACCCCGCTCGTCCCGCCGTACCCGCACTGGCACGCCCTGCGCCCGCGCGACGAGGCCGGCTCCAAGGTGCTGCGCACCGTCACCGCCGAGCAGGCCGCCCGGCTGATCGACGCCGCCTGGCCGGTCGACACCGAGCCGGTCCCCGAGGACGAGCGGTGCTGGCTCACCGTCCAGGGCGTGCGCCGGCCGCTCGCCCGGCGCACCCCGCGCACCCTGCCCGTCCCGGAGGTCGGCGCGATCCTGCCCGGCATCGCGGACCAGCGGCTGCTCGCCGGCGTCGCCGGGATCGCCCGCCTCGCCGCCGACCTGCTGGACCGGATCGCCCGGTTCGCCCCGCAGCCGGAGGCCGAGCGCCCGGGCAGGAAGCAGGACACGGAGTGGCAGCCCGAGCACGGGCGCGACCACGAGCTGCGCGACGCCGTGCGTGCCGTGCTGCCGGAGCCCGGCGGCTTCGGCAACAACTGGGGCTCCTCCGAGCACTGCTGGGTGCTCAACAACCTGCGCGCCGTCACCGGGGTGCTGGCCGCCCCGCCCGCCGCCGACGGCGAGGGCTGGAGCACCCCCGCCACCGTCGCCCTGCGCAACGGCGACGTCAGCCACGGCTGGCTGCACCTGCTCGGCCGGGTCCACGCCCTGGCCCACGCGGTGGCCTCGCCGTTCACCGACCCCGCCCACCGTTCCTCGCTGGTCCTGCTGCTCGGCGAGCTGACCAAGGGCCCGCTGGCCGACCGCGGCACCACCCTGCGCGAGATCGTCCTCGCCGAGCAGGTCCCGGCGGCCGTGAACGCCACCAGTGGCCGGCCGGTCGCCAAGCGCCAGGGCGAGGTGCTGCGGCACGGCGGGCGCACCGTCGTCATCCTCGCCCACCAGCGGCAGTACACCGACGGCACCGTGCACTGGCTCGCCGTCGACCACGACCCGAGCGGGGAGTTCGGGCCCGTCGCGCACTTCACCACGGTCGAGGAGCGCGGCACCGGGGAACTGGTCGACGCCGCCTGGGTCGCCACGTTCTGGCAGGTCGCCGCGCTGCGCGGCGCCGTTCCGCACGACCGGGCCAGGGCCGAGGCCTTCAGCCGGCTCACCGGCATCGGCGTCGCCCGCTCCGCCCTGCTGCTCAGCCCGCCGAGCGGCCTGCTGTACTGGACGGACGTCGCCGTTCCCGCCGAACTCGACTTCAAGACAGCCGAGTTCAAGGCCGCCAGGGACTGGCTGCGGCGGCACGACCACGACGGCCTCGCCGCCGTCTGGGGCGCCCTGCTGCCCGCCGACCCGAAGACCCTGTGGACCGAGGGGCCGGACATCGCCGCCGGGGCCGAGGAGTGGATCCGGCGGTTCGGACGGCTCGTCACCCTCCCCGACGAGGTCCTGGCCACCGTCCAGGGGGTGCCCATCGACACCGTCGAGGCGGTGCTCAACCCCGGCCACACCCCGTGGCTGACCGGCCGCACCGGCTTCCGGCTCGGCGAGTCGGAGGGGGTCGGCCTGCGACTGGTCGCCGAGGACGAGTCCGCCGTCCCCGGGAGCGGCGCGCTGAGCTCCACCATCGCCGCGCTGCGCTGGCTCGCCTACCACCTGCCCGCCGACAGTCCGCTGCGCCCGCTGCTGCCCACGGCCGCCGAGGCGCTGCGCGACCGCCTGGCCGACCCGGAGCTGCTGCTCGACCTCGACCTGCTGCGCACCGTCAAGGGCGCCTCGCTGTCCGCCGTCCTGCGCACCCACTTCGGCCTGCCCGCCGAGGGCGGCGCGGACCGGGACGGCCTGGTCCGCTGCGGACCGGCACTCGTCCTGACGCCGTACCACGAGGAGACGGAGCGGGTCTGGCTGCGCCCGGCCGCCCTCACCGGGCCGGACGACCCGCTGCTCGAACTGCTCGAAGGGCTCTCCAACAGCTACTGGTACTCGACCGAGCGGCGGGCCGTCGAGGCCGTGCTGCGCGGCGAGCCGGAGCGGCTGGCCGCCACCGTCCCCGTGGCGCCGGCCCCCGGCGAGGGCCCGGTCTGGTTGCAGGACCCGCGGCTGTCCGTCCCCGAACTGGTCGCCGAGGTGTCCCGCACCCACGGCCTGGGCGAGGACGCCGCCACGCTCTACCTCCAGCTGCTCGCCCTGCCCGACCCGACCGACCGCAACGCCGCCCGCTGGACGGGCTGGAAGCCCGCCCGGCTGAAGAGGGCCCGCGCCGAACTCGCCGCCACCGACCTGGTGCTGGAGGCCAAGCGCTCCCGGGCCGGCCGCGGCCTCTTCCTGCCCGGCGGCTGGCAGGAGGCCAAGTCGCCCGCGCTGCCGGCCGAGACCTGGAAGGCCGCCCTGTACGAACTGCACACCCACCGGCCCGCTTCGGTGCCGCTGTCCGTCCCCGAGCTGTTCGCCCGGGCCTGGCAGCGGACCGTCGAGGGCGACGCCCCCGGTTACGAAGAGCTCCGGACCAGCAAGCGCAGGAAGGCCCGCCGATGACCGCCACCGAGACCACCACGGGTGCGACCGCCACCGCCCCCGCGGACCGGCAGATCGTCCCGCCCGAGGAGAAGTACGCCGCCGAACTGGAGTTCCTGGCCGCCCACGACGGCGGCCCGCGCCCGCCCGGCTGGCGGCTGACCCCGCGCGCCGTGGTCACCTTCGCGATGGGCAGCGGCGGCGAGAAGCTCAAGGCCGGGCGCAAGGGCCTGGTCATCGAGCCGAAGTTCGTCGGCGAACGCGCGCTGGTCGAGCGCTGCGTCGTCACCCTCGCCGGCGAGCGCGGCCTGCTGCTCGTCGGCGAGCCAGGCACCGCCAAGTCCATGCTCTCCGAGCTGCTCGCCGTCGCCGTCTGCGGCACCAGCGCACTGACCGTCCAGGGCACCGCAGGCACCACCGAGGACCAGCTCAAGTACGGCTGGAACTACGCCCTGCTGCTCGCCAAGGGGCCCAGCCGCGAGGCCCTGGTCCCCTCGCCGGTGCTCACCGCGATGACCACCGGCGCGGTCGCCCGGGTCGAGGAGGTCACCCGCTGCCTGCCCGAGGTGCAGGACGCCCTGGTCTCACTGCTCTCCGAACGGCGGATCGCCGTCCCCGAGCTGGCCGGCACCCAGGACGGGCAGCTGCACGCCGCGGCCGGCTTCACCCTGATCGCCACCGCCAACCTGCGGGACAAGGGTGTCAGCGAGATGTCCGCGGCGCTCAAGCGGCGGTTCAACTTCGAGACGGTCGGCCCGATCGGCAGCCTCGCCGCCGAGGTCGACCTGGTCCGCCGCCAGTCCACCGTCGCCGTGGCCAGGGCCGGCGCCGCCTACGCGGTGGACGACGCCGTCCTGGAGGCCCTGGTCACCGCCTTCCGCGACCTGCGCACCGGCCGCTCCACCGAAGGCTGGGACGTCGAACGCCCGTCCACCGTGATGAGCACCGCCGAGGCGGTCTCCGTCGCCACCTCGCTCGGCGTCAGCGCCGCCTACCTGCCCGACGGCGGGGACCTGCTCGGCCGGCTGCCCGGTCAGCTCCTCGGCGTGGTCCGCAAGGACGAGCCGTCCGACGCGGCCCGGCTGCTCGGCTACTGGGACGGCCCGGTCCGCCGCCGTGCCGAACAGGGCGCCGCCACCTGGCGCACCCTGTGGGACCTCCGCTCGGCACTGGAGGCCTGATCCGATGAGCAGCGCGGAGATCCCCCGCCCGGACGACGCGGACCGGACGGTCCGGGCCGAGGCCGACCGGCTGGCCGCCTCCGGCACCGGCCGTCCGGGCCCCTACCTGATCGGCGTGCGCCACCACGCGCCGTCCCTCAGCGCGGTCGTCCCCGCGCTGCTCGACGCCGCCCGGCCGGAGGCCGTCCTGGTCGAGCTGCCCGCCGAGTTCCAGCCCTGGCTCGGCCGGCTCGCGGACGAGGCCACCCTGGCCCCGGTCGCCCTCGCGGCGGCCCCGGCCGGGCCCGAGGAGGGGGCGGGGCCCGCCTTCTACCCGTTCGCCGACTTCTCCCCGGAACTCGTCGCCCTGCGCTGGGCCCGGGACAACGGGGTGGAGGTCATCGCCTGCGACCTCCCGCTCGCCCACCGGGCCGCCCGCGCGGCGGCCGGCGGGCCCGGGGAGCCGCGGGCCGACGGCCGGGCCGGGCGACCCGGCGTCGCCGACGCGCTGCGCCACCGCCTCACCGGCCGGGACTCCGACGAGGACCTGTGGGACCGCCTGGTCGAGACGGCCGCCCCCGGCTCCACCCCGGAGGCCGTCCGGCGCGCCGCCCTGCTGGTCGGCTGGGCACTGCGCAGGGACGCCGAGACCGGCCACGGCGTCGACCCGTACGACCTGCGCCGCGAGGCCTGGATGCGGGCCCGCATCCAGGCCGCCTCGGCCGGCGGCCGCCGGGTCGCCGCCGTCGTCGGCGCCTTCCACGCCCCCGCCCTGTCGGACGGCCCGCTCGCCACCGAGGAGCCGCCGCGCCCGGACGACCCCGGGCACGTGCTGTCCCTGATCCCGTACACCTACCCGCTGCTCGACGCCCGCTCCGGCTACCCGGCGGGCATCCGCGACCCGGAGTGGCAGCACACCGTCCTGGACGCCGGCGGGGCCCCGGAGCGCCTCGCCGAGGCGCTCACCACCACCGCCGTCCGGATCTGTGCCGCCCTGCGGGCCCAGGACCATCCGAGCGGCCCGGCCGACGCCCGCGAGATCGTCCGCCTGGCGGGCGACCTCGCCCGGCTGCGCGGCCACGCCGCCGCAGGCCGGGGCGAACTCGTCGAAGCGGTGCAGACCGTCCTCGCCCAGGGCGAACCCCTCGGCCGCGGCAGGGCCGTCGCCCGCGCCCTCGAACAGGTCCTGGTCGGCACCCGCACCGGCCGCCCCACCCCCGCCGCCCCGCGCAGCGGACTCGCCCCCGCCGTCGAGACCCTGCTCGCCGGCCTCGGCCTCCCCAACCCCACCGACCCGGGCCCACGCGACCTGCGCCTCGACCCGCTGCGCAGCGACCTCGACCGCCGCCGCGAGATCCTCCTGCACCGCCTCACCGTCTGCGAGGTCCCCTACGCCGAGCCCGTCGCCACCACCGGCGCCGGCGGCACCGAGACCCTCGGCACCCGCTGGCGCCTGCACTGGACGCCCGCCACCGCCGCCATGCTCACCGTCGCCGGCACCCGAGGCGTCACCCCCGCGCAGGCGGCCGAAGGCGCCCTGCGCGTCCGGTTCACCGACCAGCCGACGCCGCGCGAGATCATCGACGGCCTCACCGCCGCCGCCTCCTGCGGCCTGCCCGCCCTCGCCGAGACCCGTCTCGGCCAGCTCACGGCCGTCCTGCCGACCTCCGCCGCCCTCCCCGACCTCCTCGACGCCCTGGCCCTCCTCGACCGCCTGACGGCGGGCCACTTCCCCGGCCACACCCCGGCGCACGGAGCCGAAGGGGACGACGCCCCGGGCGAGGCCACTCCGGGAGGGAACGGCAAGGAGGCGGGCGCATCAGCACCCGGTGGCTCCACCCGGGTCGGCGGCGGCCAGGCCGCCGGGCCCGCCCCGGTGGGCGGATCCGCGGAGGACAGTGCCCCGGGTGAGGCTGCCGCCGCCGCTGGTGGCCGTACAGCGGCAGTCCCCGGCACCCTCGACGCCCCCGCCGTCGGCCGGACCCCTGGCCACACCCCGGATCACGGAGCCGAGCAGGCCGTCGCCCCCACCGGGCCGGTCGCCGCAGGCCTCCGCATCCCCGACGGCGACGCTCCGTCCGCCGCGGCTCCCGGCTCGTCCGCCGGGCCGGCACAGGCAGTCCTGGCCGCCGCCGGTGAGGTGCTCACCGCCGCCGCCGTACGGCAGCTGGAGGGCCTCGGCGGATCGGACGACCCGCAGGACGCCCGGGCACTGGTGGAGCTGGTGCGGCGGGCGGACCGGCTCGGCGGGGTGCGGCTGGCCCACATGCTGACCGAACTCGCCGAGCGGGGCAGCCCGTTGGTGCGGGGCGCGGCCGGTGCGGTGCGGGTGCTCCTCGGGCAGGAGCCGGCCGAGGTGCTGGGCGGCCGGGCCGCCTCCTGGGTGGACGGCGCGACCGGCCCGGAGGCGCGGCGGGCGCTCGGCCGCAGGCTGGTCGGGCTGCTGACGGCGGCGGAAGGGCTGTTCGACTCGGCGCCGCAGGCACTGGAGCCGGTGCTGGAGCGGGTCACCTCGCTGTCGGACGACGCCTTCCTGGACCGGCTGCCCGCCCTGCGCGGGGGCTTCGACACGCTCAGCCCGGCCGCCCGCGACCGGCTGCTGGCCCTGGTCGAGGAGAGCCTGGGCACCCGGCTCGCCGCACTGCCGGAGGAGGCCGGCCCCGCCGTGCTCGCCGGCTGGGTGCGCGCGGACCTCGCCGCCCGGGCGGCACTCGCCCGCCGCGGCCTGCTGGCCCCGACGCCCGCACCACCGGCGGAGCCCCCGGCGGACGCGCCGTCGCCCGCTGCCCCGGACCTGCTCTCCGCCATGGCCACCCCGTCGACCACTCCGCCTGTCACCCACCCCCACACCCTGGCCCCCGCCGAGCGCTGGCGCCTGCTCCTCGGCCGCGCCGGCAACGGCGGCCTG
Source organism: Kitasatospora sp. NPDC036993 (assembly GCF_055607525.1). Lineage (NCBI taxonomy): Bacteria > Bacillati > Actinomycetota > Actinomycetes > Kitasatosporales > Streptomycetaceae > Kitasatospora > Kitasatospora sp. NPDC036993. The sequence goes on along the minus strand of NZ_JBVJRP010000002.1, from coordinate 413,938 downwards.
ACCGGTCGTGGCGCCCGGCTCGCCACCGCGCTGGACGAGTTGTACGGCAGCGGCCACGGCGAGGGCTCAGGCCCCGGCCTGGACAGCAGGGGAGGCAAGGGCGGCCGTGAGGCCCCGTACCCCGGAGTGCGGGAGTGGGCCGAGGACCTGGAGTCGCTGTTCGGCCCCGGAGTGCGCGAGGAGGTGCTCGCCGCCGCCGTCGCGCAGGGCCGCACCGACGTCCTGGAGGCGATCGACCCGGCCGCCGTCCGCCCGTCCGTCGACCTGCTGCGCACCGTGCTGGACCACGCCGGCGGCCTGCCGGAGGCCCGGGTGGCCCGGCTGCGCCCGCTGGTGCGGCGCCTGGTGGCCGAGCTGAGCCGGGAGCTGGCCACCAGGCTGCGCCCGGCCCTGACCGGGATCGCCGTGCCGCGGCCGTCCCGCCGTCCGGGCGGCGGGCTGGACCTGGACCGGACCATCCGGGCCAACCTGGCCACCGCCCGCCCCGGGCCGGACGGCGGCACCCTGATCGTGCCCGAGCGCCCGGTCTTCCGGACCAGGGCGCGGCAGGCCAACGACTGGCGGCTGATCCTGGTCGTGGACGTCTCCGGGTCGATGGAGGCCTCCACGGTGTGGGCCGCGCTGACGGCCTCGATCCTGGCCGGAGTGCCCTCGCTGAGCACCCACTTCGTCGCCTTCTCCACCGAGGTCCTGGACCTCACGGAGCGGGTGGACGATCCGCTGAGCCTGCTGTTGGAAGTGCAGGTCGGCGGCGGCACCAGCATCGCGAGCGGGCTGCGCTACGCGCGGGAGCTGGTGACGGTGCCGTCCCGCACGCTGATCGCGGTGGTCAGCGACTTCGAGGAGGGCGGGCCGGTCGGCGGGCTGCTGGCCCAGACCCGGGCGCTGGTGGACTCCGGCGTGCACCTGCTCGGCTGCGCGGCGCTGGACGACACCGGGACGGCCCGCTACTCGAAGGCGGTCGCGGGCCGGTTGGTCGCGGCCGGAATGCCCGTGGCGGCGTTGAGTCCGCTGGAACTGGCCCGCTGGGTGGGGGAGAAGGTGCGATGAGTGTGACGGCGCGGACGAGCGACTGGCCGGGCGTACGGCCCGAGGTGGTCGCCGAGGTGGTGGCCGGGCTGAGCGCCCGGCTCCAGAAGCGGCTGGACGGCGCGGCGGCGAAGCTGGCGGAGCGGCCGGTCTCCCGCGACGGCGACGAGTGGCGGGTGGAGGTGGACGAGGAGACGGTGCTCGTCCTGAACGCCCCGGGCGGGGTGGTCGCCGCCGAGGCCGGCGTGCGCTGCGGCTGCCTGCTCGCCCCGGCCTGTGTGCACCGGGCGGCCGCCGTCACCCTCTGCCCGCTCGCCGAGGCCGGGCCGGAGACCGACTCCGGGGCGGCAGCCACGGAAGCCCGCGAAGGGGCCGGGGACACCCCCGAGGAGCAGACCGGCCGGCCCGACCAGCAGGCCCCCACTCCGCTCGCCCCGGCCGAACGCGCCGCCGTCCGTCACCTCCACCGGGCCGCGGCCGCCGTGCTGGCCGCCGGGGTGGGCGGCGCGGGCGCCGTGTCCCAGGCCGAACTGCTGCGCGCCGCCCACCAGGCGCGCCTCGCGGGCCTGTACCGCCCGGCCGCGGCGGCGGTCACCGTGGTGACCCGGATCCGGGCGGCGCGCTCCGGCGCGCCCGACCACCGGCTGGTGGACCTGGTGGCCGGCCTGCGCGAACTGCTCGGCCTCACCACGGCCCTGGACGCCGGCATCGCCCCGGTCGCCGAGCTGCGCGGCACCGCGCGCCAGGCCTACCGGGAGGAGGGCGGCCTGCGGCTCTACGGGCTGTTCGCCGAGCCGGTGCTGACGGCCACCCACGCGGGCGCGGTCAGCTGGGCCGTGGACGCGGGCGGGCGCCTCAGCACCATCGCCGAGGTGATGCCGCACGACGACGCCGCGGCCGCAGCCCCGCAGGCGGTCGGGGCGGGCAGCCGGACGGTCCGGCTGGGCGATGCCGCGCTCAGCCACCGCGCGTTCAGCCGTACCGGGCTGGCCGTCCAGGGCGCGACCAGGTCCACCGGAGGCCGGCTGGGCGCCGGAGCCTCGGTCCGGGCGGTCCGCGCCGCGGGCGCGGCGTGGACGGCGGAACCGGCCTCCCGGCTCTGGTCCGAACCGGTGTCCGCCCAGGTGGCGCGGGCGCTCGCGGCTCAGGAGCTGCCGTACGAGAGCCGCCCGGCCGGGAGTGACCTGCTGTTCCTGGACGTCACTCTGCTGGGCACCGCCCCGACCGGGCCGGGCGGCACCCCACAGCTGCTGGCGCGTTGTACGGCGGGCGGTCCGGTGATCGTCCTGAGCCCGGCGCACGAGCACCCCGGCCTGCCGTTCCGGGCGAACCTGGCGCTCCTCGCCACCGCGCCCGGCCTGCGGCTGCGGGTGATCGGCCGGCTGGAGCGCGCGGGCCGCCCGGAGCTGCGCCTGCTCGCGATCGGCACACCCCCGGACGCCGCCGACCCGCTCACCCTGCCCGCCGACCGGGCGGGCCGGGTCAACCTCGGCCTCGAACGCCTCCAGACCGCCGACCTTGCCGCCTCCGCACCTGCGGGCGGGCTGGTGGGCGGTCCGGTGGGCGCCGGCGGGCCCAACCCCGGCCCCGGCCCCGAGCCGGTGGCGGCCCCGGCGCCGCACGGCCCGCCCGTCCACGTGCTCGGCCGCCGGGTCGAGCAGGCGGTCACCACCGGACGGCACGCCCTCGCCCCGAGCGAGGCCTCGGCCGCCGCCGACCGCGGCCTGCTGCGCGCCGCCGGACTGGCCACCGCCGCCGAGCTCCTCGCCGGTCTGCGGGCCGCCGCGGCGGACCGGCAGCGCGACGTCTTCGGCCGGGTCGTCACGGACGACCACGAGGTCTTCGCCACCGCCTGGCTGGCGGCCGCTTCCTACACCGAGGAGCTGGCCACGGCGCTGTGCGCGGCGGCCTGGTCGGCAGAGGAGGCCCGGCCGGGAGAGGAGGAAGGGACCGGCCGAGGGGCGGAACCCGTCCGGGTATAAGCCGAACTATTTGCACGGACCGATATCCCGCGCAGACTGGCATACTTGTCGCAGGAGGACACCGTACGAGACCTCGTGGGAAACCTCGTCCGAGAGCTCCTACGAGATCCCGCACGGTGTCCTCCTGCGGCACCCGGTACGGGCAGCGCGACGGAAGGGTAGGCGAGTCATGGGGATCCGCGACGATGCGGCCGAGGTCCGGGCCCGTGGCTGGCGGACGCTCGCCGCGCTGCACGGGATGATCGACACCGCGCTGGAGAAGGCGCTCCAGGCCGAGTTCAAGCTCTCGGTGGTCGAGTACACGGTGCTGGAGGCGCTCTCGCGCCAGGACGGCTGGCACATGCGGATGCAGCAGCTGGCCCGCGCGGCGGCGCTGAGCAGCAGCGCCACCACCCGGCTGGTGAGCCGCCTGGAGGACCGGGGCCTGCTCAGCCGCTTCCTCTGCGCGGACGACCGGCGCGGCATCTACACCGAGCTGACGCCCGAGGGCCGCGACCTGCTGACGGCCGCCCGTCCGGTGCACGACGCCGCCCTGGAGACGACGCTGGCCGAGGCCACCGGGGTCCCCGAGCTGGCCCCGCTGGTCGAGTCGCTCGCCGACCTCCACCCGGTCCACGCCACCGCCTGAACCCCACGAGCCCGTAAGCCCCCTCAGTCCCTGAGCCCCGCGGGCCCTCACGGCCCCACGGCCGCCAGGGCGTTCCGGCGCACCCGGTCGAGCAGGGCGAGCAGCACCTCCTTGCTGGAGGCCCGCTCCCGGACGTCGCAGAGCACCACCGGGACGTCCGGGCCGAGGTCCAGCGCCCGGCGGACCTGCTCGGGGGTGGCCTCGCGGCGGCCGTGGAAGCAGTTGACGCCGACCGCGAACGGGATGCCGCGCTGCTCGAAGAAGTCCACGGCGGCGAAGCTGGTCTCCAGCCGCCGGGTGTCGGCGAGGACGACCGCGCCGAGGGCGCCGACCGCCAGGTCGTCCCACATGAACCAGAAGCGGAACTGCCCCGGCGTGCCGAAGAGGTAGAGCACCAGGTCCTCGCGGACGGTGATCCGTCCGAAGTCCATGGCGACCGTGGTGCTGGACTTGTCCCGGACGCCGTCGAGATTGTCGACCCCGATGCTGGCGTCGGTCATCCGCTCCTCGGTCCGGAGCGGTTCGATCTCACTGACGGAGCCGACCATGGTGGTCTTCCCGACGCCGAATCCGCCGGCGACGAGGATCTTGACCGCGCCCGGTACCAGGCTCTGGGTCGTCAATTCGGTTCTCCTGTAAGGAACTGGTGGGAGGCGGAAGGCGCGGCGGACGCGAGGAGCGCGGCGGGCCCCACCCGGAGCGCCGCCCCGGTCTGCGCGCCCGGTCTGCCCGCCCGTCAGAGCCGGCGGACGCCCTCGATCACGGCCTCGATCAGCGAGAGGTCCGGCGCCTCGGCGAGCCGGACCGGGGCGCGGGTGAGGATCAAGCGGTCCTCGGCCAGGTCGTCCAGCAGGACCCTGACCACGCTCACCGGCAGGTCCAGGACGGCCGCGATCTCGGCCACGGCCAGCGGGCGTTCGCGGCACAGGTCGAGGATCGCGGCGGGTTCGGGGGCCAGCCGGGCGGTGTCGGTGCGCGGGTCGGTGGTGACCACCAGGGTGATCAGGGCGAAACCGTCACGGACCGGTCCGGTGCGCCCGTTGGTGATCGCGTAGGGACGGACCAGGTGGCCGGCGTCCTTGTCGTAGAAGGAGCCCTCGTCGGACGACTCCTCGTCGGACGATCCCCCGTCGAACGAGCCCTCGGCAGCGGCGGAGGTCACGCACCGCCGCCCTCGCCGCTCCGGCCGGCGTCACTGCGCGGCGCCGCGGTGAGGTACTGGCCGACCTGCTTGACCAGCATGTTGATCTCGTAGGCCATCAGCCCGGCGTCCACCTGTTCGCTGGTGAGGACGGCCAGCCGGGCGCCCTGTCCGGCGGTGGTGACGAACAGGAACAGCCGGTCCATCTCGATCACGGTCTGCCGGACCCGGCCGCCGTCGAAGCGGTGCCCGGCGCCGCGGGCCAGGCTCTGGAGGCCGGCGGCGACGGCGGAGAGGTGCTCACCGTCGGCCCGGTCGAGGCCCTGGGACATGCCGACGAGCAGGCCGTCCTCGGAGAGGACGACGGCGTGCCGGGTCTCGGGCACCCGGGCGACCAGCTGGTCCAGCAGCCAGTTGAGGTCGCGCTGGGCTTCGGTGTGCTGGGTCGTCACTGCTGTTCCTCGGATTCCTGGACGGCGGGGGCTTCCGCGGGGGCCTGCCGCGGGGCGGATTGTGCGGCCCGGCGGGTGGGCGCGACCGGTACGTCCGGCTCGCCGCGGGCCGCGCGGGCGCTGAGGGTGCCGCGCTGGATGGCGGCCATGGTGGCGCGGGACCGGGTCGGCGAGGGGTCGTCGGCTTCGGTGCTGTCGTGCCGGTGGCCGAAGGCGCCGGGGAGCGATCCGTGCGCCGGTGTCAACGGAGACACCGGCGGCTGTGCCTGGTGCGGTTGCGGGACGGGCCCGGACGGCATCGTGGTGCCGGGCGCGTCGGCCACGCGGAGCTGCTCGGCCAGGCTGGCGTTGCGGACCCGCTGCGGCAGGGTCCGAGGGGTGCGCAGCTCGCCGTCCTGGCCCTGCTCCGCCGGCCCCTCCTGGAAGTACCGGTGGACGGGCGCGGAGTGGTCGGCCGTACCGCCCCCGCCGGGAACGCCGGCCGGAGCGCCCGCGAGGTCGTTGCCGGGGCCGCCGTCGGAACCGGGGCCGGGTGCCGACGCGGGGCCGGTCGGAAGCTCGTACCTGCGCGGCAGGACGGGCCGGGGCACGACCACCGCACCGGGCAGTCCGGGGATCAGGGCGCCGACCGGCAGCCCTCCGCGGCCGGCCGCGGCCGTGGAGGCGGATCCGGCGAGGGCGTCGCCGCTTCCCGCGGTGCCCGGGCCGGCGCCGTCCGGGGCGTGCACCGCCGGGGCTTCCGGAGGGGCCGCCGCGTAGGGCACCGCGGGAGCCCCCGCGGTGCCGAACGAGCCCGGAGCCCCCTGGCCCCCGCCCAGCAACGCGCCGAAACCCCCGCCCGTCGCACCGCCCGGCGCGTCCATGGCGTCCGTCGCGTCCGTCGCGTCCGTCGCGTCCGTCGCGTCCGTCGCGTCCATGGCGTCCGTCGGCTCCCGGGACCCCTGCCAGACCTGCCCGGCCCCGTACTCGGCCGCGTACTCGGACCCGGAGCCATACCCGGAGCCGGTTCCTGCGCCTGCGCCGTACTCCGGCTCGGACCCGGTCACGGAGTCGTCCTCGGGCCCCGCCGCCGTCGGAGCCTGCTCGGACACCGGCGTCCGGGTGATCCGGGCACCGGACGGCAGCCCGGGCACCGCGGCGGACTGTCCGGCCTGCTCCAGCAGGGCCGAGGGCACCAGCACCACAGCCCGGGTCCCGCCGTACGGCGAGGGGCGCAGGGTGACCTGGACCTCGTGCCGGGCGGCCAGGCGCGCCACCACGAACAGGCCGAGCCGTAGGTCGTCGCCGAGCGCGGAGACGTCCAGCTCCGGCGGGTTGGCCAGGTACGTGTTGAGCCGCTCGTACTCCTCCTCGGTCATGCCGAGTCCGCGGTCCTCGACCTCGACCGCCAGGCCCCTGGGGACCTCCTGCGCGGAGACCTGCACCTGGGTGTACGGCGGGGAGAAGGTGGTGCCGTTCTCGATCAGCTCGGCGACCAGGTGGATGACGTCGGCCACGGCCTGCCCGCCGAGCGAGACGCGCGGCACGCCCTGGACGACGACCCGGGAGTAGCTCTCGGTCTCCGAGACGGCGCTGCGCAGCACGTTGACCACGGGCACGGCGTTGCGCCAGCGCCGGGCGGGCAGGGCGCCGCCGAGGATGACCAGGTTCTCGGCGTTGCGCCGCATCCGGGTGGCCAGGTGGTCGACCGCGAACAGTTCGCGCAGCAGCTCCGGGTCCTCGTGCTCGCGCTCCAGCGCGTCCAGCATGCTGATCTGCCGGTGGATCAGGATCTGGGTGCGCCGGGCGATGTTGAGGAAGACCTTCTTCGTCCCCTCGCGGCCCCGGGCCTGGTGGACGATGGCGGCGACCGTGACCTGGCGGACGGCGGCGAGGCCGTCCGCGCTCTGCTGGACCTCGTCGCCGATCCGCCGGGACGGCGTCCAGACCGGCGGGACGGGCACCTGTTCCCCGGCGCGCAGCCGTCCGACCACCTCGGGGATCTCCTGCCGGGCGAGCGAGAGGGTTTCGGCCCGGAGTCCGGACAGCCGCGCGGACAGGGTCAGGGCGGTCCGGACGCCGTGGAGCAGGCTGACCAGCACGACCAGGGCGACCACCGCGCTGCCGGCCAGCAGCGCGGTGCGGTGTCCGGTGTCGCGCAGCAGGAAGCCGGCGTAGCCCCAGGCGGCGAGGAGGCCCGCGGTGGGGACCAGCGTGAGGGCGAGGAGCCGGCCGCGGAGGGAGCCGGACCGGCCGGCGCGGTGGCCCGGGCGGGTGGCCGATATGGCTGGCATCTGATTCCTCGCTCAGGGCCGAGCCGCGGGACCGGCACGCCGGCTCGGACCGGTGGGTCCGAGCCGGCGGGTCGATCCCGTGCGGCGTGGCCGGGCTTCGGGGCTTCGAGGCCGGGACTGCCGGAGCAGGTGACGTGGTGTCACCGGCGGGGCGGAGCACTGGCACGACAGCCGACGGCTGGAACGCTATCAGCCCCATGAGCCCTTGACACAACATCAACTGACGATATGTAGAACGGTCTTCATCCCGCCAGCGGCATCGGCAGCACCTGCCCGCCCCGCCCGCCCGGTGGTTCCGCGGGGTTCTCCCGCTGGTTGAGTTCGCTCCAGGCCCAGCTGGTCAGGTCCGACAGCTCCGCCGACCACTGCTTGCCGTAGGTGCCCGAGGCGACCTGTCCGAGCCTCAGTCGCTGGACGTCCGAGGTGCCGGCCGGCGGGTAGACGTGGGTGGCGTCCCGCAGGTAGCGCTCGATGCCGAACTCGGTCTGCAGGCCGCGGGCGGCGTGGATCTCCATCGCGTTGCGCGCGGAGTCCAGCGCGTACTCGGTGTTGATCAGCTTGGCGTTCATCAGTTCGGCGTCACAGGCGCGACCGTGGTCCAGCAGGTGGGAGGCGTGGTAGACGGCGAGCCTGGCGGTCATCAGCCGGGACTGCATCTCGCCCAGCTTCAGCGTGATGTTGGGGAGTTGGTTGATCGGCTGGCCGTAGAGCACCCGTTCCTCGGTGAACCGGGCGGTGTCCTCGACGATCGCGGTGTGAATGCCGAGCGCGACGGCGGCGAGGTTGATCCGGCCGTAGAGGGTGGAGGAGGAGTAGGCGACGTCCAGCCCCTGACCCTCCCGGCCGAGCCGGTTGCCGGCCGGGACACGGCAGTCCTCCAGGACGATCTCGCCGAAGCTGAAGCCGTGCAGCCCGCTCTGCGACCCGGGGGAGCCGGTGCGGAACCCGGCGCGGTCGGTCTCGACCAGGAAGGCCGACAGACCCCGGCTGCCCTGGCCCGTGCGCAGGATCACGCCGTGCACGTCGCCGATGTGGGAGTTGCCGACGAACCACTTGCGGCCGTTGAGCACGTACTCGTCGCCGTCGCGGACGGCGGTGCCGGCCATCCCGAGCACGTGCCCGCCGGACTCCGGCTCGGTCACGGCGATGGTCGGCAGGCACTCCCCGGTGGCGAACTTCGGCAGCCACGTGCGCCGTTGGGTCTGGCTGCCGTAGTGGAGGACCTTGGCCACGCCCAGCTGGGAGGCCTGGGCGATCGCGCCCACGGCCCCGCTGACCCGGGCCAGTTCCTCGACGATCACGGTCTTGGCGACGTGCCCCAGTCCGAGCCCGCCGAACTCCCGCGGAATCGTCACGCCGATCCAGCCCCGGCGGGCGATCTCCCGGGCCAGCTCGAACTCCGCCTTCCGTTCGGCCTCCATCCTGGCCACCTGCGGACGTACCTCCTTCTCCGCGAAGTCACGGACCTCGGTGCGGAGGTTCTCGTGACGGTCGTCGGTGAAGTAGTCCATCGCCATGCTCCGGTCCTCTCGATGTGTGTGGTGCCCGTGCCTCCGTCCGTGCCGTCGAAGCCGCTCCGGCAACCCCCACGGGGGTAGGTGGGTGTGTGCGGGAGTGTCGGCCGGTCGCCCCGGTGCGATCGGCGCATGCGTCATCGGGCGGTGTCCCGGTGAGGGGGCGCCGTCCGTGTCTTCGGCAGGGCTCATTGTTGTATGGGCGCGCCACGACGTCCCAGAGTCGATCTTGGATTGGCGTGATTCGGCCCGTGTTTATCCGGAGGGGTTTTGTCCAGCCCCCGGAAGGGGACTGATCTCCGCTTCGTGACGGTCCGTCGACCTGTCGTTCACGTGCGGTTTTGACTGGCCATCAGCAAGGCTGAGGAACACTGGACGGCAAAGGCCCCGCCTGCTGATGTCTGGTTACATGTGCGCCATGACTGATGTGATGAGCACTCAAGGCCAGTTCCCGGGTGCCTCCGGGGAGTCCGAGCGAACCCGCAGGCTGCGCGGCCTCGGGCTCAACGACCCGTCCGCGGACGAGGCCTTCGATCGCTTCGCCCACCTCGCAGCCAGTATCACGCGCGCTCCCATCGCGATGGTCAACTTCATCAATGACGAACGTCAGATGTTCCGGGGGCTCTACATTCCGCCAAATCCGGTCGACATCACGGCCGAGGACGGACCCTCCTGGGCGGATCGCGGCATCGCGTTCGATCTCCCCAGCCGCGAAATGCCGCTGAGTCACGGCTTCTGCCCGCACGTCGTCGCCCAGCGCTCCCCCCTCGCCCTCGACGACATCCTCGCCTACCCCCGGTTCGCCGGGAACCCGGTGGTGGACGAACTGGGCGTCCGCGCCTACCTGGGCGCCCCGCTCGTCGACAGCACCAACACCGTCATCGGCACCGTCTGCGTCCTCGACCGGGAACCCCGGCAGTGGGGGCGTGAACGGCTGCGCGACATCCAGCACCTCGCCGAGGCGCTGCTCTCCGAGATCCGGCTGCGCGACAACCTGATGGCCCAGCGCCAGGAGATGTTCGCCGCCTTCGACGGTTCGCCGTTCCCCATCATGCTCACCGAGGGCCCCGGCCAGGAGGTCCGGTACGCCAACGCCCAGCACGCCGACACCTTCGGTGCGCCGGTCGCGTACGGGACGGTCGGCGCCGCCTACCCGCAGCTCGGCGCGGCGGGCCTGGGGCGGGCCGTCCTGGACGCCTACCACGCCGGTCGCACCACCGTCCTCGACAACGTCCGGATCCAGTCCCCCCGCCCCGACCCGCAGCGCGGCCGGCAGACCTTCAGCTTCACCTGCACCCCGCTGCGCGCCGCGCTCACCGGCCAGATCAACGGCGTCCTCACCGTCGGCATGGACACCACCGCGCAGTCCCGCACCGAGGAGGAGCTCGGCACGCTGGCCGCCCTGCTCGTCGACCGGCTCCAGCAGAGCGGCACCTCGGTGCCCGGGCGTTCGGCGATCATCGGCGAGCCCGGGCCCGTCCTGCCCAGCTGAACGCCGGCCGGCACGACCCGTCCACCACCGTGGCGGGGCGCCTCTCACCCCCGAGGAGAGGCTCCCCGCCACGGTGCCGTCCGGGGCCGGCCGGTGCCGGGCCGGTGCGTGCCTACGCCGGTGCCGGTCCGTGCCTTCGCCGGAGCCGCTCGGTGTCTTCGCCGGGGCCGACCGGTGCCTCCGCCGGAGCCGCTCCGGGCCGAGCGGGTGAACCCTCCGCGCTCCGTCGCCCCGACCGGACCCGGGCCCGGGGCGCCGGGTGGTAGGCATGGGCCGCATGGACTGGTTCGCCGCCCCCGACTACTGGCTGAGCCGGCTGCTCGTCCAACGCCTGCTCGCCGCCCTGTACCTGATCGGATTCCTGGCCGCCGCCGCGCAGTTCCGCGCCCTGATCGGCACCGACGGCATGCTGCCGGTGCCCCGCTTCACCGCCAGGGTCCCGTTCCGCCGGTCGCCGGGACTCTTCCACCTCCACTACAGCGACCGGTTCTTCGCCGCCGTCGCCTGGAGCGGCGCCGCCCTGGCCGCCGCCGTCGCGGCCGGACTCGGCGACGTCGTCCCGCTCTGGGCTTCGGTCCTGCTGTGGACGGTGCTCTGGGTCCTCTACCTCTCCGTCGTCAACGTCGGGCAGACCTGGTACTCCTTCGGCTGGGAGTCCCTGCTGCTCGAAGCCGGCTTCCTGGCCGCCTTCCTGGGCAACGCGGACACCGCCCCGCCCACGCTGGTGCTGTGGCTGATGCGCTGGCTGGCCTTCCGGGTCGAGTTCGGCGCCGGACTGATCAAACTGCGCGGCGACAGCTGCTGGCGCGACCTGACCTGCCTCAGGTACCACCACGAGACCCAGCCGATGCCAGGACCGCTGAGCTGGTTCTTCCACCACCTGCCCGACCCGCTGCACCGGGTCGAGGCCGCTGCCAACCACGTCGTCCAAATCGTCGTACCGGTCTGTCTGTTGCTGCCGCAGCCGGTCGCGAGCTACGCCGCCTGCGCCGTCCTCGCCACCCAGCTGTGGCTGGTCGCCTCCGGCAACTTCGCCTGGCTCAACTGGCTGACCATCGCCCTCGCCCTCGCCGCGGTGGAACCGGCGCGCCTCGGCCTGCCCGTCCACGCCCGCGCGTACCCCGGCGCCCCGGTCTGGTACGAGGCGCTGGTGATCGCGCTCACCTCCGTCGTCGTGGTGCTCAGCTACTGGCCGGTGCGCAACATGGTCTCCCGCGGCCAGGCCATGAACCGCTCCTTCAACCGGCTGCACCTGGTCAACACCTACGGCGCCTTCGGCAGCATCAGCAGGCTCCGCCAGGAGGTGGTGGTCGAGGGCACCGACGAGGCCGTGCTCACCCCGCACACCGTCTGGCGCGAGTACGGCTTCAAGGGCAAGCCCGGTGACGTGCGCCGGCTGCCACGCCAGTTCGCGCCCTACCACCTGCGGCTCGACTGGCTGATGTGGTTCGCCGGCATCTCGTCCGCGTACGCCCGCCCCTGGTTCCTGCCCTTCGTCGCCCGCCTGCTGACCGGGGACCGGGCCACCCTGCGGCTGCTGCGCCACAACCCCTTCCCGGACGCCCCGCCGACCCACGTCCGGGCGACGCTCTACCTCTACCGGTTCACCGATTGGCGCGAACTGCGGGAAACCGGCGCGTGGTGGCACCGGACGGCGCTCAGCGAGTTCCTCGCGCCGGTCGATCTGCACGCCATCGGCCGGGCCGGACACCGGCCGCCGCTCGGCCGGCCGGGCCGGGAACGCGGACGCGGCGTCCGGAAGGGGCCACTGGAGCGGCTCCGGCGGCCCGGCGGCGGCCGGAGAGAGAAGCCGTGATGAGCCCCGATGAGCAGCGGAGACACCCGTTCGGAGCACCGCGGGACCACCCGGGCGGACCTCCCGGGTGGCGGCCAGGCGGGCGGTATGGCATACGACACCCGCCCGTCGGGGCGGTGGGTGCGTGCAAGGCTCGAACGGGCACCCGTATTCTGGGCCTCCACAACCGGCAGCCCGACCGCGCGCCCCCTTGCCCCGCCCCAGGGGCGACCCCGCGCAACCGGTCCGCCGCCCCCTCGCCGCCAGCCCCGCCGTCGTCGCCCAGAACCGGACCTCACATGACAGTGCTTCACTCGCGCAACGCCGACGCAGCCGACCCGGCGGACGTCGCCGACGCCGCAGACGTCAAGGACCCCCAGGACGCCGCCGCGGAGCCCGACCTCCGCGAGGACCTCGGCCGCTACGCCGAACTCGGCGCCTTCACGCTCACCGCCGACACCCACGCCTGGTACGCGGCCGTCGACACCGTCGCCACCCCCGAGGACGCCCGCGCGGCCTCCACCGCCCTCGCCGAACTGCGCGGCAGCGACCTCCAGCAGACCTGGGAGGCCGCCGCCGCGCTCGCCAGCGAGGTCAAGCTGGACGAGCCCGGCACCGTCGCCAAGACGGTGCTGCTGGTCGAGATGCTCCAGCGGGTGCACCGCACCTCGGCCTCCCTGGTCCCCGCCGCGTACGACGCCGACCTCGGCGCCCTCGCCGCCGCCACCGCCGACAGCGCCTGGCGCCGCGAGAACGGCGTCAAGCTCTCCTGGCTGCGCGGCCGCTCGCTGCGCAAGCAGGCCCTCGCGCTCGCCACCGACCGCCGCATCCGCCGGGAGGACCTGCACGAGGCCCTCACCTCCGCCGAGATCGAGCGCCGCGCCTGGGCCGCGCTCGCCCCGTCCGGCACCCTGCCGCGGGTGGCCGCCGACGGCGCCCTGGTCGACCGCACCGCCCAGGCCTTCGAGACGATCAGCACCGGGCTGCGCGGCCTCGCCCGTCTGCTGCCCGACCACGACCTGGACGGGCTGCCCTTCGCCGAGCTGATCGACCTGGTCGAGCGGCTCGCCGCGGACGAGGGCACCCTCTACCGCCTGCCCACCATCCGGGGCCTGCGCGCCGGGCTGGAGGAGGCCGGCCTCGCCGACCTGCTCGCCGAACTCGCCGCCGCCAAGGCCGACCGCCGCGCCGCCGAGGCCGCGTACACGGCCCGCCAGGCGCTGGCGGCCGGACAGCGGGACGGGCTGGCGGAGGAGACCGTCGCCGAGGAGACGGCGGTCGAGGAGCCGGGTGCGGAGGTGGCGGCCGAGGTCGCGGCTGAGGCCGAGGTCAAGGCTGAGGCCGAGTCGCCCCGCGTCAAGGAGAGTGCGGCCGAGGAGCCCAGGACGGAGGAGCCCAGGACAGAGAAGTCCGGGGCCGAGGAGTCCGGGACCGAGGAGTCCGGGACCGAGGAGCCGGCCGGCCAGGCTGACGCCGAGGCGGCTGCCCTCCAGGTGCTGGCCGGTGGGCAGCGGGCCGGGCTCGTGGAGGAGACCCCGGCCTCGGTGGCGGCTCCGGCCGAGGAGGCCGAGCAGGCTGCTGCGGCTGTCGAGGTCGAGATCAAGGCTGAGGCCGAGGCTGCGATCGAGGTCGAGGCCGAGGCCACGTCGGACGCGGCTGTCGCTGAGGACGTGCCGGAGGCGGCGCAGGCAGAGGAGGAGACCCCGGCTGCCGTGGTCTCCCTCCCGGCGCCCTCCCCGGCCGCCGACGACCTGGTGGCCGCCGCGACCGCGGCCCTGGCCGGGGCTGCGGATGAGACGGAGCCGGAGGCGACCGACACCGTCCGGACCGAAGAGGCCGTTGCGGAGGTCGTGGTCGAGGAGCCGGTCGTCGAGGCCGATGGGCCTGCGGCTGAGGTGGCTGAGGTGGCTGAGGCCGAGACTACTGAGGCCGAGACTGCCGAGGTCGCCGCTGAGCCCGAGGCTGAGCCGGTGGTCGAGGCCGAGCCTGAGGCCGTCGTGGCGGAGATCCTGGTTGAGGAGCCTGCTGCGGAGGTTGTGGCCGAGGAGCCTGCCGCCGAGCCCGAGGCAGCTGTGGTCGAGGCCGAGCCCGAGGCAGTCGCTGCTGAGGTCGTGGTCGAGGAGCCGGTGGTCGAGGCTGACGCGCCTGCGCCTGAGGTGACTGAGGCCGAGGTCGCCGCTGAGCCCGAGCCCATGGTCGAGACCGAGCCCGAGGCCGTCGTGGCGGAGCCCGTCGTAGAGACGCCGGCTGCGGAGGTTGCGGCCGAGGAGCCTGCCGCCGAGCCCATGACCGTTGTCGCAGAGGCGGCGGAGCCGGTCGCCGAGGCCGAGGTAGCCGCCGAGGTGCCCGCCGTCGAGGCTGCCGTCGAGCCCGAGCCCGTCGCCGAGGCCCCCGCCGTCGCACCCGAGGTCCCCGCCGCCGAGCCGGCGGCTGACGCCCGTCCCGCGAAGCCGGACTTCACGCCCGGTCGCCCCGTGACCGCCTACTCCGCCGACGAGCTGCTCGCCGTCGTGCGGTGGGTGGACGGCGACGGTGCCGGGCGGACGGACGAGGAGCTGCTGCGGGCGGCCATGAAGGAACTGGGCTTCGCCCGCCTCGGCCCCCGCATCAAGGAGGCGCTGGGCGCCGCCGTCGCCGCCGCCCGCGGCTGACGACGTACGACCGCAGGGCCCGGGACGCGAGCACGCGTCCCGGGCCCTGTCGTGTTCCGGGCGCTGACGTCGGATCGGCGAGGGGCGTCACCTCGAAGAGCCCTGCCGCCCCGGACCCGTGCACCTGACGGCCGGTGGCCTCGGTCTTACCGTTCTTCCGGCCTCCCGGCCGTACCGGCCGCAACGCTGGGGCCGGTACGGCCGGCGGCGGACTGCCGGGCCTGCCCCGGTCGGGCAGGCGCCGTCAGGCGTCCCGTCGGGTCAGGCCGAGCAGTGCCAGGGCGAAGGCGACGGCCAGGTAGGCGGCCAGGGCGGCGAAGCAGGCCACCGGGCCGAGCCGGTCGGAGCCCGGGACGGTGGTCCCCAGCCCCTCGAAGACGCTCTGGAGGCCGAAGCGGGCGACCTCGTCCCCGAACGGCGCCAGCAGCATCGGGGAGAGGAAGAACGTCCCGAACAGCACGGTGACGGCGGCCGCCGTGTGGCGTAGGACGAAGCCGAGCGCCAGGCCGAGTAGGGCGAAGGCCGCCAGGAACAGGCCGCAGCCGACCACGGCCCGGGTGACCCCCGGGTCGCCGATCGAGACGGCGAGGTGCTTGGCGGTCAGGGCGCGCCGGCCGAGCAGGAAGGTCAGGAAGGCGAGCAGTTGCCCGAGCAGTGCCGTCACGCCGCCGACCACCAGGACCTTGGCGGCGAGCACCTGGCCGCGCCGCGGGACGGCGACCAGGGTGGAGCGGATCTGGCCGGTGATGTACTCGCTGGAGGCGGCCAGCGTGCCGAGCGTCCCGACGGCGAGCACGGCGACGTAGAAGCCGCCGGAGAACCCGTACCGGACGGGGTCGAAGCGTTCGCGCTGGTCGGTCGTCCAGCCGTCCCAGCTGTCGGCGGCGCTCGCGTAGTCGATCAGGCCGATGAACAGCGCGGCGGCGAGGGCGGTCGCGGCGGCCAGGGGGGTCGCGCGGACGCTGCGCAGCTTGACCCACTCTCCGGCCAGGGCGCCGCGGGTGGTCGGGGCGGTGATCATGCGGTCCTCTTTTCGGAACGGGTGCGGTACTCGGCGGTTCCGCCGGTGGCGTCCATGAAGGCCTGCTCCAAGGAGGCCTGCCGGACGGTGAGTTCGTGGACGCCGATGCCGTGCGCGGCGGCCAGCTCGCCGATCGCGGCCGGCTCCGGTCCGGACACCGCCAGCGACCCGTCCGGCTCCTCCCGCACCTGGACCGCCCCGTCCGCCCGCAGCAGGTGGGCGAGTTCGGCCGGCCGGGCGCAGCGCACCAGGACGTCGGTCGGGGCGTGCTCGGCGAGGAAGCCGGCCGTCGAGCAGTCGGCGACGAGTCGTCCGCGACCGATGACCACCAGGTGGTCGGCGGTGAGCGCCGTCTCGCTCAGCAGGTGCGAGGAGAGCAGGACGGTCCTTCCCTCGGCGGCGAGTTCGCGCAGCAGGGTGCGGATCCACTGGACGCCTTCCGGGTCCAGCCCGTTGACCGGTTCGTCCAGCAGCAGGACGCCCGGATCGCCGAGCAGTGCGGCGGCGATGCCGAGCCGCTGCTTCATGCCGAGCGAGAACCGTCCGGCCCGGCGGCGGGCCACCGGCTCCAGGCCGGTGAGCGCCAGCACCTCGCGGACCCGGCGGGTGCCGAGGCCGTTGCTGACGGCGAGTGCGAGCAGGTGGTGGCGGGCGGAGCGGGCGGGGTGGACGGCCGTCGCGTCCAGCAGGGCGCCGACGTCGCGCAGGGGGTGGCGCAGTGCGGCGTACGGGCGGCCGTTGACGGTGGCCCGCCCGCCGGTCGGGGCGTCCAGGCCGAGGATCATCCGCAGGGTGGTGGACTTGCCCGAGCCGTTCGGCCCGAGGAAGCCGGTGACCTGTCCGGGGCGGACGGTGAAGCTCAGCCCGTCCACGGCGAGGGCGCCGCCGTAGCGCTTGGTGAGGTCGTGTACCTCGATCAACGTGGTGCCTTTCCTTGTGACGTGCCTCCACGTTCCCGTCGGTGCCGGGGGCGGGGCGTCCCGCCGTGGGCGGAAACCCGGCGTCGGCCCGGGTGCGGTCTCTGCCCGTGGTCGTAGGCCTGCGGGGCGATGCCGGGGCGGCGGAGCGTGGATAGCCTGGGGAAATGCCCAATGCCCCGCTTCCGCCGGTGGCCGGGAGACTGCGCCCGGGGCACCGGGTGGCGGTCGACCTGGCGGTCTCGCTGGTGCTCACCGTGGTCACCTGGTTCCGGGTGCTGGACGCCTGCCGGGTGTTCGACCCGCACCACCGCGGCTACCCGCAGCCGTCCACGGCCGAGACGGTGGCGGTGTTGGCCTGCGTGGTCGGGGTCGGTGTGGCGGCCGGGCTGCGGCGGCTCGCGCCGGTGGCGGCCGGCGGGGTGGTGTTCGGCGCCTGGGTGGTGATCGTCGCGGTGGCCGGGCGGCTGACCATCGCGAACCTGGCCGGGTTCCAGGTGGCGGTCGCCGCGGGGATGGTGGTCTACCTGGTCGCGGCGGTGCGACCGCCCCGGGTCGGCGCGGGCGTACTCGCGCTCGGCCTGCTGGGCGCCGGGCTGAGCGAGTTCGGCTCGCGGGAGCTGTGGAACAACCTGGTGTTCGTCGCGCTGGAGCTCGTCACCGTCTGGGCGCTCGGCGGCTTGGTGGCCCGCCACCGTGCGTACGAGGCCGAGTCGCGCCGCCACCAGGCGGATCTGGCGAAGGCCGAGCTGGCCGAGGACCGGATCCGGCTCGCCCGGGAGCTGCACGACGTGATCGCGCACAGCATGAGCGTGGTCAACGTCCAGGCGGGGTACGGCCGTTTCGTGATCGAGCGGGATCCGGTGCAGGCCGGTCAGGCGCTGGCGGCGATCCAGTCGGTGAGCCGGGACGCCATGGCGGAGCTGCGCAGCCTGCTCACCGTGCTGCGCGGCACCGTGGACGAGGAGTTGGCGCCGGCGCCTCGACTGGCCGACCTGGAACGGCTGGTGGCGAGCAGCGCCGAAGCCGGGGTGCGGGTCGAGCTGCGGGTCGGCGGTCTGGTACGGCCGCTGGCGGACGGCATCGAGCTGGCGGCCTTCCGGATCGTCCAGGAGGCGCTGACCAACGTGGTGAAGCACGCGGACACCGACGCGGCGCGGGTGGACGTGGCCTATGAGGAGGAGCGGCTGGTGCTGGAGGTGACGGACTCGGGACGCGGCGGCGCGGGCGACAGGACCGGCGTCGTCTTGGGCGGCGGCAGCTCCGGCGGCTTGGGTGACACGAAGGGCGGTGGGCACGGGCTGGCGGGGATGGCCGAGCGGGTCGGCCTGTACCGGGGGCGGCTGGAGGCCGGGCCGGTGCGGGGCGGCGGCTTCCGGGTCCGCGCGGTCCTGCCGGTGACGGGAGCGACGACGTGACGCGGCCGATCCGGGTCGTGGTCGCCGACGACCAGACGCTGGTACGGGCCGGTCTGGCCGGGATCGTGGCCGCCGCCGACGGGTTCGAGGTGGTGGGTGAGGCGGCGGACGGCGCACAGGCCGTCCGGCTGGCCCGGGCCGAGCACCCGGACGTGGTCCTGATGGACATCCGGATGCCGGGCACGGACGGCCTCGCGGCCACCCGCCGGATCACCGCCGAGAGCGGGGTGCGCATCCTCGTCCTGACCACCTTCGACCTCGACGAGTACATCTACGGCGCGCTGCGGGCCGGGGCCTCCGGCTTCCTGCTGAAGTCCACCCCGCCCGAGGAACTGCTCACCGCGATCCGGGTGGTGGCCGCCGGGGACGCGCTGATCGCCCCGAGCATCACGCGCCGGCTGATCCGCGCCTTCGCCGTCGGGCCCGCCGAACCGGCGGCCGCACGCGCTGACGGCTCGCGGGAGCGGGACCGGGATCGTGATCGTGATCGGGAGAGGGATCGTGATCGTGAGAGGGTGCGGCGGGCCGTCACCGGGCGGGAGTCGGAGGTCCTGACCCTGATCGGGCGCGGGCTGACCAACACCGAGATCGCCGAGCGGCTGGGCGTCAGCACCGGCACCGTGAAGACCCACGTCGGGCACCTGCTGGCCAAGCTGGCCGCCCGGGACCGGGTCCAGCTGGTGATCACCGCCTACCGGGCGGGGTTGGTGGACTGAGCAGCCGGCGGGGCGGCGGCAGGCCGGTCGGCCGGGTGGTAGCGGTGTGCTCCGGGCGGTGGCCGTCCTCCTGTGCGGCCGCCCCGCGGGTCACCGGCGGTCAGCCCGCGGGGAGCCCGTACCGCCGGGGACGGCCGGGTGGTCGAGGGCTCGCCGCAGCACGGCCGGGGCGCTCACCAGGGACGGGCCGTACCAGGTCAGGTGCCGTCCGCTGACCAGTGCGGCCGGGACGCCAGGGAACGCCTCCGGGCCGTCCTCGGCGGTGAAGCGGTACGGCTCGTCCGGCAGGACGACCAACTCAGGCCGGCAGGAGAGCAGTTCGGGCAGCGGGACGGCCGGGTAGCGCTCGGGGTGGTCGGCGTGGACGAGCCGCAGGCCCAGACGGCGCAGCAGGTCGCCGGCGAAGGTGTCGCGGCCGAGGACCATCCACGGGCGGCGCCAGATCGGTACGACGGTCCGCTGGCCGCCGGGCCGCCGGCCGCTGGGCCCAGGAGGGGTGCTGCCGCTCCCGACGGTGGCCCAGGCCGCCTCCGCCTCATCCAGCCAGGCCGGGCGGGGCAGCCCGCAGGCGGTGCTCAGAAGCCGGTCGAGGGAGCGGAAGGCGTCGTCCAGGGTGCGGATGTCGGTGACCCAGACCGGGACGCCGGCCGCCCGCAGTGCGTCCAGGTCGGGGCGCCGGTTCTCCTCGTCGTTGGCGAGGACGAGGTCCGGTGCGAGCGCGAGGATGCGCGGGACGTCCGGGTTCTTGGTGCCGCCGATCCGGGTGACGGACAGGTCGGCGGGGTGGCTGCACCAGTCGGTGGCGCCGACCAGCAGCCCGGGCGCGGTGGCGGCGACCGCCTCGGTCAGCGAGGGCACCAGCGAGACCACCCGGCGGGGCGGGCGCGGCCCGAGCCGGACGGGGAGGTCGAGGTCGTCGCGCGGGGCGGTGGGATCGGCCATCCGGTCAGCCTACGTGCGGACGGCCCGGGCGTCCGGCGGCTGGGGCGTGCGGACAGGCGGAGCGTGCGGACAGCCGGGGCGTGCGGCGTGGGGCGTATGGGCGGTCGGGATGTACGGGCGGCAACCGGTCGCGATTGCCCGGGAACCGACCGCCGGGCCCGCCCGACTACCTGGTCCGGGTCCGCAGCACGGGCCCGAACACGACCACCGAACACGACCACCGACCCCCCGCCAAGTACCCCCACCGAAAGCACCCCCCACCGGTCGCGGTCCCCGATCGCGATCACCGACCAGGAGAGAGTTGTCATGCGCCCTCGCGTCGTCTGCGGAATCGCGGCCGCCGTCGCCCTGTTCGCCACGGCCTGCGGAAGCGGGACCGGAGGCGGGCAGGCAGCCCCCGTCACCGTCAACGCCGCCCCGGCCGGCGGCTACCCCGTCAAGGTCGCCGACTGCGCCGGCAAGGAGACCACCATCGCCAAGGCGCCGGCGAGGATCGTCACCAGCAACGCCTCCAGCCTGGAGCTGCTGCTCCGACTCGGCGCGGGGGAGCGGGTGATCGGCACCGGCTTCCCGCCCGGCAAGGGCACCCTGCCCGCCGCCCTCGCCGAGCAGGGCGCCAAGGTGCCGGCGCTCGGGGACAAGGGCATCCCGAAGGAGAAGCTGCTCGGCTCCGGTGCCGACCTCTATGTGGACACCTTCGGCGCGATGCCGATGATGGGCGGCGGCGCCACCGGGCCGAGCGAGGAGGAGTTCGCGGCGGCCGGCATCCAGCACGTCTACCTGCTCTCCACCGCCTGTGCCGGGACGCCGAAGGCCACCAAGGGGCCGCGCACCGACCTCGCCGGGATCGAGGAGGACGTCCGCCGGCTCGGCGCCGTCACCGGCACCGCCGCGCGGGCGGAGGAACTGGTCGCCGGGATGGAGAAGCAGCTCGGCGAGGTCAGGACCGCGCTCGCCGCCGTGCCGGAGGGGCAGCGGCCGAGCTACTTCGTCTTCGACTACGACGCCGGCACCAAGCAGCCGGTGTCGGTCTGCGGCCGGCAGGTCGCCAACGCCGTGATCACCCAGGCCGGGGCGCGCAACGTGTTCGCCGACTGCGACGCCGACTTCAAGCCGGGCTCCTGGGAGGACGTGGTCGCCAAGAACCCGGACTGGATCCAGCTGGCCGTGCGCAACCGGGGCAGCGAGGAGGCCACCCGCAAGGCCTTCGACGAGGCCGAGGCCTTCCTGAAGGGCTTCCCCGCGACCCAGGGCCTGAAGGCCGTCCAGGAGGGGCACTTCGTCCGGCTCGGCTCCGAGGTGACCACCATCGCGGGGGTGCGCAACGCCGACGCCGTCCGGCAGATCGCCGCCACCGTCCACCCCGACCTGGTCAAGCACGCCGACCCGGCCAACGCTTCGGACACCACCAAGAACGGTCAGTAGAGCGTGACTTCGGCCATTCTCCGGAAGGAGCGCGGCGAAGCCCGCCCGGCCCGCAGTCTGCGGGCCGGGCCGCTGGCCGCCGTCCTCGCCGCCGCCCTGGTGCTCGCGCTGACCGCCGCCGTCTCGCTCGGCTCGGTGGACATCCCGCCCGGTGAAGTCTGGTCGGTGGTCGCCCGCCGGCTCACCGGGCATTCCCCCGAACCCGGCACCCGTGACCTCATCGTCTGGCAACTACGCGTCCCACGAGCCCTGTTGGCGGCCGTGGTGGGTGCCGGACTCGGCCTGGTCGGCACCGCCGTACAGGCCCTGGTCCGCAATCCGCTCGCCGACCCCTACCTGCTCGGCATCTCCTCCGGCGCCTCGCTCGGCGCGGTCGCCGCCATCGTCCTCGGCACCACCTTCGGACTCCAGCTCTCGTTCGGCAGCGCGTTCGGCCTCACCGTCTCCCTGGCGGCGTTCGCCGGCGCGCTCGCCGCGTTCTCGCTGGTCTGGCTGATGGCCCGGCGCGGCGGCGGCTTCTCCCCGCTGCGCCTGGTCCTCGCGGGCATCGGCATTGCCCAGTTCCTCGGCGGACTCACCAGCTATCTGGTCCTCCAGACCAGCGACGAGCAGCAGACCCGGGGCGTGCTGTTCTGGCTGATGGGCAGCCTCGGCGGCGCGGTCTGGGCCCAACTCGCCGTCCCCGCCGTCGCGGTGGCCCTCGGACTGGCCCTGCTCCAGTCCCGCGCCCGGGGGCTCAACGCGATGCTGATGGGCGACGAGACGGCCGCCGGGCTGGGCGTGGACGTTCCCCGGCTGCGCCGCGAGGTCTTCGTCGTCACCAGCGTGCTCACCGGGGTGCTGGTCGCGGTGTCCGGTGCGATCGGATTCGTCGGGCTGATGGTGCCGCACGTCTGCCGGCTGCTGCTCGGCGGCGACCACCGGCGGCTGCTGCCGCTGTCCGCGCTCACCGGGGCGCTGCTGCTGGTCGTCGTCGACACGGTGGCCCGCACCGCCCTGGACGGCCAGGAGCTGCCGATCGGCGTGGTCACCGCCGTCCTCGGCGCCCCCACCCTGCTGTACCTGCTGGACCGACGACTGGAGCGCAGTTGAGGATCGCCGTCGAGGACCTGAGCGTCGCCCTGGCCGGCCGGACGGTGCTGGCCGGGGCCAACCTGATCGCCGAGGAGGGGGAGATCGCCGGACTGGTCGGGCCCAACGGCAGCGGCAAGTCCAGCCTGCTGCGCACCGTCTACCGGCACCTGCGGCCGAGCGCAGGACGGGTGCTGCTGGCCGGCCGGGACCTGGCGGAGCTGCGGCCCGCACAGTCCGCCCGGCACATCGGGGCACTGCCCCAGGAGCGCGGCGGGGACTTCGAGTTGAGCGTCCGCGAGGTGGTCGCGATGGGCCGCACGCCCTACAAGCGGGCCTTCGCCGCCGACGACGCCGAGGACCACCGGATCACCGCGGGGGCGCTGGACCGGGTCGGCATGACCGGGGCCGCCGACCGCAGGTTCGCCCAACTGTCCGGCGGTGAACGGCAACGGGTCCTGCTGGCCAGGGCGCTCGCCCAGCAGCCGGACGTCCTGGTGCTGGACGAGCCGACCAACCACCTGGACGTCCGGCACCAGGTCGAACTGCTCGCCCTGCTCAGAGAACAGCGCCGCACCACCCTGGTCGCCCTGCACGACCTCAACGCCGCGGCCTCGGTCTGCGACCGGCTGCACGTCCTGCACGACGGCGCCCTGGTGGCCTCCGGGACGCCGCGCGAGGTGCTGACCGCCGAACTTCTGGCCCGGGTCTTCGGGGTGCGGGCGGCGGTGGTCGAACACCCGCTCACCGGCGATCCGTTGATCGCCTTCGACCACCGCAGCCCGGCGGCGCCGGTGTCCGCCGCCGGGCCCTAGCCGCAGGAGGCCTGGGCCTCAGCGGCCTCGTCCCCGGCGGTTCTCGTCCTGCTTCTCGTCGTGGGTCTCTTCCCGGTGGCTTTCGTAGTGGCTCGGCCGGTCGTCGCGCAGGACCAGCCGGCCGAGTCGCGCGGCCTCGTCGTTGCGCAGCAACTCCGCTCCGCCGTCCGTGCGGTGGAGCACCGCGGAGTGCCAGGGTGTGGTCCAGGCGTCGGCTGCCGCCAGCAGCCGGATGCCGAACTTCGAGGCCCCGGCCGGCTGCGGGTGGATGGAGAGCCGGACGGCGCGCGGGTGGTGCTCGGCGATCAACTCGCCCCAGGCGCGGCTGCGCTGGATCACGCCGTAGGCGCGGCGGCGGCACTCCCGCTGGAGGGCGGAGCGGGTGCCGGTGAAGCCGGTGCTGTCCTCGGCGAGGAAGCGGGTGATGCCCCGGTAGAGCCGCAGGGTCTCCTCCTCGGTCAGCACCTGCTCGCGCAACTCCTCGACGCCGGGCGCGTACTGGGCGTGCACCCGGGCGCGCTTCTCGTCGTACGGGAGGTCGCCGAGGACGGCCCGCAGGTCGAAGGTGTCGAGGCGGGTCAGGCCCTCGCGGGCGATCATCGCGGTCAGGGCGTCCGAGTAGGCGTCTATGTGGTCGTCCGGGACGTTGATCAGGTCGCCGAAGATGTGTCCGTCCGAGCAGATCAGGATGCGCGCGCCGGGTGCGTACAGACGGCCGATCCCGGCGCAGAGCCCGTCGAGGAAGGTCAGCGACAGCCGTTCGCCCTCGTCGGGCAGGTGGCCGAGCACCTTCGCCGGGTTCGGCGACTTGCAGGGGAAGCCGGGCAGGGTGAGGACGATCGGCTCACCGGCGGCGATGAAGTCCGCCAACTGGGCGAGCTGGAGCGGGAAGTGCTCAGGCCGGGCATCGAACTCCGGGTCGGCGGCGCGACGGTGCGGCAGCAGCAGACCGAGGACGCGGGCGGCGAGCCGCTCGGCCGAGGGGCGGTCCTCGGGAGTGGGGGCGCCGATGGCGGGAGCGCCGATGAAGGGAGTGGTGGCGGCGGGGGCGGTGGCGGTGGGAGCGGTGCCGACGGGCGGCATGGTGGTTCCTCCACGGGAAGGTGGTGCGGTGCGGGCTGCGGGCGGGCGTTGCCGGGTGACGGCGGTGGCGACGGCGGGTCGTCGCCCGGGGGTCAGCGGCGGCGGTCGTAGGCGACCGGCAGCCGGTTCACCCCGCGTGCCAGGACGGCGGGAACCCACACCAGGTCCGCGAGGCCGTCGCCGGGCGCCTCGGCCGGGCGGAGACCCGGCAGCCGGGTGAGCAGGGTGGCGAGGGCGATCTGGAGCTCGGCCCTGGCCAGCGCGGCGCCGGGGCAGAAGTGGATGCCGTGGCCGAAGGCCAGGTGGGCGTTGGGGGTGCGGTCGAGGTCGAGGCGGTCGGCCTCGGAGAACTGCGCGTCGTCGCGGTTGGCGGCGCAGAGCGAGACGATCACCGAGTCGCCGGCCGGGACGGCGGTGCCGAACAGGTCGCTGTCCTCGGCGAAGAACCGCCAGGTGGTGAGCTCGAACGCGGCGTCGTGGCGCAGCAGTTCCTCCACCGCCCGGGCGAGCCGGCCGAGCTCCTCGACGCCCTCGCGCAGCCTGGCGAGCTCTTCGGGGTGACGCAGCAGGGTGACCAGCATGGTGGTGATCTGGTTGGTGACCGGCTCCTGCCCGGCCACCAGCAGCTGGAACACCATCGAGTCGAGCTCCGCGCGGCTCAACTCGCCCGCGTCGTGGGCGGCGACGAGCCGGCCCAGCAGGTCCTCGTCGGCGGGCCGACCGGAGGCCGGGCGGTCGGCGCGCTTGTGGTCGACGACGTCGGCGATGTACGTCTGGAGGCCGCGCAGCCGCGCCTCGTACGCCGGGCGGCCGGGGTCCTGCGGGCCGACCGGCTGGACCACCTTGCCCCAGTCCCGGTCGAAGCGCTCCGCCAACTCGGGTGGCAGGCCGATGACTTCGGCGAGCACCCGGAAGGGGTAGTGGGCCGCGAAGCCGGCCACCAGGTCGGCGCCGCCGGACTCCGGCAGCTCGTCCACCAGGGCGTCGGCCAGCTCCCGGAACCGGGGGCGCAGCGACTCCACCCGGCGCGGGGCGAAGGCGTCCAGGACGAGCCGGCGCATCGACGTGTGCTTGGGCGGGTCCTGGTGGAGCAGGTGGACCTGGAGCTGTGAGTGCTGCGGCTCGGGCATGATCGAGGCGAGCCGGCGCCAGTCGGCGTTGCCCAGCGCGTGGTTCTTGCCCAGGCGGGGGTCGTTGAGGGCGGCGTGGGCGGCCCGGTAGCCGGTGACCAGCCAGGCGTGGATGCCGCTGGGGAACTCCACCCGGTGCACCGGACCGGCCTCCCGCATCCGCTGGTAGAGCGGGTACGGGTCGCGCTTGTAGTCCGGGCCGTACAGCGGGACGGGGGAGGGGAGCCGGTCGTATCCGTACGGGCAGCGCGGCGTGTCGGGGGCGGTCTCGGTCATCTGGGGTGATCCTTCGGCGGTGCGGGTGCGGGTGCGGGTGCGGGTGCGGGTGCGGGTGCGGGTGTGTTCGGGGAGCCGGGGGCGCGGGGTGCGGGCCGTCGGAGTCAGCCGCGGTCGCCGCTGCGGCGGTACAGGACGAGCAGGACGACCGCCGTCGCCGCGACCAGGGCGGCCAGGGCGATGCCGGCGCGCGTCCCGGTGGTGGTGCGGTCACCGGTCAGGGCGGCGGCGGTGGCGAGGGCCGGACCGAGCGCGAAGCCGAGGCTGCGGGCGAGCTGGACGGCGGACCCGGCGGTGGCGAGCTTCCCCGGCGGGGAGGCGGACATCACCAGGGCCTGGGTGGGACCGCCGTTGAGGCCCATCCCGGCACCGGCCAGGGCGAGTCGCGCGGCGATGTCGAGGGCGGACCATTGGGTGTCCAGCGGGACGAGCAGGGCCAGGCCGAGAGTGGTGACGGCGGCGCCGGTGAGCGCGGTCGGGCGGGCGCCCCAGCGGTCGGCCAGCCGTCCGCCGACCCGGCCGGCCAGCACCATGCCGAGCGGGAAGGCCAGCATGGTGAGCGCGGTGGCGGTGGCGCTCTCGCCCCGGGCGCCGCGCAGGTGCTGGGCGAGCAGGTAGTGGCAGGCCGCGAAGCCGGCGGCGAGCGCCAGCACCGAGGCGTTGACCCCGGCGGTCCCGGCGACTCGCAGCACCTCGGCCACCGGTCGGCCGCCGGGGCGGCGCAGCCAGCCCAGCACCAGTGGGACGGCGGGCAGCGTGAGCAGCAGCCACTGCGGCCCCCTGGGCGCCAGGGTGAGGCCGAGCAGGACGGCGGCCACCGCGGTGCCGATCAGCACGGCGTCACCGAGCGCGGCCCGGTCGGGCGGCCGTAGCCCGCCATGGCGCGGGGCATGGCGCCACACGATCAGGACGGCGGCCAGGCAGACCGGCAGTTTGACCAGGAAGACCGCCCGCCAGCCGAGGTGGTCCAGCAGCAGACCGCCGATGACCGGCCCGGTGACGGCGCCGAGCGGGCCGAGCGTCGCGGGCACGCTCATCGCCCGGCCGCGCAGCCCGGGCCGGACGGAGGTCGCGGCGAGTACCGGCATCAGGACGAAGAGCACGGCCCCGAAGGCGCCTTGGAGCATCCGGGCCGCGATCAGCCAGCCGGCCCAGGGGGCGCAGGCGGCCAGCACGCTGCACGTGGCGAAGCAGCCGACCGCGAGCAGCAGGGCCGAGCGGGTGCCGACCTGGTCCAGCCATCGACCGGCGGGCAACAGCAGGGCGACCAGAGGGAGTTGGTAGCCCAAGGCGGCCCACTGGGCGACTCCGGGGGAGACGTGCAGGCCGGCCGAGATGTCGGTGAGCGCGAGGTTGACCACGTTCATGTCGAGCATCGCGACGAACGACAGCAGGCCGGCCGCGACCACCAGGCTCCAGCGGTCGGCCGGGTGCTGCCGGTTGTCTGTCAGGGAAGCGGCGGCCTGGTTCGGATGCGCTGCCATGAAGTCCCTCCGTCTCCCGTGCTGCTGTACCGGACACCGCCTCGGCGGCGGGGTCCGGTACAGCAGTCGGGGGCTCGGGGGCTCCGGTTCCGAACACGTGGGGGAATTTTTCGGGGAGGCGGGGCGGGGGCGGGGCAGGCGACTGACAGCTTTCAGCGAACAGATGACAGATTTCGAAGTCTGTCATCTGTTCGCTGTCTGCTATTCGTCGTCAGCCGTCAGCCGTCAGCCGTCAGCCGTCAGCCGTCAGCCGTCAGCCGTCAGCCGTCAGCCGTCAGCCGTCGGCCGTCGGCTGACCGCCGGTGCCCGTCCCGTGGCCCTCATGCTCAGCAGGCGGTCGCGAGTTCCCCGGTCTCGGCGGCACGCAGACGCGCCACCAGTTCCTCCCGGGCCCGGGCGACCCGGGACCGGACGGTCCCGACGGGGCAGCCGGCGACCTCGGCCGCCTCGGCATAGCTCAGGCCGACCACCTGCGTCAGCACGAAGGCCTCCCGCCGCTGAGCGGGCACCCGGTCGAGCAGGTCGCCGAGCGCGATGCCGTCCTCGAACCCGGCCGACGGTGCGCCGCCCTGCCGTTCCGCAGCCTCCTGCCAGTCCGGCAGCGCCGCGCAGCGCGGCCGGGCGGCGGCCATCCGGTACCGGTCGATCACCGTGCGCCGGGCGATCGACAGCAGCCAGGTACGGGCCGAGGAGCGCCCCGCGAACGCGGGCAGGCCTCGCAGCGCGCGCAGGAACGTCTCCTGCGCGAGGTCGTCGGCGGACTGCACGTCGGTCAGATGGGCGACGAAGCGCCAGACGTCCCGCTGGGTCGCCCGGACGAAGGCCTCGACGTCCGCCGCCCGTCCGGCGCGGGCGGTCAGTGCCAGTGCGGTGAGCTGTTCGTCATCCACGGCAGCCCCCGACCGGACGGCCCCCGACCAGGCGGCGCTCGACCCGACCGGGCCTGCCGTCGAGGTCATGCGGGACGATGGGCATATGAAATGCGTGCAATTTCGTACCGCTCTGTCCGCCCGGCTCGACGGCGAACCGAGCGGCCTGCCGGAGGCCCGGCTGGACAAGCACGTCGCGCGCTGCACCGGCTGCCAGGAGTGGCTGGCCCGGGCCGAACGGCTGCGCCGGCAGGTGCGGTCGGGCACCGCAGACGGGCCGTCGCCCGAGTGGTCGGCCCGGCTGCTGGCCCGGCTGGGCGAGGAGCGGCCCGGAGTTCAGGCCCCCGCGGAGCGCTAGCCGCGGTCGGCACGGTCGGGACGCCGTGGGCAGGGGGAACGGCAGGACGGTGGCGCCGGCCGGAGCCGGTGCGCCGTCGAATTCAGGCATGGGAAGGTCCCGGGGGAAGGCTGGGAACGGCACCGCGCAGCGCGGCACCGTCGGCGTCCGTGGGCAGCCGCGCGGCACGCCGGAATCCCCTGGGGAGGCACGGGTGGCGCGCGGGGGCCCGCACCCCGGCGGCGCGACGGCGCAAGGCGCGGCCGTACCCCGGGGCGACCTGCCCGTCGCGCGCGTCCCGGCGGCCGGAGGCGGCCAGGGTGCGGGAACAGCGGCGGGCGCGTCAGCAGGCGAGGGCGAACGCCGGAGGCCCGCGCCGGACCACGGCGTGGGTCAGCAGCACCGACAGCGGCGGCCGGGCCCGGTCGTCGGCCGGTCGGGGCGGCGCAGGGGCCCGGCAGCCGAAGGGGCGCGCGAACAGCGCCAGCAGTGGGAGCAGCAGCGCCCCCGCGACCACCGCGCCGAGTGCGCCGAGCAGCTCGAAGAGCCGGACCAGCGCCGCGTCACCGCGCCAGAGCAGGAGCGCGCACGCCAGCGCGGCGAGCACGTGGGCGGCGGTCATCCCCGGCGACATGCCGTGGGACATTCCGTGCGCCACGTCGTGCGCCGTCTCGTGCGCCGGTCCGCCGGCCAGGCTCTGCCCCGCGTCGTACGACCCGCCGCCGTGGAACGTCCCGTCGGGCATCACGTGCGGCCCGGAGGGCATCCCCGCCATGCCGGTCATCCCGGGCAGGCCCTGGTCCACGGCCGTTGCGCCCGGGGCGCCGTGATGCATTCCCGCCGTGGGCCGCAGGCCGCCGGTGGTCGGCGGGACGTCCGGGTCGATGCCCGCCATCCGCGCCAGTTCGACCGGGGAGAGCCCGCCGGTCGCCCGGTCGGGGTTGCACAGCAGCAGGGCGGCCCAGTCGGTGCCGGCGAGCCGGCCGAGGCCGCCGCCCCCTCGGGAGAGCGCCCCGGCCTGTTCGAACAACTGGTGCAGCACGGTCTGCGCCACGACCATCCAGAGGCTGATCACCCCGAGTCCGCGCCGCTTCCCGGCGAGCAGCCAGGTCAGCCCGAGGACCGCCCCGAAAGCCCCGGCCAGCACCGATGGGGTGACCCCGGACCCGGCCATGGCGACGTGCGCGGTGGCGGCCATCGCCACGCACAGCGCGGCGAAGACCACGGCGCGCAGCAGGCGGATCCGGTCGGTCATCACGATGGCACTCATCGTCGCACCCGCCCCGCCGGGCCCGGACCGCACCCTCCGGTGATGGCCGGATCCGTTCCGTGAGAACATGCCCGCCCGCCCGGGCCGCAGCGCTCCGGACCGCCGTCGGTGCGGGTGCGCCGGCCCGCCGCGCCGACCGGCATGCAGACCGGAACAACCGCTCGTACGACCATCGGGGCGGTTTGACAGCGCGCATCATTCGCTCACTAAATGTGCATCATCGCGTACGGTGCGTATCGGAACGGCGCCGTCAAGAAGCAGAGAGGTCCCGCCTTGGAGACCCCGACGGATACCTCGGCGCCCACGGCCGACATTGCCGAGCCCGCCGCCACCGCGCAGCCGACCGTCCCAGCACAGGCGACGGCCCCGGAGCCGGCGACCGCCCCGGCGAAGGCCGAGGGCCGCGAGGAGCCGGCCGAGTCGGCCGAGCCGACCCCGGCCGCCGATGTGTCCGAGCCCGCCGAGCCCGCCGAGGCTGCCGAGGCGTCCGAGCCCGCGGATGAATCCGAGGTGTCCCAGCCCGCCGACGCATCCGACGCATCCGATGCGTCCGAACCCGCTGATGCAGCCGAGGCCGCTGACGCCTCCCAACCCGCCACCGCGCCCGAGCCCGCCACCGCGCCCGAGCCCGCCACCGCGCCCGAGCCCGCCACCGCGCCCGAGCCCGCCACCGCGCCCGAGCCCGCCGACCTCGCCGACCCCCGTTTCTGGCAGCTGCCCGCCGCCGACCGCGCCGCAGCCTTCGAGGAGCTGCGCCGCCGTCCCGGCCCGGTGTTCTTCGGTGACCGCGCTACCGGACGGGGTTTCCACGCGTTGGTCCGCCACGCCGACGTGGTCGAGGCCAGCCGGACCCCCGCCGTCTTCCTCAGCGGGCCCGGCGTGACCACGCCCGCCCCGGCCCGCTGGGTCCGGCTGCTGTTCGGCGACTCGATGGTCAACCTGGACGACCCCCGCCACGCCCAGCTGCGCCGGATCGTCTCGCGGGCCTTCACCCCGCGGCTGCTCGACCGGGTCGAGGAGGACGTCCGGCGGATCAGCACCGAGCTGGTCGACCGGATCGAGCGGGAGCGGCCGGAGGACTTCGTGAGCGCGGTCGCCGCCGAGCTCCCGTTCCAGGTGATCTGCACCATGATGGGCATTCCCGAGCGGACGCGCCGCGCCATCCTCGACCTGGTCAACCGCAGCTCCGAGGACATCGGGGTGGCCCGCCCGCTGCGCCGCCGGTTCCGGGCACCGGGGCGGGGGCTGCGGGCCCTCGGCCGGATGCAGGGCATCGTCGCCGGGATCGGCCGCGAGCGCCGTCGCCGACCGGAGGAGGACCTGATCTCCGCGCTGGTCACCGCCGACCTGGACGGCCGCCGGCTCACCGGGCGCGAGCTGGGCGCCTTCTTCAGCCTGCTGCTGGTCGCCGGGGTCGAGACCACCCGCAACGCGCTGGCCCACGGCCTGCACCTGCTGACCGTCCACCCCGAGCAGCGCGCCCTGCTGCTCGACGACCTCGACGGGCGGCTCGGCGGTGCGGTGGACGAGATGATCCGTCACGCCACGCCGATCATCCAGTTCAACCGGACCCTCGCCGTCGACCACGAGCTGGGCGGCACCGGCGGCACCCTGCTGCGGGCGGGGGAGAAGGTCGCGCTGTTCTACGGCTCGGCCAACCGGGACGAAGTGGTGTTCCCCGACCCGGACGCCTTCGACATCACCCGCACGCCCAACCCGCACCTCGGCTTCGGCGGCGGCGGTCCGCACTACTGCCTCGGCGCGCACCTGGCCCAGCAGGAGATGACGGCGCTCTTCCGCGAGCTCTTCACCCGGCTGCCCGAGGCACGGTCGGTCGGCGAGCCGCAGCTCGTCCCGTCCAGCTTCGACCACCGGGTCCGCTCGCTGCGCTTCACCTTCTGAACCCGTCTGTTCCGAACCGACTGTTCCGAACCACCTGGACCTGCTGAACCGGTGGAACCTTCCACACGGCCGGCCCCGGTGGGTCCGCCGCTAGTCGGCCGGTTCCCAGACCGCGTGGTCGTGCGCGAAGAGCACCCGGCGCGGCCCGTACTCCGCGACCCGGTCGAGCCAGGTCCGGTAGCCGGGCAGCGGCGCGGCCACGCCCTCGCGCGCCGCCCGCCGGGCGAGCACCGCCTGCCCGTACTCGGAGGCGAAGTCGTACGCCTGCCCGGCCAGCAGGACCGGCCCGCCGCCCGGGCGGTCCACCAGCACCGACTGGTGGCCCCCGGTGTGGCCGGGCGTGGGCAGCACCCGGACGCCGGGCCAGACCTCCGCCTCGCCGTCGAGTTCGCGGTGCTCGGCGCCGGGGAAGTCGACCAGCGCGTCGATGGTGTACCCGCCGTTCCTGGC
The DNA here is from genome assembly GCF_055607525.1 of Kitasatospora sp. NPDC036993. NCBI lineage: Bacteria > Bacillati > Actinomycetota > Actinomycetes > Kitasatosporales > Streptomycetaceae > Kitasatospora > Kitasatospora sp. NPDC036993. The sequence continues at coordinate 381,855 of NZ_JBVJRP010000002.1, read as the reverse complement.
GGCGGCCAGCTCGGCGGCCTGGGCGAGGACTGGCGTGCCGGCGAACAGCGGGTTGCCGCCGCAGTGGTCGAAGTGCAGGTGGCAGTTGACCACCAGGTCGATGTCGGCGACGGCGACCCCGGCCGCGGCGAGCGCCTCCGGCAGCGGGCGGCGGACCGGACGGTAGTGCGCCTCGGTCTCCGGCTCGCCGCCGCCGATCCCGGTGTCGAAGAGCAGCAGTCCCTCCGGACGCCGGACCAGGTAGGCGAGCACCGGCTCCACGCGCGGCTCCGGGCCGCCCGTCTCGCCGGCCGGCCGGACGAAGTACCCCAGGTCGAGACGGCGGATCACGCGCAATTCAGCCCCCCACGTCGCAGTGCGTCGCTCTGCCCTCGTACGGGCGGCCGTGCGGGCCCCCGTTCGCACCCTACCCGCCGACCGGCAGCCCCCGGTCGGCCTTCACCTGCTTCATCGTCAGGTGCGAGTTGACCTGCGCGATGCCCGGCAGACCGGACAGCACGTCGGTGATGAAGCGCTCGTACGCGGCGATGTCGGCCACCGCGATCCGCAGCAGGTAGTCGGGCTCGCCGAACAGGCGGTGCGCCTCCACCACCTCCGGCAGCTCGGCCACCCGGCGCTCGAACTCGGCGACCGTCATCTGGTCCTCGTGACGCATGGTGATTGTCACGAAGGGCTGGAAGCCGCGCCCGACCGCGGCGCCGTCCAGCATCGCGCGGTAGCCGCGGATCACGCCGTCCTGCTCCAGCTGGCGCACCCGGCGCAGGCAGGGGGAGGGGGTGAGGTCGACCCGGGAGGCCAGTTCGGCGTTGGTCAGCCGCCCGTCCTGCTGGAGCTCGCGGAGGATTCTGCGGTCGATTCGGTCCATGGCGCAACATTCTGCCAAAACGCCGCTCCGACCAGCAGGAAGTGGCCATCGCGTGCCAGTCGGATCCGGCTACCTTCAGTGACCGAACCGGCCGTCGGGACGCCCTGGCCAGCTGCCGGGACCCCCGGCAGACCGCCGGAACGCCCCCGGCCGCCGCGCCGGGTCCCACACCGTGACGAGCACGACAGGCCACGCCCACGCCCATGGACACCCACGCCCTCCTCCTCTTCCTCGGAGTCGACCTGCTCCTGGTCTGCACTCCGGGCCCAGACTGGCTCTACATCGCCGCCCGCGGCCTCGGCCAGGGACGGCGCGCCGCGCTGATCGCGGTCGGCGGGGTCTGCGCCGGGTACGCCGTCCACACCCTGCTCTCCAGCGCCGGACTGGCCGCCGCGCTGCGCGCCGTCCCGGCCGCCCTGCCCGTGCTGCGACTGACCGGCGCCGCGTACCTGCTGGTGCTGGCCGTCATGATGCTGCTGGCGCTGCGCAAGGGCGGGGGCGCCGCCGCCCTGACCGCGCCCAAGCCGCAGCCCACCGCGACGGTGCTGCGCCAGAGCGTGCTGACCGCGCTGCTCAACCCCAAGGGGCTGCTGCTCTACCTCTCCCTGGTGCCGCAGTTCGTCGACCCGGACGCCGCACTGCCGGTCGGCGGGCAGGTGCTCGCGCTCGGCTCGCTCAACGTGTTGGCCTGCGCGGTGGTGTACGGGCTGGTCGCCCACGCCAGCGGGCGCCTCGGCGGGCGGTTCGGCGGCACCCCGCAGGCGGCCCGCCGGATGACGATGGTCTCGGCGGTACTGCTGATGCTGGTGGCGGGCGTCACGGCGAGCGCCTGAGAAGGGGAGCACAATGCCGGGCATGACCGATCGTCCGTTGCCCGCAGGAACCGTAGGAACCGCAGGAACCGTAGGAACCGCAGGACCTACTGGACCCACAGGAGCCCCTGGAGTCCCTGGGACGCCTGGAACTTCTGGAACTCCCGGGCCCGCCGCAGCCGCCGACCGCCCCACCGCCCACGCCTGGGCGGCCCTCGGCGGACCGGCCGGACTGCTGGAGCGGGTGACCTTCCACGGCCCGGACGACGTCCTGCCCTCCGGTCTCCCGGTGCGCCGGCTCGCCCGGGCGACGGTGGCGGTCTGCTCACTGGCCGCCGCCGAACTCGCCGCCCACCGTGGCGGTGCGCCCGTTCCCGCCGTCCGGGTGGACCAGGGCGCGGTCGCCACCGCCTTCGTCAGCGAGCGGCACCTGGCGATCGACGGCCGTACGCCTGTCGGTTTCGCCCCGCACTCCGGCTTCTGGCGCACCGCGGACGGCTGGGTGCGGACCCACGCCAACTACCCGCACCACCGCACCCGGCTGCTCTCCGCCCTCGGCCTCGCCTCCGACGCCGGGCCCGAGCAGCTCGCCGAGGTGCTCCGCGGACTGCCGGCCGAGCAGATCCAGGAGCGCGCGTACGAGGCAGGGGCGCTCGCGGTGGCCGTCGCGCCGGTGAGCCCGGCCGTACACCCCCTGGTGGAGCACCGGGAGATCGGTGCCGCGGCCGGGTCCGCACCGGTGCGCCCGCTCGGCGAGGCTCCCGTGGACCGGCCCGCCGCCGGGATCCGGGTCCTCGACCTCACCCGGGTGATCGCCGGACCGGTCGCCACCCGCACCCTCGCCCTGCTGGGCGCCGACGTCCTGCGCATCGACTCGCCCCGGCTGCCCGAGGCCGAGGACGCCCACGCGGACACCGGCTTCGGCAAGCGCTCCACCCGCCTCGACCTCGCCGAGCCGGCCGACCACGCGGTCTTCGAGGAACTCCTCGCCACCGCGGACGTCGTGGTCAGCGGCTACCGCCCCGGCAGCCTCGACGCCCACGGCCTGGGCCCCGGGGCCCTGTTCGCCCGCCGCCCGGACCTGATCCTCGCCCAGCTCTGCGCCTGGGGCTGGACCGGCCCCTGGGCCGGTCGGAGGGGCTTCGACAGCCTGGTCCAGGCGGGTGTCGGCATCGCCGCCCACGAGGCGGCCCACGAGGCGGCCCACGACTCCGGCGCGGACGGCCGCCCCGGCGTGCTGCCCGCCCAGGCGCTCGACCACGGGACCGGCTACCTCGTCGCCGCCGCCGTCCTGCGCGCGCTCACCGACCAGCGCACCCACCGCCCCGGTGGCCGCCACCTGCGCTTCTCCCTCGCCGGCACGGCCTCCTGGCTGCTGCACGGCATCGAACCGGAGGCGGAACCGGAAGTGCCGCAGGGAGTCCCGTCCGGGCCGTACGACCCCTCCCAGTGGCTGACCGAGACCGACTCCGCGTACGGGCGGCTGCGCCACGCCCTGCCGCCGATCGGCTACGAGGGCGCGCCGGCCGACTGGTCGCGCCCGCCCGGGCGCTGGGGGACGGACGAGCCGGTCTGGCTCTGACGTGCCCGGGTGACCCGCTGTCCGAGGGGTCTGGCAGCATCACCGCCATGACCGCACACGCCACCGACTACACCTGGTTCGAGGCGCGCTACCCGGGCCTGGCCGAGGCCTACTGCCTCACCCGGGTCCAGGGGCTCACGCCCGACGAGCTGCTGCGCCGCTTCGACGCCCTGCCGGGGAGCGACGCCGTGGGCCTGGAAGCGGTGACGGCCCGCTCGGAGGCCTACGAGGACGGGGCGGACGCGGAGGCCGGGGCGCTGTTCGACCCGGCCGAGGACCGGTTGCTCGTCGCGGTCACCGAACTCGACGGCTGGGCCCTCGCGATCGAGCCCTACGGCTACCTCGGCGTCCTGGACACGGTGATCCCCCGGCTCGGCGAGGGCACCCGGCTGGTCTCGCACTTCCGCGACGTCAACGCCGCGGACCACTTCCACTGGTGGGAGCACGGCACTCGGCGGCTCCACTTCGAGCCGCTCTTCCCCGACCAGCGGGACGGTACGGACGCCGAGGCTCCCGGTATCCCCGAGCTGCTGACCGCCTGCGGTTTCGAGCTGGAGACGGAGGAGCACGACCTGTGCGGCGAGGCCGCGTTCGCGCTCGCCGAGCGGCTGACCGACGCCCGGCTCAGCCCGGAGCGCCTGGAGGCCGCCACCTACCGGATCGGCTACGCGCCGCGCCCGTGACGCCTCCGGTATGGGGTGGGCAGCCTTCGGGAGGCGCCGGTCAGACCCCCGCCGGGATCCGCTTGGCCCGGCCGCGCACCTGCACCGCCGTGACGATCTCGACCAGGCCCAGGATCACCAGCCAGCAGCCGGCCAGCACGGTCAGCGCGGAGATCGACCCGACCGGCCACACCATCAGCAGCACGCCGGCCAGGGTGTTGGCCACGCCCGCGAAGGCCTGCCAGCCGCGGGCGGGCATCAGCGGGTCGGAGATCGCGGCGGCGAGCTGGGTGATGCCGCGGAACAGCCAGCCGATCCCGATCCAGAGCGCGAGCAGCAGCAGCGACTGCACGGCGCTGCGGAAGCAGAGCAGCCCCAGCAGGACGCAGATCGCGCCGCTGATGAAGGCCAGCACCCGCAGTGCGGTGGTGGAGTGGGTGCCGAACGCGGCGACCAGCTGCACGATGCCGATCACCAGCAGGTAGAGGCCGAACAGCACGCCCACCACCAGGAGCGTCTGCCGGGGCCAGGCGAAGACCACGATTCCGAGGGCGAGCGAGGCGAGTCCGGCGACCAGCAGGACCTGCCAGGCGGCCTTGGCGAGCAGTCCGAGCGGGCCCTGGACCGGGGCACCGTCGGGAGTGATGATCGGAGGGGCCACGGTGGCGTACTCCTCGGGCTGGCGCCGGGCGACGGATGACGTGCCGACCGTGTGATGCCGCGACGGCCGGTGTGGGGCGTCGGGTCACGATCGGTGTCGGGTCGCCCGGCTGGCGGGCAGGGAACGAACCCCAGCCTCCGCGCGTCACCGCCGGACCGCGCGTCGGGTTCGGCCGTTCGGGGGATTCTCCTCGGTCACCGGAACGACATCCCCCGGACATTCTCCGTCGATACCGTCTGTCGGTATGACTTCTGAAGGGTGGGGGACCCCTCCGGTCGAGCCGATCAGCCAGCACTACATCGTCTGCGGGGGCAACGCGCTGGCCCACCGACTGGTTCGGGAACTCGTCGAGCACTACGAGGTCCCGGTCGTCGTCCTGGTCGCCGACCGAACCCGCGACCACGCGCCGCAGATCGAGCAACTCACCGGCGTCGCCGCGGTCGTGGAGTACGCCAGCGTCACCGAGGAGGCGCTGCGCGCGGTGTCCATCGGCACCGCGCGCGGCCTCGCCCTGGTCGAGGGGAGCGACCAGGAGAACATCCACACCGCGCTCAGCGCCCAGAACCACAACCCGGACATCCGCATCGTGTTCCGGATGTTCAACCAGCGGCTCGGCGAGAACATCGAACGGCTGCTCAAGAACGGTGCCGCGCTCTCCGGTTCCGCCACCGCCGCCCCGGCCTTCGCCTCCGCGGCGCTCGGACGGCCCAACTCGGTGGAGATCGAGGGACGCTACCTGCACATCGCGTTCGACGACGACATCACCGCCGACCGGATCTGCGTGGTCGCCGACCAGATCGACCGGCAGGACGTCGGCAGGATCAGGCTGCTGCCCGAACAGCAGGGCGATTCGGCCGAATTCGTCCGGCTCGCCAGCGAGTTCGGCGACGACGGGCCGATCCGTCCCGGCACCGTACGGCGCGAACCGGTACCGCAGGCCGACCCGGCCCCGGAGGAGGAGTCGGGCGGCCGTGCGGCGCTCCAGGTGCTGCGGATCGAGCCCCGGGAGCCGACCGACTGGAAACGGCGGCTGCGCTGGCGGGTGCTCGACACCATGCGCTTCTTCACCAGTGCCCGGATGAGGCTGGTGCTGCTCACCGCCTTCGCGGCGGTGCTGCTGGCCTTCGGGGTGCTCTGGTACCTCAACCGGAACTTCGGCTGGACCGTCTACATCGCACTGCTCGACCTGGCCGGCGCCGCCCAGCCGGACCAGCTCGCCGACATCTCCTCGGGGTCGGGCACCGGCGGGTTCTGGCAGCGGGTCGCACAGGTGGTGATCACCGTCTGCGGGATCACCTTCGCGCCGGTCGCCACCGCCATCGCGGTCGAGGTGCTGGGCTCCGGGCGGCGCGGGCAGCCGCGCAACCCGGGGGCGGGCACCCGGGACCACGTGATCGTCGTCGGTCTCGGCAACGTGGGCACCCGGGTGGCGACCCAACTGCACGACATGGGCGTACCGGTGGTCTGCATGGAGCGGGACCCGCAGGCCCGCGGCATCGCCGCCGTACGGGCGCTCGGGATTCCGGTGGTGCTGGGCGACGGCCCGTTCGAGCAGCAGCTGCGCCGGGCCAGGCTGAAGCACAGCCGGGCACTGGTCGCGGTCAGCGGGGACGACGCCACCAACCTGGAGGCGGCCCTGGAGGCGCGCCACGGCAATCCCGAAGTCCGGGTGGTGGTGCGGCTGTTCGAGGACGACTTCGCGAGCCACTTCTACCGGACGCTGGACAACGCGGCCTCCCGGTCGGTGTCCTACCTGGCCGCGCCCGCGTTCGCGGCGGCGCTGATGGGGCGCGAGGTGCGCGGAACACTGTCGGTGCTCCGGCACGTGCTGCTGATCGCCGAGCTGAAGGCGGAGGACGGCAGCCGGCTGATCGGGCTTAACCGGCATGACCTGGAGGATCCGGGCGGGGTCCGGGTGATCGCGGTGCGCTTCGCCCACGGTGGGCAGTTGCAGTGGAACTTCCCCGACCGCACCCGGCGGCTCGCCCCGGGCGACCAGATCGTGGTCGCCGCCACCCGCAGCGGGCTCGCCCGGCTGAACACGGTGGCGGTGGGGGAGGGGTGAACTCGGCTGACAGCTGACAGCTGACAGCCGACACCTGGCAGAGGCCGGAAAACAGAAAACAGAGTTCAGCTGACAGATTTCAACATCTGAAATCTGTCAGCTGAACTCTGTCTGCCGTCCCGCGCCGTCAGCGGTTCTGGAACTCCGGCGGGCGCTTCTCGGCGAAGGCCGCCATGCCCTCCTTCTGGTCCGCCGTGGCGAAGGCGGCGTGGAAGAGCCGGCGCTCGAAGCGGACGCCCTCGGCCAGGGTGGTCTCGAAGGCGCGGTTGACGCTCTCCTTCATCATGACCGCCGCCGGGGTGGACATCGCCGCGATGGTCCCGGCGGTGGCCAGCGCCTCGGTGAGGAGTTGGTCCGCCGGGACGATCCGGGAGACCAGTCCGGCCCGTTCGGCCTCCTCTGCGCCCATCATCCGACCGGTCAGGCACAGCTCCATCGCCTTCGCCTTGCCGATCGCCCGGGTGAGCCGCTGCGAGCCGCCGATGCCGGGGATCACCCCGAGCTTGATCTCCGGCTGCCCGAACTTCGCGGTGTCCGCCGCCAGCAGCACGTCGCAGAGCATCGCCAGCTCGCAGCCGCCGCCCAGCGCGAACCCGGCCACCGCCGCGACCACCGGCTTGCGCAGCGCGCCGATCCGGTCCCACGGGCCCAGCCAGTCGTCCAGGTAGACGTCAGGGAACCTGTTGCCCTGCATCTCCTTGATGTCGGCGCCGGCCGCGAAGGCCTTCTCCGAGCCGGTGATCACCAGACAGCCGATCTCCGGGTCCCGGTCGAAGGCGGTCGCGGCGGCGACGACCTCGTTCATCAGCCGGGTGTTCAGCGCGTTGAGCGCCTTGGGCCGGTTGAGCGTGATCAGCCCCACCCGGCCCCTGCGCTCGACCAGGATCGTCTCGTAGGTCTCGGTCTCGGTCATCGCCGTCGACTCCCATTTCCGCTGCTCGGCGCCCGCGGGCGCGCCCTGACCACCCAACGATCTACGACGCGCCCCGCCTCGCGCCAGTCTTGGTATGCGAGACGCCGGTCACCAGGTGCCGGAGGCGGGGGCGATGGGAGGGGCGGAGCCGGGCCGGTCAGAACCGGACGCCGTACCGCTCCGCCGCCCGCCGTACGGTCTCCGCGTCGACCTCGCCCCGGCGGGCCAGCGAGGCGAGCGCCGCGACCGTCACCGACTCGGCGTCCACCCCGAAGTGCCGCCGGGCCGCCGCCCGGCTGTCCGAGAGGCCGAAGCCGTCGGTGCCCAGCGAGGTCCAGTCCTGTTCCACCCACGGGCGGATCTGGTCCGGCACCGCGCGCATCCAGTCGCTGACCGCCAGCACCGGCCCGGGCGCCCCGGCCAGCGCCCGGGTCACGTACGGGACGCGGCCCGCCGCCCCGGTGCCGGCCGCGGCCCGCGCCAGGGCGTCCGCGTCGCAGTCCAGCGCCTCGCGGCGCAGCTCCGTCCAGGACGGCGCGGACCAGATGTCGGCCGCCACACCCCACTCCTCGCCGAGCAGCCGCTGCGCCGCCAGGGCCCAGCGCACGGCGGTGCCGGAGGCGAGCAGTTGGAGCCGCGGCGCGGCGGCGGGCAGGGCGGCGGCGTCCGCCGTGCGGTAGCGGTAGAGGCCGCGCAGGATGCCGTCCACGACCCCCTCGCCGTCCGGGAGCGCGGGCTGCGGCAGCGGCTCGTTGTAGACGGTGAGGTAGTAGAACACGTCCTCGCCCTGCGGGTGCTGCTCGTCGGCGCCGTACATCCGGCGCAGTCCCTCGCGGACGACCACAGCGACCTCGTAGCCGAACGCCGGGTCGTAGGAGAGTGCGGCCGGGTTGGTGGAGGCGATCAACTGGGAGTGCCCGTCGGCGTGTTGAAGGCCCTCGCCGGTCATGGTCGTCCGGCCGGCGGTGGCGCCGATCAGGAAGCCTCGGCCCAACTGGTCGCCCAGCGCCCACATCTGGTCGGCGGTGCGCTGCCAGCCGAACATCGAGTAGAAGATGTAGAACGGGATGACCGGCTCGCCGTGGGTGGCGTACGCGGTCGCGGCGGCGGTCAGCGATGCCATCGAGCCGGCTTCGGTGATGCCCTCGTTGAGGATCTGGCCGGTCGCCGACTCCTTGTAGTGGAGCAGCTGGTCACGGTCGACCGGGTCGTAGGTCTGCCCCAGTGGTGAGTAGATGCCCGCGCTCGGGAAGAGCGACTCCATGCCGAAGGTACGTGCCTCGTCCGGGACGATCGGCACCCAGCGCCGGCCGGTCTCCTTGTCCCGCATCAGGTCCTTGACCAGTCGGACGAAGGCCGTCGTGGTGGCGATCTCCTGCCCGCCGGAGCCCTTGAACAGCGCCTCGAAGGGCTTGGCGGGCAGGTCGGGCAGCGGGGTGAAGCGCACTCGGCGGGCGGGCGCCGGTCCGCCCAGCGCGGCGCGGCGCTCGCGCAGGTAACGGACCTCGGGGGAGTCCGGTCCCGGGTGCGCGTACGGCGGCATCCTGTCGTTCAACGCACTGTCGGGGATGGGGAGTCCGAGAAGGTCGCGCATCGCCCTGAACTCCGCGCCGGAGAGCTTCTTCATCTGGTGGTTGGCGTTGCGGGACTCGAAGCCGGGGCCGAGCGTCCAGCCCTTGACGGTCTGCACCAGTACGACCGTGGGCGCGCCCCGGTGCTCCAGCGCCGCGCGGTAGGCCGCGTACACCTTGCGCGGCTCGTGGCCGCCGCGGGAGGTGGCGACGGTCTCGACCAGCCGCCGGTCGTCCACGGTGTCGGCGAGCGCCCGCAGTTCGGGGGAGCCGTGGAAGAGGTGCGCGCGGATGTACGCGGCGTCCGAGGCGGCGTAGGTCTGGAACTGTCCGTCCGGCACCTCGCCCAGCCGGCGGACCAGCGCGCCCGTGGTGTCGCGGGCCAGCAGCTCGTCCCAGGCCTCGCCCCAGAGCGACTTGACCACGTTCCAGCCGGCCGCGCGGAACCGGCGTTCCAGCTCCCGCACGATCCTGCCGTTGCCGCGCACCGGCCCGTCCAGGCGCTGCAGGTTGCAGTTGACCACGAAGGTGAGGTTGTCCAGCTGCTCGCGGGCGGCCAGGCCCAGGGCGGCGGTGGCCTCCGGCTCGTCCATCTCGCCGTCGCCGAGGAAGGCCCAGACGTGCGAGCCGGAGGTGTCCTTGATCCCGCGCGCGGTCAGGTACCGGTTGAACCGGGCCTGGTGGATCGCCGAGAGCGGTCCGAGGCCCATCGAGACGGTCGGGAACTCCCAGAACCAGGGCAGCCGGCGCGGGTGCGGGTACGAGGGCAGGCCGTCGCCGCCGGCCTCCTGGCGGAAGCGGTCCAGCCGGGCCTCGGAGATCCGGCCCTCCAGGAACGCCCGGGCGTAGACGCCGGGGGCGGCGTGGCCCTGGACGTAGAGCTGGTCACCGGAGCCGTCGGCCTCCTTGCCGCGGAAGAAGTGCTGGAAGCCGACCTCGTACAGCCAGGCGGCGGAGGCGTAGGTGGCCATGTGCCCGCCCAGGCCGCCGCGGTGGTTGCCCCTGGTCACCATGGCGGCGGCGTTCCAGCGGTTCCAGGCGGTGATCCGGCGCTCCATCTCCTCGTCGCCGGGGAACTCGGGTTCGGCGGCGCCGGGGATGGTGTTGACGTACGGGGTGTCCAGCAGCGGAGGGATGTCGAGCCGGCGCAGTTCGGCGTGCTCGACGAGGCGGCGCAGCAGGTGGGCGGCGCGGTCGGGGCCACCGAAGTCGCGGGCGGCGTCGAGGGACGCGCGCCACTCCGAGGTCTCCTCGGGGTCTGGGTCTGGCAGCTGGTCGAGCTGGGACACGGGCTGGGACACGGTGGATTCCCCTTTGCGGTGCGCTTCAGGTGTTCATTCCGGGATGCGGAATGACATTCCTCTCCATGGAATTATTTGGACGGTAAGGAGCACTCTGGTGGCGCGTCAAGCGATACTGGCGAGTAATTTGAGAGATGATCGATCATCTTTGTGCGAACATTATCGATGAAGGGAAGGAGAACCCGCGAGGTGGACGGCTGCGTGGAGGGTTCAGTCGGAGTGCCGGGCGTCCTCGTCCTGCGCGCTCCCGCGTCGGGCGTACTCCAGGACGTGCTCGGCCAGCAGCCGGCCGGCCTCCGGGTCCTGCCGCCGGAACGCCTCGATCAGCGGCTGGTGGTCGGCGGCGTTCTCGTGCAGCTCGGGCCGGACCCGGTGCAGCGAGAGCACCGTCCACACCTCGACCCCGAGACCCTCCCAGGTCCGCAACAGCGTCCCGTTGCCGGAGGCGGCCACGATCTCGCGGTGGAAGGCCACCCCGTGCCGGGCCTGGCCGAGCGCGTCGCCCGCCGCCGCCGCGGCCGCCATCCGCTCGGCGTGCCGCTCCAGGGCGGTGGTGTCGCCGGCCAGCCGGACCACCGCGGACTCGGCGGCCAGCCGCTCCAGCGAGGCCCGCACCTGGTAGACCTCCAGCAGTTCGGCCGGGCCGATCTCGCGCACCCGCACGCCCCGGTTGGGCTCGGCGTCGAGCAGCCCGAGAGTCCCGAGCGCCCGCAGCGCCTCCCTGACCGGCGCCTGGCTGACCTTCAGCTCGACGGCCAGGCGCCGCTCGACGATCCGGTCGCCGGGCTGCCAGCGGCCGTTCAGCAGGCCCTCCAGCAGCAGCCCGCGCACCTGCTCGCCCAGCGGGACCCTGGACAGCGGGTCGGTTTCCCCGGCCGGGGGCGGCGGGACCGGGTGGTTCATGGCGGGCTCCAGGTGTGCCGGTGGGAGGTCGGGGGCCGGATCAGGCGAGGCCCGGTGCGTCGCCCTCGCGCGGCGCGAGGCCAAGTTCATCACCCTCGCGTGGCGCGAAGGAGCGGGCGACGTCCGCCTCCGTCACCTCGGCGAGCGTGCCGGGCCTCCAGCGGGGGCTGCGGTCCTTGTCGATCACCTGCGCGCGGATGCCCTCGACCATGTCGTGGCTCTCCAGCGCGGCGCAGGAGATCCGGTACTCCTGGTCGAGCACGGCCTCCAGCGAGGGGAGCGTGCGGGCGCGGCGCAGCGCGGCCAGGGTGGTCTTGACGGCGGTGGGGGAGTTCGCCAGGACGGCTTCGGCGGCCTCCTTGGCCTCCGGGACACCGGAGTCCAGCAGCCGGTCGACGATCTCCTCGACCGTGTCGGCCGCGTAGCAGGAGTCGATCCACGGGCGCTGGGCGGCCAGCGCGGCGGGCGGCGCGGGCTCGGCGTGCGCGGCGACGAGGGCGGCGATCCCGGCGGTGGTGCTGCCGGCCGTCGCGGCGGTGGTCCGGCCCAGGGCTTCGAGCAGCCCGGGGATGCGCGATGAGGGCACGAAGTGGTCCGCGAACCCGCAGAGCAGGGCGTCGCCCGGGCCCATCGAGGCCGCGGTGAGCCCGAGGTGGGTGCCCAACTCGCCCGGGGCGTGGGCGAGCAGGCGGCTGCCGCCGACGTCCGGGGCGATGCCGATCCGGGTCTCGGGCATCGCGACCGTGGAGCGCTCGGTGACGATCCGCACCGCGCCGTGGGCGGACACGCCGACGCCGCCGCCCATGGTGATGCCGTCCAGCACCGCGACGTACGGCTTCGGGTAGCGGGCGATCAGCGCGTTCAGCCGGTACTCGTCGCGGAAGAACGCCCGGGTGCCGGCCCCGCCCGTCTTGGCGTCGTCGTGCATCGCCCGGATGTCGCCGCCCGCGCACAGGCCGCGCTCGCCCGCGCCGGTCAGGACGACGGCGCGTATCCGGTCGTCCGCGGCCCAGTCGTCCAGGGTGGCGCGCAGGGCGGTGACCATGCCGTGGGTCAGCGAGTTGAGCGCCCGCGGACGGTCCAGTACGAGCCGTCCGACGCCGCCGTCCAGGAAGGCCCGGACCTCCGCCACCTCTGTGCTCATCGGGTCCCGCTCCCGTCCCTCGGTGATGCCGACGTCCGTCGGAGCCTGCCGGTGTCCACCGGGCTCCGTGGCCGTCCGCTGTCCGTACCCGCCGGTTCCGCCGTTCCTCCTGGCCCCGGCCGGATTCCGCGGTCCACCGTACCGGGGGAGGCGGGCGGTTGTGATCACCGGGCCGGGGGTGGGGCGGGCCGGGGGAGAGCCGGGGTGTGCGGCCCGGCTCAGGGCCAGGCGCGCAGGGCGAGTTCGGCGATGCGGGTCAGGTCGGCGGTGGTGGCGCCGTCCCTGGCCTGCTGGGACATTCCCTGGAGGACCGTGCCGAAGTAGCCGGCCAGTGTCTTCGGATCGGCCTCGGGCGGCAGCTCGCCGTCCTGCCGGGCCCGGTGCAGCCGCTCCTCGAAGGTCCGCAGGTTCCCGTTGCGCAGCTCGCGCAGCCGGTCCTGGATGCCGGCGTCCTGCGGGGTGACGTTGGTGGCCGCGGAGATCATCAGGCAGCCGGCCGGGTGCGACGGGTCGGCGTAGACGGCGGCGGCCTCGCGCAGGATGCGGGCGAAGGCGTCGTGCGCGGTGGGTTCCTCCTCCAGCGCGACGGTCACGAACGCGCCGACGGGGGAGCGGCCGTACCGGCGGACGACCTCCTCGAACAGCGACTCCTTGTCGCCGAAGGCCGCGTACAGGCTGCCGGGGCGGATGCCCATGGCGGAGGTGAGGTCGGTGACCGAGGTGGCTTCGTAGCCGTGCTGCCAGAAGAGCCGGGTGGCCGCGGTGAGCACCTCGTCCCGGTCGAAGGCCGGCGGGCGGCCGCGTCGGGGGGCCGATGCGGGGGCCGGCGTGGGGGCCGATGTGGGGGTCGGCGTGGGGGCGGTCGCCCCGCCTTCCGGTGCTGCTTTCGCCTTCTGCGCCGCTGTCATGCGCTGAATTTTAGAGCACTCACTCAAGAAATGTGTGCTAGCTTCTTTTTTGAGCGATCGCTCAATAACTATCGGGATGCAGCAGAAGGGGGCTCAGCCATGGGCGCGTACGGACTTCAGGGCAGGACGGCGCTGGTCACGGGCGGCAGCAGGGGGATCGGCCGGGCCATCGCCCGCCGGCTCGGGCGGGACGGCGCCACCGTCGCCGTCGGGTACGCCCGGGACGAGGCGGCCGCGGAGGAGGTGGTCGCGGGCATCCGCGCCGACGGCGGGCGGGCCTTCGCGTTGCCCTCCGCGCTCGGGAGGTACGGTGACGCCGTCGCGCTGTGGGAGGCCTTCGACGAGCGGATAAGCGGGCACGCGCCCACCGGAGGCGTCGACATCATCGTGAACAACGCCGGGATCGGACGCAGCTCCGACCTCGCGGGCCTGACGGAGGAGGAGTTCGACGAGGTCTTCGCGGTCAATGTCCGCGCGCCGTTCTTCATCGTCAAGCACGGGCTGGAGCGGCTGCGCGACGGCGGTCGGATCATCAACGTCTCCAGCGGCCTGGCCCGGATGGCGATGCCGGAGATCATGGCCTACGGCGCGACCAAGGGCGCCCTGGACACCTTCTCGCTCAACCTGGCCCAGCAGCTCGGGTCGCGCGGGATCACCGTCAACTCCGTGGCGCCCGGGATCATCGACACCGACCTCAACGCGGGCTGGCTGGCCGACCCGGAGGCGAGGGCGCAGGCGGCCGCGCTCGCCGCGCTCGGCCGGGTCGGGGCGCCGGAGGACATCGCGGACATCGTCGCCTTCCTCGCCTCGGACGACGCGCGGTGGATGACCGGGCGCGTGGTCGATGCCACCGGAGGCTCCCGGTTGTAGGCAGGGGCGGGCAAACAGATGACAGCTGACAGATGATGAAAGCTGTCATCTGTCAGCTGTCAGCTGTCATCCGTTATCTGTAATCCGTTATCTGTTACCCGCGGCTTGTCACCTGCCGCCGCCCGGGACCCTTCAGCCCCGCACCCGCCCCGAGACCTCGCCGAAGCCGACCACGGCGCCGTCCGGCCCGGGCGCGGTGGCGGTGATGGTCACCTCGTCACCGTCCTCCAGGAAGGCCCGGGTCGTCCCGTCCGGCAGCTTGAGCGGTTCCTCGCCGTTCCAGGTCAGCTCGATCAGCGCACCCCGGGTGTCCCGCTCGGGCCCGCTGACCGTCCCCGAGGCGAACAGGTCGCCGGTGCGCAGCGAGGCGCCGTTGACGGTCATGTGGGTCAGCTGCTGCTGCGCCGTCCAGTACATCGTGGCGAACGGCGGCCGGGAGACCGGGTGCCCGTTCAGCCGGACCTCCATCGCCAGGTCCAGCCCCCACGGCTCGCGGCCCCGGTCGTCCAGGTACGCCAGCGGCTCGACGTCGCGCTCCGGCGGCGCGATCCGGGCGTGCTCCAGGGCGTCCAGCGGGACGATCCACGGTGAGACCGAGGTCGCGAAGGACTTGCCGAGGAACGGGCCGAGCGGCACGTACTCCCAGCCCTGGATGTCGCGCGCCGACCAGTCGTTGAGCAGGCAGACGCCGAACACGTGCTCGCGGAAGTCGTCCATCACGACCGGTCGGCCCAGCTCCGACGGCGTGCCGACGACGAAGCCGACCTCGGCCTCGATGTCCAGCCGACGGGACGGCCCGAAGCTCGGCGCGGCGTCGGCCGGCGCCTTGCGCTGCCCGTGCGGCCGCACCACCGGAGTGCCGGAGACCACGACCGTGCCCGCCCGCCCGTGGTAACCGATCGGCAGGTGCTTCCAGTTGGGGGTGAGCGCCTCCGAGCCCGGGCGGAGGATCCGGCCCAGGTTGGTGGCGTGGTGCTCCGAGGCGTAGAAGTCGACGTAGTCGGCGACCTCGAACGGCAGGTGCAGCTCCACCTCGTCGGCCGGCAGCAGCGCGGGCGACAGTGCCTCGCGGAACGACTCGTCGGTGAGCCAGGTGGTGAGGTCCGCCCGCACCCGGGTCCAGACCGGACGCCCGGCCGCCATCAGCGGGTTGAGCGAGTCCGCGTCCAGCAGCACGGACGGCGCGCCGACCGCACGGGCGGCCGCCCCGGCGTCCAGCACGAAGTCCCCGACACGCACGCCGATCCGGCGCCGCCCGGGCCGGTCGGCGGCGGTGAAGACGCCGTACGGCAGGTTGTGCACGCCGAACGGCGAGTCCTGGGCGCTGGCGAGCCAGCTGCTGGGGGTGGTGCTCAACGGTCCTCCTGGTGCAGTGGACTGGGCGGCGGGAGCAGGCCGAGCGTGGCCAGGTCGCCCAGGGGTTCGGTGATGCTACAGGTGCCGAACGCGGTGAACGAGTTTCGGATCACCGTGACCTGACGATCCGTCAGTGCGCGCGCCGCCTTGGCCAGCACCTCGCCGTCGCGCTCCGCCAGCACCGTCGCCGCCGTGGCCCGGTCGGTCTCCTGAGCGGCCAGCAGCACGTTCAGGAAGCCGTGGTGCTCGAAGCCGGTCTCCGGGTCGGTGTGCCGGACGGCGTTGTGCAGCCCGGCCGTGCACTTGTACGGCAGTCCACGCCGCGCGCAGCCGGTGAGGAAGGCGGCCAGCTCATCCTCGTCCGGGAACGCCTCGGCGACCACCCCGCCGGTGCGGAACTTCGCCCGGTACGGGCTGTCCAGCAGCACGTCCAGGACGGCGTCCAGCCCGTCCCCGCGCAGGAGTTCGCGCGGAACCTCGACGGCGGCCGGGACGCCCGGCGGCAGCAGCCGGTCGAGCTCGGCCACCGCCTCGGCGGCGTCCCGGGTGGCCAGCTCGACGCCGGCCAGCTCGAACGGCGCGACGGCGGCGAGCGCCTGGGCGAGCTCGGTGCTGCCCCCCGGCAGCACCAGCCCGACCTTGAGCGGCCAGCCGCCCGCCGCCGGGCCGTCCGCCCCCGCTGCGCCCCCCTCGGCCGCGGCGGCCGTCACCGCCGCGGAGTCCGTGGCCGCGGAAGCGTCCGCGGCTGCCGGGGAGTTCACGACCGCCGCGGCCAACTCGCGCAGCCGGCCAGCCCCGCAGAGGAGCGGCCCGACGGCCTCGGCGTACCAGGCCGCCCGGTGCGCCCGGTGCGCGGGCACCGCCTCGACGACCGGCAGGTTCCCCGGTGGGAACACCGCCGCGTCGTCGAACAGGCCGCGGAACAGTTCGGGGATCACACCCCCCGGGGGCAGTGCGCTCATCGCCCCGGCCCCCGACCGGACCAGGTCCAGGCGTAGTCGGGGTCCTCGGTGGCCCGGCCGCCCTCGCCGAGCTCCAGCGGGCGGAAGGTGTCCACCATGACGGCCAGCTCGTCGAAGAAGTCCACGCCGATGCTGCGCTCGTACGCCCCGGGCTGCGGCCCGTGAGTGTGTCCGCCCGGGTGCAGCGAGATCGAGCCCTGGCCGATGCCCGAGCCCTTGCGGGCCGCGTAGTCGCCGCCGCAGTAGAACATGACCTCGTCGCTGTCCACGTTGGCGTGGTAGTAGGGCACCGGGATCGACAGCGGGTGGTAGTCCACCTTGCGCGGAACGAAGTTGCAGATCACGAAGCCGTTGCCCTCGAACACCTGGTGGGCCGGCGGCGGCTGGTGGATCCGGCCGGTGATCGGCTCGAAGTCCTTGATGTTGAAGGCGTACGGGTACAGGCAGCCGTCCCAGCCGACCACGTCGAAGGGGTGGTGCGGCACGGTGTAGCGGGTGCCCGAGATCCCGTTCGGGCCGCGGTGCTTGACCAGCACGTCGACGTCCCCGGGGGCGTCGGCGACCAGCGGGCCGACCGGCCCGCGGAAGTCCCGCTCGCAGTACGGCGCGTGTTCCAGCAGCTGCCCGTACTTGGACAGGTAGCGCTTGACCGGGGTGATGTGGCTGTTCGCCTCGATGCAGTACGCGCGCAGCGGCTCGTCGCCGGCCGGCACCCAGCGGTGGGTGGTGGCGCGCGGGATGACCACGTAGTCGCCCTGCCCGACCTCGATCGAGCCGAACACCGTCTCGACCGTGCCGGAACCGGACTCCACGTACACGCACTCGTCGCCGAGCCCGTTGCGGTAGAGCTCGCTCGGGGCCCCGGCGGCGACGTACGAGATCCGTACGTCGCCGTTGCCGAGGACCAGCCGGCGGCTGCCGACGACGTCCGCGGACTTCCAGTCCTGGTCCGCGAACAGCTCGTGCAGCTTGAGGTGACGGGGGAGGAGCGGGTGGTTGGGCACCGTGGACTGGTCCGGCAGCTCCCACGGCACCGCGTTGACCACCGCCGAGGGGATGCCCCGGTGGTAGAGGAGGGAGGAGTCCGAGGAGAAGCCCTCCTCGCCCATCAACTCCTCGTAGTACAGCCCGCCTTCGGGGGTGCGGTGCTGGGTGTGCCGCTTGGGCGGGATGCTGCCCAGCTGCCGGTAGTACGCCATCTCCGTGGTCCTCCTCGACCGTTTGGCAGAGATCCGTTCGTCAGGGCCCCTCGGAGTCCCTCAGGGCTCGCCGGAGCCCGTCAGAGCTCTCCGACGCTCACAGGTTGCCGCGGCGGTCCTGCTCGCGCTCGATGGACTCGAAGAGCGCCTTGAAGTTGCCCTTGCCGAAGCCGAGCGAACCGTGCCGCTCGATGAACTCGTAGAAGACGGTGGGGCGGTCGCCGATCGGCTTGGTGAAGATCTGGAGCAGGTAGCCGTCCTCGTCGCGGTCGACCAGGATGCCGCGCTTCTTCAGCTCCTCGATCGGCACCCGGACCTTGCCGATCCGCTCGCGCAGCTCCGGGTCGTCGTAGTAGGCGTCCGGGGTGTTGAGGAACTCCACACCGCGGGCCCGCAGCACGTCCACGGTGGTGAGGATGTCGTTGGTGGCGAGCGCCATGTGCTGGCAGCCGGGGCCGGTGTAGAACTCCAGGTACTCGTCGATCTGGGACTTCTTCTTGGCGATGGCCGGCTCGTTGAGCGGGAACTTCACCCGGTGGTTGCCGCTGGCGACGACCTTGGACATCAGCGCGGAGTACTCGGTGGCGATGTCGTCGCCGACGAACTCGGCCATGTTCACGAAGCCCATGACGCGGTTGTAGAACGTCACCCACTCGTTCATCCGGCCCAGTTCGACGTTGCCGACGGCGTGGTCGAGGGCCTGGAAGAGGCGCTTGGGCGAGCCCTCCGGGTGGGTGACCTTGCTCTCCGCGACGACGTAGCCCGGCAGGTACGGGCCGTGGTAGCGGGAGCGGTCGATCAGGGTGTGGCGGGTCTCGCCGTAGGTGGCGATGGCCGCGCGGCGCACGGTGCCGTTCTCGTCCGAGATGTCGTTCGGCTCCTCCAGAACGGTGGCGCCGCACGCGCGGGCGTGCTCGATGCACTTGTCGACGTCCGGGACCTCCAGGGCGAGGTCGACGACGCCGTCGCCGTGGCGGCGGTGGTGTTCCAGCAGCGGGCTGTCCGGCTGGACGCCGCCCTTGATCACGAAGCGGCAGGAGCCGGAGCGCAGCACGTACGCCTTGCGGTCCCGGCGGCCGGTCTCGGGGCCGGAGTAGGCGACCAGCTCCATGCCGAAGACGACCTGGTAGAACTGGGCCGTCTGGGTGGCGTTGCCGACCACGAAGACGACCGCGTCCTGGGCCGTCACCGGGAACGGATCGGCGGCCGCGTCGTGCTCGACGAGGCCGACGAGGCGGCGCAGCTGGTCGGCGTCAAGACCGGCCTCGCGCTCCTCGGGGGTCAACTCAAGGGCGTGGGACTGCGGGGTCATCGCTCGTTCCTCCACTTCGGGCCTCGCCGTCGAGGCTTCCGCTGGATCGCCACCACACCGCGAACGGGTGGGCGGTGTGGTTGCGGAGAGCTTGCTCCTGTCGGAGTGGTTGGGCAACAGGTCGGATTCTGACTGCTCAATGTGTACAAGATGATTAGAAAATCCCGCGGTCCGCTGCGCAAAATGTGCTGCTGACCGGGGGTGACGCACGAAGTCTGCGCAATGGGGCGATCACGCACTTCCGGGGTTGACGGGGAGCGGGAGGTGGCGGAGGAACCAGCCGGAGGCCAGCTCGGCGACCCGGTCGAGGGTCCCCGGCTCCTCGAACAGGTGGCTCGCGCGCGGCACCACCATCAGCTCGCTCGCACAGCGCAGCCGACTGCGGGCCTGCCGGTTGAGGTCGAGCACGGTCGGATCCAGGGAACCGACGAGGAGCAGCGTCGGGGCGCGCACCCGGGTCAGCACGTCCGGCGTGGCGAGGTCGGGCCGGCCGCCCCGGGAGACCACGGCGTGCACCGCCGGGCCCAGGTCGGCGGCGGTGTGCAGCGCGGCGGCGGCGCCGGTGCTGGCGCCGAACAGGCCGAGCGGCAGGCCCTGGGTCTCGGGCACCGGGTCGTCCGGGCGGTCCGGGTGGTTCGGGCGGTCGGGGTCGTCGGGGTCGTCGGGGTCGTCCGGGGTGTGTTCCGCCGCGCCCAGTCGCCGGGCGACGGCGCTCAGCCGGGAGCCCAGCAGCGCCACGTCGAACACGTTCCGGCGGTCGGCCTCCTCGTCCTCGGTGAGCAGGTCGAAGAGCAGTGTGGCCAGTCCGGTGTGGTTCAGGTACTCGGCGACGTGCCGGTTGCGCGGGCTGAGCCGACCGCTGCCGCTGCCGTGCGCGAAGACGACGACACCGCGCGCGCCGGCCGGGACGGTCAGCCGGCCCGCGAGACGGACTCCGGCGACGGGCAGCAGCAGCTCGCGGTCGACCGCGGCGGGGCCGGTGGACGGACCGCTCCCGATCCCGCCGCCGCCCCCCTCCCTGGCCTTCGCCAGCAGTCGCAGCACCTCCTCGTCCTGGGTCTGCGAGAAGTCGGTGTAGAACTCGCCGATCGCGAAGAACGGGGACGGCGTGCCGACGCAGACCAATTCGTCGGCGACCTCGTCCAGGCGCTCGGTCCAGTCCGCGGGCGCCACCGGGACGGCGAGCACCACCCGGGCCGCGCCGCGCTCCCGGACGATCCGGCAGGCCGCCCGGGCGGTCGACCCGGTGGCGATGCCGTCGTCCACCACGACCACCGTACGGCCGCGCAGGTCGGCGGGCGGCCGGTCGCCCCGGTAGCGGCGGGCCCGGCGCGCCAGTTCGGCGCGCTCCTGCCGCTCGACCTCGGCCAACTGCTCGTCGGTGACCGCGGAGAACCGGATGACCTGTTCGTTCAGCACCCGGACGCCGTCCTCGCCGATCGCCCCCATGCCCAGCTCGGGTTGGTAGGGCACGCCGAGCTTGCGGATCACGCAGATGTCCAGCGGTGCGCCGAGCGCCGAGGCGACCTCGGCTGCCACCGGCACGCCGCCCCTCGGCAGCGCCACGACCACGGTGTCGGGGCCGGCCAGACGGCCGAGCCGGGCGGCCAGCCGACGGCCCGCCTCGGTGCGGTCGGCGAAGCGGGTGAAGTGGGTTCCGGTGACGTGCATGACACGGCCTCCGGTTCCACCGTACGTCGTTCCGCTCGGCTCGGGGCGGTCGCGGGCGGGCCCACGGCGGGTGCGGGCGGCGGCCGGGGGACGGAGCCGGGGACCGGTCCTGACTGGATCCTGACCGGTCCTGACCGCCGTGCAGGCGGGGTGGGGCCGGGGCGGGACCACGGGTGGGATCCCAGGTGGGATCGGGCCTGGGACGGGGCCGGGATCGCGGGTGGGATCGGGCCGGGAGCCGGACGGGACGACGCCCCCGTGTGGCCGGGACAGCGGGCGGCGCAGGGTGGACCGCAGAGGCGGACCACAGAGCCCGCCCGCGACCGGAAGGAGCGCCTGTCATGTCGGGAACCGTCATCACCGACCTGCGGCGACGAGGTGCGGTCGACCCCGGCCGACTGCTCGCCGGTCCGCTGCGCGGCGTCGGGCTGCAACGGCTCGACCCGGGCCACCGCACCGAGGTGGCCGCCGACGGCGTCGAGCACGCGATCTACGTCACCGCCGGTTCCGGTCTCGCCGACCTGCCCGAGAGCTTCGAGCACCCCGACCACGCGGACGGCCCGGCACCCGAGGACCGCCCGGAATCCGTCGGCGTCGGCCTGCCGCTGGTCGAGGGCACCGCCGTCGTGCTGCCGCTCGGCTCGCGGACCGTCCTGACCGCCGGGCTGGCCGGGCTGGAGTTCTTCCACGCCGTGCTCGCCGTCCCCGTCTCCTCCTCAGCCCCGTCCGAAGCCCCTCCCGAAGGAGGCGACCCCAGGTGATCGTCACCACCGACACCGGCTCCGCCATGGTCGTCATCGGCCCGAACGGCGAGCGCGTACGGATCCGCTCCCTCGCCCGGCGCCCGATGCTCGCCAGCGCCTGCGAGGCCTTCGACCACCTGCGGCTGAGCCCGGGCGCCCACCACGTCCTCCCGGGCCGGTCCGACACCGAGACCGTCCTGCACGTGCTGCGCGGCGCCGCCGTCGTCGGCCGACTCTCCGGCGAGCCTGACCACCTGGCCTCCGAAGGGGACCTGCTGCTGGCCCGCCGCGGCCGCACGCTGCACCTCGAAGCCGGGCCGCTCGGCGTGGAACTGCTCCGTCTGACCCTCGCCGTCCCCCGGCATTCGGCCGCCACCCGGGCCGCCCTGGCCCGGCGCCGCGCCGCCCGCTGCGACCGGCCCTGACCGGTCCTGCCCGTCCTCGTCCGGAGGAGGCCTCTCGTGATTCTCGTCCCCGCTGCCGTGCCCCGCACCGCGCCCGCCTTCCAGCGGCTGATCGACCCGGAGCAGCGGCCGGCCGTCCGCGCCGGACTGACCGTCGAGGCGCTGCCGCCGGGTGTCCGGGTCGAGCAACTTCCCTACGAATCCGTCGAGTCGGTGACCGTGGTGCTCTCCGGTCGACTGTTCGTGGCCGGCCGGATCCTCTGCCCGGGCGAGGCGTTGCACCACCGGCCCGGCACCTCCTACCGGATCTCAGCCGTCCGCGGCGCGCCGACCACCGTGCTCACGGTCCGCCCCACGTCCAGGGCCGACATCCCCGCTCAGCGGTCGGACTCCCGGTCCGCCCGGAGCTGGCGGCAGGTGGACGTGGGCACGGCGCGGATCGACCCGGGCGGCACCTGCGGACCGTACCGGGACCGGGCGGCCGACGCCTTCCTGCTGGTCCTCACCGGGGCCGCCGTCTTCCTCGGTGACCTCGGCGAAGAGTCACTGCTCCCCGGCGACCTGGTCTACGTCAGGGCGGGGGAGCAGTACGGCCTCCGGGTCGGCCGGCGCGGACCGGTCACCGTCGTGCTGGGCCGGGTCGGCGCACCCGGCGCCGTTCCGGGACCGGAGTGGGGCGACAGGCCCACGTGCTCGGGGCAGACCGGTCCGCAGGGGTGAGGCCGGGGCGATCCCTCGCCTCGCTCCGGTCGGCCGCGGTGGTGGCAACAGACGGCTGACAGATTTCAAAATCTGTCAGCTGTTTGTTGTTATCTGTCGGCTGTCATCTGTCATCTGCCGGTCGTCGCCCGCCGCCGGGACGGCCCCGACACGCGGGCGGCCTCCCGGGCTCGTCACGGAAAGTCACGCGATGGCCGCTGATAGTGTCGGCCGGGTGGATGAAGAACAGCCGGTGGCACCCTCGGAACCGGGTGACGCCCCGTCCGTCCGGGTGCTGATCGTCGATGACCACCCCCTGTTCCGGGAGGGCCTCAGGGCGGCGCTGGAGAGTGCCGAGGGCGTCCTCGTGGTCGCCGAGGCCGAGCGGGTCGCCGACGTCCCGGAGGCGGTGGCCCGGCACCGTCCGACCGTGGTGATCATGGACCTCTCGCTGCCCGACGGCTCCGGACTGGAGGCCGTCCGGCAGCTCGCCACCCGGGAGGCACCACCGCCGGTGCTGATGCTGACCATGTCGGACGACGACGGGAACCTGCTCGCCGCCCTCCAGGCGGGCGCGCGCGGTTACCTGGTGAAGGGCGCCGGGCGCGAGGAGGTGCTGCACGCGGTGCGGACGGTCGCCGCGGGCGGCGCGGTGTTCGGCGGCGAGGTGGCCGGCCGGATCACCGCCCTGCTGGCCGGGGCGAGGATGCGCGAGGCGGGGCAGCTCTTCCCCGAACTCACCGCCCGCGAGGCCGAGGTGCTGGACCTGGTCGCGCGCGGGCTGGACAACCGGCGGATCGCCCGCGAGCTGGTGGTCGCGGAGAAGACCGTCCGCAACCACATCACCCACATCTTCGAGAAGCTGCACGTCGCCACGCGCGCCGAGGCCGTCGCCCGGGCCCGCGACATGGGCCTCGGCGACGGCGGGACCCGCCAGGAGAGGTGAACCGGGGGTGCCGGCCCGCCGACCGGCACCCCCGGGGTCTCGGTGCTTCCGGACGTCTTCTCCGTACGTCCTTTCCGAAACCCGCTTTCGCCCGCCGCCTCCGGAGGTCCTCTCCGGACGCCCTCTCCGGAGGTCGCCTCCGGAGGCGGTCTTTGAGCGCCGTTGCTACGGCTGCATCTCGTACGCGCCGGAGAGCGCCTCGACCCGCGTCCACACCCGGGCGTCCCGGGCCGGGTCGGCGACCGGGCGGCGGACGTTCGCCAGCGCCCAGCCGGCCTGCTCCTCGGTGGCGGAGGCCTTGCCGTGCAGCTCGGTGGCGTGCGCGGAGAAGTCGCGGACCAGTGCGTCGAAGATCCGGTCCAACAGGTCCCCGCCGTGCTCGGAGGCGGTCAGACCGGTCAGCTCGGCCTGCTCCAGCACCAGCTGGCCGTAGACGATCAGCGCGAACAGCTGGCCGATCTCCAGCAGGAAGTCCAGGTCCGCCTGCTGCTCCTTGCTCGGCGCGTTCTTGAGCAGCAACTCGCAGAACCCGTCGGCCTGTTCGCGGAAGCGGGCGACGTTGGGCAGCTGGGCGTGGCGGTCGTAGGCGGCGCGCCAGTCGTGGAAGCGGATCGCGCCGAGGCCGCGGGCCGGCCCCTGGCGGAAAAGGAAGGCGTCGTCGGTGGCGTCCAGACGGGTCGGTACCGGGGCGTAATCGGCCGGGGCGAACAGGTAGTTGCCCATGAACTTGAGGATCAGCGCCAGGTTGACGTGGACGGTGCCCTCCAGCTTCGGCAGGCCGCGGATGTCCTTCGCGGCCTTGTCGAAGTAGGTGTCCGCCTCGAAGCCCTTGGCCGCGATGACGTCCCACATCAGGTCGATGACCTTCTCGCCCTCGGTGGTGACCTTCATCTTGGTCATCGGGTTGAACAGCAGGTACCGGCGGTCCTCGGGGGAGGCGGTCCGGAAGTAGTCCACGGCCCGGCCGCTGAACAGCTTCATCGCCACCAGACGGACGTACGCGTCGGTCAACTCCCGCTTGACGTGCGGGAAGTCGGTGACCTTCCTGCCGTACAGCACCCGGTTGTCGGCGTGCGTGACGGCCTCGTACATCGCGTGCTCGCAGATGCCGATCGAGGCGGTGCAGAGGTTGAACTTGCCGACGTTGACGGTGTTGAGCGCGGCGTCGAAGGCGGCCTGGCCGGTGTGCAGCACGTCCTCGGCGCGCACCGGGTAGTCCTCCAGGCGGAACTCGCTGACGTACATCTGGGCGTTCACCACGTTCTTGACCAGGTGGTACGCCTCGTGGCGGCTGTCGGCGGCGAAGAAGACGTAGCCCTCCGGGCCCTCGACGTCCGAGCGGCGGCCGAACACCGAGACCAGGCCGGCCACGTTGCCGTTGCCGATGTAGTACTTGGAGCCGGTCGCGGTGAAGCCGCCCTCGCCGTCCGGGGTGAGGATCATGTCGGTGGAGTAGATGTCCGCGCCGTGGGTGCGCTCGGAGAGACCGAAGGCCATCACGTGGCCCTCGGCCAGCAGCTTGGCGGCGCGGGCGCGGACGGCCTCGTTCTCGCTCTGCCAGACCGGGCCGAGGCCCAGGATGGTGACCTGCCAGGTGTACCAGTAGCCGAGGCCGTAGAAGCCGAGGATCTCGTTCAGCTCGGCGATCCGCGCGGTGTCCCAGCGCTTGTCGGGGTCGGCCGTGGCGGGGGTCAGGAACTCCGCGAACAGGCCCTCCTCGGCGGCGAAGGCCAGGAAGTCGGCGTACCAGCTGCGGTCGACGTAGGTGTCGATCAGCGCCTTCTTGCCGCGGGACTCGAACCAGTCCACCGTCGCGCGCAGCAGCCGGCGGGTCGGCTCGTCGAACTGGGCGGGGTCGTAGCTGCGCGGGTTGAAGAGCATCGAGGGGCTCCCGGGGGTCGAGGGTGTCGGGGAGGGCGGGGTGACAGAGTTCAGATGACAGCTTTCAGATTCTGTTATCTGTCATCCGTGATCTGTCATTCGTCGGCTGCCGGCTGCCGCATGGTGCTCGCCGATGGCCGGCGGTCGGCCGCTCAGGGCGGCCGGCGGCAGTCCGTCAGGAGGGTCGGCTGTCGGCGAGGCGGCGCAGGGTGGCGAGCACGTCGTCGAGCCAGGCGAGGGTCATCCGCTCGTACTCGATGCCGCCACGCAGCACCACGTGCTGGAGCTCCTGTCGGGCGTCGAGTGCGGTGGGGTCGGGAAAGTCCCGTTGTTCGCCGTGCAGGTAGCGGGCGAGCAGGCTGGCGTGGCCCTCGCGGTGCCGCTCGACCTCGGAGATCAGCGCGGCAGGATCGTCGAAGGCGGCGGCCCGGATCTTGACCGCGAGCTCGTGCCGGACGGTCTCCGGCTCGACCGGTTCGCGCAGCCAGCCGGCCAGCGCGGCCCGGCCGGCCTCGGCCGCCGAGTAGACCTTCTTGTCCGGTCGCCCGTCCTGGGAGACCTCCTGCGCGGCCACCCAGCCGTCCGACTCCATCCGCCGCAGCACCCGGTAGATCTGCTGGTGGGTGGCGGTCCAGAAGCGTCCGATCGAGCGGTCGAAGCGCCTGGCCAGCTCGTAGCCGGAGCCGGGCTGCTCCAGCAGCGAGACGAGGATCGCGTGCTCCAGTGCCATGGCTCGCATCCTGCTATGCAACCAGTTGCATAGGCAATGCCGACCCGGACGGTTGAGACGCAGGTCACCGCCGTGATCGGATGGTTATCCGGCATTTCCGTCCAACGGGTGCAAAACGTTAGATAAGAGCCAGAATGGGTACGGGGCAAGCGCCTTACCGGTCCCGACCACAGGAGGTGGTATCGGTGGCAACCCATATCCCGACGACGGGCATGGAGCACCATCCGGACATCGTCGAACTCCGCGAACGCTACGAGCGGGTCACCTCGACTCCTCGTGCCCAGGCCGTCGAGGCCATGGCCGTCCTGGCCGGCCTCTTCCTGGCGGCATCGCCATGGATCGTCGGCTTCACGGCGTACAGCACCCTGACCGTGACCTGCCTGATCGTGGGTCTGGCCTACACGGCCCTGATGGCCGGCTACGGATCGGCCTACGAACGCACCCACGCGAGGGCCTGGGCGGCCGCCGCGCTCGGTGTCTGGACGATCATCTCCCCCTGGGTCGTCTCCGGGTCCGTCGCGCACGGCAAGAACATCGTGACCTGCATCATCGTGGGCGCCGTGATGTTCCTGCTCGGCCTCGCGGCGATCTCGATGGCGACCATGACGTCGAACGGAGCGTCAATGCGGCGCGGCCGGGCAGGCCGTGCCAAGGGCTGATCTTCCCCGCAGCCCGTGACCGGGGCGCGGAGGGCACAACCGCCCGCCGCGCCCCGGCCCGCGCCCGTCGGCCCGCGCCGATGCCCACAGCCGCCCGCCGCGCGGCCGGCTACGGGTGCGTCATCCGCAGCACGTCCAGGGCCTCGTCCAGCTGCTCCTCGGTGAGCCGGCCCTGCTCGACGTAGCCGCGCTCCACCACCACCTGGCGGATGGTCTTGCGCTCGGCCAGGGCCTGCTTGGCGACCTTCGCGGCCTCCTCGTACCCGATGTAGCGGTTCAGCGGAGTCACCACCGAGGGCGAGGACTCCGCGTACTCCCTGGCCCTTTCGACGTTGGCGGTGACGCCGTCCACCGTCCGGTCGGCCAGCAGCCGGGCGCTGTTGGCGAGCAGCCGCACCGACTCCAGGACGTTGCGGGCGATCACCGGGAGCATCACGTTCAGCTCGAAGTTGCCGCTCGCGCCCGCCAGCGTGACCGTCGCGTCGTTGCCCACCACCTGGGCGGCGACCATCAGCACCACCTCGGGCAGCACCGGGTTCACCTTGCCCGGCATGATCGACGAACCGGGCTGGAGGTCCGGCAGGTTGATCTCGCCGAGCCCGGTGCGCGGGCCGGAGCCCATCCACCGCAGGTCGTTCGCGATCTTCGTGAACCCGACCGCCACCGTGCGCAGTTGACCACTCAGCTCGACCAGGGCGTCCCGCGCGCCCTGTGCCTCGAAGTGGTTCCTGGCCTCGGTGAGCGGCAGGTCGGTGGCGCGGGCGACCTCGGCGATGACGGCCGCGGGGAAGCCGGGCGGGGTGTTGATGCCGGTGCCCACCGCCGTCCCGCCGAGCGGGAGTTCGGCCACCCGGGGGAGGGTGGCCAGCAGCCGCTCCCGTCCGTGTCGCACCTGTGCCGCGTAGCCGCCGAACTCCTGGCCGAGCGTGACGGGCGTGGCGTCCATCAGGTGCGTGCGGCCCGACTTGACCACCCGGGCGAACTCGGTGGCCTTGCGCTCCAGCGCCTCCGCGAGGTGCTCCAGCGCCGGGACGAGGTCGTGGGTGACGGCGGCGGTGGCGGCGATGTGGATCGAGGAGGGGAAGACGTCGTTGGAGGACTGGCTGGCGTTGACGTGGTCGTTCGGGTGGACCGCCCGGCCCAGCCGCTCCCCGGCCAGGGTGGCGATCACCTCGTTGGTGTTCATGTTGGACGAGGTGCCCGAGCCGGTCTGGAACACGTCCACCGGGAACTGGTCGTCCCAGCGCCCCTCCGCGACCTCCTCGGCAGCCGCCGCGATCGCCTCCGCCGTCTCCTCGTCCAGCACCCCGAGCCGGGCGTTCACCCGGGCCGCGGCGGCCTTGATCCGGGCCAGCGCGGCGATGTGCGCGCGCTCCAGCCGTTGACCGGACACCGGGAAGTTCTCCACCGCCCGCTGCGTCTGCGCCTGCCACTTCGCGTCCGCCGGCACCCGGACCTCGCCCATCGAGTCGTGCTCGATCCGGTACTCCTGCGGCTTCTCCTGCTCGTCACCCATCGTGCGCTGCACCTCCTGTACGGGCCCGACGGGCCCGGAACGGATCTCCGATCACCACAGCCGCGAGCGGGGCCCGGGTATTTCCGGCCGGGATGATCCGATGATCCCGTGATCCGACCCGGGTGCTACGGACGCCGTCCGTAGCCGTCCGAGGCCTACCGCCGGGGCAACTCCACGCGGAGCAGTTCCCCCGGGGCGGTACCGGCCTGGGCGAGGAGTTCGCCGCCCGGGGCCCAGACGCCGGAGCCGCCCGAGCTGTCGGGGTACTCGCCGGTGGCCCCGGCGCAGGTCGCGAGCACGCACCACACGCCGTGGGCGGCGGCCCGGTCGCGGAAGTGTCCGTCCCGGCGCTCGGCCTGGGCGGCACCGGGCCCGTAGAGGGTGGAGGCGACGTAGGCGTCGACGCCGAGCGCGACGGTCTCCTCGGCGTGCGCCGGGTCGGCGGCGTCCGCGCAGATCGCGAGGCCGAGCCGCAGGCCGTCCAGCTCCAGGGTGACGGGCTTCTCCCCGGGGGTGAAACGTTCCACCTCGGCGCCGTGGAGGCGCATCTTCCGGTAGGCCACGACGGCGCCCTCCCCGGTCACCACCAGGGTGGCGATGGACTCGCGCCCGTCGGCCTCGGCGACCGGCGCCCCGACCAGGGCGACGGCGCCGGTCGCGGCGCAGGCCGCCACCAGCGGAGCGAGGCGCGCGTCCGCCGGGCCGACGGCCGGTGCGGCCAGGTCGTAGCCGGTCAGCGACAGCTCGGGGAACACCACCAGCCGGGTGCCCGCCGCCCGTACCGCCTCGGCGTGCAGGGCCACGTTCTCGGAGACGGTGTCCGGACGGCCTGCGGCGGCGCAGACGGGCTGGGCTACCGCGACGGTCAGCGGCGCGGGCGCGGGAGAGGCCGTGGCAGAGGTTGTGGCAGAGGTCGCGGACGAGGGCATGGCGGGGCCTCCGGCGGGGCGGGGTGAGCTGGTCATGATCAACCTATGCGCCCGTCGGTGGCATGGGCAACGAAGGCGTGCGAGGGGCGGAGGAGGTGATCGGGGCCCTTGGGTCCCGATCGGGGCTGATCTCACTCGAAGGAGTGAGATCGACGGAAGGCGCTTCAGACTGCCGTCCACCCCTTCATACGCTCCGGATCGGGCCGGGCCGACTCCGGCCGGACCCGGAGTG
The DNA here is from genome assembly GCF_055607525.1 of Kitasatospora sp. NPDC036993. Taxonomy (NCBI): domain Bacteria; kingdom Bacillati; phylum Actinomycetota; class Actinomycetes; order Kitasatosporales; family Streptomycetaceae; genus Kitasatospora; species Kitasatospora sp. NPDC036993. The sequence goes on along the minus strand of NZ_JBVJRP010000002.1, from coordinate 352,359 downwards.
CCGCAGTTCGGCCCGGGGGGACCAGTGCGAGGGGCGGACGGACGATGACCACAGGACACGGGCCGACGAGCGGAGCGGGCGACGGGGCGATATCGGAGGGGATGATTCCGACGAATGCCTCCGTTGACGCGCCCGCGTTCACTGGCGTCACCGGCGTCACCGGCGCCGAGGCCGCCACGAACACTCCCGGAGGCCTCACCCGGCGCCAGCTGCTGGGCGCGTCGGCGGCGCTCGGCGGTGCGGCCTGGCTGTTGCGCGGCACCATCGGTCCCGACAGCGTTGAGGCCGCCACGCCCGTACCGCCCGCGCTACCCGCCGGCACCGAGCTGTACCAGCGGGTCTTCCAGAACTGGTCCGGCGAGATCCGCACCGACCAGCTGTGGACCTGCGCGCCCCGCACTCCCGAGGAGGTCCCGGCCCTCGCCGACTGGGCGCACGCCAACGGCTGGCGGCTGCGCGCCTCCGGCTACCGGCACACCTGGGCGCCGCTCACCGTCGCGGCCGGGACCAGGGAGAGCGCCCGGGTCCTGCTGCTGGACACCAGTCGCCACCTCACCGCCATCAGCGCCGACTCGCCCGGCACCGTCCGGGTGCAGACCGGCGCCACCATGGAGGCGCTGCTCGCACACCTGGCGGGCCGCGGCCTCGGCCTGACCGCCTGCCCGGCTCCCGGCGAGATCACCGTGGGCGGGGTGCTCGCCATCGGAGGCCACGGCACCGCCGTGCCGGCCGCCGGTGAGGTGCGGCCGGAGGGGCACGGCTACGGGTCGGTCAGCAACCAGGTCGTCCGGCTCACCGCCGTCGTCCTCGACCCGGCCACCGGCCGCTACACGCTGCGCGGCTTCGACCGCTCCGAGGCCGACAGCGCCGCCTTCCTGGTGCACCTGGGCCGCGCCTTCCTCACCGAGGTGGTGCTGAGGGCCGGCGCCGACCGGCCGCTGCGCTGCGTCAGCCGGCTCGACATCCCGGCTAGCGACCTCTTCGCTCGCCCGGGCAGCGGCTCCGGCAGCGGCACGGGCGGTGGCACGGGTGCCGGTGCCGGTGCGGGAGCCGGTACGGACGGCGGGCTCGGCGGAGTGCTCGGGGGAGTGCTGGGCGGTGTCCTCGGCGGCGGGGGCGGCCCGCGCACCTTCGCCGACTTCGTGGAACGCGACGGCCGGGCCGAGGCGATCTGGTTCGCCTACACCGACTACCCCTGGCTCAAGACCTGGAGCGTCACCCCGAACAAGCCGTTCGCCTCACTCGCCGTCGACCACCCGTACAACTACCCCTTCTCGGACAGCATTCCGGAACCGGTCGCCCGGCTCGCCGGCGAGATCGTCACCGGGGCCTGGGCGTCGGCCCCACTGTTCGGCCAACTCCAGTACCTGGTCGCGAAGGTGAGCCTCACCGGGGACATCACGGAGGTGCTGCTCTCCGGCGGGCTGCTCCGCCGACTGCTCAGCGGTGAGGTGCTCACCCACCTGCTGGCGGGCGGACTGCGTTCCGATCTCTGGGGCCCCTCGCGCACCCTGCTCCAGTACGTCCGCCCGACCACCCTGCGGGTCACCGCCAACGGCTACGCGATCCTCACCAGGCGCGCCGATCTCCAGTGGGTGGTGAGCGAATTCGCCGCCTACTACCGGGAGTTGCTCGCCGCCTACCAGGCCAGGGGCGAGTTCCCGGTGAACGGCGCGGTGGAGATCCGGGCCACCGGCCTGGACGACCCCGCCTCCTCCGGCGTTCCCGGCGCCCGGCCCCCGCTGCTCTCGGCGCTGCGCCCGCACGCGGACCGCCCCGAGTGGGACACGGCGGTCTGGCTGGACGTCCTCGCCTTCCCCGGCACCCCCGGACTGGAGCGCTTCGCCCGGGAGTTGGAGCAGTGGCTGCTGCGCACCTTCGACGGCACCCGGGCGGGGCTGCGGGTCGAGTGGTCCAAGGGGTGGGCCTACACCGCCGACGCCGCCTGGTCCGATCAGGATCTGCTCGACCGGGTCATCCCCGACAGCCTGCGGGCCGGCGGCGGGCCCGGCTGGGACGAGGCGGTCGCCGTCCTGGACCACCACGACCCGCACCGGGTGTTCGGAAACCCCTTCCTGGACGGGCTGTTGAAGTAACCGCACCTACCTGACGAAGTGTCAGATGTGCTCCATCACGATCACCGCGAGGGTGTCCGGAGCCAGGGCGCGGAACACATGCGGGGCGTCGCCCGGGTAGCTCACGTAGTCACCCGGGCCCAGCTCGACCGGCGCCTCGGTCGGCCCGACCAGTGCCCGCCCGGCGCCGATCAACACGTGCTCGACGGTGCCGGGCATGTGCGGATCGGAGGCCCTGGCCTCGCCCGGCTGCGCCTCGATCCGGTAGATGTCGCGCCGGGCGTTCGGCGGGCAGGAGGAGAGCGCGGTGGCGGCGTATTCGGCGTGCTCGGAGTGGGTCACCGGACCCTCGCCGGCCCGGACCACCCTGACCGCCGGGCGTGGCGGGTCGACCAGCCGGCTGAACGGCACGTTCAGTGCGACCCCGAGCGCCCAGAGCGTCTCCACGCTGGGGTTGCCCGCGCCCGACTCCAGTTGGGAGAGCGTGGACTTGGCGATGCCCGCGCGCCGCGCCAGCTCGGCCATGGACAGCCCGCTGCGCTCGCGCTCACGCCGGATCGAGGTGGCGATCAGGCCGATCAGCTCGGTGCCAGTCCCGGTGCCGCTGTCGTTGCTGTGACCGCTGCCATTGGGGCTCGTGGCCGGGGTGGTCTGGTCACTCATGCTCGCCACTCACGCTTTCTCCTGGCCCCTTCCATGGCTTCCGTCGCAGTTGCTGCCGTTCATGCTGCCATGGTCGACCCGCCGATGCCGTTCGCTTGATCGGTCTACGTGTTCGCCTTGACGAACGCGCTGGGTCGGTTCACTCTAATGAACATGCGTTCGCTTCTCCGAACACTGGAACATGCCACCATCCGTGACATCGCTCTGGTCTGCCTTGCCGACGCCCTCGTCGGCGCCTCCTTCGGTGCGATCGGCGTCTCCGGCGGTCTGCCGCTCTGGGTGCCGATCGCGCTCTCCGTCCTGGTGTTCGCCGGCGGCTCCCAGTTCGCGGCGGTCGGCGTGGTGCTGTCCGGCGGCGGCGCCCTCGCCGCGGTCGCCACCGGACTGGTGCTCAACGCCCGACTGCTGCCTTTCGGCTTCGCCGTGGCCGACGTGCTCGGCGGCCCGTGGTGGCGCCGGCTTCTGGGTGCGCACCTGCTCACCGACGAAACCGCGGCCTTCACCTTGCAGCAGAACGAACCGGCCCGGCGTCGGGCCGCCTACTGGCTCTGCGGGATCGCGTTGTTCCTGATCTGGAACCTCTCGGTGCTGCTCGGCGCGGTCGCGGGCGGGCTGATCGGCGACACGGACGCGCTGGGCCTGGATGCGGCCTTCCCCACGGTGCTGCTCGCGCTCGTGCTGCCCTCACTCGCGGACCGTGGGACCCGTACGGCGGCGGTGGCGGGCGCGGTGGTCGCGGTCGCGGCCACGCCGTTCGTCCCGGTCGGAGTGCCGGTGCTGCTCGCCCTCGTCGGGCTGCTGTTCGTGGGGCGGCCCGCGGCGGGGGAGGCCGCGGGGGAGAAGGCGCGGGAGGCCGCGGGCGAACGGAAGACGGCGGGCAAGCGGAAGACGGCTGACGGACGAAGCATGGAGTGCCGGGAGAAGGAGGCGGTCCGATGATGCCGTTGTACGCGATCCTGCTGTTCGCGGCCGGAACGTACGCCTTCCGGCTCGCGGGGCCGCTGCTCGGCGGCCGGCTCGCTCTCTCGGAGCGGCTGCGGCACCTGCTGGCCGTCGCGGCCGCGGTCCTGCTGGTGGCCCTGGTCGTGACCGGTGCGCTCACCCAGGGGCACGGCTTCGCGGGGTGGGCCCGTCCGGCGGGCGTGCTGGTTGCGGGAGTGCTCGCCCTGCGCCGGGCGCCGTTCCCGGTGGTGGTCGTCGCCGGCGCGGCGACGACAGCGGTGCTGCGGCTCTGTGGAGTGGGGTGACAGCTGACAGAGTTTGAAATCTGTCAGCTGTCATCTGTTATCCGTCGTCCGTTCTCTGTGATCCGTCGGCTGTCATCTGTTCGCCGTCGCCGCGGCGACTACGTGACGCGCCGTCGGACGTGTCGCCATCCTCACTCGTTCGAGCCCGTCCACCGCCCGGTCGGGTGCGCGATACTCGCCGGTATCCCGCCGAGAGTACAAGGAGCTTCGATGACGAAGCCGACCCGGATCGACCCGTCCGACCTGCTCGCCGTCGGAGACCTCCTCTCCGACGAGGAACGGCTGATCCGCGACACCGTCCGCCGGTTCACCGAGGAGCGGATCCGCCCGCACATCGGCGACTGGTTCGAACGCGGGGTCTTCCCGGCCCGCGAACTCGCCCCCGAACTCGGCGCACTCGGCGTCCTCGGCATGCACCTCGACGGCTACGGCTGTGCGGGCGCCGACGCGGTGGCGTACGGGGTGGCCTGCATGGAGCTGGAGGCGGCCGACTCCGGGCTGCGCAGCTTCGTCTCCGTCCAGGGTTCGCTCGCCATGCGGTCGATCCACGCCTTCGGCTCGGAGGAACAGAAGCAGCGCTGGCTGCCCGGCATGGCCGCCGGCGAGCTGATCGGCTGCTTCGGCCTCACCGAACCGGACTTCGGCTCCGACCCGGCCAACATGCGCACCCGGGCGGTGCGCAAGGGTGGCGAGGGCGGTGACTGGGTGCTGTCCGGCAGCAAGATGTGGATCACCAACGGCAGCATCGCCGATGTCGCCGTGGTCTGGGCACAGACCGAGGAGGGGGTGCGCGGCTTCCTGGTGGAGCGCGGCACCCGCGGCCTGACCGCCACCGACGTGCACGGCAAGCTGTCGCTGCGCGCCTCGGTCACCAGCGAACTGGCCTTCGACGACGTGGTGTTGCCCGCCGACGCGGTGCTGCCCGGGGTGGTCGGCCTGCGCGGACCGCTCTCCTCCCTCAACGAGGCCCGTTACGGCATCCTCTGGGGCACCGTCGGCGCCGGCCGCGACTGCTACACCACCGCCCTGGACTACGCGAAGAGCCGGATCCAGTTCGACCGCCCGATCGCGGGCTTCCAGCTGACCCAGCAGAAGCTGGTCGAGATGATGCTGGAGGTGGAGAAGGCCTACCTGGTCGCCCTGCGGATCGGCCGGCTGAAGGAGCAGGGCGCGGCCCGCCCGCCGCACATCAGCTTCGGCAAGCTCAACAACGTCCGCACCGCACTGGAGATCGCCCGCAGCGCCCGGACCGTCCTCGGGGCCAACGGCATCACCACCGAGTACCCGGTGCTGCGGCACGCCAACAACCTGGAGTCGGTGCTCACCTACGAGGGCACCAGCGAGATCCACACCCTGGTCCTCGGCGAGGCCATCACCGGCGAGTCCGCCTACCACTGACGGGCCCGCCCGCACCTCCCGGGGCCGGGATATCCGGTGGCCGGGCCCGTCGCGGCCCGGCTACCGTCCCTTCCATGAACGGCCCGACCCCGCAGGCCACGCCTTCGAGCGCGCAGGTCACGTCCCCGACCACCACCCTCTGGCGTCCCACCGGCCCCGAGGAGCTGGCCCTGGTCGAGGCCGCCGACCGGCGCGCCTGGCCGCCCCGTCTGCCCGAGCAGCCGATCTTCTACCCCGTCCTCAACGAGGACTACGCGATCCGGATCGCCCGCGACTGGAACGTGCCCGCCTCCGGCGTCGGCTACGTCACCCGCTTCAAGGTCGACACCGCCTTCCTCGCCCGCTACCCCGTGCAGCGGGCGGGCGGCCGCACGATCCTCGAACTCTGGGTGCCCGCCGGGGAACTGGCCGAGTTCAACCGGCACATCGTCGGCCGCATCGAGGTCGTGCACGAGTTCCGCCCGCTGCCCTGACCGGTTCGGCGTGGCTTGAGGCGGTCGCGGGTCGCGGGTCGCCGGTTGGCGGTTGGCGGGCGGCGGGCGGGCGGGCGGGCGGGCGGCCACCGGGCAGTCGGACGGTGCCCTTCCGACACCTTGCGGCCACCTGGGGTTCGACGGAGTGACGCCGATCCGTACGGCGGCCGGTGAAGCATGGCGCGGTCGGCGGCGCCCTCGGCGGGTGCGGCCGGATGCGCACGACCGAAAGGAACCCCAGCATGTCCGCTGCCCAGTGGCCCCGCCCCCGCGTGCTCGTCGTCGGGATCGACGGCGTCCGCCACGACTACCTGGCGCAGGTGCCGATGCCCCGGCTCCAGGAGGTCGCCGAGGCCGGGTTCCTGGTACCGGTCACCGTCGGGGAGGGCACGCCCACCATGTCAGGGCCGTGCTGGGCCACCATCGTGACCGGGGTCGAGCCCGCCAAGCACGGGGTCTGGGGCAACCACCTGGGCGGCAACCGGCTCGACGTGTTCCCCGACTTCGCCACCCGCCTCAACCGGGGCGACCGCCGCCGCACCTTCGTCGCGGCCGGCTGGGACCCGCTGGTGATCAACGAGTCCGGCGGCCCGCTGTTCCGCGCCCCCGGCCGGCTCTCCTACGTGGCGCCCGCCGAGGAATCCCCCGAGGCCTGGGAGGCCGTGGACGAGGAGGTCACCCGGGAGGCCGTCCACGTCCTCGGCACCGCCGACCCCGAGGCCTCCTTCGTCTACCTCGGCGCCGTCGACGAGACCGCCCACTTCCTGGGCTGCGGCGACGAGTACCGCGCGTCCATGCGGACCGCCGACGAGCGCCTCGGCCGCCTCCTCGACGCCGTCCGGGGCCGGGCGACCCACGCCGAGGAACAGTGGACGGTCATCGTCGTCACCGACCACGGGCACGTGGACGTCGGCGGTCACGGCGGCCGTACGGTCGAGGAGCTGACGGCCTGGGTCGCCTGTGCCGGGCACGGCATCCCGGCCGGCCCGCCCACCGGCGAGATCCGCCACCCGGACGTCGCCGCCCAGGTGTACGCCTCGCTGCTGCGCCCGATCGACCCGCACTGGACCCTCGACGGCCGCCCGTTCCCGGTCGCGCGGCCGGTACCGGCGGAGGTCTGAGCCCGAAGGGCTCCAGGCCTGGGCGGTCCCAGCCGGGCGGTCCGGGTCAGAGTGGCCGACCCTGGGGCCGGCCGCCTGTGCTCCGGGTGCAGCAGGCCGGGCTGCGGCGGCGCCGGGCTTGAGCAAGGCTCGACTGGGACTCGGGTCGTGCTCGACCCGGGGGTGCCACCCTGAGTGCCGGAGCGGCAGGTGCCCGGGGCCTCGGCGGTCCGGAACCCGCGGTTCTCATGGCCTCTGCCGAACGGCATACGCCTGAAGGTGGAGGACCTACCCCGTGGGTCGGAGCCGAGATCGCGACCTAGTGGTGACGATCCGACGGGTCCGTCCGGGACACGATGGTGACACCGGGCGGCGGACCGCGCAGACCGGGCCGGTGGCGCAGAGCCGAACGACGTGAACGGCCCTCGGCAGCGGGAACAACAGGCAACGGCCGCATCGGTCACGACACGGGAGAGGACAGCCGGGCATGAAGGGCATCGTGAGCAAGGTCGCGCTGGGAGTAGCCGGCACCGGCATGGCCGTGGCCGTGGCGGCCGTGGCCATCGGCCCGCGGGTGTCCGACTGGTACGACGAGCGCCACCAGCAGCAGGCTGCCTATGACACCGGCACCCAGGCCAAGGCCGACCGTCACACGATGCCGGCCTGGCTGCCCGACAACGCCTCCGGCGTCAAGTACCTGATGTCCACCACCGGCGACGACCGCCTGCTGCGCGCCACCCTTCCGGAGGGGCGGCTGCCCGTCGGCTGCACCGCCGGGCAGCCGGGCCGGGGCACGCACCCGGTGCCGGAATCGCTCAAGGCGGGCTGGTTCCCCGAGGGCGTCGCGACCAAGGCCAGCGGCACCTGCGGGCACTACAGCGTCGCGCTGAACGGCAACCAGCTCTACGCGTGGCAGGACGGTGCGGCGGTGCAGGCGGCGCTCCGCGCCGAGCACGTCGTCAAGCACTGAGCACGTCGCCAAGGGCCGAGCACGTCGTCAAGCACTGAGCGCACCGCTCGGGCATCGGCGCCCCCGGTTGCTGCTGACCGATTTCTGATCACCCCTGGCCGTTCCTGATTGATTCTGGCCAGGTACCGCTACGGCCCGCCGGGCACCGGAAGGTGCGGGCGGGCCGTCGTCGTGGGCGAGCCGAGCAGGGACCGGCCGGCGGGCGATCGATCCGGGCACACTCTGTGGCCGAACAGGGCCCACCCCCGCTGTCGGAACCGGGCCGGGCTGCGATAGGACGGAGCGCGAACGAATCCCACGTCACCTGTCCGCAAGGAGAACCATGCCCGGCCCGACCGTCGGCCCCACCGACGACACGTCGACCGCAGCCGCCGCCACCCCGTCCGTCCTGCCCGCCCCGTCCGTCCCCGGAACCGCCACCGGATCCGTCGCCGCACCCGACACCGGCCAGGCCCGCCCCGGCTGGGCCGTGATCGCCGCCCTCGGCGGTCTCACCGCGCTCGGCCCCCTCACCACGGACCTCTACCTCCCGGGCCTGCCCGCGATCGCCGACGACCTGGTCGCCCAGCCGGCCGCCGTCCAGCTCACCCTGACCTTCTCGATGTTCGGGGTCGCGGCCGGGCAGCTGCTCTTCGGACCGCTCAGCGACCGTTTCGGGCGCCGCGTGCCGCTGCTCGTGGGGCTCGTCCTCTACACCCTGGCCAGCGTGGTGTGCGTGTTCGCGCCGAACCTCACGGTGCTGATCGCCGCCCGCTTCGTCCAGGGCGCGGCCGGGTCCGCCGGGCTGGTGATCGGGCGGGCCGTCTCCCGGGACCGCTTCCAGGGCGTCGCGCTGCTGCGCTTCCTCGCCTCGATCGCCCTGATATCCGGGCTGGCGCCGATCCTCGCCCCGATCGTCGGTGCGCAGCTGATGCGGTTCACCTCGTGGCGCGGCACCTTCGGCGTGCTCACGGCGCTCGGACTGCTGCTCACCCTGGTCGCGTTCGGCGTGCTGCGCGAGACGCTGCCGCCGGAGACCCGGGACCGCGGTGGAGTGGGCGCGGCCCTGCGGACGATGGGGCGGTTGCTGCGCAACCTGCCGTTCCTCGGGCTGGCGCTGACCAGCTCGCTCGCCTTCGGGGCGCTGTTCGGTTACATCAGCGGGTCGTCGACGGTGCTCCAGCACGTGTACCAGGTCTCGCCGCAGACCTACAGCCTGCTGTTCGGGCTGAACTCGTTCGCGATCGTGGTGATGACCCAGCTGAACGGGCGGGTGCTGGCGCCGCGCTTCACCCAGCGGGCGCTGATGCTCGGCAGCCTCGCGGCGGCGGTCGCCGCCGGGGTGGCGCTGGTGCTGCTGACGACGGTGTGGGACTTCGGGCTGGCCGGCTTCTGCCCGCCGCTGTTCGTGATGATGGGCAGCCTGGGGGTGCTCCTGCCGAACACCGCCGCGCAGGCGCTCGGCCTGGTCGAGCCGCAGGTGGCGGGTACGGCGTCGGCGCTGCTCGGGACGGGCAACTTCCTGTGCGGCGCGGTGGTCGCTCCGCTGAGCAGCCTTGGCGGGCAGCCGTCGGCGGTGCTGCTGGCGCTGGTGGTCCTGGTCTGCGGGGTGCTGGCGACGGTGGCGTACCTGGCGCTGTGCCGACCGGAGCGGTAGCAGAGAGCGGCGAGCGACGAACAGAAACCAGAGGACAGAAACCAGAGGACAGAAACCAGAGGACAGAAAACAGATGACAGCTGACAGATGTTGAAATCTGTCAGCTGTCACCCGTTATTCGTCAGCCGAAGCGGACTCAGACGATGGAGAAGTCATCCCCGAACACGTTGCCCTGCCCGTACCAGCCGTGCAGGTACACGGTGACGGTGCCGTTGGCGCCGGTGGTGAAGGGGACGGAGACCTTGGTCCAGGTGGAGGAGTTGGCCCAGACGCTGGCGGTGGCACCACCGCTGACGCCGACGTACGCGTAGTTGCCCTGCACCCAACCGCTCAGGGTGTAGCTGGTGTTGGGCTTCAGGGTGACGGTCTGCGCGCACTCGCCGGTCTGGCTCGCGGTGGCCGCGGCCTGGAGCGAGTGGGTGCCGGAGTGGGCCGGGCTGGAGGCCAGGCCGCCGCCGCTCTGGCAGGTCCACGGGGCCAGGCTGCCGCTCTCCAGGTCACCGTTGACCACGGTGGTCGCCGGGCCGGTCCCGGTGACGGTCACCGAGTAGGTCGCGGAGTGGCTGCCGGACGGGCCGGTGGCGTTGATGATCAGCGGGTAGGTGCCCGGCATCGTGCTCGCGGCGGCGGTGATGTTCAGCGTGGCGCTGTTGCCGGCGGTGACGGTGCCGGGGGTGACGGTGGCGGTGAGGCCGCCGATCGGGACGGTGATGATCGAGAAGTTGAGGTTCTGCGCCGAGCCCGCGGTGACGGCCGTCGTGACGGCCGCGGAGATGGACGAACCGGCCGTGACCGTACCGGAGGTCGGGTTCACGGCGACCGAGAAGTCGTTGCTCGGCTGAGTGCCGTTGACCGTCAGGATGAAGCTGCTGCTGTGGCTGCCGGAGGCCGCCGAACCGGTGATCGTGATCGGGTAACTGCCGGGCGCCGTCGCGGAGGTGGTGCTGATGTTCAGCGTGGCGTTGTTGCCGGCGGTGACGCTGCCCGGGGTGACGGTCGCGGTGACGCCCGCAGGGGCGCCGCCGACCGTGAGGTTGACGCTCTGCGCCGAACCCGCCGTCACGGCCGTCGCGATGGTCGCCGAGGTGGACGAACCTGCGGTTACCGTACCGGAGTTCGGGCTGGCCGAAATCGAGAAGTCGTTGCTCACCGTCGAGCCGCTGGTGAACGGCGCGAAGATGTGGGTGAAGTCCCAGGTGTTCTGGGCGATCCCGGAGCAGTTGTCGTTGCCCTTGGTGCCCGGGCAGCCGCCGTTGTCACGCTGGAGCGCCCAGAAGGACAGCGTGTTGATGCCCTTGGCGACCGCCCAGTTGTACACGGTGGTGGCGTTGGCCAGGGTGAAGGTCTCGGCCGGGCCGAAGTCGTCGACACCGATCATCTCGGTGATCCCGATCGAACCCCACAGCTGGGCGGGGGTCTTGGACGGGTACAGCCTGGCGAGCTGGTTGTAGAGACCCTGCGCGGAGGTCTGGGTGTCGGCCGCCATGTCGTGGGTGGCGTTGTCGTAGTAGTCGAAGGTCATCATGTTGACGACGTCGATCCGCGCGTTGTTGCTGACCGCGTTGCGCAGCACCGCGAGGCCGCTGTCGGCCAGCCCGGAGGTGGTGGTCGGCAGCGTGTAGGAGAACTGGATGGTCCGGCCCTTGGTGACGGCCCAGTCCTGGACGAGCTTGATCGCCTTGTTGCGGCGGTCGATCCCACCCGTGTTGGTCAGCGAGTTGTCCTCGATGTCGAGGTCGATCCGGCTGACGTCGTAGGTGGTGATCACGTTCTCGAAGGCGGCCGCGATCTGGTTGACATCAGTGCAGCTGTCGGCCAGCTCGGTGCCGGTGTTGTCGGCGGTGTAGCCACCGAAGGACGGGATCACGTCCCCGCCGTTGGCGCGGATGGTCGCGATGTCGGCGCCGAAGGTCGCGGAGGACACCGGCATCGAGGAGTCGCCGTTCCAGTACGGCGTGCAGGAGCCCTTGGTGGCGGTCTGGAGGAACGCCATGGTCAGGTGCTTGGCGCCGGACTGCGCGGCCAGCTGGGCCGGGCTCTGGCCGGTCCAGGCCTCGAAGTAGGGGGCGAAGACCCGGTTGGGGAGCGGGGTGGCGGCCTGGGCGGAGCTCGTCCCGGCGGCTACCAGGCCGGCCGAGGCGACCAGCGTGGCGCAGGCCGTCAACACGGCCTGGACTGTTCGGCGAAGGCGCATGAAATCTCCAACAGACTTGGTGGGGCAGGACGTTGGGGAGGTGCGATCGGTCCGGGCGGCGCAGCAGTGTGGGGTCGGCAGCGTGGTGCCTGGACCGGGTCGGATATCGGGAGCACCAGCGTGCGGGCGGGCGAGTGCTCGCCGGCTCGCGTGGATGCGGGCGGCGTGCGCATGCGCGCGCCGTACGGAGCGGGGGTGGAACGGAACATGGCAGGGCAGTGCCTCAGCCGCCGGTGGCCACACCCCCACAGTGCATCCCGGTCGGATCGACATGCTTATGTTTGGACTAGACCACTGGTCTGTCAAGAGACCTAACAGTTCGTCAGCATACGGTCCGCGCGGCCGAAGGGGGCGAAAGGGCGACCAGAGCGGGTGGGGTGGTCGCCGAAGGGGCCGGGAACGAGAAGACCGTGGCCGCGCACCCGGGAAGGGGCGCGGCCACGGCGGCCCGGCGCTCAGGACACCGGGCGGTTCATGGTGGCGCGGATCCACGGTTCTGCGAAACCCGTGGAGCGGCGGAAATGCGGTTCTTCCGAATGTGCGGACCCCGCGTTACTCGCGGACCTTGCGTAACCCGCGGACCCTGCCCGGCCCGCGGGTCCGCGGGCCGGCTCAGCGCGCCGGCTCAGCGCGCCGGAGGGCAGAGCGTGGCGAGCAGTGCGTCGTTGATCTTCGCGGCGATGTCAGGTCCGAACCCCTGCGGGTGGTCGGCGGAGGTGAAGCGCTGGCCGGCCAGCTCGACCAACTTCTGCTTGTCCTTGGGGAACTGGTACATCGACTGGCACTGGTTGCGCGCCCGGTCCACGGCCTGCTCGGGTTTGCCTCCGACGATCGCCGGATCGATCGCGTCCAGCGCGGAGACCAGCTTGGCCGTCAGGTCGGTGCCCGGCTTGGCGGGCAGCCCGGCGTCGGCGGGCGGGGCGGGCTTGGCCGGTGCGGGGGCTCCCGAGGCGCCGGCGTCGGGTGCGGGCGCACCGGCGGTGCCGTCGGCCGTGGCCGTGGGGGCGGCCGTGCTGTCGGTCGTGGGCGCGGCGGACCCGGGCGCGGGCGCCTCGGGTGTGGTGGCGGCGCCGGTGGGGGAAGCGGCCGGAGTGGTGGCGGAGGCGGTGGGGGAGCCGGCCGCGGCGGTGGCCTTGCCGGAGCCCGACCCGGAACCGGAGCAGGCAGCGAGGCTCACCGCGGCGAGTGCCGTGAGGGTGGCGGCGAGGAGACGAGTGCGCATGGCGCCCACACTGTCATGTTCGCGGCATGGAAGGGAAGGTCCCTCCGCAGGCCGGAGAGGGGGCTCCGCAACGGCGGACGGTGGCCCGGAGGAAGCTCCTCCGGGCCGCCGCGTTCACGACCCCCGGCCGGTCGGCGGCAACCCGCGCCGGCCACCGGACAGGCAGACCGCCAGACGGGCAAACCACCGGACGGGCAGACAGCCAGACGGGCAAACCACCGGACGGGCAAACCGTCGAGCCGGCAGGCCGTTCAAACCGCCGGACCGGCAGGGGCGCCAGGTCGGCCGTCCGGCCGTCCGACCGTCAGCCGAGGCCGTTGGACTTCAGCCAGTCCTTGGCGACCGCCGACGGGTCCTCCTTGTCCGTCGACACGCGCTTCATCAGCGCCAGCAGCCCGGTGGTGTCGAGCTTGGCCGACACCGCGTTGAGCGCCGCCGTCGCGGTCGCGTTCACGCCCGCCTTGTTGACCAGCGGGGTGACGTTCTGCGCGCCGAAGATGTTCTTCGGGTCGGACAGCGGGACGAGCTTGTACTGGGCGATCTTCGGGTCGGTGGTGAACACGTTGCCGACCTGGATACTGCCGTCCTTGAGCGCGTTCGCGGTGGTGTCGGCGGTGGGCTTCCACTCCTTGAAGGTCAGCCCGTAGACGTCCTTGAGCTGCTGCTCACGGCGGTTCTTGAACTCCGGCGGCCCTCCGATGGTGAACTCGCCCGCCTTGGCGGCCAGGTCGGCGATGCTCTTGAGACCGTCCTTGTCGGCGGTCTCCTGGGTGACGCTCAGCGAGTCCTTGTCCTCGGCCGGGGAGGAGTCGAGGATGCCCAGCGAGGCGGGCAGCGTCTTGGCGAGCGCCGCGTTCACGTCCTGGGTGGTGACGGCGGTGGAGTTGGCGTCCAGGTAGGCGAGCAGCGAGCCGTTGTACTCCGGCAGGACGGTCAGGTTCCCGCTCTGCAGCTGTCCGTAGAGCACCTCGCGGCTGCCGATGTTGAACTTCTCCTCGACCTTGATGCCCTTGGCCTTGAGCGCCTGCGAGTAGATCGAGCCGAGCAGGACGTTCTCGGGGAAGTTCGCCGAGCCGACCACCACCGTCGACCCTGAGCCGCCCGACCCGCCTGTTGAGGCCGCGGTGCTCGAACCCCCGCCGAGCGGGTCGCCGCCGCCCGAGGAACCGCAGGCGGTGGCGCCGAGGGCGAGCGCGGCGAGGGTGCCGAGGACGACGGCGCGACGGCTTCGGTTGATTGTCGACATGGTGACAGATGTCCTTCCGGGACGAGAGAGAGGAGGGGAGGAGATCAGCGGGGCTGCTGCTGGGCGCGCACCCCGGGCGGGAGCGCGAACCGGGCGAGCAGGGCGAAGAACAGCTGGGCGCCGACCGCGAGCAGCACCACCAGCAGCGCACCGCCCACGGTCACGGCGTACTTGCGGGTCGCCAGCCCGTCGATGACGTAGCGGCCGAGCCCGCCCAGGCCGACGTAGGCGGCCACCGTGGCGGTCGCGATCACCTGCACGGTCGCGGTGCGGAAGCCCGCAAGCAGGGTCGGCGCGGCCGAGGGCAGGCAGACCTGCCGCAGTACCTGCGGGTGGGTCAGCCCGATGCCGCGCGCGGCGTCCCGGACGTCCGGGTCGGTGCCCCGAACCCCCTCGACGGCGGCCACCAGCAGCGGCGGCGCGGCCAGGGCGACCAGCGGGATCAGGACCGCGGTGTCGCCGACCCCGGCGAGCAGCACGGCCAGCGTCACCAGGCCGAGGGTGGGCAGCGCGCGGGCGGCGCCGGCGAGCGCGGTCACCACGGTGACGCCGCGCCCGGTGTAGCCGATCAGCAGCCCGAGCGGGACGGCGAGCAGCGTCGCGTACAGCAGGGCCTCGCCGGAGAGCAGCAGGTGTTCGGAGACCCGGTGCACGATCGAGTCCGGCCCGCTGAGGTGGTCCGGGGCGGTGAAGAAGTCGCTCAGCCAGTTCAGCCAGTTCACGAGCCCGCTCCCTTCTCCCGGACCGCCCAGGGCGCGAGCAGCCGCCGGGCGGCCACCAGCACCAGGTCGACGGCCAGCGCCAGGACGGCGATCAGCGCGATACCGGCCACGATCGGGGTCGGGAAGGTGCGCTGGAAGCCGTCGATGAACAGGTAGCCGAGCCCGCCGCGCCCGACCAGCGCGCCGACGCTGGCCAGCGAGATGCTGGACACCGCGGCGACCCGCAGTCCGGCGATCAGGTACGGCACGGCGGCGGGCAGCTCGACCGAGGTCAGCCGGTGCCACGGCCCGTACCCCATCGCGGTGGCGGCCTGCCGGACGGCGTCCGGGACGGCGCGCAGCCCGTCCACGGTGGTCGGCAGCAGGACGGCGAGGGCGTAGAAGGTGAGCGGGATCATCACGGTCGCCTGGGTGGCGAGCCCTGTGTACGGGATCAGCACCACGAACACGGCCAGCGAGGGCAGCGCGTAGACGATGTTGAAGACGGCGGACAGCGGCTGGTAGAGCCGCGGGAATCGGGCGCAGGCCAGGCCGAGCGGGACGGCCAGCAGCAGACCGATGAGCACGGGGACGAGGGCGATCACGGCGTGGTCGGCGAGCAGGTGGCCGAGGTAGCCGACGTGGTCGCCGATCCAGTACCAGCGGACGATCGGTTCATCGTCCACCGTCGGCTCCGTCCGTGCCGTCCGCCGTGTCCGTGCCGCCCGGGGTGCCCGTGCCGCCCGCCGTGTCCGTGCCGCTCGTGCCGCCCGCGCGGCCCGGGTCGTCCGATCGGCTTCCTGCGGTCGGGGACTTGCCGATGCGGACGGGCGCGTCGGCGGCCGTCGAATCGGGGGCGTCGGGTCGCAGCGCCGCGAGGACGGCCTCGCGGCTCGCGGTGCCGGTGGCCCGGCCGTCGGCGTCCAGCGCGACCGCGGCTCCGGCGGGGGAGAGGACGGTAGCGTCCAGCGCGCTGCGCAGGGTGTCGGTGTCCGGGCGGAATCCGGCCGCCGGGTGCAGCTCGGCGGTGACGGCGTCACGGTCGATCCAGCCGATCGGGTGCCGCCCGTCGTCCAGGGCCAACTCCCATCCCCCGTACCGGAGTCCGTCGCTCACGGGGCGGATCTCGACGGCGCTCGCGGGGCGCAGGGCGAGGCCGCGCAGGCCCCGGTCGCGACCGAGGAAGGCGGCCACGCCCTCGTCGGCGGGGGTGGTGAGCAGGGTGTGCGGGTCGGCCAGCTGGGCGATCCGGCCGTGCTCGCGCAGCACCACCACCTGGTCGCCGAGCCGGACGGCCTCCTCGATGTCGTGGGTGACGAACAGCACCGTCTTGTGCAGCTCGGACTGGAGCCGCAGCAGCTCCTCCTGGAGCCCGGCCCGCACCACCGGGTCGACGGCGCTGAACGGTTCGTCCATCAGCAGCACCGGCGGGTCGGCGGCCAGCGCCCGCGCCACGCCGACCCGCTGCTGCTGGCCGCCGGACAGCTGGAACGGGTACCGCTTGGCGGTCTCCGGCGCGAGCCCGACCAGTTCGAGCAGTTCGGCGGCGCGGGCACGGGCCTTCCTGCGGTCCCAGCCGAGCAGGTAGGGGACGGTGGCGATGTTGTCGATCACCTTGCGGTGCGGGAAGAGCCCGGCCTGCTGGATCACGTACCCGATGCCACGGCGCAGCTTGGCCGGTTCCAGTTTCGCGACGTCCGTGTCGTCCAGCAGGACCCGGCCCGAGGTGGGCTCGACCATCCGGTTGACCATGCGCAGCAGGGTGGTCTTCCCGCAGCCGGACGGTCCGACCAGGACGGTTATCCGACCGGTCGGGACCTCCAGGTCCAGGCCCTCGACTGCGATGGTGCCGTCGGGGTGGCGCTTTCCGGCGCCGTCGAATCTGATCACGTGGAGTTTCCTCGTCAGGGCGCCCCGGGGAGGCGGCGCCTGGGTCGGTCGGTCGTTCGGTCGGGTCGATCGGTGGCGGCGGTTTCAAGCGCCCGGGCGTACTTCCGCCCGCGTGGCTGCCCAGCTTTGGACCGGCGGAAACTCTGATCAGACTATGACCTGCATCATCTCCTGTCCCTGATTTACCGTCCGGCACGCGGTTCGGCCCCTGGCTCAGCCGCCCTGACGGGTCGGCAGTCCGGCGGCCTCCCAGCCGACGAAACCGCCGTCCAGGTCGGTCGCCCGGTGCAGCCCCAGTTCGCGCAGCGAGGCGGCGGCGAGGCTGGAGGCGTAACCCTCGGAGCAGACCACGATCACCTCGACGTCGTAGCCCGAGGCCTCGGGGATCCGGTGACTGCCCGTCGGATCGAGCCGCCACTCCAGCACGTTGCGCTCGATGATCAGCGAGCCGGGGATCTCCCCCTCGGCCGCCCGCTGCGCCGCCGGACGGATGTCCACCAGCAGCGCGCCGTCCAGCTGGGCCTGGTACGCATCGCGGGCACGCGGGCGGTGGACGCCCTCCCGGGCCCGCTCCACCAGGTCCTCGATCGTGGTCACCATTGTTCCGGTCCTTCCTCGGAGGTGCGGACGAGCCCGCCGGCCCGCAGGTCGTAGTGCGCCATCGAACTCAGCGGCGGCGAGTAGGCGTGCAGGGTGACGGCGGGGCCGACGGCGGTGTTGCGCACGTCGTGCACGTACTCGGGGCCGAAGGCACGGGCGGTGCCGGCCGGGACCCGGCGGATCAGCAGGCCCTGGTCGGGCCCGCCGAGGGACAGCTCCTCCAACTCGCCGAGGGCGACGGTGAACGCGCCGCGCGAGCCGCCGTGGTCGTGGAAGCCGGTGGACTGGCCGGGCAGCCAGCTGATCAGCCACACCTCGTGGTCCTCGTCGGCGGCCAGGCGGCGGTACCAGCGCTCCTCGGTGGAGAGGCGGACGTGGTGGATCCACTCCTCGGGCCGCTCGGCCAGCACGCGGACGATGGTCCGCAGGGTGCTGGGGGTGAGCGGTGCGGTGGTCCGCGCCTGCCCGGTGGTCGGCGTAGGTGGTGGCTCCGGGGTGGGCGTCGGGTCCGTGGCTGTGTCCGTGGTGGTCGTGTTCGCGGCCGTGTCCCTGTCCGTGGGCGGGGTGGCGCTGCCGGGGCTGTCGGTCGGCCGGGTGTCGGGGCTGATGCTCGGGCTCGGGCTCATGAGGGCGTCCTCGGATGCGGCGGGAACGTCGGGGGGAGGCGCCCGGCCTCCGGCGGCAGCGGGCGGGCGCGGGCCGGCGGAGCGGCCCGGCACGCACGGGTGCGCCGGAGCGGGGCGGGAAGTCAGAACTGCGGGTGCGGGTGCGCGGCGCGGGCCCTGGCAGACGTCACAGGGCGGGACCGGCGGGAGAGAACAAGGTCAACAGGCACAGATGGAACTCGCCTGGCGTCGCAGATCGACGTGCAGGCGGCAGACCAGAGTGGCGCCGGAGTCCATGCGCCGGATCCTTCCCGAGCGAACCGGACGAAGTCAAGCCGAGCCGACGGCCCGCCGTCGCCCCGGGGGCTGTCCGTCTCCGGGGCCTACCCCGCCACCGTCGATCGCGCACCCCGGGTGCCCGGATTCACCCGGACGAGTAAGAGGGCGACTCCCGGGGTAGATCAGCTTCCCATCGCCCCCGGGCACGCCCGCGTGTCCGCGCCACAAGGTCGCTCCAGACGCGTTGACACCAACGTATTGTCAGGCCACCGAGGCCGGGCCTACCGTCTACAGATCGCTTTCTACGCACGTAGACCCTGTGGCTCCCGCGTGGACCCGCAGGGCAGACCCGCCCCGTCAACCCTCAGACCGCGGGCCCGACCGCACGGCCGGACCGCGGAGTTGCGGAGGTACCCATGTCGCAGATCGTCCGTGCCGCGCTCGTCCAGACCCGCTGGACCGGTGACCAGGAGAGCATGATCGCGCTCCACGAGCGGTACGCCCGCGAGGCCGCCGCCCAGGGCGCGAAGATCATCGGCTTCCAGGAGGTCTTCAACTCCCCGTACTTCTGTCAGGTCCAGGAGGCCGAGCACTACCGCTGGGCCGAGGCGGTCCCGGACGGCCCGACCGTGCGCCGGATGCGGGACCTCGCGCGCGAACTCGGGCTGGTGATGGTCGTCCCGGTCTACGAGGAGGAGCAGACCGGCGTCTACTACAACACCGCCGCCGTCATCGACGCCGACGGGAGCTACCTCGGCAAGTACCGCAAGCACCACATCCCGCAGGTCAAGGGCTTCTGGGAGAAGTACTACTTCAAGCCCGGCAACCTCGGCTGGCCGGTGTTCGACACCGCCGTCGGCAGGGTCGGGGTCTACATCTGCTACGACCGCCACTTCCCCGAGGGCTGGCGCGCCCTGGGCCTGGCCGGCGCGCAGATCGTCTACAACCCCTCCGCCACCAGCCGGGGTCTGTCCGCCTACCTCTGGCAGCTCGAACAGCCCGCCGCGGCCGTCGCCAACGAGTACTTCGTCGCCGCGATCAACCGCGTCGGCACCGAGGAGTACGGAGACAACGACTTCTACGGCACCTCCTACTTCGTGGACCCGCGCGGTCGGTTCGTCGGCGAGGTCGCCTCCGACAAGGAGGAGGAACTCGTCGTCCGGGACCTCGACCTCGGCCTGATCGAACAGGTCCGCCAGCAGTGGGCGTTCTACCGCGACCGCCGGCCCGACGCCTACGGACCGCTCGCCGAGGCGTGAGGAGCAGCGCGATGACCACCAGTGACCCGCGCCGGTGCACCGTCGTCCGCGGCGGCCTCGTCATCACAGCCACCGAGGAACTCCACGCCGACGTCCTGATCGAGGGCGAACGCATCGCCGCCCTCGCCACCACCGGCAGTTCCGCCGCCGAGGCCTGGACCGCCGACACCGTCATCGACGCCACCGGCCACTACGTCATCCCGGGCGGCGTCGACGCACACACCCACATGGAGCTGCCGTTCGGCGGCACCTCGGCCTCCGACACCTTCGAGACCGGCACCCGCGCCGCCGCCTGGGGCGGCACCACCACCATCGTCGACTTCGCCGTCCAGTCGGTCGGCGGCTCGCTGCGCGAGGGCCTGGACACCTGGCACGCCAAGGCCGAGGGCAACTGCGCCGTCGACTACGCCTTCCACACCATCGTCTCCGACGTCAACGACGGTGTGCTGAAGGAGATGGACGCCCTCGTGGACTCCGGCGAGTCCACCTCGTTCAAGCTCTTCATGGCCTACCCCGGCGTCTTCTACAGCGACGACGGCCGCATCCTGCGCGCCATGCAGCGCGGTGCCGTCAACGGCGGGCTGATCATGATGCACGCGGAGAACGGCATCGCCATCGACGTCCTGGTCGAACAGGCGCTCGCGGCAGGGAAGACCGCCCCCCGGTACCACGGCGAGGTCCGCCGCGAACTGCTGGAGGCCGAGGCCACCCACCGGGCGATCAAGCTCGCCCAGGTGGCCGGCAGCCCGCTCTACGTCGTGCACGTCTCCGCCGCCGCCGCGCTCGCCGAACTCACCACGGCCAGGGACGCCGGGCACAACGTCTTCGGCGAGACCTGCCCGCAGTACCTCTTCCTCTCCACCGACAACCTCGCCGAGGAGGGTGCCGACGGCTTCGAGGGCGCCAAGTACGTGTGCAGCACGCCGCTGCGGCCGCGCGAGCACCAGGAGGCCCTCTGGCGCGGGCTGCGCACCAACGACCTCCAGGTGGTCTCCACCGACCACTGCCCGTTCTGCTTCGCGGGCCAGAAGGAACTGGGCCGCGGCGACTTCTCGAAGATCCCCAACGGCCTGCCGGGTGTGGAGAACCGGATGGACCTGCTCCACCAGGCCGTGGTGGACGGGCACATCAGCCGGCGCCGCTGGGTCGAGATCGCCTGCACCACCCCGGCCCGGATGTTCGGCCTGCACCCGCGCAAGGGCACCATCACGCCGGGCGCCGACGCCGACCTGGTGGTCTACGATCCCGCCGCCGTGCAGACCGTCTCCGCCGCGACCCACCACATGAACGTGGACTACTCGGCCTACGAGGGCCGCCGGCTCACCGGCCGGGCGCGGACGGTGATGTCGCGCGGCACCGTCGTGCTGGACGGCGGGGAGTGGCTCGGCCGGGCCGGGCACGGGGCCTTCCTGCGCCGGGACACCTGCCAGTACCTGGTCTGAGCCCTCCTCTCCCGCTTCCCGTCCCTCCGCCCGTGCAGGTCCACCCGTGGCCGCCCGCCCGGCCGCCCCACCGGCGGTCGGGCGGGCGGCCGAACCCCTCATCTGGAGCCCCTCATGGACATCGGCCTCGTCCTTCAGACCGACCCGCCCGCCCGGCTGCTCATCGACCGGATGGTCCGGGCCGAACAGGCCGGGTTTAGCCACGGCTGGACCTTCGACTCCTGCGTGCTGTGGCAGGAGCCCTTCGTCATCTACAGCCGGATCCTCGCCGAGACCGAGCGGATCACCGTCGGCCCGATGGTCACCAACCCCTCCACCCGTACCTGGGAGGTGACCGCCTCCCTGTTCGCCACGCTCAACGACATGTACGGCAACCGGACCGTCTGCGGCATCGGCCGCGGCGACTCCGCCATGAGGGTGGCCGGGCGGAGCCCCGCCACCCTCGCCCGGCTCTCCGAAGCCATGCACGCCATCAAGGAGTTGGCCGAGGGGCGCACCGCCGAGGTGGACGGTGCCGAGATGCACCTGCCGTGGGTCCGTCCCGGCGCGTCGCTGCCGATCTGGATGGGCGCGTACGGGCCGAAGGCGCTGAACCTGACTGGTCGTCAGGCTGACGGATTCATTCTCCAGTTGGCCGATCCCTATCTGACCGAGTTCATGGTCAAGGCGGTGCGGGCCGCCGCCGTCGAGGCCGGCCGGGACCCGGACTCGCTCACCATCTGCGTCGCCGCCCCCGCCTACGTCACCGCCGACGACTCGCCCGAGGCCCTCGCCCACGCCCGGGAGCAGTGCCGCTGGTTCGGCGGAATGGTCGGCAACCACGTGGCCGACCTGGTCAGCCACTACGGTGAGCACTCCGACCTGGTGCCGGAGGAACTCACCGACTACATCAAGGACCGCCAGGGGTACGACTACAGCCACCACGGGCGGGCCGGGAACCCGGACACCGCCTTCGTCCCGGACGGGATCGTGGACCGCTTCTGCCTGATCGGCCCGGCCGATGTGCAGCGGGCCCGGCTGGCGGAACTCCGCTCGCTCGGCGTCGACCAGTTCGCCGTCTACGCCATGCACGACGCCATCGAGGCCACCATCGACGCCTACGGGACGGACGTCATCCCGCACCTGTGACGTCCCGCCCGCGACCCACGCTTCGGAACCGTCTTGAGAACCTGCCCGTGAGCCCGCCCGTGACCCCCACCTGAACCCAGCCGTGGCCTCGCCCGCGGCGGACGGGAGTTGCCCGTGCCCGACACCGAGACCAGCGGTGGCAGACAGCGGCAGCACCCCGACGGCCGGGTCGAACTCGACCCGGCAGACGTGGAGTTGCCTCCCAACGGCTTCACCAGCGACGACCTGCGGCCGGTGCCGGGCATCGGTCTGAGGGGTCGCGGCACTTCGTTTCGGCGCGGTCAGAACATCCCCTCGTGTACGTGTGCACTACCGAACCACGCTCTCGCCATCGCCTCGGCCTCCTGTCCCAGGGGTGTGGTGAATACCACGGCGAGACGTTTCCTGGCGCGTGAGCAGCAGACGTAGAAGAGATTGCGGGTGCGGGTCTCCCGCGCTCTGATGTGGTCGTCGCCCGAGAGCATGCGGTCGACGTTGAACTGATTCCATGCCTGATCGTCGATGATGACGACGACGTTCTCGAACTCGGCACCCTTGACGCCGTGTTGGGTTGAGAAGGGGGTGAGTTCATCGCGAAACCGGGTGAGGTTGACGACCTGATGGTAAGGGAGGGCGCGAAGGGCGTTTACGAAGTCGGCGTCCTTCTGCGCGCGTTCGTCGAGGTCGGTGGCCTGAAGTGTTCGCTCGATTGCCCTGACTCTCCCGGAGGGAGTCAGCAACCGGCTGCTGATGACGTAGTCGAGCACGTCGCCGACGGTTCCCGTGCCTCGGACGTCGATGAGGCCCTGAAGCGTTCGGGTGGTACGGACCTTGTCGGAGTGCCTGGTGATGGCGAGGTGCTCGCCGTCGAGCAGTGCGGTCAACTGGGCGTAGTTCCGGGACTCGAAGGCACTGCTGAGTTCCTCGACGGACTTCAGTAGCTGTGCGTAGGGTTCGGTGCCCTCCAGGAGGTCGTCGCGGCCGGTGGCGTAGCGCTTGGTATAGAGCGCGAGCAGGTCCTGGTAGCCGAGTGCTCCTGCGATGCGGCGATGAGTGAGGACGAGATACTTGGTTCTCTCGGGTGCCCAACCGTAGGAATCGAGCACTGGTGTGAGTACGTCACGCGGGTCGGTGTCCCCACCGAGCGGTTTTCTCGTGAGGAAGAGGTGCACCTGGCCGTCCGTGTTGCCAGCATCGTGAACTTGCCGCAACTCCGGGCGGATTCGGTTCAGGACATCGACGATCGGCTCGGCACAGCGGTGGTTGCCGTGCATGGTGAAGCTGACCAGACGTTCATGGGTGACCTTGCCGACTCCGGTGTTGTAGATCTTCTGCATCGAATCGCCGAACAGACCAATGGTGCACACCGAAGTCCCCGAACCAGCGAAGTGGTCGAGCAGCACCTCGATCGTCCTGGGGAAGGTGTCCTGGTATTCATCGACGAAGATGACCGGAAACCGGTCTGCTGTGATTCGCACGAGTTTGGGCCGGGTGGTGATCAACGTGTAGGCCAAGGCGAGTACTTCGTCATGAGATATCAGCCCGTCGGCATAGCGGCGTCGGCGATCGCTGTACTCTACGACGAGGTTCGCCTTGATCTCGGCCATGTCCTGTGGACGAGCCAGCGTCTGGTTGTGGGCGATCAGTGCGTCCAGGAGTTCGGACTGGTGGTCCTGGATGGCCATCCACAGGAACTCGTGGATGGTGCCGACGTACACGAGGGGGTCGTCCCCGATGCGCTCGCGGATTTCTTCCTTGGCCACGTTGGTGTACGTGATGCAGGCGATGCGCTTCCCCGCGCGTTCGAGCTCGTCCCGGCGGGTGCGGAGCAGGTAGAGCAGGGAATGGACCAGTGCCGTGGTCTTCCCGGCCCCCGCGCCGGCCTCAACGAGGAAGTCGCGCCGGGCGTCCAGAACCTGCTGAATTCGAGTGAGAACTGTCAGCTCAGCCATTCGAGCCCCTCGCGGATGTAGCGCGGGACGGTCCAGCCGTCCATGAGCAGGATGTCGAAGGCAAAGTCGGTTTTGGTGTCGGAGAGCCGTTCGGCGATCTCGTAGGCGTTGGACGTGATGTCATCGGAAGAAGGTGCCGGTCCCGCGACGGCGGTGAAGGCGCCCTTGAGGACCAGCATGTCGAGGTTCCGTGCGAACAGTTCGGCGTTGGCGACGATGAACGCATCCTCGAAGCTGCGACCGCAGGGCACGGCGTCGTGTTCGGGTACCTCGTACGCAACCCGCACACGGCCTGTGCTCTTGTCCTCTTCAGGCAGGTCGAGAAGGGTCTTGATCTCCTTTTTCCGAGGGAGCCAAGACTTCAGTGTGTGGTTGGACGTGACGGCGTTCCCGGTGTCCGGGGAACAGCGCCCGTTTTTCGCTGTCGGGTCCACCGAGTCGAGGTCGGTGATGATGAGGGTTGGGACGTTGATGAACTCCAGGAGTTCTTTGAAGCGGTGAGCGAAGGCTCCGCCGACTTCGATGATGGAGATGTACTGGCTCTCCAGCTTCGGTGCGCATTTACTGATCATGGGACGCAGCAGGAGCCGCTCGACGGTGCCCTCGATGAGGATGACCTTGTCGGCGAAGAACATGTCGCAGCGATGCAACTGCATGTACTGCGTCAGGAACCGCATGGTCATGGCACCCTGGGAGCCGGTCTTCTTCGTGTTCGCCTGGAACGCGGACAGGTCCTTGACCACGATGTCCGGGCCGTTGGAGTCGAAGTAGCGTACGGCGCTGAAGCCACTGCTGGCCACAATGTGGGACGAGTGGGTGGTGATGAACGACTGGACCGACGAGTTCCCGGCCTCCAGGAAGCGCTTGATGCTGTTGATGAAGACCTCCTGCATCTGAGGGTGCAGATGGGCTTCAGGCTCCTCGATGAAGAGCAGGGGCAGCGCGGGTCGTGGTTTGCTGCGCTGGCAGGTCAGGATGAAGTCCGTGACCTGCATGAGAGTGAAGATCAGCCTGCTGTATCCGAGGCCGTTGTGACCTTCCGGCAGGTGGTGGGTGCCGTCCGGCGACGGGTACTGGATCCGGGTGCTGCCGCGCAGGATCGCTCCGGGCTCGATCTGGGTGACGATGCGCGGTACCTGGAGCGGATCGATGGAGCCGACGCCGAATACCTGCAAGGTGCCGAGGAAGGGCGTGAAGAGATCTCCGTAGGCCTTGTCGATGGACTCCGAAGCGACGGAGAGCGCGGTGTCGATGCTCTCGATGTTCTGGTCGCGTTGGTCCTCTCCGCTGTTGGCCTTATAGAAGGCCTCGAAGGTCTTCGAGAGGGTCCGCGTCTTGTCGGCCGGGGTGTCGTCGAACTTCGTCTGCGCCTGGATGGTCCGCACGGTGATGATGCGACGGGCAGTCGTGCTGCTGATCTCCCGCCTTACGGAGGGGGCGTTCGCGGAGACGGCCCAGTAGGTGGTGCCGAAGAAGGAGGAGAAGTTCTTGCGCAGATACTTCTGCCAGGAGAAGGCCTGCTTCTGCCTCGCCCTCGTCTCC
The DNA here is from genome assembly GCF_055607525.1 of Kitasatospora sp. NPDC036993. Taxonomy (NCBI): domain Bacteria; kingdom Bacillati; phylum Actinomycetota; class Actinomycetes; order Kitasatosporales; family Streptomycetaceae; genus Kitasatospora; species Kitasatospora sp. NPDC036993. The sequence continues at coordinate 326,758 of NZ_JBVJRP010000002.1, read as the reverse complement.
TTGATGTGCGCGAGGAACTCGTCCGGTCGCTTCACGGCGTGGACGGCCTCGAGGTTGGCGTCGAAACAGCGCTCGTCGAGGTCGAGGATGATCTCGGACAGGAGCGCGAGGTCGTCTTCGACGGTGTAGGAGATCCTCGCCAGGAGGCGGATTTCCGGCAAGAGCCCGCGCGCTTCGTCAAGGAGTCGTTCGCGGAGTTCGGGATCCTCGGCTGGTGTCTTCTGAGCTTCGACGTAGCGGCCGAAGGCCTTCCGGATCTGTGCGATCCGGCTCGTGTGCAGGTCCTCTGGTACGAAGCGGGTCTCGTCGGTCCCGTAGAACCTGTCGAAGAGGCTGGCGAAGGAGGTCTTGCCGCTGTTGTTCCTGCCCACGATGAGGGTGGCATGGTCCTCGACCCGAACGGTGATGTGCTTCAGCGCTCGGAAGTTGGTCACCTGGACCTGCGTCAGCCGCACTGTGCCTCCTGAGATGCCTGCGCCCCGCCACGCAGACGTCATGCGCCAAGTGTGACGAACGGGGCATGTCGCAGTATCGGGTCCTTGTGAGGCGCCCGAGTCGTGTTTGTGCAGAATAGATGATGACAGTGCGCGACGAGTGGCCCTTCCGGCCCGCACAGTCGCAACAGTTGGCGGTCGTCGGTCAGCTGTTCGCTGAAACCCGGTCGATGGCGGTGAGGACCTTGGCCGTGCCGTCCTCGGTGGCCAGGGCGGCGGCGACGGCCTGGGCGCGGGTGCGGTGGCGCGGGTCGTCGAGGGTGAGGCGGAGGGCGGCGGCGAGGCGGGAGGGGGTGAGGGCGCGCAGCGGGACGGGGCCGGGGGAGACGCCGAGCATGGTCAGGCGGGCGGCCCAGAACGGTGCGTCGAGCTGCGCCGGTACGGGGACGGTGGGGGTTCCCGAGCGGAGGACGGCGGCCGTGGTGCCGGCGCCCGCGTGGTGGACCACGGCGGCCGTGCGGGGGAAGAGCCAGTCGTGCGGGGTGTCGCCGATGGTCAGGACGGAGTCCGAGTCCTCGGCGGCCAGTCCGCTCCAGCCCGACTGGAGGAGGAGGCGCACCCGGGCGGCACGGGCGGCGGCGAGGACGGCCGTGGTGAGCCGCTCGGGCTCCGGGACGACCAGGCTGCCGAAGCCGACGAAGACCGGTGGCGGCCCGGCGGCGAGGAAGTCGAGCAGCCGGGCCGGGGGCTGCCAGTGCGGTGGTCCGGCCGGCCACCAGTAGCCCGCGACGTCCAGTCGGGGGTGCCAGTCGGCGGGGCGGGGCACCACCAGCGGTGAGAAGCCGTGCAGGACGGGATGGTTGCGCCTGGCCGCGGCGATGCCGTGCGGCGGCAGGCCGAGCCGGCGGCGCAGCCCGCGGACCGCCGGGACGAACAGCCGGTCGGTCGCGGCCTGGACGGCGTGCCCCGCCAGCAGGTTGCCGGACCGGCCGAGCGACCGGGTGCCGGTGACGGCCGGCGCGAACTCCCGGGTGGGCGCGAGCGGTTGGAGGTAGAGCCCGATGCTGGGGATGCCCGCCGCCTCGGCGGCGACCTGACCGAGCGCGCTGGTGGTGCTGGTGGTCAGCAGCAGGTCGGCGCCGAGCGCGGTGGCGTCGGCGATGCCGTCGCCGAGCGCGGGCATGAACCGCCGGCCGAGGCGGAGGAGTTGCAGGACGGCGCCCGGTCCGGCGCCGGCCCGCAGCAGGCGTCGCCCCTCGGCGGAGGCGAGTTCGGCGCGCGGGTCGACCGGCAGGGGGCGGAACTCCAGTCCGGCGGCCCGCACCGGTTCCGCGAAGGTGTCGTGGGTGGCGACGGCCACCTGATGACCGGCCGCCCGCAGACGGAGGCCGAGCCCGGTGAAGGGGGCCACGTCGCCCCGGGAGCCGGCGGTGGCGATCAGGATGCGCATGGCCGCAGTATTTCGGCGCGTACGGTCCGTGGGAAGGACACCACGCGTGGGCGGGCTGTCGCGGCGTCCGGATTCGAACGCCGTTGCGCGGGTGACGGAACCGGGTTCGCCCGGGGTGGCGTCCTTGTGGGCGGAGCGGACGGGACGGGGCCCGTCGTGCCGTGGACTGGAGGGGATGACGGATGGGCATCGTCGCTTGGATCGTGCTGGGCCTGCTGTCGGGTGCGCTGGCCAAGCTGCTGCTGCCGGGGAAGGACCCGGGCGGCCTGATCGTGACCACGTTGATCGGTATCGCCGGGTCCTTCGTCGGCGGCTGGATCGCGTCGCACTTCATGCACCGCTCGGTCACCGGGCACTTCTTCGACCTGGCGACCTGGGTGTCGGCGATCGGCGGCGCCCTGGTGCTGCTGATCGTCTACCGGTTGCTGTTCGGCAACTCGCGCCGCTGACCGCCACGTCCGTCTGCGCTCGTCCGGGGACGCCCGCGTTCGCCCGCGTCCGCCGACGGGTCTCCGCCGCCCGGAGCGGCGGGGCCGGTTGGCCGGTTGGCGCCGCTCCTTCCGGGCATCGGAACGATGCGAGGTCCTCGTACGTCCTTCCGGTCGGACCTGGGGGCCGGACGGGGTCGTCACACCCATGACGCAAGGGGCGGCAGATGAGCTGGATGGCGTGGATCGTGCTGGGCCTGGTGTCGGGCACCCTGGCCAGGATGGCGATGTCGAGGGGTGAGCGCGGTCTGATCAGCAGCACACTGATCGGCATCACCGGCTCCTACATCGGCACCTGGATCGTCTCGCACTGGATGCACGGGACGGTGAAGGTGAGCTTCCTCGACGTCACGACCTGGGTGTCGGCCATCGGCGGCGCGCTGGTCCTGGTGTTCGCCTACCGGGTGCTCCGCTTCGTCTTCCGGCGCTGACCGCCCGGCTCACCGGGACGGCCCCGGGCGGCCGCCGGCAGCTGGTGGCCTACGACACCTCGGCGACCCGGTCCGGGAGTTCCTCGCGCGCGGCGATCCACTCGGGCGGTACCCGGGCGAGCCCGGTCCGGGCGGCGACCACGCCTGCGGCGATGGCGCAGGTGGTGTCCATGTCGCCCCAGCCCTCCAGGGTGTGCCAGATGGCTTCGGGCAGCGAGTGCAGGTGACCGGCCGCGGACCAGAGGGCGAACGGCACGGTGTCCGGGGCGGAGATCAGCGCCCCCGAACCGAGCACGTTGGCGGCCTGCCGGACACTGGTGTGGCCGGGCAGTCGGGCGGCGATCCGCAGTCCGGAGCGGACATCGCTGTCCGGCAGCCGTCCGGCGACCTCGGCCAGCAACTCGGCCCGGCCGGGCGGGTCCCCGCCCCGGCTCCGGACGGCCAGCGCCGCCGCGAGCGCGACCGCCACCGCGCCGGCGACCGCCTCCGGGTGGAAGTGCGTGGTGAGCGCCTGGAGTTCGGCCTGCCGGGCCACCGCGTCGAGGTCATCGGCGAACCAGGCCCCCAGCGGGGCCACCCGCATCGCGGCGCCGTTCCCGTACGAACCCTGGCCCTCGAACTGGCCCGCGGTGATGGCGCGCCAGTCCCCGCCGGCGCCGATCCCGCGCAGCACCCGGTGCATCGAAGGGCCGTACTTGCGCCCGTACTCGCGGGTGTACTCGGCGGCGAACTCCCCGGCGAGCACGTCCGGTCGGACCTCGCCCGCATCGATCAGGTGGCGGACCAGCACGAGTGCCATCGCGGTGTCGTCGGTCCAGTGCCAGGGCGCGGGCCGGACCAGGCGGGCGGCCAGCGCGGCGGGCGCCTCGTCCACCGGGACCGAGAACCACCGGTCGCCGAAGGCATCGCCGAGGGCGAGCCCCTCCAGACTGTCCAGGACCGGTCCGGCCGCACGCATGTCATCCTCCAGGTGAGATCGACTGTGCGCGGCAGTCTGCCGGACGGGCGAGGCGTCGGCGAGTGGGTTTCCCGCTCGTCGACGCTCCGCTCGCCGACGGTCCGTCACTTCGCCCTCAGGCCGCCGAGGACGAGCTTCCAGACGGCCTCGAATCGGTCGTCGACGCCGGGGGCGGACCAGGTGGACGCGTAGGCCGGGTCGTGGAAGGGGCCGGTGGCGTCGAAGACGGCGCGGGCGGTGTTCCGGATGTGGGCGAGCTTGAACTCCCCCTCCTCCGTGCCCTCCTCGAAGATCTGCGCGATCTGGCCGACCAGGGTGTCGACGTGGGCGTCCACCAGGCCGCTGTTCTCCTCGACCAGCACCATGTAGGTGGCGAACAGCTCTGGGTCGTCCAGTGCCTTCTTCCGCTTCGCCGTGAACAGCGTGGTCAGCCAGCGGTGCAGCCGCCCGGAGGCCGGCCCGCCCTCGTTGGAGATGGTCGCCAGCTCGTGGTGCGCCTGGTCGAGCCAGCGCTGGGTGACCGCCTCGCGCAGTGCGGCCTTGCTCGGGAAGTGGCGGTAGACGCTGCTGTGGCTGACGCCGAGGGTGCGGGCGACGTCCACGACGGTGGCCTTGGCCGGGCCGAACCGCCGGAGGACGTCCTCCGCCGCGATCAGGATCTGCTCGGCGGTGAGTGTGCTGTCCGTGGTCACGGGAGATCCGTTCCTGGGGCCGTGCGGGCGGGTCGTGTGGCGGCGCCGGGTCGGTGCTCGCCGTCGAGGTGGGCCGTTGGTGCGGCAGCGCACCGGTCACCGGCGGTGGCGCCCGCGGGTACGGCGGTTGGCAGGTGCGGTGCCTGAGGCGAGGTGAGGGTGGCCCGGGTCTCACTATGGCACGACAGCGAACAGATTTCAAAATCTGTTCGCTGTCGTCTGTTATCTGAAAGTTGAAATCTGTCGATTGTTATTTGTCACTTGTTCGGACGAACTCCTCTCCTGTCGGGGCTCGGCTCCCGGCGCCGGGCCGTCAGTCGGCGACGCGGCTGCGGTTCTCGTACGCGAGGTCGGTGTACTCGGGGTGGCGGAGCATCCAGCCCTTGATGAAGGGGCAGGTGGCCAGTACGGACAGGCCTCGGGCACGGGCGTCGTCCAGCGCGGCGCGGGCCAGCGCGCTGCCGATGCCCCGGCTTTCGAAGGCGGGCTCGACCACGGTGTGCGGGTAGACCACCAGTCGGTCGCTGCGGAGGTACTCGGCGAAGCCCGCCGGTTCGCCGTCCTCCCAGGCCTCGAAGCGGTTCCGGGCTTCCACGTCACGTACCGAGAGGGTCATCGCGGCTCCTCGCTGCCGGAGATGTCGGAGCCGGGCCCGGCCCCGGTCCATCATCGGGCGGCCGGGAGCGCCCCGCCCGCAGGTCCGGCCGTCGTGGCCTTCGTGTCCGTCGCCTCGCTCGTCTCGCTGGTCTCGGGCGTCTTGCCCGTCTCCGTGGTGTCCGGCGCCCTCGTCGTGGCCGTCGTGGCCGTCGTGGCCGTCGTGGCCGTCGTGGCCTTCGTGTCCGTCGCGCCCGTCGGCTCGACGGCCGGGCCGCCACTCGGCGCCCAGTCCTCGCGCCCGCCCGGCGCGCGCAGCAAGTAGGCGCGGGCGGGCGGCAGGTTGCGCCACACCGTGCGCTCGCCCAGGCCGTACGTCGTCTCGAACCGCCGCAGCAGCCGCACCACCGCGCGGTGGCGGGCGCCCCGACGGGGGCCCGAGAAGAGGGTGCGCGCCGTCGTCGTACCGAGGTACCCGAAGTACGTCAGCTCGCCGCCGGGCATCAGCAGTCGCAGATAGCGGTCGAGGATGTCGCGGACCTGCGCGGGTTCGAAGTTGGTGAACGGCAACCCGGACACGATCACGTCGTAGCGCTCCGCGCGGCCTTCCGGCCGGGCCCCCTCCGGCGCCGACGGGCGGCACTCCGGCAGCTCCTCGATCCGGCAGGCCGACAGCCGCAGCCCGATCCCCGGCCGGCGGGCGGCGAGCACCGGGTCCTCCCGAAGGCGGTCGGCGAACCGCGCGTTCGCCTCGACGACGTGCAACCGGTCGCCCGGACGCAGCACCTGGGCCAGCCGGCGGGTCACCACGCCCGTTCCGGCGCCGACCTCCAGCACCGAGATCGGACGGTTCGGGCGGCTGGTGACCGGCACCACCAGCGCGTTCACCAGCTCCGGGCCGCTCGGGGCCAGCGCGCCGGTGTCGTGGAACGTGCGCAGGGCCTCGGCGAGGAACAGCAGGTGGTCCCCACCGGCGGGCGAACTGTTCCGGGGTGCAGGGTAGTCGGGGTGGTCGGGGTGGTCGGGGTGGTCGGGGTGGTCGTCGAGCTGTCCGTTCGTCATATCGTCGACGCTAGGCAGGGCGGATCCGCCGCGAATCGGCCGGTCAGCGACGCTGACCCCCGACGAAAGTCGAGGGTGCGGTTACCCGGAAGACAGAGGCGTCCGGCGGCCGAACGCCCCTAGCATCGAGCCCGAAGGAATGAACGACGGGCGTCCGGACGGCTCGGACGGCCCGGCACGCACGGAACGCCCGGCATGGCCGGAAGGCTTTCGGAACGCGGAGAGGAGGAGTGCCATGCGCAGGAGTCTGCTCGGCTGGTACGGGCCGGACCACCGGGCCCGGACGGACACCTTGCTGCTGCTGGGCCTGCTCGCCCTCACCACCGAGGAGGCGCTCGCCCAGTGGATGACCACCGACGGTCCGCTGCGCCTGCCGCGTACGGTCGTGGCCGCCCTCGCCTCGCTCTCGCTGTTCTTCGTGCGCCGCCACCCGGTGGCCGCGGCCGTGCTGCCGGTGCTGACCGGCGGGCTCTTCAACCGGGCGTTCCCCGGCCTGTTCAGCGTGTTCTACCTCGCCTACCTCGGCCGGACCGGCCCGGCGATGGCGGGCGGCGCGGTCATCGCGGTGGCCAGGGCGACGGGCTCGGACTCGCTGGTCGGCTGGGCCGGTACCACCGGGTCCCAACTCCTGCTCCAGGCCGCCATTCTGGCGGTCGGTCTGTGGCTACACGGCAGACGCGTGCTGATCCGCACCCTGCACGAGCAGGTCGACGCGCTGCGCCGCGAGCGCGAGCTGCGCGCCGAACAGGCACGATCCGCCGAACGGGCCCGGATCGCAAGGGAGATGCACGACGTCCTGGCCCACCGACTCAGCCTCCTGGTGCTGCACGCCGGGGTGCTGCGTGACCAGGCCAGGGCCGGTACCGTCGCCGCCGACCAGGCCCGGCTCACCCATCGCCTCGAACTGCTGCGCACCACCGCCGCCCGCTCGCTCGACGACCTGCGCGACGTCCTGGGGGCCCTGCGGGCCGACCCGCCGGTCCGGCCGGCCACGGGGGACGAGCCGTCCGTACCCGCCGGGGACGCCCTCGTCCCGGCGCCCGCCCTGCGTGACCTCACCGAACTCGTCGGCGAGGCCACCCAGGCCGGGCAGCAGGTCGAACTCGTCCTCTCCGGAGACCCGGAGGCCGTACCGACCACCCACCGGCTGGCCGTGCACCGGCTGGTCCAGGAGGCGCTGACCAACGCGCGCAAGTACGCCCATGCCGCGCCCGTCACGGTCCGGGTCGGCTACGGGGCGCCGGCGACGACGGTCGAGGTCGGAAACGGTCCGGGCCAGGCGCCGCCGGACGACCCGGGCACCGGCGGCGGGTACGGACTGGTGGGGCTGGCCGAACGGGTCGAGGCCCTCGGCGGCCACCTCGACGCGGGTCCGGACGGCGGCGGCGGTTTCCGACTTTCCGCCCGGTTGCCCACGCCGGACCGTCCGCCGCCGGCGGTGCCGGACTCGGACCCGGCCCGTGGCGACGGCCCGGCCCAGCGGCCGGGGCGGGCCATGCGGAAGCCTGAGCAAGGGAAGCGAGGAGCACGGCAGTCGCAGGAAGGGGTGCGAGGGGCGCAAGGGGTGCGACAGACGGAGCGGCCGAAGCGGAGCGAGCAGCGGGAGCCGCCGAAGCAGCCGCAGCGGGCATCACCGCGGGCATCACAGCAGGAACCGAAGCAGGAACCGAAGCAGGAACCAAGCAGCACCCGGAGGACGCCGCATGATCCGAACGATGGTGGTCGACGATGACGCGCTGGTGCGCCTCGGCCTCGTCGATCTCCTGGCCCAGGACCCGGCGCTCACCGTGGTCGCGGAGGCCGCCGACGGCCTGCAAGCCGTTGAGCTCGCCGAGAGCCGCCGGATCGACGTCGCGCTGATGGACATCCGGATGCCCCGGCTCGACGGCATCGCCGCGACCCGGCGGCTGCGTGAACTCCCGGACGGCCCACGGGTCATCGCGCTCACCACCTTCGACCTGGACGAGTACGTGTACCAGGCGCTCGCGGCCGGGGCGGACGGCTTCCTGCTCAAGGACACCCCGCCGGCGGAGATCGCCCGGGCCGTCCACGTCGTCGCGGGCGGCCAGGGCATGCTGCACCCGGCGGCCGCGCGGCGGCTGATCGACCGCTACCACCGGGTCGGGGCACCCCGGTCGGTGGCCGCCCGCAACCGGGTCGCCGGGCTCACCCCGAGGGAGACCGACGTGCTGCGTGAACTCGCCGACGGCCTCTCCAACGCCGAGATCGCGGGAACGCTCGGGATGCGCGAAGGCACCGTCAAGGCGCACGTCAGCCGGATCCTGACCGGGCTCGGCGTCGGCAACCGGGTGCAGGCGGCGCTGCTCGCGCGCGACGCCGGGCTGGTGGGCGACGGCGGCTGAGGAGGGACGGCTGAGGGCGGGCGGAGGACGGGGGTTCGTGCCCGAGGGCGGCAGCCGAAGCACGCCGGGGCTCGGCGGGGCACATCAGGGCACGGCATCGGCCGGTGTTCACACGGGCGTTCCCTGGACGTTCCCGTGGGGTCATGGCGGGTGCCGAAGCGGGCTTCCCTGAGCCGCCGCGTGCCCCCGGTTCGTACCGCGTGCTGAGTCGCTGTCACCCATCCGGCGTGGAAATGCAGCGGCTTGGCCGTTTGCGCTGCCGAACTCGGGCGGCGGGTCCATGGTGGAGATGGGCGCGATCCGGCGACCGCGCCCGCGCGCCGATCCAGGCCCGCGCGCCGAGCGCCCGCGTCGATCGCGGGGGCGGGTGCCCGCAGCGGGGCCCGGCACCGGCACGCTGGGAGCAGGGCCACCTCGCAGGAAACCGAACGGTTCTTCTAGGCTCACATCTCGGCTTTCCCTGCGGCGGTCCGGCCACTGCGCCCGCCGTCAGGAAACCGCCGTCCAACGGGGCTCCGGGCGGACCGGGGCCCCGGATCGAGCGAGGAGGACGCACATGCCAAGCACGCCGCCCAACCGTTCCACCGTACTTGGGCCAGACAGGCCGATCCGGTGGGCCGCCCGGCATCCCGGCCGTCCGGTGCGGTCCGGTCGGGCCTGGTACCCGGGCGGGAGCGGGCGGCCGGTACGGCCGCTGAATACCGGCGGCGGCCGCGGAGGCGAGCGTTGAGTCCCCAGATCGTCGGGTCGCCCGCCGTGCCGGGCGCCGCCACGGAACCCGCCCCGACGCCGGTCACCGTTCCGGCCGCCACCGACGGCGAAGCCCTCGCCGCAGCCGCCAAAGCCGCCCCGGCCACCACAACCGCCAAAACCGCCACAGGCACCACAGGCACCACGGCCACCACAACCGCCGGCGGCGGCACGGCAGCCGCCGCTGCGGCTCCGGGTCCGTCGGCTCAGGTGAACGCGGCCAAGTCCGGTGCCGCGAAGGCCCTCGGGACCAAGGCCGCCGGAGTCACGGCTGCCGGAACCAAGGCAACCGCAACCAAAGCGGCTGGAGCCAAAACGGCTGGAGCCAGGACCGCAGCCGCCACCTCGGCTCTCACGTCCGCCCTCACGAATCCCGCCCTCACCACAGTCGTGGCCGCGAAGACGCCGGTCGCGAAGGCCGTTGTCGCGAAGCCCGCGGCAGACCCGGCGGCCACCGTCGCGGGGGTGGCCGCCACCGTCACCACGGCGCTGCCCGGTGTGCCACAGGCGCTCAGTGCCCGCGCCCGTACCCTCGCCGGAGCGGTCCGGCGCCGTTGTGCCGACCTGGCGCGGATCGAGTCGCCCAGCGGGGACGCTCCCAGACTCGACGCCCTGGCCGAGGAGTTGGCCGCCGGCTTCCGCGCCACCGGCGCCACCGCCCGTCGCGAACCCGGACCGGCCGGGGACCACCTCGTGCTGGAGTGGGAAGGGCGGGACGAGTCCCTGCCGCACCTGCTGATCGTCGGGCATCACGACACGGTCTGGCCGGTCGGCACCCTCGCGGACTGGCCGGTGACGGAGCAGGACGGCCGGCTCACCGGCCCCGGCGTGGTCGACATGAAGGGCGGACTGGCCATCCTGGAGGGCGCGTTGGCGCTGCTCGCGGACCTGGGCGAGCGTCCGCACCGGACCGTCCGCCTGGTCGTGGTCTCCGACGAGGAGGTGGGCAGCCCGGACGGGCGGCTCCTGGTCGAGCGCCAGCTGCGGGGCGCGGCAGCGGTGCTCGGGCTCGAACCGCCGCACCCCGACGGCCGGTTGAAAACGGCGCGGCGCGGCAGCACCCGGGTGCGGCTCACCGTGACCGGCCGCGAGGCGCACGCGGGCAATGACGCCCAGGACGGGGTGTCCGCGGTCGACGAGCTGGTGGATCAGCTGGTGCTGGTGCGCGACCTCGCCGGACAGCCCGGCACCGAACTCAACGCCGGTCGGATCAGCGGTGGTTCGCGTGCCAACGTGATCGCCGGTCGGGCCGAGGCCGAGCTGGGCCTGCGGTTCGCCACCGTCGAGGCACAGCGCCGTACGCTCGACAACCTCGCCCGGCTCACCGCGCTGCGTCCGGGCGCCAGGGTCCGTACGGAGGTGCTGTCCAGCCGTCCGGCCTGGCCCGAGCGGACCGGCAACCCGCTGCTGCGGCACGTGCGCTCACTCGCCGCGGTGCTCGGGCAGCAACTGGACGGTGCCCCGGCGGGCGGGGCGGGGGACACCAACCTGCCGGGCTCGCGCGGACTCCCGACCCTGGACGGCTTCGGTGCGGTGGGTGCCGGGGCCCACGCCCGGCATGAGTACATCCGGCTCGACCAGATCGCTCCCCGGATCGCCCTGCTGGCGGCACTGCTCGCGGTGCCGTTGCCGCGACTGCGCGACCGCGCGGAGGGGTGAGCCGACGGGGAGCAGGCGGGGAGCCGCTGACGGCTGACGGGAATCAGCCGGCGGGCGACAGCTGACAGGCAGCAGCTGACAGGCAGCAGCAGCCAGGCGACCGCAGGCGGCGGCAGCGAACAGATGACAGCGAACGGATGACAGCCGACAGATAACAGCTGACAGATTCTGAAATCTGTCAGCTGTTATCTGTTTCGCACCTTGCCATCCCTCCACCCCGCCGCGCAGAATGGTACCGACCGAACGGTCAGTCGGTTGGTCGGCGCCCATGCGACCGCCGGGCAGGACACGAGAGGGGACCGTGGTGACAGCAGAGGTGGCCGAGGCGCTCCCCGTGCAGACGCCGGAGGAACGGTTCGAGGCGGTCGTCGCCGCCGAGCAGCGGATCGAGCCCAGGGACTGGATGCCCGACGCCTACCGGGCCACCCTGATCCGCCAGATCGCGCAGCACGCCCACTCCGAGATCATCGGCATGCAACCCGAGGGCAACTGGCTGACCCGGGCCCCGTCCCTGCGCCGCAAGGCGATCCTGCTCGCCAAGGCCCAGGACGAGGCCGGTCACGGCCTCTACCTCTACGCCGCGGCCGAGACCCTCGGCGTGGACCGCGCCGAACTGACCGAGAAGCTGATCTCCGGCCGCCAGAAGTACTCCTCGATCTTCAACTACCCGACCCTCACCTTCGCCGACGTCGGCGTGATCGGCTGGCTGGTGGACGGTGCCGCGATCTGCAACCAGGTCCCGCTCTGCCGTTGCAGCTACGGCCCGTACGCCCGGGCGATGGTGCGGATCTGCAAGGAGGAGTCCTTCCACCAGCGCCAGGGCTACGAGCTCCTGATGACGCTGATGCGCGGTACCGAGGGCCAGCGCCGGATGGTCCAGGACGCGGTGGACCGCTGGTGGTGGCCGTCGCTGATGATGTTCGGCCCCTCGGACGCGGCCTCGCCGAACACCGCGCGCTCGATGGCCTGGCGGATCAAGCGGCACACCAACGACGAGCTGCGGCAGCGCTTCGTCGACATGACCGTCCCGCAGGCCGAGCACCTGGGCGTCACCCTCCCGGACCCCGAGCTGCACTGGAACGAGGAGCGCGCCGGCTGGGACTTCGGCGATCCGGACTGGTCCGAGCTGACCAGGGTCATCCAGGGCCAGGGCCCCTGCAACGCCCAGCGGATCGAACGCCGCCGCGCCGCCCACGAGGACGGTGCCTGGGTGCGCGAGGCGGCCGTCGCCTACGCGGCCAAGCGCACCGCCGAACAGGAAGCACGGCAGGACGCCCGGCACGATCCCCGGCCCGCCACCCGGCCCGCCACCGAACAGGAGAACGGAAAGTGACCGAGTCCAAGGCCGGCTGGCCGCTCTACGAGGTGTTCGTGCGCCCCCGGCGCGGACTGAACCACGTCCACGTCGGATCGCTGCACGCCGCCGACGACCGGATGGCCCTGCTCGCCGCCCGTGACCTGTACACCCGTCGCAACGAGGGCGTCAGCCTCTGGGTGGTCCGCTCGGACGCGATCACCGCCTCCACCCCGGACGAGCGTGACCCGTTCTTCGAACCCAGCGGCGACAAGGTCTACCGCCACCCGACGTTCTACGACATCCCCGAGGATGTCCCGCACATCTGACGGGGGAGCCACCGTGCACGACCACACCACGTCCACCAGCGCCACGTCCACCGGCACCGCGGGCACCAGCACCGCAGGCACCGGCGCCGACCGGGACGACCACGTCTACCTCAGCCTCGCCGGGGCGACCCCCGGCCCCGAGGGCGAGGGCCGCTGGGCGTACGGGACGGGCTTCGCCGACCCGCTGCTCGGCGTGGACACCGCCCTGCACGCCGGTCTGGACGGCGCCGACCTCGCCGCCTACTGCCGGATGCTGGGCGACGACGCCCTGATCCTCGCCCAGCGGCTGATCGAGTGGTGCACCCGCGCGCCCGAGCTGGAGGAGGAGGTCGCGCTCGCCAACCTGGGCCTCGACCTGCTCGGCCAGGCCCGCCTGCTGCTCACCCGGGCCGGCCAGGCGGACGGCACCGGCCGCACCGAGGACGACCTGGCGTACTGGCGCGAGGAGCAGGACTTCCGCAACGTCCGCCTGGTCGAGACGCCGAACGGCGACTTCGCCTGCTCGATCGCCCGGCTGCTGCTGTTCGCCACCGCGCGCGGCGCCCTGTACGAGGCGCTGAGCGCACATCCCGACCCGGTCGTGGCCGCGGTCGCCGCCCGGGGTGTCAAGGAGCTGGCGTACCACCGGGAGTACGCCACCGCCTGGACGCTGCGCCTCGGCGACGGCACGCCGTACTCCGCCGAGCGGATGCAGGCCGGGCTGGACGCCGTCTGGCCGCTGCTGGAGGAGCTGTTCACGGCGCACCCGGTGGAGCTGCGGGCGGGCGTCGACCCGGGGACCGTGCGTGAACCGGTGCTGCGCTCGCTCACGGCCGTCCTCACCGAGGCCGGGCTGACGGTGCCGGACGTGCCGCCGCTGGCCACCGTCCTCGGCCTGGCCGGCCGGGACGGCGTGCACACCGAGGCGCTCGGCCCGCTGCTCGCCGAGCTCCAGGTGGTGGCCCGCGCCCACCCGGGAGCGACCTGGTGACGGGCGACCGCGCCATGGACTCAGCGGGCGCAACGGGCACGGTGGACCGGATGACCCGCGAGTCGGCCTGGGCCGTCGCCGCGGCCGTCCCGGATCCGGAGTTGCCCATGCTCACGCTGGCCGACCTGGGCGTCCTGGCCGAGGTGGAGGCGGACGGCGCCCACGGCACGGTGACCGCCTGGCTGACCCCGACCTACTCGGGCTGCCCCGCCGTCGCCGAGATGGCCGCCGACGTGGACCGCCGGCTGCGCGCGGCCGGATACCCGGACGTCCGGGTACGGCTGCGGCTGGACCCGCCGTGGTCCACCGACCTGATCACCGCCGAGGGCCGCCGCAAGCTCGCCGCGGCGGGCATCGCCCCGCCGCGCGCGACCGCCGCCGTGACCGGACCGGTCGCGCTCCTCCTCGGCCCGACCCGCACCGGAACCGTGCCCGGAGCGGTGCCCGGAGCCGGGACCGGTACTTCGCCCGGCAGGGCGGCCACGGCCACGACCGCGGTCGCGCCCCCCGTACCGTGCCCGCACTGCGGCGGCACCGACACGGAGGAGCTGTCCCGCTTCGGTTCCACCGCCTGCAAGGCGCTCTGTCGCTGCCGGACCTGCCGCGAGCCCTTCGAACGCGTCAAGGAGATCTGAATGCCCGCCGCTTCCGCCGCCGACACCCAGCCGCCCGGCATCCGCCCCGCCCGCCGCCCGGCCTTCCACCGGCTGCGGATCGACCGGGTCGAGCGGCTCTGCGAGGACGCCGTCGCGGTGACCTTCGCGGTGCCGGACGGGCTGGCGGAGGAGTACGCCTTCCGCCCGGGGCAGACCCTGACCCTGCGCGAGCTGGTGGACGGCGCTGACGAGCGTCGCTCCTACTCGATCTGCGCCCCGGTCGGCGGACCGCTGCGGATCGCCGTCAGGGAGGTGCCCGGCGGGCTGTTCTCGCGCCGGCTGGTGCGCGAGGCGCGGCCCGGCGACGAGGTGGAGGTGCTGACGCCGTCCGGGCTGTTCACCCCCGAACTCGGCGTTCCGGCCGACCACGTGCTGCTCGCGGCCGGCTCCGGCATCACCCCGATGCTGTCGATCGCCGCCTCCGTGCTGGCCGCCGACCGCAGCTCCACCGTCACCCTGCTCTACGGCAACCGGCGCAGCGACACGGTGATGTTCGCGGACGAGCTGGCCGACCTGAAGGACCGCTACCTCGGCCGCTTCCAGCTGGTCCACGTGCTCTCCCGGGAGACCAGGGACGCCGAACTGCTCAGCGGCCGGCTCGACCCCGAACGGGTGCGGGCGCTGCTGGCGGCACTCGTGGACGTCGGGAGCGTCGGGCACTGGTGGCTGTGCGGCCCGTTCGGGATGGTCGTCGGGGCGAAGGAACTGCTCACCGAGCTGGGCGTGCCCGGCGAGCGGGTGCACCAGGAGCTGTTCCACGCCGAGGACGAGCCGCTCCCGGAGCGCGACGAGGACTGGGACCGGACGGACACCTCGTCCGACGGCGCGCCGGGCGCGCGGAGCGAGGTCACCGTCGTCCTCGACGGCCGCGGCAGCACCCTGTGCCTCCCGCGCGACCGCTCGATCCTGGACGGAGCCCAGCGCTCCCGCCCCGATCTGCCGTTCGCCTGCAAGGGCGGGGTCTGCGGCACCTGCCGCGCCCTGGTCACCGAGGGCGAGGTGGAGATGCGCCGGAACTTCGCGCTGGAGGAGAAGGAGCTGGCCGCCGGCTACGTCCTCACCTGCCAGGCCCGCCCGCTCACCGACCGGGTGACCGTCGACTACGACCGCTGAGCCTCAGACGGCGGCGGGCGCCATCGCCGGCTCACCGAGTTCCGGCTCACCGGGGGCCTGCTCACCGAGCGTCGGCTCGCTGAGTTCCGGTTTCCCGGGCGCCGGCTTCCCGAGCACAGGATCTCCGAGCAGCCTGACCAGGTCGTTGACGGCCGCGCGCCCGGCCCGGTTGGCGCCGACGGTGCTGGCCGACGGGCCGTAGCCGACCAGGTGGACGCGCGGGTCGGCGGTGGCCCGGGTGCCGGTGAGCGCGATGCCGCCGCCGGGGGAGCGCAGCCCGAGCGGGGCGAGGTGCCCGACCTCGGGCCGGAAGCCGGTCGCCCAGACGATCGCGTCCACCGCCAGTTCCTCCTCGCCCCAGGCGACCCCGTGCTCGGTCAGGCGGTCGAACATCGGCCGGCGGTGCAGCGCGCCCAGCTCCTCGGCGCGCCGGTAGGCGACGGAAGGGCCGAGCCCGGTCACGCTCACCACGCTGCGCACCGGCAGCCCCTGCCGGACCCGCTCCTCGACCTTCGCGACCACCGCACGCCCGTACTCGGGGGTGAACGGGCCGTCGTGGTAGACGGGTGCGGAGCGGGTGACCCAGACCGTCTCGCCGACCGCCGCCACCTCCGAGAGCACCTGGATCGCCGAGGCGCCGCCGCCCACCACCAGCACCCGCTTGCCCGTGAACTCCTCGGGGCCGCGGTACTCGGCGTAGTGCAGCTGCCGGCCGGCGAAGCGGCCCGGGTAGTGCGGGAGGAAAGGGCGGGTCCAGGTGCCGGTGGCGTTGATCAGCGCGCGGGTGGACCAGGTGCCGCGGTCGGTCTCGACCAGCAGCCGGGAGTCCGGGCGCTCGTTCTCGGCGCGTACGGCGCGCACTGTGACCGGGCGTACGACCGGGAGCGCGTGCTGGGCCTCGTACGCCGCGAAGTACCTCGGAACCACCTCGCGCGCGGGGGCCTCGGGGGCCGGCGGCGGGAATTCGGCGTCCGGGAGGTCGTGGACGCCGTGCACGGTGGCCATCCGCAGGGACGGTGAGCGGTGCGCCCAGGCGCCGCCGGGTGCGGCGTCGGCGTCGAGGACGACGAAGCCGCCGTCGGCCCCCGCCCGGTGAGGGGCGAAGCCGCGGCGGCGCAGGTGATAGGCAGCGGACAGACCTGCCTGTCCGGCGCCCACCACCAGGACGTCCACGCGCTGGGGAACGCTGTTCGTTGCACCGTAAACAGTCACGCCCGTGAAACATCGGGGGTTCGGCGGCTGTTCCCGCCGGTGTCCGGTCGGCATGTCCGCCGGTGCGACCCGTCGGTGTGCCCCGCCGGTGGGCGTGAACGGGACGCGTGAGACCGGGGCCGTGAACGGGGGTGCGTCAGGTCAGCGGGGAGATCACCGCGGCGGTGCCGTAGGCGCAGACCTCGGTGCCGACGTCGGCCGCCTCCGTGACGTCGAACCGCATCATCAGGACAGCGTTGCCACCGCGCGCCTTGGCCTGCTCGACCAGCCGCTGCATCGCCTCGTTGCGGCTCTCGACCAGGGTCTTCGTCAGACCGCGCAGCTCGCCGCCGATCAGCGACTTCAGACCGGCACCGATCTGGCTGCCGATGTGGCGGCTGCGGACGGTCAGCCCGAAGACCTCGCCGATCACGTGGTCGACCCGGAAACCGGGGATGTCGTTGGTGGTCACGACCAGGACGTCGGCGTTCGGGCCCTGCCCGCCGCCGTACTCGTTGATGTCAGCCATGGGGCCCATCCTGCCAAGTTCCTGCGTCCGAGTGACCGAGGCAGGGCCGGGCAGTGGCCGAGAAGGCTTCCGGAAGCTGGTCCGGACCGGTGATCGGGGGACCGAAAAGCCGTACCGTTAGCCCCATGGGCGAGCGAAGCGATCATCCACAGGGGCCGGGCGCGGCGGAGGAATCCGGTGCGCAGGAGATCGAGGCGACGGTGGTGCTGGGCCTGCGGATCACCGACTGGCCGGCCCTGCGCGCGGCCGCGATCAGGGTCGTCGAGGAACTGGACTTCCACGGCATCGACACGGCCGGCCAACGCCGCGAACTGCTGCGCGAGGTCGCCGAGGACGCGAACGCGGCGCTCGGCGCGCTGCTGCATCCGGACCGGCTGCTGGCCGCCATCCCCGGCGTCGAGGCGGTCGGCGGAACGCTGGAGATCAGCGTCACCGAGGACTTCTCACCGGACTTCGCCGAACTGTTCCCGCTGGAGGGCGACGAGGAGGAAGGCGGTGCGGGCGCGGACTGGACGCTCACCCCGCGCACCGCCTGCCTGCTCCACACCCAGCTGATCGGCCTGGCCGACGCCGCCTACGACGACTTCGACGAGCACGGGGACGAGGCGGTCGCCGACGGCGACGACACGGACTGGACGGTCTTCGCCCGGCTGCCCGAGCGCACCTGGCGGATGCACCGGAACTGGCGCCGCGCGATGGCCAGGGCCTTCGACGACCTCGCCGACGACCTCGCGCTCGGCGAGTGGCCGCTGCCGCGCTGCCTGGCCGAGGAGATCGCGCTGCGGATGGCCCTGGTGGACGCCCGGGCACTGCTCGGTGCGCAGCCCGAGTCGGTGGCGGACATGATGGGCGACCTCCCGGCCGACCTCTACGACTACGACTGGGACGGCTGCCACGACGAGCTGTTCGGGGTCTACGGGCCGGACGACGGGGATCCGGAGCTGGCGGCGGAGCAGCGTACGGAGGTGCTGCTGGCGGCGACCCACCCGGAGGGCTGGTTCCTGATGTACGAGGACGCGGAGGAACGGGACCCGCAGCGCGGCTACCGGCGCTGACCCGTTGCGGCGGCCGTTGACCGGCTGCGGCAGCCGCACCGGCCCGGCTTCGCGGTTGTCGTCCGGGCCGGGCGGCGGGCGGCCCGGCAGCTGCCGCGGTGAACGCCGGGGCGGGGCCTCGGGCGGAACGCCGGTGTGCCCTCCGAGGTGAACGGGGCGGGCCGAGTCGGCCGGGACGGGGCTGGCATGCTGGACGGGTGACTTCTCCTTCCGCTGCCCCGACCTCCGCTACGCCGACCTCCGCTTCCGTGACCCCCGCCGCTGTGGCCGACCCCGGCGACGCCTCGGAGCCCGAGGGTCGCGACGCCCTGCCGCAGTACGTGCTGCCGCTGGTCGTCCGGCTGGAGCGGGCCACTCCGCCGGGCCGGACGGACGCGCTGGAGACTTCGGCCCGCGCGGTGCTCACCCTGCTGGCCGACCCGAGGGTGACCGAGGCGGACGGCGAGTGGACGGAGCGGGTCGCGGCCTGGGAGGACGCCCGGATCCGCAAGGTGGTCCGCCGGGCCAGGGGCGGGGAGTGGCGCCGGGCGGGCGAGCTGCCGGGCGTCACGGTGCGCGGACGGGAGGCGGAGGTGCGGGTGTTCCCGCCGATCCCGCTGGACGGCTGGCCGAAGGACCTCGCCAAGCTCCAGGTGTCCGGGACGGACCTGGAGGAGACGGCCGAGGTCGACGCGCCCGAGCCGGGGCTGCCGGTGTTGTGGCTCAACCCGGAGCTGGAGATGAGCGCGGGCAAGACGATGGCGCAGACCGGGCACGCCGCCCAGCTCGCCTGGTGGCGGCTGGACGAGGCGCAGCGCAAGGAGTGGGCCGAGGCCGGCTTCGCGCTCGCGGTCCGGACGGCCGCCCCGGAGGCGTGGGAGGAGCTCGTCCGCAGCGGGCTGCCGGTGGTCCAGGACGCGGGCTTCACCGAGATCGCGCCCGGCAGTTGCACGGTGATCGCGGAGCACCCGGCGCTGCGGTGACGGCCGGCTGACGGGTGGCCGACGGGCAACGGGTGACGGACGGCGGCTGGCAGGGGGCAGCGGACGGGTGACGGAGAACGGATGACAGCGAACAGGTAACAGCGAACAGGTAACAGCGGACAGATGTCAGCGAACAGATGTCAGCGAACAGATGTCAGCGAACAGATGTCAGCGAACAGATGACAGCGAACAGATGACAGATTTCGAAATCTGTCATCTGTTCGCTGACACCCGTCGGCCGCACCCCGTCGGCCGTCAGCTGTGCTCGTACCGCCGGATCGCCCGCAGGCCGCCCAGGACCGCCAGGGTGGTCCAGGCCGCCATGATCAGCAGCCCGGTCCAGTGGCCGTAGTGGATGCCCGCTTCCGTCTGGGTCCGTGTCGCGTACAGGCCGGCCCGGTCGGGCAGGAACTGGCCGAGTTCGCGGACGCCCGGGATGGCGGCCAGCCAGGTGGTCCCCAGGAACACCATCGGTGTCAGCAGGCCGAGCGCGGCGCTGAAGTTGCCCAGCACCGCGGTCAGTCCGAGGCAGAGCAGCACCATCATCGGGTGGTACAGCACACCGGCCAGGAAGCCGCGGGCCAGGCCAGGAGTGGAGAGGTCCAGGCCCACGGTCGTGCCGACGGCCAGGAACGAACCCGCCGTCGAGGCCAGCCCGAGCAGCAGCCCCAGCCCGGCGCCCAGCGCGAGCTTGGCACCGTACAGCCGGCCGCGCCGTGGCACGGCGGTGAGGGAGGTGCCGATCATGCGGGTGTTGAACTCCTGCCCCATCAGCAGGATGCCGAGGCAGGCCACCGCGACGTGACCGAACAGCAGCCCGTAGAAGATCCCGCCGGCCGGGTCCTCGCCGGGGGTGTGGTCCTTCGCCCCGTAGGCGACGCTGACGGCCGCCGTGATGCCGACGGTCAGCGCCAGGGCGACCAGCGGGGCCGCCCACTGTGACGGCAGGGTGGTGAACTTGACCCGTTCGGCGCGCAGGGCGTCGGCCATCGTGCTCATGTCCGTCCTCGACTTCCTTTCACCCGTGGTCACTTGGTACGTCGCAGGGCGCGCAGGCCGCCCAAGACCGCCAGGGTGGTCCAGAGCGCCATGATCAGCAGCCCGGTCCAGTGGCCGTAGGCCACCTGCGGGTCGTCCGTGTACCGCAGCGCGTACTGTCCGGCCCGGTCGGGCAGGAACTGGACCACCCGGTGCACCCCGGGCAGGCCGCCGAGCAGCGGGGAGAGCAGGAAGAGGGACGGGACCAGCAGGCCCATGGCGGCGGTGAGGTTGCCCAGCAGGGCGGTTGTCCCGAGGCAGAACACCACCAGCAGCGTCTGGTAGAGCACTCCGGCGACGGCCGCGCGGACGAAGGCGGGCCCGTCCCAGTCGGCGGGGACGGTGGCGGCGTACCCGGCGAAGGCGCCCGCCGTGCCGACGGTGCCGACCGCCAGCCCGACCAGCGCGCCGAGCGTCAGCTTGGCGCCGTAGAGCCGGCCGCGTCGCGGGACGGCGGTGAGCGAAATGTCCAGCATGCGGGTGTTGAGCTCCTGGCCGATCAGCAGGATGCCGAAGCAGATCAGCGCCGCCTGGCCGAAGTTGAGTCCGTAGAAGATCCCGGCACCGGGGTCGTCGGTGATGCTGTGGTCCTTGCCGCCGAGGGAGGCACCGATGGCGGTGGTGGCGCCGGCGGTGAGCGCCAGGGCGAGCAGCGGGGTGATCCAGAGCGAGCGGAGCGTGGTGAGCTTGATCCCCTCGGCGCGCAGGGCGTTGCGGGCCGGGCTCGGGGAGAGCGGCGCGGCAGTGGGCGGCGCGTTCACGGGGCGGCCTCCGCCCGGTACTCGACGCTGTCGGCGGTCATCCGCATGAACGCCTCCTCCAGGGAGTCCTGTTGCACGGCGATCTCGTACAGCACCACGCCGTTGGCGGTGGCGAGCGCGGCGATCCGCTCGGGTTCGGCGCCGCTCACCTCCCAGGCGCCGTCGCCGACTTCGGTGGCGTCGAGGCCGTGGCCGGTGTCGCCGAGCAGGGCGGCGAGCTTGGCCGGGGCGACGGCGCGGACCCTGATCCTGGTGCGGCCGTGACGGTCGATGAACTCGGAGGTGGCGGCGTCGGCGAGCAGCCTTCCGCGCCCGATCACCACCAAGTGGTCGGCGGTGAGGGCCATTTCGGTCATCAGGTGAGAGGAGACCAGCACCGCCCTGCCCTCCGCGGCCAGGTCGCGCAGCAGGGTGCGGATCCAGCGGATGCCTTCCGGGTCCAGACCGTTCACCGGTTCGTCGAGCAGCAGCACCGGCGGGTCGCCGAGCAGTGCGGCGGCGACTCCCAGGCGCTGGCGCATGCCGAGGGAGAAGCCCCGGACCCGCCGCCCGGCGGCGTCGGCCAGACCGACCTGGCCGAGCACTTCGTCGACCCGGCGGGCCGGCAGCCCGTTGCTCGCGGCGAGCCAGCGCAGGTGGCCGTGCGCGGTCCGGCCGCCGTGCAGGGCCTGGGCGTCCAGCAGTGCTCCGACCGTCCGCAGCGGATCGGGGAGTTCGACGTACGGTCGGCCACCGATCAGGGCGTGTCCGGCGGTCGGCCGGTCGAGGCCGAGGGCAAGGCGCATGGTGGTGCTCTTGCCGGCGCCGTTCGGGCCGAGGAAGCCGGTCACCACGCCGGGCCGGACCCCGAACGTCAGGTCGTCGACGACGCGCCGGCCGTCGTACTCCTTGGTCAGGCCCCGGATCTCGATCACGGCCCGCTCCCTTCGTTCCCGTCGTCGTTGGTCTCCGCCGGTGCCGGCTGTGGTGGGCCCCGGCGGTGGCTCCATTCGACCGGAGCGGGCCGGTGCGGCGGATCCCGCCGGCGCGGGGAGCCCTCTCCCTCCTGGGAGGGAGGCCGTGGGCGGACCGGCGCGGGAGCCGGAAGACGGGGGCGGCCTGGCAGGATGGCCCGATGCCCACGATCGCAGCGCTGAAGAGCGCGGTGTCCGGAACCGCCGCGCCGGGAAGCAGGGCTCCCGGGATCGTCGCGCCGTTGACGGCCGGCGCCACCTACGCACGACTGCTGCACCTGCTGGTCGGATGGATCTTCGCGGGCATCGTGCTGATGGTCTATCCGGGGACGGGGGACAAGGGCCTCGGCGAGATCCTGATGAAGAGCATCGCGCTGGACACCGTGCTGCTCGCACTCGCCGCGCTCATCCCGGCGGCACGGCGAGCCGAAGGCGTGCAGGCCCGTCTGCTGCTGGTGCCCGACCGTGAGGAGGACATCGCCACCGAGCCCTCCCGCACCTGGGCCGACCGGAGGCGCACGGCCGGCTGGGTGATCGGCCGGGTCGCGCTCGGTTCGGCGGTCGGCTTCGCGCTGGTCTTCGCGCTCACCGCCGGCTACCAGGGGCTGACCGGTCCGCGGGCGCTCTGGTACCTCCCGCTCTCCCCGCTGATGGCGCTCGGCTCCGGCTGGTTCCTGGTGTACGCGGGCCGCCTCCAACTCGCCATGGCCGTAAGGCTGCTGGGGCCGTCCCCGGCCGAGCGGCTGGCCGAGGCGGAGCTGCGGGCCGAACGCCTGCTGGAGCGCAACCGGCTGGCCCGCGAGCTGCACGACTCGATCGGCCACGCCCTGACGGTGACGGTCCTCCAAGCGGGAGCCGCGCGGGAGGTCGGGGATCCGGCCTTCGTCGCCAAGGCGCTCGAAGTCATCGAGGAGACCGGCCGGCGGGCCATGGACGACCTCGAACGCACCCTCGTCCTGCTGCGCGAGACCCCGGCCGGGGCGAACGGGGTGGCCACCGAGCAGCCCGGGATCGACCAGCTGCCCGCACTGTTCGACACCGCCCGGGCGGCCGGCAGTCCGGTGGACGCGCGGGTCGAGGTGCCGCCCGGCACACTGCCGGGGGTGCTCTCCCGGGAGTCGTACCGGATCGTCCAGGAGGGCGTCACCAACGCGCTCAAGTACGCCCCCGGCGAACCGGTCGACATCCGGATCGCCGTCCGCGACGGTCTGTTGGAGCTGAGCTGCGCCAACCGGCTGCCCGGCGTGGGACGTTCGGCGGACGGGACGGCGCGGGCCTCCGTCGGTGGGGCGGGCAGAGGCGCAACGCGCAAGGGCGGCAAGGGATTGCGCGGCATCCGCGAGCGCGCCACCCTGCTCGGTGGGGAGGCGACGGCGGGGAAGTCGGAGGACGGGAGCGGGCAGTGGGTCCTGACCGTCCGGCTGCCCCTACGCTTGGGCACGTGACGAACGATCTTGTGAGGGAAGGTCCGGCCGCAGCCACCGCCGGGATGACGGACATCCTCCTCGCCGACGACGAGGAGCTGATCCGGGCCGGTCTGCGAGCCGTTCTGGAGGCGCAGGGGGACCTGCGGGTGGTCGGCGAGGCGGCCGACGGCGCGGAAGCGGTCGCCCTGGCCCGCGCGCTGCGTCCGCAGGTGGTGCTGATGGACGTCCGGATGCCGGTGCTGGACGGCCTGGCGGCCACCCGCGAACTGCTGCGCCCCGGCGCACCGGGGGAGCGCCCGCCGCGGATCCTGGTCGTGACCACCTTCGAGAACGACGACTACGTGTACCAGGCGCTGCGCGCGGGCGCCGACGGCTTCCTGCTCAAGCGCACCCGTCCGGCCGAGATCGCGCAGGCGGTACGGCTGGTGGCGGCGGGTGAGTCGCTGCTGTTCCCGGCCGCGATCCGCCGGCTGGCCGCCGGGCACGGCAACCCGGGTGCCCGGGCGGCGATGGAGCGGGCGGCACTGACCGAGCGCGAGGCGGAGGTGCTGCGGCTGGTCGCGCGCGGCCTCAGCAACGGGGAGATCGCCGAGCAGCTGTTCGTCGGCGTGCAGACGGTGAAGACGCACGTCAGCAGCGTGTTGGCGAAGCTGGGCGCACGGGACCGCACCCAGGCGGTGATCGCGGCGTACGAGTCGGGGTTCGTCGAGCCGGCGGAGTGACCGGCGCCCGGCCGGGCACCGGGAGGCCTTCCGGGGTGCCCTTGTCGTGGGGAGGCCAGGTCAGGGGACGGGCGGGTCAAGTGGCGGCCGGATCAGCGGACGGCCGGGTCAAGGGGCAGGCGGGTCAGGGGACGGCCGGCCGGGTCAGGGACGGGCGGGGCCGTCAGGCCGGGTAGGCGTGGGTCTGGGCGGCCTTGACCGAGGCCCAGACCGGGACGCCCGGAGCCAGCTCCAGCTCCGCGACGGCGGCCGGGGTGAGGTCGGCGGCCATCGGCAGCTCGCCGGCGAGTTCGGCGCGGACCTGGTCGCCGTGCAGGTCCAGCCCGGTGACCTCGGCCTGCCACAGGTTGCGCGCGCTGGTCAGCGGGCGCTCCCGGTACAGCGTCACAGCGGAGGGCGGGAAGGCGACGAAGGCCGGACCGTCCAGTTCCTCGGTGGTGGCGAGGATCGTGCCGTCCGGGAGCGTGACCCGGCTGCCGTCGGCCCGCCCCTGGTAGAGGTTCAGCCCGACCAGCCGGGCGATGTAGTCGGTGCGCGGGCGCCGGGCGACCTCCGCCGGGCTGCCGGACTGCACCTCCTGCCCGTCCTCGATCACCACCAGCCGGTCGGCCAGCACCATCGCGTCCAGCGGGTCGTGCGTCACCAGCACCGCCACCGCCTCGAACTCGGCGAGGTGGCGCCGAAGTTGGGCCCGTACGTCGAGCCGGGTGCGGGCGTCCAGGGCGGCCAGCGGCTCGTCCAGCAGGAGCAGCCGGGGGCGTACGGCGAGGGCGCGGGCGAGTGCCACCCGCTGGGCCTGACCGCCGGAGAGCCGGCCGGGACGGACCGTCGCGTGGTCGGCCAGGCCCATCAGCTCCAGCCAGCCGGCCGCCTCGGCCCGTGCCTCGCGCTTGGGACGGCCCTGGCAGCGCGGGCCGAAGGCGACGTTGTCGAGCGCGCTGAGGTGCGGGAACAGCAGGTAGTCCTGGAACACCACGCCGACCGGCCGCTCCTCGGCGGGGGTGTGCACGCGCCGTGCCGGGTCCTCCAGGAGGCGGCCGTCCAGGCGCAGGTGGCCGCCGGTGAGCTGGAGCAGTCCGGCGAGGGCGCGCAGGGCAGTGGACTTGCCGGCGCCGTTGGGGCCGAGCAGTGCGACCACCTCGCCGGGGGCGGCGGTGAGGGCGAGGTCCAGGGCGAACGCGGCGCGTTCGACCCGCAGGCGGGCGTCCAGGGCGGGGCCGGGGAGGCGTTCGGTGCTCATCGGGGCGGCGTCCAGGTGTCCGGGGGTGTGTCCGAGGCGGTGTCAGCGGCGGTGTCAGCGGCGGTCTCAGAGGTGGAGGCCGAGGCGGCGGGTGCGGGCGCGGTCACGGCGTCGACAGCCAGCGGTCGCGCAGGCCGGCCAGGACGGCGACGGAGACCACCAGCAGCACCAGTGACAGCGCGATCGCCGCCTGCGGGTCGGACTCCATGGCCAGGTAGACGGCCAGCGGCATGGTCTGGGTGCGGCCGGGGAAGTTGCCCGCGAAGGTGATCGTCGCGCCGAACTCGCCGAGCGCCCTGGCCCAGGCCAGGACGGCTCCGGCGGCGATCCCCGGGGCGATCAGCGGCAGGGTGACCCGCCGGAACGCGGTCAGCCGGGAGGCGCCCAGGGTCGCGGCGGCCTCCTCGTAGCGGGGATCGGCGGCCCGCAGCGCCCCCTCGACGCTGATCACCAGGAAGGGCATCGCCACGAACGCCTCGGCGATCACGACCCCGGTGGTGGTGAACGGCAGCGTGATGCCGAAGGCCGAGTCCAGCCAGGAGCCGACGATGCCGCGCCGCCCGAGCACCAGCAGAAGCGCCACACCGCCGACCACCGGTGGCAGCACCAGCGGCAGGGTGACCAGCGCCCGGATCACCCGCCGGCCGGGCAGCTCGGTGCGGGCGAGCAGCCAGGCCAGCGGGACGCCGAGGACCAGCGCGACCGCGGTCGCCGCGGTCGCGCTGATCAGCGACAGACGCAGCGCGTCCCAGACGGCGGTGCTGGTGAGTTGCTCGGACAGGCTGCTCCAGGGTGCCCGGATCAGCAGACCGACCAGGGGCAGGACCAGGAACGCCAGTCCGAGCAGCGCCGGGAGCAGCAGCGTGACCGGGACGCGGTGCGGGCGGCGGCCGCGCGGGCGGATGCCCGGGCGGTGGCGCGGCAGGGACTTCGCGGGTCCTGTCCCGCCGCCCTCGGCGGCGCCGGTCCTGAGGTCCCGGCCGGGGCGGTTCTCTCCGGGGCCGGTGCTGCGGTCGCTCACGGCGCCTGGAAGCCCGCCGCGGTCAGCACCTGCTTGGCTTCGGGCGACTGGACGTACGCGACGAAGGCGGCGGCGCCGTCCTTGTTGGGTGCCTTGGCGAGCGCGGCGATCGGGTAGTCGTTCACGGCCTTGTCGGCCTCGGGGAAGTCCACACCGTCGATCTTCGCAGCATCGGCCCGCACGTCGGTCCGGTACACCAGTGAGGCGTCGACCTCGCCCAGTTCGACCTTGGTGAGCGCGCCCTTGACGTCCTGCTCCAGGGTGACCGGGGTGAGGTCGACGCCGGCGGCCTTGAGCGCGGTCTGGGCGGCGGCGCCGCACGGCACCTCCTTCGCGCACAGGGCGACCTTGACGCCGGAGGCGGTGAGGTCCTTGAGGCCGGAGATGTGCTTGGGGTTGCCCTTGGGGACGGCGATGGTGAGCGCGTTCCTGACGAAGGTCGTCGGCTGCCCGGCGGCGCCGCCCGCGTCCGTCACGGTCTTCATGGTGGCGGGGCTGGCGGCGGCGAAAACGTCCGCCGGGGCACCGGAGTTGATGCTGGTGGCGAGGCCGGAGCTGCCGCCGAAGTTGAAGGTGACCTTGGAGCCCGGGTTGGCGGCCTCGAACTTCTTGCCGAGGTCGGTGAAGGTCTCCTTGAGGGAGGCGGCGGCGAAGACGGTGACCGTCCCCGAGGCCTTGGGGACGCCGCCGCTGCCGGCCGCGGAGGAGGCGGCGGAGCCGTCCGAGGAGGCCGTGGCACCGGAGGACTTGCCGCCGTCGCTGCCGCAGGCGGTGACCCCGAGGCCGAGAGCGAGGACCGCCGCGACGGCGACGGTGAGCCTGCGGGTGGTGGTCGTACGGGTGCTCATCGGGGCTTCCCCTCCCGGGTACGCGCCGGATGAGGCGCGAGGGACTGGTCGCAGGTGCGGCCATGACGGCGATCATAGTGCCGCAAATACGAGCGATACATCCCCTGTCGGTTCGCATGGGCGGGGACCGACGCCGGCCTCCGTGCCGCCGCGGGACGGCTCAGGCAGCTCAAGCGGGCCTGGTGGTCGTGGCGGCCTTGGTGGACGTGGCGGGGCGGGCCCGTGGGGCGATGGCGGCGGGCCGCCCGGGCGGCGCGTGCCGTTCGGTTCGGTTCGGTTCGGTTCGAGGATCGTCCCGGGGTTCGCCCGGAGCGAGGAGGCCTTCTCCGGACGTGAACCGCGCCTGCGCGAAGGCGTGGTGGTGCGGCCGCTCGCCGAGCGCTGGAGCCCCGCGCTCGGGGGGCGTGCGATCGCCGAGGTGGTCGGCGACGCTTACCCGACCCGCAAGGGGGGCACCGAATACGAGTGAGGCGGGGCCGGAGCCGGCCGGGCGGGTCGGTTCGGCCGGGCGGGTCCGGGCTCGGCTCCGTCCGGTGCCGACTGCCCGTCGGCGGCGTCGACGGGCACATCCCCGCGCAAGGAGTGCCGATGGCCACCGAAGCAGTCCCCGTTCCCGTTCCCGCGGGCGTCCCGGTGCCCGCACCCACCTCCGCCATACCCGTCCCGGCCGGGATCCCGCTGCTCGGATCGCTGTTCGACCTCACCCGCCGCCCGCTGCGCAGCTACCTCGCGGCCCGCCGCGACCACGGCGACGTGGTGCACTTCCAGGCCGGGCTGCCCGGGCTGCGGGCCGACTTCTACGGGGTGTTCTCGCCGGAGGGTGTCCACCAGGTGCTGGCCGGCGAGGCGGCCAACTTCCGCAAGGAGGACGCCTTCTACGACGAGCTGCGGACCAACGTCGGCAACGGCCTGCTGACCAGCCAGGACGCGGAATACCAGCGCCAGCGCCGGCTGGTCCAGCCGCTGTTCACCCGGCGCAGGGTGGACGGCTACGCGGACGCGATCGCCCGGGAGGCGCAGTCGCTCGCCGAGCGCTGGCGGGCGGTGCCCGGCGGGGTGGTGGACGCGGCGGAGGAGACGTCCAGGTTCGCGCTGCGGACGGTCGCGCGCGTCCTCTTCGGCACCGACGTGGAGGAGGCGGTGGCGGTGGTGCACCGAAGCTTCCCGGTGCTCGGCGAGTACGTGAAGGAGCGTGGCTACGCGCCGATACGGCTCCCGCGCACCTGGCCGACCCCGTCCAACCGGCGCGGTGCGGAGGCTCGGCGGGCGCTGTACGAGGTCTGCGACCGGATCATCGCCGAACGGGCCGCACGTGACGGTGGCGACGAGGCCGCGGACGACCTGCTGACCCTGCTCGGGCGGGCCCGCGACGAGCACGGCGACCGGCTGGACCCGGACGAACTCCGCGACCAGGTCCTGGTGTTCCTGCTCGCGGGACACGAGACCACGGCCACCGCGCTGGCCTTCGCGCTGCACCTGCTGGCCAAGCACCCCGAGCAGCGGAGGCTCGCCAGGGAGGAGGCGCGGACCGTCCTGGCCGGGCGGGTGCCCACGGCGGCGGACCTGGACGCGCTGCCGTACATCACCCGGGTGCTGAAGGAGGCGATGCGGCTCTACCCGGCGGCGGCGCTGGGCGGGCGGCGGGCGGTCGCGGAGACCGTCATCGGCGGGTACGTGATCCCGGCGGGGGCGCAGGTCGTGGTCGCGCCGCTGGTCACCCACCGGCACCCGGACCACTGGGCGGACCCGGAGCGCTTCGACCCCGACCGCTTCCTGCCGGAGGCGGAGAAGGCCAGGCACCGCTACGCCTGGTTCCCGTTCGGCGGCGGGCCGCGGGCCTGCATCGGGCAGCACTTCTCGATGCTGGAGGCGGTGCTGGCGCTGGGGGTGCTGCTGCGGGACTTCGAGATCGAGGCGGTCGACCAGCGGGTGGCGCTCGCCCAGGGGATCACGCTGCGGGCGGCGAGCCCGATGCGGATCCGGGTGACGGCGGGCGGCTGACAGTCGGCGGCTGACGGCTGACGGCTGACGGCGGACTGCTGAGAGCGGACAGAGTTCAGCGGACGGATGACAGATTTCAGATTCTGTTATCTGTGCGCTGTTATCTGTGCGCTGTTATCTGTCGGCTGTCATTTGTTCGCCGGTGCGCCGCCGTCCATCGCCCACTGGGCACAGGACCGGGACATTCGAACACAACGCCCTCGCTCTGCGGGCAGCTTTTCAGATCTTTCTTTGGCTGATTCCGGCCCCTCGGTAGCGTCCCACGCACCCCAGGCCGGAAGCGCACATGCGGTTGGCATATGCCCTTCGTATGCAGTCCGCCCGGTGAGGGGAGCCCGGGCGCATCGCGTACCGCCCCGGGCCCGACCGGTCGACCGGAGGTCCCATGGGCACCCTCAACCATCTCAGCCTGGGCTGGCTGACCCCCGTCCTCTCGTACCTGATGGCCTGCGCCGGAGCCGCCCTCGGGCTGCGCTGCACGCTGCGCGCCATGGCCGCGAGCGGCCCGGCCCGGCGGAACTGGCTGATCACGGCCGCCGCCGCGATCGGCTCCGGCATCTGGACCATGCACTTCGTGGCCATGTTCGGCTTCACCGTCGACGGCACCGAGCTGCGCTACACCGTCCCGCTGACCGTCCTCAGCCTCGCGGTCGCCGTCCTGGTCACCGGACTCGGCCTGACCGTGGTCTGCCACGGCCGGCACCGCGGCCTCTCCCTGCTGTCCGGCGGAGTCACCACCGGCCTCGGCGTGGCCGCGATGCACTACCTGGGGATGGCCGCCGTACGGATGCACGGGGGCCTGCACTACGACGCAGGGACGGTCGCGCTGTCCGTGCTGGTCGCGGTCGGTGCCGCCACCGCCGCGCTCTGGGCCGCCGTCACCATCCGCAACGTGTACGCGGCCGCGGCCGCCGCGATGGCCATGGGCCTCGCCGTCAGCTGCATGCACTACACCGGCATGGCCGCCGTGCACGTCCGGCTGGACCCGACCAGGGCGGGGCTCGACGGGGCCAGCCCGATGGAGTTCGTCTTCCCGCTCGCCGTCGGCCTCGGCTCGTTCCTCTTCCTCGCCTCGGCCTTCGTGGCGCTCTCGCCGACCGCCCAGGAGCGGGCCGGCTACCGGGAGGCGGGCGAGCCGGTCGTCGAGGAGTTCTCCGCCGAGGCCCCGGGCGCCGATCCGGCCCGCCCCGAGCGCACCCCGACCGAGGCCGAGGCCGGGCAGCGCGAGGCCGGGCACCGCGGTGTCGGGCGCCACGACACCGGGCGGCGCGACCGCGCGGCTTGAGCACCGCCTCCCGGCGCACGCTCCCGCGCCCGCAACCGCGTTCCCGTCCCCGCGTTCCCGTCCCCGTGTTCCTCCCCCGCGTTCCCGTCGACGCCCTCCCGCTCGAAAGGCTCCTCAGCTCATGCGAGAAGACCGCGGCACCGCCCCCGGTGCCCGCCGGGGTGCCCATGCCGGGCCGCCTGCCCGTCCGCCGCGCCCAGGACCGTGGCTGCGCGGGCTGCGCCCCCGGACCGTCCGCGCCCGGATCATCGCCCTGCTGATGGTCCCGGTCGTCTCCGTCATCGCCCTGTGGGGGTTCGCCACCGTCACCACCGCCCAGGGCGTCTGGGACCTGCTGCGCCAGCGCGACGCCCAGCGCACGGTGCTCACGCCGGTCGCGGAGACGGTCGCCGGGCTGCAAGCCGAACGCACCGCCGCCGGTCAGCTGCTGGCCGCCCCGGCGGCCGCCCCCACCGCCGCCCGGGAGAGCGCCCTGCGCGAGGCGGCGACGGCCACCGACCGGGCGTTCACCCCGCTGTTCCCGGACGCCCGCCACCCCGGCCAGGGTTACAACCGTGCGGACGCCCAGGGCCTGGGCGGTGACGCGGCCACCCGGCTGGACGCCCTCGGCAGCTCGCTCGCCGCCCTGCCCGTGCTGCGGAGCCGGGTCCTGGACAGGAGCGTCGGCTGGCCCGAGGCGTACGCCGCGTACGGCGAGGCGGTGGACCGGGCGCTCGCCGCCGCCGGCGCCGTGGCACCGTTCCAGGAGCGGCAGATGGCCGCCGACGCGCGGGTGCTGCTGGAGCCGGCCCGGTCCAGGGAACTGCTCGCCCGTGAGGACGCGCTGCTGCGCTCCGCCCAGCTGTCCGGTGCGCTCGGTGACGACCAGCTGCGGGAGTTCTCCGGCGCGGCCTTCGCCCGGCGCGCGTTCGAGCTGGGCTCCGCCGCCGACCTGCGCCCCGCCGAGCGGGAGGCGCTGCTCGCCGTCACCGGTGGCCAGGACCACCGCGAGCTGGCCGGGTACGAGGACAGGGTCCGGGCGGCCGCCGACGGCCGGGCCGCCGTCGCGGCGGTGCCGGCGGACCGCTGGGCGATGGTCGCGGGCAACGTGGCCGGTGCCCTGAGGGCCGTCGAGGACCAGGCTGGACGAATCGCCGCCGAGCGCCAGGACCCTTACCCCCTGGGCCTGTTCACCCCGTCCGGGATGGCCGTGCTGCTGGGGCTGGCCGGGGTGATCGCCTCGCTGGTGATCTCGGTGCAGATCGGGCGCGGTCTGGTCACCGAGCTGATCGGCCTGCGGAACTCGGCACTTGAGCTGGCCGGGCGCAAACTCCCGGCGACCATGCGGAAGTTGCGCGCGGGGGAGGAGGTGGACATCGAGGTCGAGGTGCCCCGGCCGGTGGAGCGGGGCGACGAGATCGGCCAGGTGCACCGGGCGCTCGGCACTGTCCAGCGGGCGGCCGTCACGGCGGCGGTCGAACGGGCCGAGGTGCTCTCCGGGGTCTCCGGGGTGTTCGTCAACCTCGCGCGCCGCAGCCAGGTCCTGGTGCACCGCCAGCTCACCCTGCTGGACGCGATGGAACGCCGCACCGAGGACCCGTCCGAGCTGGCGGACCTGTTCCGCCTCGACCACCTCACCACCCGGATGCGCCGCCACGCCGAGGGCCTGATCATCCTCTCCGGGGCCGCCCCCGGCCGGGGCTGGCGCCGGCCCGTCCCGCTGGTGGACGTGGTGCGCGCGGCCGTCTCGGAGGTCGAGGAGTACGCCCGGGTCGAGGTGCATCCGCTGCCGCGCGCCGCCGTGGCCGGCCACGCCGTCGCGGACCTCACCCACCTGGTGGCCGAACTGGTCGAGAACGCCACCGGCTTCTCCCCGCCGCACACCCGGGTGCACATCCGGGGTGAGCGGGTCGGCAACGGCTTCGCGTTGGAGATCGAGGACCGTGGCCTCGGCATGGGCCCTGAGGTCCTGGCCTCGGCCAACCGCCGGATCGCCGCCGCCGAGCAGAGCGACCTCTTCGACAGCGACCGGCTCGGCCTGTTCGTGGTCAGCCGGCTCGCCCGGCGGCAGGACGTCAAGGTCTCCCTGGTGACCTCCGCGTACGGAGGCACCACCGCCGTCGTCCTGCTGCCCACCACGCTGCTGGCCGAGGAGACGGCGGAGGTGGGGACGGAGGACGAGCGGTACGGCTTCGAACCGGTGGGGCCAGTGGCGACTTCGGGCGGCAGGGCGCTCGGGTCGGGATCGGCGGTCGGGGCGGGGCCGGTGGATCCGGTGGTCGGCGGGTGGGCTCAGCAGGGCGCTCCGGAACGGGAGTTCGCGCCGGAGCCCGGCCGGGTGGACGACCCGACGGGCGGTGCGGGGGACGACCGGAGCGGCGATCCGACCGGCGATCCGACGGGTGTCCCGGTCGGCGGCCCGTGGCACCGGGAGCCCCCGCGGGGCGGGGGGAACGACGGGCTTCCGGCAGCGGGTGGGCCGCCGTCGGAGGGCGGGGCGCTGCTGGCGTTCGGCGTCCGGGGCGCCGACCCCGGACCGTTGCGCCGCACCCCCTTCCGGGCCTCAGGGCCCCGGGTGGCCGGTCCGGCTGCGGACGAGGGTGCGGACGAGGGTGCGGGTGCGGAAACCCGTCCGCAGGCCGGGCCGCCGCATCCGTACGGTGCGGAGCCGAGCCGTACGGGACCGTGCCCTGAGCCGGAATCCGGACCGCCCTCGGGCGGTCACCGGGTCGACCAGGGCCCCGAGGAGTTGCCGCGCCGGACCCGCCAGGCGAGCCTCGCGCCGCAGCTGCGCGAGGCTCCGACCCGCCCGGCCCCGTACGGCCGTCGCACGGCCGCCGCCTCCGCCGCGCCCTCCGCCTCCGATGTCGCCGCCGAGTCCGGCTCCGGTGACGGCTACCGCGACGGCTGCGGGCCCGCGGGCCGCAGTCCCGAGGCGGCCCGGGCGGCGATGGCGGCCTTCCAGAACGGGTGGGCGCGCGGCCTGTCCCCGGAGGGTCGGCGGGACGGGCAGCCCGCCGACCCTCCGCAGTCGCCGCGGTCGCGCCACCCCCGACCCTCGTCCCGACCCGAAGGAGACCGTCCGTGATCGCCACCACCCACCGCGCGGGGGAGCTGAACTGGCTCCTCGACGAGCTGGTCCAGCGCGCCCCCGAACTCCGCTTCGCCGTCATGCTCTCCGCCGACGGCCTGGCCATGGGCACCTCGGCGGGCCTGGCGCGCGAGGACGGCGAGCACCTGGCCGCCATCGCCTCCGGCTTCCACAGCCTCGCCAAGGGCGCCGGTCGGCACTTCGGTGCGGGCGAAGTCCGCCAGACCATGGTCGAGTTGGAGGGCGGCTACCTGCTGGTCGCGGCGGCCGGGGAGGGCACCTGCCTCGCCGTGTTCGCCACCGCCCGGGCCGACCTCGGTCTGGTCGCCTACGAGATGGCCAGACTGGTCCGCCGGGTCGGGGAGCACCTGAGCGCCCCGCCGCGGGCGGTGGGCGGCCGGTGAGTCCGGTGCCCCACCCGCACCGGGGGCGACATCCGGAGCATCCGAGGGCCGAACCCGACGGTCACCCCCGCAACCCGCTGGCCGCGGCCCACCGGGCCCGCTGGTACGACGAGGAGGCCGGGCCGCTGGTCCGTCCGTACGCGATGACCCGGGGGCGTACCGGCACCGGGGAGCAGCAGTTCGACCTGATCGCTCTGGTGATCACCGAGCCGCCCGACCCGGCGTTCGGTCCGGCGTTCGGTCCGGCAGCGCCCGAGCCGCCGGTCGGCCCGGAGCAGGCGCGGATCCTCGCGCTGTGCCGGGCCACTCCGTTGTCCGTGGCCGAGCTGGCCGCCGACCTCGACCTTCCGGTGGGCGTCGTGCGGGTGCTGCTCGGTGACCTGCTGACGGCCGGGCTCATCCGGGTCCGCCGTCCCGTTCCGCCCGCCCTGCTCCCCGACGAGCGCATCCTCCAGGAGGTCATCCGTGGACTCCGTGCACTCTGACCACCCGTCCGACTCGTCCGACTCGTCCGAGCGGTTCGATCCGACCGACCGGTTCGGCCCGTCCGGTCCGTCCGATCCGCGCCGCCGGCCGGATCCGTTCGACCTCGCGGGGCCCGAGGACCCCGACGGCACCGTGCTCGCGCTCAAGATCCTGGTGGCGGGCGGCTTCGGAGTCGGCAAGACGACGCTGGTGGGCGCGGTCAGCGAGATCCGCCCGCTGCGCACCGAGGAGCGGCTGACCGAGGCCGGGCGCGGGGTGGACGACCTGGACGGCGTGGAGCGCAAGTCCACCACCACGGTGGCGATGGACTTCGGCCGGATCACCATCCGAGACGGCCTGGCGGTCTACCTGTTCGGCACCCCGGGGCAGGACCGGTTCTGGTTCCTCTGGGACGAGCTGGCCCAGGGGGCGCTCGGTGCGGTGGTGCTCGCGGACACCCGCCGGCTGACCGACTGCTTTCCGGCCGTCGACTTCTTCGAGCACCGGGGCATTCCGTTCGTGGTCGCGGTGAACCGGTTCGCCGGAACGAGGGACTTCGGCCCGGAGGAGGTCGCCCGCGCGCTGGACCTGGACGCCGGCACTCCCGTGCTCCTGTGCGACGCGCGTCGGCGGGCCTCGGGCAAGGAGGTGCTGATCAAGCTGGTCGAGCACGCGGGCCGGGTGCACGCCGCCCGGCTGCTTGCGGAGGTCTCGTCGGTGGGCTGAGTCGGCAGGCGGAGGTGGCGGACGGAGTTCAGCCGACAGGTTTCAGATGACAGATAACAGATGACAGATTTCGAAATCTGTCATCTGTTATCTGTCGGCCGTTCGCCCGTCACCAGCCGCCCGTCACCCGCCGGTCCGGCCTGCCCGAGGCTTCGGCCGGGCTTCGGTCGGGGGCCGGTCCGGTCCGGCTGGGTCCGGTCGGGCTTCGGCCGAGGGATCGATGGCTCAGCTGTGCCACTGGAAGACGATCTTCGTCCAGCTGGACCCGGGGCACTTGCCCCAGACCGCCCAGGCCTCCGGTCGTGCGCCGATCCACAGGCCGGTGGTGTGCGAGCCGTCGGCACAGTAGGTGACGGTGCGCAGGCGGCCGGAGTAGACGTTGCAGTATCCCTCCCAGCGCCAGCCGTAGTTGCCGGTGATGACGCAGCGGTAGGCGTCGGCCGTGATGGTGTTCGAGGGTTCGATGGACCCGGGCGTGACGGTCCGGTGCCGGACCGTCGCCGCGGCGGCCGGCAGGGCGGTGGCCCCGAGCACGCCGAGGGCGGCCGCGGCGGCCAGTCCGAACGTGGTGATCTTCCTGGCGATGCAACCTCGCATGGTGGTTCTCCTTGCCGAGGGTTCTCGTCGAGCGGCGCGTCCGGGCCGCCGGGGCGTCCGCGCGAAGGTGAAGTCCGGCCTCCCGTACCGCTGGTGACGTGTTGCGTACGATTGACTGCGCACGGTGAGACGACGAACTATGATGTGACCTGTGTCACAACTCGTCCGGTCAGGTCACATCCCTTGCGGCCAGGCCAGACCGGGCGTTCGGGGTGCCGATTTCCGGGGAGAGCGGCATGGCGGATTGCAGTGGTCGGAGTGCGGGCGGCGGACGGGGAAAGGACTTCGGTCCGAGCGGGAACGGCGACCAGGAGGCCGAATTCAACCGGGTGTTCACGGATCTGCTGCCCAGGCTTCAGCAGGCGGCGGCCTCACTGGCCGGCAGTCCGCTCGCCGCCGGGGACGTCGTCCATGACGCGTACCTCCGGATCGCCCGTCGGCCGGAGCGCTTCCTCGGCCATCCGCAGCCGTACGCCTACGCGTTCACCACGATGGTGAACATCCTGCGCGACCAGTGGCGCAGGGAGCGGCGCCGGGTGCCGATGTCGGAGATTCCGGAAGTGGCCGACGCCGCCGCGCGGGACCGGGGGGCGTTCGACCCCCCGACCGGCGGGATGGTCGAGTTGCAGGCGCGCTGGGAGGTGCTGCGGCTGCTGGGTTTCCTGACCGACAAGCAGGCCCGCGTGGTGGTGCTGGTCGACCTCGACGGCTACAGCGTCGACGAGGCGGCCGAACTGCTCGGGCTGCACCGCAGCACGCTGGCCGTCACCCGGCGCCGCGCCCACGGCCGGCTGCGCGCCGTCCTCCAGCGGGAACGCGAGCGCGACTGCGAACGCGAGCGCGGACGCGAGGGGGAGCACGGCCACGAACGGGGGTGCGAGCGGGGCGACCGGGCTCGGCGGCGGAGCCCCGGGCGCGGCATCGGGTGCGACCGCCGCTCCGACGCACCGAGCTGACGGCAAGTCAGCTGATGCGCCGCCCGGGCCCGTACGCTGCGAATCGTGATCACGTACGAGGACGGCCGCCTGCGTGCCCTGGCCGAGGACGGCCGCTGGCCCGAACTGCTCGCCGCCTACCGGCAGGGCCGGGCGGCAGCCGTGGCGGAGGCGGGGGAGGAGGCCGCCGCCGCCCTGACCGCACCGCTCGGGCATCTGATCGCCTACGCGGCGCCGCCCGAGCTGGCCGTCCGGCTGTTCGACCGGGACGGCGGCGCGGGGACGGCCGCCGGGGTGGCCGACCACGACGCCGGTCCGCTCTGGGAGGTGCTGGCGACCCGGCACTCCTGGCTGCGGCTGGCCCCGCTGCTCGGCCCGGCTCCGGTGCGACGGCTGGTCGCGCACACCAGGGCGCTGCTCGGCGAGGACCTCGGGTACGGGGCCGAGCCCGACCCGGAGGGAGTGCCGCTGCGGCTGGAGCCGTGGGAGGCGGCCGGCTGGGACGAGGCGGCCAGGGTGCGTGAGTACCTGCCCGGCGGGGGTGCGCGGAGCGCGCTGCTGACCCTGCCGGCCAGCCGGGAGGGTCTGGGCGAGGTGGAGCTGCCGCCCTTGGCGGGGCAGCCGGGAGACAGGCCGGACGGGCCGCGGGTCGCCCGGGCGCTGGCCGGACTGGGCGCGCTGGCGCCGTGGGCGCAGACGGTGTGTGTCCGGGGCCGGGCTCCGGCGGCCGCGGCCCTGCTGGCCCGCGACCGCAGGGTGGTCGGCGGGTACCTGCCGTTCGCGCTCGCCTATCCGGCGCTGGTGCGCGCCGCCGCGGTGGGACGGGCGCAGGGCTGTGCGCACGGGAGGCTGGGCCTGTGGCGGGCACTGGCCGCGATGGCCGGCGCGGCCGGGTCGCACGGAGTGGACGGCCGGGGCGCACCGGATGGCCGGGGCGCACCGGGCGGTCAGGGCGAGGCGGACACGGTGGACACGGCCGACCGGGGCGAGGTGAACGCCCTCGTCGCCCGGATGCGCTGCTTCACCTGGCAGGAGCCGTCGGCCGGGCTGCACCATCTGCACGTCGCACTGGAGGACCCGGTCGGCGGGGTGGCCTGGGCGGTCAGCGGCTC
The DNA here is from genome assembly GCF_055607525.1 of Kitasatospora sp. NPDC036993. Taxonomy (NCBI): domain Bacteria; kingdom Bacillati; phylum Actinomycetota; class Actinomycetes; order Kitasatosporales; family Streptomycetaceae; genus Kitasatospora; species Kitasatospora sp. NPDC036993. Next base: position 289,173 of record NZ_JBVJRP010000002.1, on the reverse strand, counting down.
GCAGGAGCTGTGACGGGCCTCGGCCGCGCGGGCCGGCCGACCGAGGGCCGGCCGACCGAGGGCCGACCGGGGGTTGACCGGCCGGGGGCCGAAGGAAGCCGAGCGGAAAAGCAAGGACCCCCGATCCGGCGCCGTTACCGGGGGTTGGTTGGGAGGCGCCGGATCGGGGGAGTTCGGGGGTCGCTGCCGGGCTCAGACTCCGGCGGGGGCGGCGCCCTGGGCGGGAACGGTCCCAGGGGAGTCGGCAGAGGGGGCGTCCGGCGCGGCGGGGCCGGTGGGCGTGCCGTGGGTGCCGACCAGCGTCCGCTCGTCGAAGGGCAGTCCGCCGGCCAGCACCTGCCGGGCACGTTCGGCGTCGAGCTCGCCGGTCCAGTGCCCGATCAGTACGGTCGCGACGGCGTTGCCCGCGAAGTTGGTGAGCGCGCGGGCCTCCGACATGAAGCGGTCGATGCCGACGATCAGGCCGACCCCGTCCACCAGCGCGGGCTTGTGCGACTGGAGACCGCCCGCGAGGGTGGCCAGCCCGGCGCCGGTGACCCCGGCCGCGCCCTTGCTCGCGATCACCATGAAGACCAGCAGGGAGAGCTGCTCGCCGACCGACATCGGCTTGTCCATCGCCTCGGAGATGAAGATCGAGGACATGGTCAGGTAGATCGCGGTGCCGTCCAGGTTGAAGCTGTAGCCGGTCGGCACGGTGATGCCGACGACCGGGCGGCTGACGCCCAGGTGCTCCATCTTGGCGATCAGGCGGGGCAGCGCGCTCTCGGAGGAGGAGGTGGAGAGGATCAGCAGGAACTCGCGGCCGAGGTACTTCAGCAGCGCGAACACGTTGACCCCGGCGACCAGGCGCAGCAGCGTGCCCAGCACCAGGACCACGAACAGCGCGCAGGTCACGTAGAAGCCGACCATGATGACGGCCAGGCTCTTCAGCGCGGCGGTGCCGGTGGCCCCGACCACGGCGGCCATCGCCCCGAAGGCGCCGACCGGTGCGACCCACATGATCATCGACATGATCCGGAAGACCAGCCGCTGCACGTGCTCGATCCCGCGCAGCACGGGCGCGCCGGCCCGGCCCATCGCCTGGAGCGCGAAACCGGTGAACAGGGCGACCAGCAGGGTCTGGAGCACCTTGCCCTGGGTGAGGGCGGAGAACAGGGTCTCGGGGATCATCCCGAGCAGGAAGTCGGTGGTCGACTGGGCGCCGCCGGCCGCCGCCTGGGCGTGACCGGACTTGGCGAGCGCGGCGGTCAGGTGCAGGCCGCCGCCGGGCTCCAGCAGGTTGCCGACCACCATGCCGATGGCCAGTGCGACGGTCGACATGACGAGGAAGTAGCCGATGGCGAGGCCGCCGACCTTGCCGACCTTCGCGGCCTTGGTCACCGAACCGATGCCCAGGACGATGGTGCAGAAGATCACCGGGCTGATCATCATCTTGATCAGGTTGACGAAGCCCGTGCCGACCGGCTTCAGCTCCACGGCGAAACCGGGGGCGGCCAGACCGACCACCACACCCGCGACCACCGCTGCGATCACGGCGAGGTAGAGGTAGTGGGTGCGGTCCTTGCGTCTGGGTTCCGCCGCCGTGGCGGCTCCGTCGATCGACATCTGCGGCTCCCTTGCCGTGCAGTCCTGGCGGCCCCGGGGGATGGGCCGCTCCGACTATGGGCTCCCCGGGTGACGGAGGTCACGTTTGCGTTCATAGAGTTCATGAACGGCACGGGTGGCCCGGGCGGCGGGCCCGCGAACGGTGTGGGTCGGACTGGCCCCGGGGGCAACCGGGGCCGTGGTGCAGACTGGCAGGCATGTCCGAGCGCACCGCCCCCACCGACCCGCGCCGCGGCTCGTATCGGCCGAAGGGCCGTGGGCCCCGGCGGCCGGTCCGCAGCCTGGCCGGGCAGCTGTTCGTCGTCCAGGTGGTGATCGTCGCCGCGGTCGTCGCGGGCGGCGCGGTGCTCGCGTACCTGTTCGCCGCCGACCGTACCGAGGACGCGGCCCGCCGCCAGGTCACCGCGGTCGCCCACGCCGTCGCGGACTCGCCGTCCGTGCGGACCGCCGTCACCGGTCCGGATCCGACCGCGCTGCTCCAGCCGTACGTCGAGCAGGTGCGGGCCGACACCGGGGTCTCCTTCATCACGGTCATGGACACCGGCGGCGTGCGCTGGACCCACCCGCTGCCCGACCAGATCGGCAGGGCCTACCTCGGGCACATCGACCGGGCGCTCGCCGGGCAGACCCACGCGGAGACGTACACGGGCACGCTGGGCCCGTCCGTGCGGGTGGTCACCCCGGTGTGGGACGACCGGCACCGGGTGGTCGCGCTGGTCAGCGCGGGCCTCACGGTGGATTCGATATCCGCGCAGCTGAGCGGTCCGCTGCTGGCTCTGGTCGGGGTGGCGGTGGCCGCGCTCGCGGTCGGCGGCGTCGGCACCTACCTCGCCAACTCCCGGCTGCGGCGGCACACCCACGGGATGGGGCCGGACGAGCTGAGCCACCTCTACGAGTATCACCAGGCCACCCTGCACGCGGTGCGCGAGGGGCTGGTCCTGCTGGACCGCGCGCACCGGGTGGTGCTGTGCAACGACGCCGCCCGTGAACTGCTCGGCCTGGCAGGCGACCTGGACGGCCGGTCGGTGGCGGAGCTGGGTCTGCCGGAGGCGCTGGTGGCGGCCGTCCTGAGGGAGGAGCCGGTCCGGGACGAGGTGCACCTCACCGTCGAACGGGTCGTGGTGCTCAACACCTCCCCGATCGGCACCGGCACCGGCGCCGGTCTCGGCCGGGTGGTCACCCTCCGGGACCACACCGAACTCCAGGCCCTGAGCGGAGAGTTGGATTCGGTGCGCGGCTTCACCGAGGCGCTCGGCGCGCAGGCGCACGAGGCCGCGAACCGGTTGCACGCGGTGGTCTCGCTGATCGAACTCGGCCGCCACGAAGAGGCGGTGGAGTTCGCCACCGCGGAGCTGGAGCTCGCCCAGCAGCTCACCGACCGGGTGGTCGCGGCGGTGTCCGAGCCGGTGCTCGCCGCGCTGCTGCTCGGCAAGGCGGCCCAAGCCGCCGAACGGGGCGTGGAGTTGGCCCTCACCGAGGACAGCCGGATCGATGACGGGGTGCTGCCGCCGGGGCTCTCCGCACGGGACCTGATCACCGTGCTGGGCAACCTGATCGACAACGCCGTGGACGCCGCCATCGCGGGGGCGGCGGAGAGCCCCGATCCGCCGGAGGTCACCGTCACGGCGCGGATCGCCCGTGGCCGGGAGTGCGGTGGCGACGCGGCGGGCACGGCGGGGGACTGCCTGCTGCTGCGGGTCGCCGACACCGGTGCGGGGATCGCCCCCGGCGCGGTCGAGGACGTGTTCCGGCGCGGCTGGAGCACCAAGCAGGACGGCCGGGGGCACGGGCTCGGGCTGGCGCTGGTCGCCCAGACCGCCCGGCGCAACGGTGGCACCGTCACGGTCGGGCGGGAGCGCGGGGCGGTGCTCACGGTGCGGCTGCCGCTGGCCGTCCGTCCGTCCGGGCCCGCCGGCAGCCCGGGGGATCCCGCCGGGCGGCCGGACGGGTCCACCGGCCGGGATCGGGAAGGGGCCCTCGCGTGAACGACGCCGCCGCCACTGCCGACAGGGCCGCCGGGGCCGGCGCGGAGATCTCCGTCCTGGTGGTCGAGGATGACCCGGTGGCCGCCGCCGCGCACACCCTCTACGTCCGGCGCGAGCCCGGCTTCCGCGCCGCGGGGACGGTCCACAGCTGCGCCGACGCGCTGCGCTTCCTGGACCGGGCCCGCGCCGCCGGGACGCCCGTCGACCTCACCCTGCTCGACCTCTACCTGCCGGACGGCCACGGGCTCCAGCTCTGCCGGACGCTGCGCGCGGCCGGCCACAGCACCGACGTCATCGCGGTGACCTCGGCCCGCGACCTCGCCATGGTCCGGCAGGCGGTCTCGGCCGGCGTCGTGCAGTACCTGCTGAAACCGTTCAGCGCGGCCGCCCTGCACGACCGCCTGGAGCGCTACGCCCGCTACCGCGACAGCCTCGGGCGCACCGGCGAGGCGACCGGGCAGGACGAGGTCGACCAGGCGTTCGCCCTGCTCCGCACGCCGGAGCGCACCACGCTGCCCAAGGGGCTGTGCGCGCCCACCCTGGACACCGTCGCCTCGGTGCTGCGGGAGGCGGCCGGCGGGCTGTCGGCGGCGGCCGCGGGCACCGCCGCCGGGGTCTCGCGGATCACCGCGCGGCGCTACCTGGAGCACCTGGTGGAGACCGGGTGCGCGGTGCGGGAGCCGCAGTACGGGAACGTCGGGCGGCCGGAGCTCTGCTACCGGTGGAGGGGCAGGGCCTGAGGGCGGAGGGCGGCGGCCGTCGGGTCCCGACCGTTCCGGGTCCCGACCGTTCCGGGGCCCGACCGTTCCGGGGCCCGACCGTTCCGGGGCCCGACCGTTCCGGGTCCCGAGCCGTGACCTTTCCCCGCGGCGCTCGTTGGAGGAACGGGGGGAGGTTCACTCGCTCGGGTGGTTCTGAGTGCCCCGCAGGCATTCCGGCAGGTCATGAGCAGTAAAGTTAGGCTAACCTAACTTCCCCTGGGGGTTTCTCGTGTCACCCGCTGCCGTACCCGTCCAGGCCGCCTCCGGAGCCCCGGCCGCCGGCGAGGCCATCCTGCGCCGTCAGCGCGTCCGCGAGTCCGCCGCCAGGACGTACGCCCGTTCCTTCCCGATCGTCCCGGTCCGCGCCCACGGCATGACCGTCGAGGGCGCCGACGGGCGGCGCTACCTGGACTGCCTCTCCGGAGCCGGCACGCTCGCCCTCGGCCACAACCACCCGGTGGTGCTGGAGGCGATCCGCCGCACCCTCGACAGCGGCGCCCCGCTGCACCTGCTCGACCTCGCCACCGCGGAGAAGGACGACTTCACCAGCGCGCTGTTCGAGAGCCTGCCCGCGGAGTTCGCCGCCCGCGCCCGGGTGCACTTCTGCGGACCGGCCGGGACGGACGCCGTCGAGGCCGCGCTCAAGCTGATGCAGACCGCCACCGGCCGCTCCGGCGCGCTCGCCTTCACCGGCGCCTACCACGGCATGACCGCCGGCGCCCTCGCCCTCACCGGCAACGTCGCCGTCAAGGAGCCGCTGCCGAGCGGCGGCGAAGTCGTCCGGCTGCCCTACCCGTACGGCTACCGCTGCCCGTTCGGAGTCGGCGGCGCGGCGGGCGCCGACCTCGCCGCGACCTACGTGGAGCGGCTGCTGGACGACCCCTCGGGCGGCGTGGTGGCGCCCGCCGCGATGATCCTGGAGGCCGTCCAGGGCGAGGGCGGCGTCGTCCCCGCCCCCGACGACTGGCTGCGCGCGATGCGCCGGATCACCGCCGAGCGCGGCATCCCGCTGATCGTGGACGAGGTGCAGACCGGAGTCGGCCGCACCGGCGCGATGTGGGCCGTCGAGCACAGCGGCATCGTCCCGGACGCGATGGTCCTCTCCAAGGCCATCGGCGGCAGCCTGCCGCTGGCGGTCGTCGTCTACCGCGAGGACTACGACGGCTGGCGGCCCGGCGCCCACACCGGCACCTTCCGCGGCAACACCCTCGCGATGGCCGCCGGAGCCGCGACGCTGCGCCACGTCGCGGCGAACGGACTGGTCGAGCGCGCCGCCGTGGTCGGCGAGCGGATGGCGGCCAGGCTGCGCGACCTCGCGGCCGAGCTGCCCGCGATCGGCGACGTGCGCGGGCGCGGGCTGATGCTCGGGGTCGAACTGGTCGACCCGGCGGCCGAACCCGACGCGTGCGGCGCCCGGCCCGCGGACCCGGCGTTCGCGGTACGGGTCCGGGAGGCGTGCCTGGCGCGGGGGCTGATCGTCGAACTCGGCGGCCGCCACGACGCGGTGCTCCGGCTGCTCCCGCCGCTCACCATCACGGACGAGCAGGTGGCCGCGGTGCTGGAGCGCCTGGCGGAGGCGATCGCGGCGGCCTCGGCGATCCCCCCTGGGGGTGCGGCTTCGGCGGGTGCGCCGGCGGGGCGGAGGCACCGGTGAGCGGGCCCGGCTCCGGCCCCGTCGGGCTCCCCGGGGACGGCGTCGCGACGGACGCCCTGGCGGGCGGCGCCGCCGGGCCCGGTGCGCTCGCACCGCTGCTGGCCACCGTCCTCGACGCCCTGGAGACGGGCACCGCCATGCGGTCGGGACCGCTGCCCGCGGGCAGCCCGGCCGAGATCGCCGCCCTGGTCGACGAAGCGCTCGCCACCAGCGAGGGCCCCGGCGCACTCGGCAGACTCACCGAACTCCTCGCCTACGGTGCCGCCGACCCCGCCGACCCGGCCTGCGCCGCACACCTGCACTGCCCGCCACTCGCCGTCGCCGCCGCGGCCGACCTCGCGGTCAGCGCCCTCAACCCCTCCCAGGACTCCTGGGACCAGGCCCCCGCCGCCACCGCCCTGGAGAGCGCGCTGCTCGCCGAGATCGCCGGACTGGTCGGCTACGACCCGGAGCGCTCAGCGGGCGTCCTCACCTCCGGCGGCACCGAGTCCAACCTGATGGGGCTCATGCTGGCGCGCGACCAGAAGCTCGACGGCATCGTGGAGTTGGACGGCATCCCGGCCGGTGTCCGGCCGTGCATCATCGCCTCCGAGGCCGCGCACTTCTCCGTCCAGCGCTCCGCGGCCCTGCTCGGCCTCGGCGAGCGGGCCGTCATCCCCGTCCCGGTCGACCGCGGGCTGCGGATGCGGGAGGACGAGCTGGAGCGGGCGATGGCCGAGGCCTGCTGGGCCGGAAGGACCCCGATCGCGGTGGTCGCCACCGCCGGCACCACCGACACCGGAGCCATCGACCCGCTGACCGCCGCCGCCGACCTGGCCGGACGCTACGGCGCCTGGCTGCACGTGGACGCCGCGTACGGCGGCGGGGCGCTGCTCTCCGACCGGCTCGCCCCGTTGCTCGACGGCATCGCCCGCGCCGACTCGGTCTCCCTGGACTGGCACAAGCTCGGCTGGCAGCCGGCCGCCGCAGGGATCTTCCTGGTGCGCCGCGCCGAGACGTACGTCTCGCTCGCCCGCCGCGCCGAGTACCTCAACCCGGTCGACGACGAGCAGGCCGGCTACCCCAGCCTCCTGGGCCGCTCGCTGCGCACCACCCGGCGTGCCGACGCCTTCAAGCTCGCCGTCACCCTGCGCACCCTCGGCCGGGACGGGCTCGGCCGGCTGGTCGACAGCTGCCACGACCTCGCCCGGGCGGCCGCCGACGCCGTCCGCGCCGATCCGGCGCTCGAACTCCACACCGAGCCCGTGCTCACCGCCGTCCTCTTCCGCTACCGGCCGGCGGGTGTGACGGACGAGGCGGCGCTGGACGAGCTGAACGGCCGGCTGCGCCGGCTGCTGCTGCGCACCGGGCGGGTGGTGGTCGGCCGCACCGAACTCCCGGGTGACGGCCCCGGCCGGGTCCGGCTGAAGCTCACGCTGCTGAACCCGCACACGACCGCGGGGGAGGTCGGCGCGCTGCTGCGGGAGGTGGTGGGCGCCGGTCGCAAGGTGGCGGGTGAGCGGGCGGGGTAGCAGTGGGCGGAGCGGCGAAGGGGTGACGGGCGGCGCGGCGGCGCCGGGGCCTGGGGTCAGTTGCTCAGGAGGAGCGACCGGGTGAGCTCCCAGGTGTCGGGGTCGGCGGCGACCAGCAGACCGTCCTCGCAGCCGGGGGCCTCCGGGCGGTAGGGGGTGCCGTCCGGGCGGGCGGAGACGCCGCCGGACTCGGTGACCAGGAGGGAGCCGGGGGCATGGTCCCAGGGCAGGGTGCGCCAGTAGAGGATGAAGTCGGAGCGGCCCTCGACGACGTCCGGGTACTCGATCCCGGCGGCGTGCCGGCCGGGGGAGATCTCGCCGAAGGCCGCGATGTTGTCCTGGAGCCGGCGGCGGTGCTCGGCGTCGAGGTAGCGGCTCTTCACCGAGCCGCGCAGCTTCGCGAGGTCCCTGGGCGCGGGCGGGCGGGTCAGGCGCACGCCGTCGCGCCAGGCGCCCGAGCCCAGTTCGGCGCAGTAGGTGGTGGCGGTGGCGGGCTGCCAGATCCAGGCGGCGACGGTCCGGCCGGAGCGGACCAGGGAGCACATCACGGCGTACTCGGGACGGCCGGCCACGAAGTTGGCGGTGCCGTCGACCGGGTCGACCAGCCAGGCGGCGGGCTCGTTGTGGAGGGCCAGGGCGAGCGACGGGTCGGCGGAGACCGCCTCCTCGCCGACCACCGGTACGGGCAGCAGCTCGTGCAGCCGGCGGGCGATGATCGCCTCGGCCTCGCGGTCGGCGACCGTCACGACCTCGCCGGGCGCCTTCTCCATCACCTCGCCCGCGGCCAGCGCCCGGAAGCGCGGCTCCACCGCCTGGGCCGACGCCTCGGCGAGTATCTCCGCCACCTTGTCCATCAGCACGTTCGCGCTCCCTTCGCTGCCTACCACTCTCCCACGAGCGGGGGAAGGGGGCGGCGGCGGCCGGGGGTGGTGGACGGTGGGTGTACGGGCGGCGGCGGGTGGTCGACGGTGGGTGGCGACCGGCAACCGGCGGACCGGCGGGGCGGTGTGTGGTCGTGTGTGGTCGCCGGGTGATACGAGGCGTTGTAAGGTGAGCCTCACCTTAATCGATCATGCAGAATCGATCACGGGAGTGTCAGTGGTTCCCGGAACGCCCATGCCCGCCGTGCCCTCCGCCGCGCCCGTCGCAACCCCCGTGCCCGCTGTGTCCGCTGTGCCCGCTGTGCCCGCCGGGCTCTCCGTGTCCTCGGCGCTCGCCGCCGACTACCGGCGGATGCTGGAGCTCTGCCCGGTGCTGGAGCTGCGCCTGCTGGACGCCGCCGAGCCCGATCCGTGCGCCGCCGACGACTGGTACTCCGGAGCCGAACTCGCCGCCGACGGGCGGCCGCGGGCCGCCGTCCTGGCCGGGGCGGAGGCCCGTATCGCCGCCGAGCACGGCCGCGCCCCGCGACCGCACGTCACCGCCTCCCGGCTGCTCCACCACTACGTCTGGTCGGCCTGCCTGCTGATCGCCGGTCCCTGGCACCTCGCCCGTCGGGTCCCCGTCCTCGGCCCCGCCGACCTCTGGCTGCACGCCCCCACCGGTGCACTCGCCCTGCGCCCGCGCGGGTCGGTCACCCTGCCCGGCGACGACGAACTGCGCGCCGAGCTGCGGGCCGCCGTGGTCGGGCACCTCGGACCGGTGCTCGCCGCTTTCGCCGGACCGACCCGGCGCCGTGACCGCGCGCTCTGGGGCATGGTGACGGACGACCTGGCCTCCGCCCTCTGGTGCCTCGGCCGGATGCTGGGCGAGGAGGAGGCCTCCGTCGCCGCCGCCGAGGCCGTACTGCCCGGCGGCACCCCGCCGCTCCCCGGCGGCGCCGGCTTCCGTCGCCTGCACACCCCCGACGGGCGCGCCCACCACACCCGCACCCGGCTCGGCTGCTGCCTCCACTACGCTGTCGGGCCCGCGGCCGTCGCCTGCCTGACCTGCCCGCGCACCTCCGACGAGGAGCGACTGCGGCGGCTCTGACGGTCCGTCCACAGGCCCGTCGCGCAGCGTGGTTCGATGTCAGTGGCATCGGCTATGGTCGCCGGCATGATCGATTCCACCACGCGGGTCCGGATCGCCCGCCCCTCGCGCGACCTCGCGGCGGCCGAGCGCTTCTACGTCGGCGGCCTCGGCCTCGACGTGCTGTGGCGCAGCGCCGAGAGGGTGTCCGGAAAGCACGACCTGCTGATGGTCGGCCCGTCCGGGGGCGGCTGGCACTTCGAGCTCACGCGCGACCCGGAGCGGCCGCTGGATCCCACCCCGACGGTGGACGACCTGTTCGTCGTCTACCTCGGGGCCCCGGTGGACGACGCCCTGGTCGCCCGGCTGGAGGAGGCGGGCGGCACCCGGGCCGAGTCCCACAACCCGTACTGGGACGAGTACGGCGTGACGATATCCGACCCGGACGGCTACCGGCTGGTGCTCTGCTCCCGCAGTTGGGAGGCCTGAACCCCCGCCGCCAGAGGGGCCTGACCGGTCGTCCCCGTCCCGCTCCCGTCGTGCGGTGCGGGCTCGGGCGTCCGTCCTGCGGCCCCGCCGCGCAGGACGGCCACGCCCCGGTCCAGGTCCACGCCGAGGTGCGGCAGCGCTCCGGCCTGCGCGTCGTCCCGCAGGACCAGCTGCTCGTGCTTCTGCTCGACCTGCACCTGCTTGCCCGGGCTGAACAGCGCGTGCAGCTCCTCCAGCCCGCCGGCGCCCATCCCCACACCCGGTCCGCGCTGCCGAGGCCGCGAGGAGGACTCGTCCAGGACCTGCCACGCCGCGAGCAGCACCAGCCCCAGCACCACCACGACCGCCGCCGCCACACCCACGATCAACCCCATGCCCGCTCAACGCGGCGGTACGGCCCGGGCGTTCCCTCGTGGGCGCACTGCGGGGAACGGCGCCCGGTCGGGCGGGCGGTGCCGGGCGGTGGTGAACTGTGGTGTCCGGCCGCGGGCCCAGCGGATACGCTGCCGGACGGACCGAAAGGAGTGCTCCTCATGCCCGTGCGCGGAACCCTCGTGGACATCCCGACGGCGGACGGCACCGCCGACGCCTACCTCGCCCACCCCGACGACGGCCGGGCCCACCCGGCCGTCATCCTCTACACGGACGCCTTCGGGCTCCGGCCGCATCTGGAGCGGATGGCCGACCGGCTCGCGGAAGCCGGGTACACCGTGCTCGTCCCGAACGCCTTCTACCGGAGCGGCCGCGCGCCGGTCGTCGAACTGCCGGAGCTCGTCGACCTGGAGCAGGACAGCGGGCTCTTCGCCAGAATCGGCCCGCTGCTCGCCACCCTCACCCCGGAGGCGACCACTCGCGACGCCGACGCCTACCTGCGCTGGCTCGCCGACTCCCCGCTGGTCCAGGACGGCCCGGTCGGCCTGACCGGCTACTGCCGCGGGGCACTGCTGGCTCTGCGTACGGCCGCCAGCCATCCGGACCGGATCGCCGTCGCCGCCGGGTTCCACGGCGGCAGCCTCGCCACCGACACCCCGGACAGCCCGCACCTGGGCGCCGAACGGATCACCGCCGAGCTGTACTTCGGCCACGCCGACCAGGACCCCGCGCTGCCGCCCGAGCAGATCGACCGGCTCGCCGCGGCCCTGACCGCGGCCGGCGTCCGGTACCGCGCGGAGGTCTACGCCGGTGCCCCGCACGGCTACACCCAGGCCGACACCACCCGCTACGACGCGGCGGCCGACGAGCGGCACTGGGCGGCGCTGCTCGGGGTGCTGCGGCAGGCCCTGCCGGTCTGAGAACCGACTCCCGGCCGGCCATCCGGCCATCCGGCAAATCCGGTCGGCTGATGGCAGTCTGTTCGGAACCGGGCCCGGGAGAGCGGGGCCGGACGGGGATCCAGGGGGGATCACGCATGAGTACCAGGCAGAGCAGGCGGGGCGCACCGGCCGGACCTGATCTGCGGGGAGTCCAGGAGGTCATGGCCCGGGCGCTGGGCGAGCACCTGCCCGGCGGTGTGCGGACCGGTGAACTGGACCGCGGCGGACGGGCGTTGCGCTGGGTGGAGGCCGGCCGGGGTGGCGTCGCACCGGTGGTGCTGATCGCGGGCTGCGGCACCACGGCGCTCATCTGGTCCGCCGTACTGCCCGAACTCGCCCGGCACGGAAGGGTCGTGGCGTACGACCGGGCCGGGTTGGGCGCCAGCGATCCCGAGTCCGGCCCCGGGCGCGGTGCCGGCCCGACGCCGGACGGCCAGGTCGCCGACCTGGCCGCCCTGGTGCGACACCTGGACGCGGGACCGGCGCTCCTGGTCGGGCACAGCTGGGGTGCCCAGCCGGCCCAACTCCTCGCCTGGCAGCGGCCGGACCTGGTGGCCGGGCTGGTGCTGGTGGATCCGGCACACGAGGAGTTCCAGCCGCAGTCCATCCGGGTCGCCGAGGCCGTGCTGAACCGGCTGTGGCTGTACCGGGCCGGGTCGGCGCCGGCAGCACCAGGACCGGCGGAGCCGCTCGACCTGGCGGAGGCGGCCGTGATCGCGCACCCGCACCAGCGGTGGGCCGTCCTCGCCGAACAGCGGATGACGGCCCTCGCCGGGCCCGGGATCCGGCGCCGCCGATCCCTCGCGCGGCCGCCCGAGATGCCGCTGGCGGTCCTGAGCGCGACCGAGGGGCTGCCCCGGACGATGCGCGTCCGGTGGACCGCCGTGCAGGCGTGCGTCGCGAGGAACGCCGTCCGGGGAACGCACGGCACGGTCCACGGCGCCGGTCACGCCATCCAGGTGGACCGGCCCCGGGCGGTCGTCGCGGCCGTCCGAGAAGTTTCGGAGCATGCCCGATACTTCCTCGACGTCTGACAATTCGTGCCCAATTCCTTTTCGGACCTGGACTGCTGAGGTCGTGACACGCTCTGGCACACTGTGTGCCGATGACCCGTCGGGGCGGGTCACGACACACGGGGGAGCAGGGGTATGAGCGGCGCGGGCACCGTGCTCGGCGGGCGGTACGAGCTGGTCGAGAAGATCGGCGGCGGCGCGATGGGATCGGTCTGGAAGGCCGAGGACACCGTGCTGGCGCGGCAGGTCGCGGTCAAGATCATGCGCTCGGAGCTGCTGGAGGACGACACCTCCGCCCAGCGCTTCCGCCGTGAGGCCCAGCTGGTCGCCGCGATCGACCACCCCGGCGTCGTACACGTCCACGACTACGGGGAGAGCGGCGGGGACGGCGAGGAGCGCTGCGCCTACATCGTCATGGAGATGATCGACGGCAGTCCGCTGGACCGGGTGCTCAGGGACACCGGCCCGATGACCGTCGAGCGCACCCTCGACCTGGCGGCCGGCGCCCTGGACGCGCTGCACGCCGCCCACCAGCGGGAGATCGTGCACCGGGACGTCAAGCCGTCCAACCTGATGGTGCGCACCGACGGCCGGGTGGCCATCACCGACTTCGGCATCGCCCGGGCGGTCGCCAGCACCAAGCTCACCGCCCCGTTCGCGATCATCGGCACCGCGCTCTACATGTCCCCCGAACAGGCCGAGGGCGCGAGCCTCGGGCCGGCCACCGACCTCTACTCGATCGGCGTGGTCTGCTACGAACTGCTGGTCGGCGAACCGCCCTACTCCGGCGACGGTCCGCTCCAGATCGCGCTCAAGCACGTCAACCAGCCCGTGCCGGAGCTGCCGGACACCTTCCCGGCTCCGGTGCGGGCACTGGTCGCCCGGGCGCTCGCCAAGAAGCCCGAGGAACGGTACGCGGACGCCGCCGAGATGGCCGCGGCGGCCCGCGCCGCGCTCGCCGCGTCCGCGGCGGAGGACGCCGGGAGAGACGGGCCGACGGCCGGGAAGGCCGGCGCGGCCGACAGCCGGACGATCCCGCTCCGGGCCGGTGCGGGTGAGGCGGCCGCGGGCGCCGCGGCCGTGGTGGCGGCGGCCGAGAACACGGCGGCGGGTCCTGCCGAGGGCGGCGAGGCCGCGGAGGCGTCCGCCGAGGGCGGGGCCGTGGTGGTGCCCGCCACGGGTGGTGCCCCGGCCCCGGACGAGGTCGCGAAGGTGGAGGTGGAGCCGCAGGCGCGGACCGAGCCCGGCCGTCGGCGGCCACGGCGCACCCTGCTGGTGCCCATCGTCATCCCCGTCGTCATCTCGATGGGCACGGCGACCGTCCTGCTGATCGACCGCGGATCCGGCGGCTCCGACGGGGTCCTGCCACCCGCCGCCCAGCCGACCGTGGTGGTCACCGCGCCCGTGAACCCGGGCGCCGCCACCTCGGCGCCCGCGACCACCACCCCACCCGCTGCCCCGACCCCGACCGACACGCCGTCGGCCACCCCCGGCCCCGACCAGCCGACGCCCGGCACCGCCCAGAGCCAGTCACAGGCGCCGGTCCCGGCGGCCGGCCAGGGCAGTGGCGGTGGAAGTGGCGGAAGCGCCGGCTCCGGCGGTTCCGGTGGCTCCGGCGGCAACAAGACCGGTGGCGCGGGCACCGCCGCCGCCGGGTCGTCGGGCGGACAGGCGAACCAGCCCGGTGGCGGCAACCCGCCCAACCCGCCCGCCAACCAGAACCCGCAGCCCCCCGCCCAGACCACCACCGGCGGCGGCACCACCAGCGCCCCGCAGAGCCCGGGCCGGCCCGCCTCCTGCGGCGGCAGCAGCTGGAGCACCATCGTCAGTGTGAAGGACGGCCGCACCATCGGGATGCGCGACGACAACCTGAACGGCGACAACCCGATCGTGGTCGGGGGGCACGCGCAGTACGGCTGGGTGCGTTCCACCAACCCCGGTTCCTGGATCCTCTTCAACGCCTGCAACAACGGCGGCCCGACGATGGTCCAGACGATGGACGGGAAGGTCGTCCTGAACGGCGGGTTCAGCTTCCTCACCAACTGGACGGTCCACACCGGGAGTTCGTCCGACTCGTACACGCTCGGCGACTACCAGAACCAGAGCTGCATGACCAACAACGGCCCCGGCAGCGCGGTCAGCATGGTCGCCTGCACCCCTGGCAACACCGCCCAGGAGTGGCGGCTCCAGTGACCGGCCCGCGGCGGCGGGCGCGCGGGGGGACCGGCTAGCAGGCGCCTCCCGGGTGAACAAGAGGGCGCGGGTGGCGAAACCTCGCCACCCGGGTGTCAAGGAACCGTATGGAGTCTTCTACACACATGTAAAAGTCGATCGACGGCCGGCCGGCACCGGGCGCCGATCCGGCACCGGGCGGACGGATGCCCGTAGGCGCAGGCGGTCGGTCGTCGCTCGGGCCTGAACCCCCGGTGGGATGTGGTGGATTGCCCCGGTTCGCCCGCCGATTGGAAGCTCTTTACCCGGTGGCGGGACCTGGCCAACTTCTGAAGCAGACCTGTCAATCAACCTGCTCGATTGCCATGCTTCTGGTCATCCCCCGGCGGTAGCCCCCACCCCCACCCCTTGGTGGCGAGCTGCTCGACCGCGCGGGGTTCCCGCACGTCAGTGCCCGTTCCTCCCCACAGGTGCCGACCCGGCCCCCGGAACGAGGTACGACCGCGCCCGGACGCGGTTTCCCGGAAGGACTCGTACGTGAACCGTAAGCTCGCGGCCGTCGCCGTACTCTCGGCCACCGCCCTGTTGACCGGTGTGATCCAGGTGAGCACCGCCGCCCAAGCCGCCCCCGCCGACACGTCGCAGGCCCGGGTCGCCCAGGCCGCCCAGCAGCACGCCGCCGTGCTCAAGCTGGCGGCCGGTCAGGCCGGTCCGCTCGCCAAGGCGCTCGCGCTCGGCGACCAGGAGAAGCTGGTCGCCAAGGACGCCGCGGTGGACCGGGACGGCACCCGCCACCTGCGCTTCGAGCGCACCTACGCCGGTCTGCCGGTGATCGGCGGCGACCTGGTCGTCCACCAGAAGGCCGACGGCTCGGTGAAGTCGGTCGACAAGGCGGTCGCCGCCCGGATCGCGCTGCCGGGCCTGACCCCGAGGATCGCCGCCGACCGGGCGGCCGCGCAGGCCGCCGGGACGGTCAGGGCCACCCTCGGGGCGACCACCGACGCCGACGCGTCGCCACTGACCGAGGTCGGCCAGGCCGACCGGGCCGAACTCGTGGTCTGGGCCACCGACGGCAACCCGCGGCCGGCGTACCGCACCACGGTCGAGGGCCGGCGCGCCGACGGTACCCCGAGCCGCCAGATCCTGGTCACCGACGCCGCCGACGGCCGGGTCCTGGCCTCGCACGAGACGATCGAGACCGCCGCCGGCACCGGCAACGGCGTCTTCGTCGGCCAGGTCCCGCTGACCACGACCCAGAGCGGCTCGACCTACGCGCTCAAGGACGCGAGCCGCGGCAACCAGTCCACCAGCGACCTGAACAACGGCACCGACGGAACCGGCTCGCTGTTCGCCAACACCAGCGACAGGTTCGGCGACGGAACCGTCAACAGCCGCGAATCCGCCGCCGTGGACGCCCAGTTCGGGGCCGCGACCACCTGGGACTTCTACCACAGCACCTTCGGTCGCAGCGGTATCCGCAACGACGGCGTCGGCGCCCTGAGCCGGGTGCACTACGGCTCCAACTACGTCAACGCGTTCTGGGACGACAGCTGCTTCTGCATGTCGTACGGCGACGGCAGCAACAACACCGCGCCGCTCACCGAGATCGACGTGGCCGGCCACGAGATGAGCCACGGCGTCACCGCGGCGACCGCCAACCTCAACTACGCGGGCGAGTCCGGCGGTCTCAACGAGGCCACCTCGGACATCATGGGCACGATGGTCGAGTGGTACGCCAACCTGCCCTCCAACCCGCCGAACTACTGGATCGGCGAGCTGATCAACCTGCGCGGCGACGGCAGCCCGCTGCGCTACATGGACCAGCCGAGCAGGGACGGCGGCTCGGCGGACTACTGGGACGCGAACGTCGGCAACCTGGACGTGCACTACTCGTCCGGGGTGGCGAACCACTTCTTCTACCTGCTCTCCGAGGGCAGCGGGGCGAAGAGCATCAACGGGTTCGACTACAACAGCCCGACCTACGACAACTCCACGCTCGCGGGCATCGGCCGGGACAAGGCCGCGCAGATCTGGTACCGCGCGCTGACCACCTACTTCACCTCCACCACCGACTACGCGGGTGCGCGTGCGGGCACCCTCAGTGCGGCGGCCGACCTGTACGGCTCGGGTGGCGCGGAGTACAACGCGGTCGCCGCCGCCTGGACGGCCGTCAACGTCAACTGATCTGCTGATCAGGCGGGTTCGGAAATGAGCGGGCCCTCAGCTGAGACGGGCCGGGCAGGGCCATCACAGCAGGGGTGACGGTGAGCGGACCACCGTCGCCCCTGCTGCTCGCTGCCTGACTGCCCGTCAGGTGGGTGAACTGTACCGCTCCCGAGCCGCGAGTGCGTCATCGGCAGGGAAAGCGACCAGTACGCCCGGCGGGTAGCACGTCCGACAGGCCGCCGAACACCCAGAAAACTCCACCATCCACCGGCAGTCGACAACCCTCCTGAGCGGCAGCGTACTTGGTTCTCGGGAGATCCCTCCGGTCCGTAGCGTCCTCGGCATGACGCCACTGAAGCCACTGACACGATCCACGCAGAGCGCCGTCCGGCGGCGCGGCCTGCTGGTCTACCTGGTGCTCGCCTACCTCGGGATGTGGGCGGCCATGGCTCCGCTGCTCGCCGACGGCTACCAGCGGGCCGACGCCCGGGAGGGGGTCGGCGTACGGGAGCAACTCTGCATCGGGGCCGCGATGTTCGCTCCGGCGCTGGCGGCGCTGTTCGTGGTCCGCTTCGTCGAGCGCGCGGGAGGGGGTGGAGGGGTGCGGGAGGCGCTCGCGCTGCGCCTTCCCCGGACTCGTGCGGTCCGGGCCTGCCTGCTGCCGCTCGGGGTGCTCGGCGCGCTGACGGCGGCGGTGTTGGTGCTCGGTGCGCTGGTGGGCAGCTACCCGTTCGCCGGTTTCGGCTCGCTGGACCCGGGGCGGATCGGATCGTGGGCGGTCCAGGGTGCGATCGGCATGGCGCTCTCGTTGCCGCTGTTCTTCGGTGAGGAGATCGGCTGGCAGGGCTTCCTCTTCCCCCGGCTGCTGAGGCTCGGCCGGGGTGCGGACGGCGTGAACGGCGGTACGGGCGGTGCTGCGGGTGACGGTGCGGATGGTGGTACGGCGCGGCTGGTCCTGGCGTACCTGCTCACCGGGACGGCCTTCGCGCTCTGGCACCTGCCGACCCTGCTGATGGGAGGGCAGTACCCGGGACGGCCCTGGTACCTGGCGGTGCCGGCGCTGACGGTGAGCTGTGTGCTCGTCCTGCCGGTCTTCACCTGGCTGAGGCTGCGCTCGGGGTCCGTGGTCCCCGCGGTGCTGGCGCACACCTTCACGAGCAGCATGAGCGTGTCGATGGTCCGGGAGTTCGCCGACCCGGGTGCCGAACTTGACCCGCTCACCATGTCGCTGGCCGGCTGGCCGGGGTGGATCGTCCTCGGTGGGTTCGTCGCCTTCCTCGCCTCCACCGGGCGCCTGCGGCCGGGCCGGTACGGCGGGGGCACGGGATGACCCGAGCCGGCGGGTGACGGGTGACGGCTTTCAGATGACAGATTTCATCATCTGTCATCTGTCATCTGTCATCTGTCATCTGTTAGTTGTTGGTTGTCAGCTGGCGCCTGCCGCCCGTCATCCGTCACCCGCCCGTCGGCGCCAGGTCCTTGCGGATCTCGTCCAGGACCAGCCCGGCCCCCGTGTAGCCGATGCCGAGCATCCACACGTTGTCGTCCACCCGGAACACCCGACCACTGCGAACGGCGTCGAGGTTCTTCCAGAGCGCCCCGTCGGTGATCTTCCCCTGGTCGGACTTGGCCGCGTCCCCGTACACCGAGTAGAAGATGACGTCGGCCGCCGCCTGGTCCACCTGCTCGGGGCTGATCTCCATCGAGAAGCCGGGCTTGTCCTGGTTGGCGGGTCTGCCGAGCCCGAGGTCCTTGAACAGCGAGCCGACGAAGGTGTCGTTCAGGTAGAGCCTGGTCGGCGCGCCCGCCAGGAAGCGGGCCAGCTCGACCCGGGTGGCCGCCGCCTTGGCCGGCCCGCCGAGCGCGGTGACCAGGTCCCGCAGCTTCGTCCGGTAGGCCGCGTCCGCCGCCTCGGCCTCGGCCTGGCGGCCCAGTGCCTCGGCGTGCAGCCGGACGTTCTCCTTCCAGGCCGGTCCGGTGGTCTTGGAGAGCACGGTCGGAGCGATCTTCGACAGCTCGTCATACCGCTTGTCGTCGCGGACCTGGTTGCTCAGGATGAGGTCGGGCCGCAGCGCCGCGATCGTCTCCAGGCTGGGCTGGCCGATGGCCCCGACCGGCTTCGTCCCGGCCAGCCGCTCGGCGGGCAGGTACGCGGGGAAGGCCGCGCCGGCGGTCACGGTGGTGGCGCCGACCGGGCTGAGACCGAGGGTGACCACCGAGTCCAGCGCGTCGGTGTCCAGGGTCACCACCCGGCTCGCCCGCGCCGGTACGGTGCTCTCGCCGCGCGCGTGGCGGACCGTCCGGGTGCCGCCGGTGCCGCCGGTGCCGCCGGAGTCACCTGCCGAGCCGGACGAACCTGCCGAACCGGAGCCCGTCCCGGGGGAGCCGGACCCGCACGCGGCGAGCGCGAGCCCGGGGACGAGTCCGGCGGCGAGGCCGAGGGCGGCACGGCGGCTGAGCGGTCGGGGCATCGGAGGCACCTCCAACGTACGGGTAGGGCGCGGGAATCCCTGCCCGCCCGGCCACCCGGTTACGCCTCGGAGCCCTTCTCCCGTCGCTGGCGCAGCAGTTCGTCGTACTCGGCGCGCACCCGCCGGTCCATCGCGAGGGTGAACTGGGCGTCCGCGACCGTACGGGCCAGCGGCCGCACCCGCAGGATGCGCTCGGTGAGCCTGGCCGCCTCGCCGGCCGGGAGCGGGGTGTCGGTGGCCAGTGCGCTGAGCAGGTGCTCGCTGACCACCTCGATGAAGACCTCGGCGATGGCGTCCACGTGTTCCCGGGTGCGCCGGCTCGCCTCCAGCACCGCCGAGAGCGGCACGCCCTCCGCCACCAGTTCGGTGGTGGCGTCCATCAGCCGGCGGCTGACGTGGACGATGCCGTCCTCCTCGACGCTGATGTAGCCCTGGGCGATCGACTCGGCGGTGTTCTCCTCGGTCAGCTGGTCGCCGAAGGCGGCCTTCAGCTCGTCCCAGTCCAGGCGCACCGGGGTCTCGTCCGACCACGGCGCGACGATTGCCGCCTCCAGCCCGATCAGGTCGGCGACGTCCCGCCCGCTCTCCCCGGCGCCGATCAGCTCGGCGATGCCGCCCAGGGTGTGGCCGCGTTCGAGCAGTTCGCCGATCATCCGCAGCCGGGCCAGGTGCTCCTCGCCGTACCAGGCGATGCGCCCCTCCTTGCGGGGCGGCTGGAGCAGTTTGCGTTCGCGGTAGAAACGCAGGGTGCGAGTGGTGATGCCGGCGGCCTCGGCCAGTTCCTCCACCCGGTACTCGCGTTTTCTGTCGTCCGCAGCAGCTCTGACCTTGTCCACGGCGTTCAGCATAGGACCGTCGGCTCCGAAGCCGCTCCGGGCTCGGAAGGCCCTCCGCGGCGGTCGGCCCGTCGATCGGAGGGCTCGCCGATCGGAGGGCTTGCCGCATCGGAAGGGCTCGCCGAACCGGAGCCGTCGCGCTTCTTCCATCCGGTGTCAGCAAGGGTTACCCTGCCAATCGTGCCAGTGATTACTGGCGCGATTGGCAGGGTCCCGGAGGTGAGCCCCCGGGAGGCTCCGGGGCGGACGGTCCCGGAAGAGCGCGAAGATCACCGCCCCACCCTCAGGAGGTTGCCGCATGGCATCCAGTAGCAAGCGCCCCAGCTCCGGCGCGTCCGCAGCGACCGATACCACCGCCGCCCAGGAGTCCGTCCAGCACGTCCGGGTGGCGGTGATCGGCTCCGGCTTCGGCGGCCTCGGCGCCGCGGTCCGGCTGCGCCGCGCCGGGATCACCGACTTCGTGGTCCTGGAGCGAGCGGACTCCGTCGGCGGCACCTGGCGCGACAACAGCTACCCCGGCTGCGCCTGCGACGTGCCCTCGCACCTCTACTCCTTCTCCTTCGCCCCCAACCCCGACTGGCCGCGCAGCTTCTCCGGTCAGTCGGACATCCGCGCCTACCTGGAGAAGGTGGCCACGGTCTTCGGCCTCCGTCCGCATCTGCGCTTCAACGCCGAAGTGCTGGAGGCGCGTTGGGACAGCGAGCAGACCCGCTGGCAGATCACCACGGCGGCCGGCCGGTGGACCGCCGACGCGATCGTCTCCGCCGCCGGACCGCTCGCCGACCCGCAGATCCCCGACCTGCCCGGGCTGAGCGGCTTCCCCGGCAAGGTGTTCCACTCCTCCCGCTGGGACCACGACTTCGACCTGACCGGCAAGCGCGTCGCGATGGTCGGCACCGGCGCCTCCGCCGCCCAGATCGTCCCGTCGATCCAGCCGAAGGTCGGCAAGCTGACGGTCTTCCAGCGCACCCCGGCCTGGGTCCTGCCGCGCCGCGACCGCGAGATCACCCAGCTGGAGAAGTGGCTGCACGGCCGCCTCCCGGTCACCGCGAAGATCCGCCGGGGCACCCTCTTCGCCCTCCGCGAGCTCCAGGTGGACGCGTTCGTGCGCCGCCCGGGACTCCTGCGCATGGTCCAGCAGCTCGCCGAGCGCCACATCGCCCAGGGCGTCCCCGACCCGGCGCTGCGCGCCAAGCTCACCCCGGACTACCGGATCGGCTGCAAGCGCATCCTGCTCAGCAACACCTACTACCCGGCACTCGCGGCGGCCAACACCGAGGTCGTCTCCTCCGGCCTGCGTGAGCTGCGCGGCTCCACGCTGGTCGCGGCCGACGGCAGCGAGCACGAGGTGGACGCCATCGTCTTCGGCACCGGCTTCCACGTCACCGACATGCCCATCGGTGCCCGGGTGTTCGGCGCCAACGGCACCAGCCTGGCGGAGGAGTGGAAGGACGGCATGGAGGCGCTGCGCGGCTCGACCGTGCACGGCTTCCCGAACCTCTTCTTCGTGATCGGGCCCAACACCGGCCTCGGCAACAGCTCGATGATCCTGATGATCGAGTCCCAACTGAACTACATGATCGACGCGTTGACCACGCTCGGCTCGATCGGTGCCACCGCGATGCAGCCGACCGCACGCGCCCAGCGGCAGTGGAACCTCGAACTCCAGCACCGGATGGACCGCACCGTCTGGACCACCGGCGGCTGCCGCAGCTGGTACCTCGATCCGAGCGGCAAGAACACCGTGCTCTGGCCGGGGTCCACCACCTCGTTCCGCAGGGCCACCCGCAAGGTGGACCTCGGCGAGTACGAGCTGATCATGCGCGCCGCGCCCGCCGCCGCCCGCACCGTCCAGGAGGTCTCCGCGTGAGTGGCGTTCACCTGCCTGAGAAGTACGAACCGCCGGCCCCGGTGGAGGAGTTGAGCATCCGCTCGGCGGACGGCATCCGGCTGCACGCCGAGGTGCACGGTCAGCCCGGCGCGCCCACCGTGGTGCTCGCGCACGGCTGGACCTGCTCGACCGCCTTCTGGGCCCCGGTGATCCGCGAACTCTCCGACCGTTACCGGGTGGTGGCCTACGACCAGCGCGGTCACGGGCACAGCGAGATCCCGCCGAGCCGGGCCCGCTACTCGACCCGGGCGCTGGCCGAGGACCTGTCCGCCGTGCTCGCCCGGACCGTACCGGCGGGGGAGCGGGCCGTACTGGCCGGGCACAGCATGGGCGGGATGACCATCATGGCGGCCGGTGACCGTCCCGAAGTCGCCGAGCGAACCGCCGCGACCGTCCTGATCTCCACCGGGCCCGGCGAGCTGGTGGCCGAACTCACCGTCCTGCCACCGGCCGTGCGCCCGCGGGGCCTGCGGCGTTTCCTGCACCGTCAGCTGCTGCGCTCCCGGATGCCCCTCGGCCCGGTCTCACCGGTCAGCCGGGCGGCGCTCAAGTACGCGACCATGGGGCCGGCTTCGCCCGCCGGCCAGGTCGAGGCGACGGCCCGGATCGTGCAGGCCTGCCCGACCGCCGTCCGCGCCAACTGGGCCGCGGTGCTCGACCGGCTGGACGTCCACGCGGGACTCGCCCGGCTCACCGCGCCCACGTCGGTGGTGGTCGGCACCGAAGACCGGCTGACCCCGCCGGTACACGCCCACCGGATCGTCGCCGGACTCCGGGATCCGCAGGGGCTGTTGCTGCTGCCGGGGGTCGGCCACATGTCGCCGCTGGAGCGCCCGGCGGAGGTCGCGGCCGAGATCCACCGGATGGCCTCCGGGTACCTGGCCGCCGCGTCCGGCGAGGCCGCTGCCCCGGCTTCCGCCCCCGCCTCCGCTTCCGATTCTGCTTCCGCCGACGAGAGGACCGCCGTCGCATGAACGCCATCCCGCCGTTGTCCGCACAGGTCGTCGTCGTCACCGGGGCCGCGCGCGGCGTCGGTGCGTCGCTGGCCCGCAAGCTCGCCCGGCGCGGGGCCCAGGTGGCCTTGCTGGGGCTGGAGCCCGAGGAGCTGAAGGCCGTCGCGACGCAGTGCGGCCCGTCCGCGACCAGTTGGGAGGTGGACGTCACCGACCTCGACGCGCTCAGCGACACCGCCCGGCTGATCAAGGAGCACTACGGGCGGATCGACACCGTCGTCGCCAACGCCGGGATCGCCCTCGGTGGACCGCTGGCCGACAGCGACCACCGGGCGTTCAGCCGGGTCATCGAGGTCAACCTGCTGGGCAGCGTGGCCACCGCGCGGGCCTTCCTCCCGGCGCTCGCCGAGAGCCGTGGGTACCTGCTCCAGATCGCCTCGCTCGCCGCGCTGACGCCCGCGCCGCTGATGAGCGCGTACTGCGCCAGCAAGTCCGGAGTGGAGGCCTTCGCCCACTCCATCCGCGCCGAGGTGGCCTACCAGGGGGTCAAGGTCGGTGTCGGGTACCTCAGTTGGACCGACACGGACATGGTGCGCGGGGCTGACCAGGACGCCGTGCTGAAGCAGATGCGCTCCCGGCTGCCGTGGCCGGCGAACAAGACGTATCCGCTGGAGCCGGCCGTGGACCGGATCGTCGCCGGGATCGCCCGTCGGTCCGCCCACGTCTACGCGCAGGCCTGGCTGCGCGGGATGCAGCCGGTCCGCTGGCTGCTGCCGAGCCTGATCGCGGTGGTCGGCTCCCGTGACGTCGCCCGGCTCGCCCCCCAGCTCGCCGCCACCGCCGCGAGCCGCCTGCGCGCGGTCGGCGCCGGAGGTGCGGCCGACACGGCGGTCCGGGGGAGCCGGAACGGGGCGGGCGAGTGACGGCCGTCGCCTGACAGACGAAGCCCGGCGGAAGCACAGATATCAGGCGACGGATAACAGATGACAGCTGACAGATTTCGAAATCTGTCAGCTGTCATCTGTCCGTCGTCCCCCCCGGCGACGCGCCCCCACCCGCCCCCGCGATCCGCGCCAGCGTCTCCAGCGCCCGAGCGAGCACCGGCAGCGGCGGCGAGGCCAGCCCGACCCGGACGGCGGACGGTGAGCGCCGGGGGTCGACGGCGAAGGCCGCCGCGGGCGTGACCGAGATCCCGGCGCGCGCCGCCTCCGCGACGAAGATCTCCGCCCGCAGGCCCGTCGGCAGCTCCCACCACAGGGAGTACGAGCGCGGGTCGGATCGCAGCCGCTGCCCCGCCAGCACCTCGCGCGCCAGCAGTTGCCGGGCCGCCGCGTCGGCCCGCTTCGCCGCCTCGACGGAGGCCAGTGTGCCGTCCCCGATCCAGCGCACCGCCGCCTCCAGCGCGAAGCCGCTCGTCGTCCACCCGCCCGAGCGCAGCGACCCCGCCACCGCCTCGCGCAGCTCCGCGGGGACGACCGCGAACCCCGTGGTCAGACCGGGGGCGAGCCGCTTGGAGAGGCTGTCCACGAGCACGGTCCGCTCCGGCGCGAGCACGGCCAGCGGCGCCAGCTCGGGCCGCAGGAAGGACCAGACGGCGTCCTCGACCACCGGCAGGCCGAGCCGCCGCAGCACCTCCACGAGCGCCACCGCCCGCTCCTGCGGCAGACTCGCCCCGAGCGGGTTCTGGAGGCGCGGCTGGACGTACAGCGCGCGCAGCGGCGCGGTCCTGTGGGCGGCCGCCACGGCGTCCGGCAGCAGCCCGTGCTCGTCGACGGCCAGCGGCACCAGCACGATGCCCAGTCGCTCCGCCACCGCCCTGACCACCGGATAGGTCAGCTCCTCCACGCCCAGCCGCTGCCCGGGCGGTACCAGTGCGGACAGCGCCCCGGCGATGGCCTGCCGCCCGTTGCCGGCGAACAGCAGTTCCTCCGCCCCGACCTCCCGGAAGCCGGTCGACACCAGCCCCGCGAACGCCCGCCGGGCAGAGCCCGTCCCGGCCACGCCGACCGGCCGCAGTGCGTCGCCGAGCGCGTCCGGCCGAAGCAGCGGCGCCAGCCCGCCCGCCAGCAGCTCCGCCTGCCCTGGGACGGTGGGGTAGCTGAGCTCCAGGTCCACCGGGGAGGCGGCCGGTTCCGCGAGCGCCACGCGGCCGCCGTCCGCCGCGCGCCCGGCCCGGACGAAGGTGCCGCGTCCGACCTCGCCGACGGTCAGTCCGCGTCGGGCGAGTTCCTGGTAGACGCGTCCGGCCGTCGAGGCGGCGATGCCCCGGCTGCGGGCGAACGCGCGCTGGGTGGGCAGCTGATGGCCCGGCCGCAGCCGCCCGTCCGCGATGTCGGCGGCGATCCGGTCGGCGATCAGGCGGTAGTCGTCCATCGGCGGTCGGCCCTCCCGTGGTCCTTCGTAGAGCGTGGATGGCATGCATGGAGTGCACGGGGTGGGCGGCCCGGACGGCGTCAAGGGCCAGGGGCCCCGCCACTCCGCCACATTGCACCGAGTGCAAAGTCATCATTGCATTGAGGGGATTGCCCGCCCTAGCCTCCTCGCATGGACACGTTGACATCCGCCGTGGACGGCCACGCCGTGCTCGGGATCGCCGCCGTGGCACTGGGCATGGTGCTGTCGCCGGGGCCCAACATGATCTACCTGGTCTCGCGCTCGATCGCGCAGGGCCGCCGCGCCGGGCTGGTCTCGCTGACCGGGGTCGCGACCGGCTTCCTGGTCTACCTGGTCGCGGTGACGGCGGGGGTGGCCGCGGTGTTCTCGGTGGTGCCGGCCCTCTACACCGCGATCAAGCTGGCCGGCGCCGGGTACCTGCTCTGGCTGGCCTGGCAGGCGGTCAAGCCGGGCGGTACGGCGGTCTTCGCCCCGCGGCAGCTGCCGCCGGACCCGCCGCGCCGGCTGTTCGCGATGGGCTTCCTGACCTGCCTGCTCAACCCCAAGATCGCCATCATGTACATCTCGCTGCTGCCCCAGTTCGTGGCGCCGGAGCGCGGTCACGTCGCCGCGCAGAGCCTGGTGCTGGGCCTGACCCAGATCGCGATCGCGGTCACCGTCAACGGCCTGATCGCGGTGAGCGCGGGCGGCATCGCGGCCTTCCTCAACCGCCGCCCCGGCTGGCTGCGGATCCAGCGCTACGCGATGGGCACCGTCCTGGCCGGCCTCGCCGTGCACATCGCCGCCGACCGCGCCAAGGCCGTCGCGGTCTGAGGCCGCGGTGGTCGGGACGATCAGTCCGCAGGGCAGGCCACCCGCAGCAGCTCGTACCCGGCCTGGATGAATCGCCCGTCCAGCGCCGGTGGGGTGCTGGCCAGTGCCGCCACCGCCGTCGAGCCCTTGGACGAGAACCCCACGAAGGTGGTGAACGCCCGGGTGCCGCCGGAGTGGAAGTAGAGGTCCCGGCCGCCCGAGTGGCGGTGCATCCAGACCAGGCCGAGCCGGTCCGTCGAGCGTGGCAGCCGCAGCCGCAACCGCTGGACCTCCCGCAGGGCGGTTCCCAACTCTCCTGCGCCGCCGTCGACATGAGCCCGCAGGTAGCGCAGCAGATCGGCCCCGGAGGAGCGTACGGCACCCGCCCCCGGAAGTCCGGGGATGCTCCAGGGCGGCAGCTCCCGTCCGTGCCGGTATCCGACGGCCTGGCCGGGAGCGTCCGCGGCGCAGGTCGTGGAACGCAGCCCGAGCGGTCGGCAGACCCGTTCGGCGAGCAGGTCCCCGTACGGCAGCCCGCCCGCTTCGGCGAGCGTCCGCCCGAGCAGTCCGACCCCGTAGTTGGAGTACCCGTACCGGCTGCCTGGCCTGCTGCGTACGGTCGTTCGGGCGAGGCCGGTTCTCAAGTCGTCCTCGCCGAACGCGGCGTAGGGGTTGCTGAACCAGGCGGGAACGGCCCCCACGCGCATTCCGGGGGGAAGCCGGGGCAGGCCCGAGGTGTGGGTGGCCAGGTGCAGCAGGCGGATCGGTTCGGGCGAACGGACGGCCGCCGGGCGCCAGCAGCGCGGCAGGCGGCTCTCCACCGGGTCGTCCAGGGCGAGTTCACCGCGTACGGCCATCGTGGCCAGCAGCAGAGCGGTGAACGTCTTGCTCACCGAACCGAGTTCGAAGACGGTGTCCGGCGTGCACGGCGGCGCGCCCGCCCCGCGCCTGAGCCGCCCGAAGCACCGGATCTCCTCGTGGTCCCCGCGTGCGACGGCCACCGTCACGGCGGTGGCGTTGGGCTCGGCCGCCCGCACCACCGCCGTGACGGCCTGGTCGACGAGGTCGTTCACGCGACCGCCGCGGGGCTGCCGCCGAGCGCCCGGGAGAGCATGACCGTCGCGGCCACGACCGCGACCACCGCGGTGTGCTCGTGCGCGCGGATGGCCGACTCCGGGTCGTCCTCGATCGGTTCGGTGTCCCGGGGCACCAGCCCGTCGGCCCGTTGCGCCGCGGCCAGGGCCTCCCAGCCGGACCGTCCGGTGGCCGGTTCCCCGATGCACGCGTCGACGATCAGCAGCTCGCCGACCAGGTCCCACTGGCCGATCTCCAGCCAGATGTCGAGCCAGACCGGCAGCCAGTCGTTCAGGTAGTCCCGCATCGGCTCGGGCAGATCCCCGGGCCGGGCGCCCCAGTCGGTGAGGTGGAAGACGGTGTGGGTGGCCTGGTAGGCGGTCGTCCAGGCGACGGTCCAGGGTTCGGGGAGCGCGCCGAGCCAGGTGCCGGCGGCGAGCGCGGGCCAGTCCGGCCGGGGGCTGAGCCCGATGATCCGCCGGGCGTTCGCCATGGCGAGCATCCGGCTGCCCGGGATCTCGACGGCGTGCACGGCCCGCAGCTTGCCGAGCGATTCGAGCAGTTCCTCCAGCGCGGCGTGCCGGTAGCCGATCCGGGCGAAGTGCGCGTACGTCTCCAGCGGATCGGTGACGGTGACGTGCCGCAGTTGCCGCTCGTACAGCAGATCGCCCTCGCGCAGCTGGCTCCAGGCGACGTCGAGCATCTCGCGTGCGATGCGGACGTCCCGCGGCCCGGCGACGCCGTTGCGCAGGACCAGGGAGGAGGCCATCGCGGCCTCGCAGAGCGGCTTGTAGACGTCGTTCGGTTCGGAGAGGTCGATGATGGTGCTGTCCTCGAGCCTGCCGTAGCCGCCCTTGTAGCAGGCGTGCAGCCAGGACAGCGCACGGCTGCCGAGCTGTTGGGCGGTGGCGAGCACCTGGGTGTCGGTCATGCCGTCCCCTCCAGCAGCCGCTCGGCGATGGCGAGGTCCAGCCGGTTACGGGCGCCGACGCCGATCAGTCGGATCCGGTCCAGGACCGGCTCGATCTCGATCCGCGGCGGTCGGCCCTCGGCGTCCGCCCAGGCGAGCCAGCGGGCGAGCCGTGCGGCGGTGGTGAAGTCCTGCCGGAGCATGGAGCGGACGGTGCCGCGAGCGAGGCCCAGGGTGTCGGCCCTGGCGGCGTCGTGCACCGGTCCGTCCAGTCCGGGCAGTGCGAGTGCGGACAGCTGTGCCATCCGCACCGACCAGGACTGCCAGCCCAGGTCGGCCGGTCCCGGCAGCGGAGCGGGAGAGGGCGGGGCAGCGGACGGCGACGCGGTCGACGCCCCCCCGTACGGTGTACGGGCGAGCACCCGGTCGGCCGCCCAGTCCTGCCAGGCGATCACCAGCGCGCCCTCGGCGGTGGCCGCGGGTGCGGGAAGGGCCCGCCGGGCCTCGGCGAGCAGTGCGGCGGTGGGGTCGTCGGGCTCGGTCCCGGCGAGCAGTTGCGGGGCGAGGAGGTCGGCTCCGAGCACGCGCACCGCGGCCAGCAGCGGGCGGGGTACGGCTGTGTCCGGATCCGCGAGTGCGGCTGCATCCTCGCCGTCCCGGAGGACGGCGAGGATCCGGCCCGCCACCCGTTCGACCGCCGCGGCGTACTCGTCACGGAGAGGGGTCTCGGCGAATGGCATGGTGGTGAGGTCCTCCTTCAGGAGGTTCGGCGTGGGCGCGGGGCCCGGTGCGGCCGGGGGTCCGGCTACCGGGTCGGCTTCTCCTTCGGTCCCTTCGGGGAGAGGAGGATCAGGCCGAGCAGGAGCAGGAGTCCTGCCGCCTCGGGCGAGTACGTGGGCGCGTCGGACACGACGGCCTCGTCCTCCACCATCAGGCTCGCGAGTGTCTCGGCTTCGAGCGTCGCGCTGTGTGACGTCGAAGCGGATTCGGTCCGGAACTGAGTAAGCATCAGATATGCCTCCTCAAGTGGAATTTCACCGCCCGGTCGGACGATGCCCCTTCTCGACATTACGAGCACCTGGGGGGACCTGCATCCGCAGGCCGCTGAGCTGCGACGTCGCCCTGGGTGCGGGTGCCGGTGCACTGAGTGGGTACGGTCGGGGGCATGACTACCGCCTTGATCACCGGCGCGACCGCCGGCATCGGAGCCGCCTTCGCCCACCGGCTCGCCCGCAGCGGCTACCAGCTCGTCCTGGTGGCCAGGGACACCGGGCGCCTGGAGCGCGCCGCCGTCGACCTGAACAACAGGTACGGGATCGAGGCGGAGGTGCTGACCGCCGACCTCGCGACCGACGAGGGCATCGCCGCCGTGGAGGCCAGGCTCGCCGACTCCGCCCGCCCGGTGGACCTCCTGGTCAACAACGCGGGCTTCGGCAACAAGGGGGCCTTCGGGACCGTCCCGCTCCAGGACGAACTGGACATGCTGAAGGTGCACATCGAGGCGATCCTGCGGCTGACCACGGCCGCCCTGCCGGGCATGCGGGAGCGCGGCCGCGGCGCGATCGTCAACGTCGCCTCGGTGGCCGCCTTCCTGCCGCGCGGCACGTACGGCGCGAGCAAGGCCTGGGTGGTCAGCTTCACCCAGGGCGTGATGCGCGACCTCGGCGGTACGGGCGTGCGGATGATGGCGCTGTGCCCGGGCTTCACCCGGACCGAGTTCCACCAGCGGGCCGGCATGGGCACCGGCAACATCCCGTCCTGGTCCTGGCTGTCCGCGGAGCGGGTGGTGAACGAGGCGATGCGCGACCTGGCCCGCGGCCGGTCGGTGTCCGTGCCGGGCAAGCG
The DNA here is from genome assembly GCF_055607525.1 of Kitasatospora sp. NPDC036993. Lineage (NCBI taxonomy): Bacteria > Bacillati > Actinomycetota > Actinomycetes > Kitasatosporales > Streptomycetaceae > Kitasatospora > Kitasatospora sp. NPDC036993. Next base: position 259,388 of record NZ_JBVJRP010000002.1, on the reverse strand, counting down.
GTACAAGGCGGCCGTGGCGATCGCCCGGGTGCTGCCGTCCGGCAAGCTCGGCGGGCTCTCCTCCAAGGCGGCGCGCAGCTACCGGACCGACTGAGGCCGGGGCGTCGGGACGGGGGTGCCGGGAGGCGGGGCGGCGTCGGGGTCGGGGTCGCAGGGTGACGGCCGGGGCGGCAGAGTGGCGGCCGGGGCGGCCGGGTTCGGTGTGGCAGAGGAATAGAGTAACCCTCACTATTAGCTTGTCTAACTATGAGCTATCCTCGCTATGCTGACCCGCGTCCCGCCGTCCGCTCCACCGTCCCACCCAGGGAGGCCCGTCCTTGAGGCCCACCGCCATCGACTGGACCCCGCCCGACCGCGCCGAGGGCGATCCCCGCCCGCCCGCCGAGTGGCGGCGCATCCTCGCGCTCTTCCACCCGTACCGGGGCCGCCTGACCACCGTCGGGCTGCTGGTCGCCGCCTCCGCGGTGGTCTCGGTCGTCTCGCCGTTCCTGCTCAAGGCCGTCCTGGACACCGCCATCCCGCAGGGCCGCACCGGGCTGCTCAGCCTGCTCGCGCTCGGGATGATCCTGACCGCCGTGGTGAACAGCATCTTCAACGTGCTGCAGACGCTGATCTCCACCACCGTCGGCCAGCGCGTGATGCACGACCTGCGTACCGCCGTCTACGGCCACCTCCAGCGGCAGTCGCTGGCCTTCTTCACCCGCACCCGCACCGGCGAGGTGCAGTCCAGGATCGCCAACGACATCGGCGGCATGCAGTCCACGGTGACCTCCACCGCGACCAGCCTGGTCTCCAACCTGACCGCGGTGGTCGCCTCCGTCGTCGCCATGGTCGCGCTCGACTGGCGGCTGACGGTCGTCTCGCTGCTGCTGCTCCCGCTGTTCGTCTGGATCAGCCGGCGGGTCGGCCAGGAGCGCAAGAAGATCACCACCGAGCGGCAGAAGCAGCTGGCCGCGATGAGCTCGGCGGTCCAGGAGTCGCTCTCGGTCAGCGGCATCCTGCTCGGCCGCACGATGGGCCGCTCCGGCTCGCTCGCCGGCGAGTTCACCGGGCAGTCCGACCGGCTCGCCGACCTGGAGGTGCGGGCCAGCATGGCCGGGCGCTGGCGGATGAACACCATCCAGATCGTGATGGCCGCGATGCCCGCGGTGATCTACTGGGCGGCCGGCCTGACCTCCGCCGCCGGAGCGCCGATCGTCTCGGTCGGCACCCTGGTCGCCTTCGTCACCCTCCAGCAGGGCCTCTTCCGCCCGACCGTCAGCCTGCTCTCCACCGGAGTGGACGTGCAGACCTCGCTCGCGCTCTTCCAGCGCATCTTCGAGTACCTCGACCTGCCGGTGGAGATCGACGAACCGGCCGACCCGGTCACCCTGACCGGGATCCGCGGCGAGGTCGGCTTCGAGTCCGTCGACTTCCGCTACGACCCCGGGCAGGAGCGCCCGACCCTGGCCGGCGTCGACCTCAAGGTCCCGGCCGGGAGTTCACTGGCCGTGGTCGGCGAGACCGGCTCGGGCAAGACCACCCTCAGCTACCTCGTCCCGCGGCTGTACGACGTCACCGGCGGACGGGTCACCCTGGACGGGGTGGACGTGCGCGAACTGTCCTTCGACACCCTGGCCCGCGCGGTCGGCGTGGTCTCCCAGGAGACCTACCTCTTCCACGCCTCGGTCGCCGAGAACCTGCGCTTCGCCAAGCCCGGCGCCGACGACGCCGAACTGGTCGAGGCCGCCAGGGCCGCGCAGATCCACGACACCATCGCCGCCCTGCCGGACGGCTACGACACCCTGGTCGGCGAGCGCGGCTACCGCTTCTCCGGCGGTGAGAAGCAGCGCCTGGCACTCGCCAGGACGATCCTGCGCAACCCGCCGGTGCTGATCCTCGACGAAGCCACCAGCGCGCTCGACAACCGCACCGAACGCGCCGTCCAGCAGGCCGTGGACACCCTGGCCGCCGGCCGCACCACCATCACCATCGCGCACCGGCTCTCCACCGTCCGCGCCGCCGACCAGATCGCCGTCCTGGACCGCGGCGAGGTGGTCGAACTCGGCACCCACGAGGAGCTGGTGGCGCTGGACGGCCGGTACGCGGCGCTGCTGCGCCGGGAGGTACCGGAGGCCGCCGGGCAGCCGGAACCGGCGGCACTCGGGCGCGTCTGACGGACCGCGGACGCCGACTACGGACGCGACTACGGACGCGACTACGGACGTCGACTACGGACGTCGACTACGGACGTCGACTACGGACGTCGACTACGGACATCGGCTGCGGCCGTCGGCCCCGGCCGACGCGTACGCGGCCGGCCCGGGGTCAGGCCGCCTTCGGGGCCTCGTTGTAGCTCTCCGCGACCTCCTGGCCGGAGAGCCGCTGGATGGCCGCCATCACCTCGTCGGTCACCTGCCGACGGGCCTTCAGCGAGCGGGCCTGCCCGTGCAGCCCGTCGAAGTGCAGCGGCTCGCCGAAGCGGACCGTCACCTTCTTCAGCCGCGGCAGCCGCTTGCCCACCGGCAGGATCTGCTCCGGACCCTCCAGCGCCACCGGCACCACCGGCACACCGGCGGTCAGCGCCAGCCAGGCGACGCCGGTCTTGCCCCGGTAGAGCCGGCCGTCCAGCGAACGGGTGCCCTCGGGGTAGATGCCGAAGGCCTTTCCGTCCTCCAGGATCTCCAGCGCCGACTCCAGCGAGGCCTGGGCGGAACGGTAGGTGCCGCGCTCGACCGGCACCGCGCCGATCGCCTCGAAGAAGCCCTTGGAGAGCCGGCCCTTGAGCCCGGTGCCGGTGAAGTACTCGGCCTTGGCGAGGAAGTGGACCCGGCGCGGGGCGGTCAGCGGGATCACCACGCTGTCGATGAAGGACAGGTGGTTGCTGGCCAGGATCACCCCGCCCTTGCGCGGGACGTTCTCGATCCCCTCGATGACCGGCCGCCAGATCCCCCGCGAGACCGGTTTCAGCACCAACTTGGTGGCGAGGTCGAGCACGATTCCCTCCCTGGACGAACGACCGCCCGGGAGGAGCCCGGGCCTGCAATCAGATCCGCAGACTACGACACCCACCCCCGCGCCCGTCCACTCCCGGCGGCCGTGGCGCGCGCCACGGCCGGGTAGGGTACGGCCGTCCGAACCGAGCGACACCCCGCAGTACCCAGGAGGGCACGATGGAGACCACCGAGGCGATCAAGGCCTTTTTCGACCGCTTCGACAAGGACGGCGACGGCAGGATCACCCCGGCCGAGTACGCCCTGGCGGCCAACGAGATGGGCGACCACGACGTCACCCTCTCGATGGCCGAGGCGCTGATCCACGGCATGGACACCGACCACGACGGCGTCCTGACCTTCGAGGAGTTCCTGGCCGCCCGCCGGCGCTGAGTCCGCGCCGACGGGGCCGGTCGCCGTACCGCCGGCACCGGCCCCGTCCGGAGGCCCTGCTTCACTTCTCCGCCGGGCTGCTACGTCACAGGGCTGCTGCGTCGCGGGGCTGTTACGTCGCGGGGAAGACCCGGCGCACCACCCGCTCCGCCGCCCCGCCGTCGTCCCAGACGCAGAACTTCGCCCGGAAGCGGGACCGTGCCGCCGGTTCCGGATCGCCCGCCAGGAGCGCCCGCGCCAGCCCGTCCGGGTCCACCGTGACCGCGCCCGGCGGTTCCTCGAACAGGTCGAAGTAGACGCCGCGCTCGCGCTGGTACTCCTCCCAGTCCGGGGCGAAGATCACCACCGGCCGGTCCAGCACCGCGTAGTCGAACATCATCGACGAGTAGTCCGTCACCAGCACGTCCGCCGCGAGGTAGAGGTCCTCGACCGTCGGGTGCGCGGAGACGTCCACGATCCGCGCCGATTCCGTACCGGCCGCCGCCAGGTCGCCAGGGCCGTCGGTGTGGAAGTAGTGGGTGCGCACCAGCAGCGTGAACTCCGGGCCCAGTTGCCGGGCCAGCGCCGCCACGTCCAGCAGCGGCACGTAGCCGCCCTTGCTGCCGCGGTGAGTCGGCGCGTACAGCACCGCCCGGGTGCCGGGCCGCAGTCCGAGCCGTTCGCGCATCTCCCGGACCTCGTCCGAAGCGGCCTTCGCCAGCCGGTCGTTGCGAGGGTAGCCGGTGTCCAGCATCTCGTACCGGCCGGGGAAGGCGCGGGCGAAGTGCTTGCTGGTGTGCGGGTTGGGGGAGACCAGGAAGTCCCAGCGGTCGACGGCCGCCTGGAGCTGCTCGAAGTCCATTCCCTCGGCCGCCGCCGGGTGGTCGCGCAGGTCCATGCCCATCGCCTTGAGCGGGGTGCCGTGCTGGGTCTGGACGTGCACCGTGCCCGGCCGCTTCGACATCGTGCGGGGGAAGTTGACGTTGTTGACGAAGTACTTGGCGGTCGCCATCGCCTTCAGGTAGGCGGGGGTGTTGACGATCACGTACGGCACGCCGGGCGGCAGCGTGGCCGCCTGGGCGCGGTTCTCCACCACCCACACACCCCGGACCCGTGGGGCGAGTTCCTTCGCCTTCTCGTAGATCGCCGCCGGGCTGCACGCGTAACCGCGGTGCCAGTACGCGGCGTAGACCGCGAGGTTCTCGTCCAGCGGCAGCCGGCGGAACGCGTTGTACGCGGTGAACCGGGCGCCGCTGCGCATCCCCTTCTTCACCGCGGGCGCCACCGCCCGCGCCCCGCGCTTGAGTTCGCGCGGCAGCCGGCCGGTGCGGCGCAGCTCCGCGTAGGCGATCCGGGCGCCGCGCGCGGCCAGCCGGTACTGCACGCCGCGCACCCCGCCGGGGAAGCGGTAGTCGGCCGGGCGGTGGCGGTCGAAGTGCCGGGCGATCTTCTGGAAGAAGTCCCTGCGCAGGTCGGCGGGGACCAGCCCGGGGGTGTCGTAGACGTTCAGCGCCTGGCGGACGGTCCGGTCGAAGACCAGGGTGCGCAGCGCGTCGGGGACGGGCCGGCCGGGGCGGTCCTGTCGGTCGCCGTCGCCGTTGCCGGACCGGTCCATGAAGGCGAAGATCGCGTCGTACTGGGCGAACACGTCGGCGTGCTTGGGGGAGGCGGTGGCGGTGATCGCGCCGTCCCGGCCGCGCCGGTAGAAGTAGCAGGGGCGGTCGAGGTAGCGCAGCCGCCCGGCGGCCAGCAGTGCCGGGTAGGTGACCGAGATGTCCTCGTAGTAGCCGCGGCCGAAGGCGACGCCGAGGCCGTCCAGGAACTCGCGGCGGAACACCTTGTTCCACACCGACATCACGGTCTGGAACAGCGCCGGGTGCTCGGCCAGCGTGCAGCCCTCGACCAGCGGGGAGTCGGTCAGCACGTGACGCCAGGGGTTGGGCTCGGTCCCGCCGTCCGGGTAGACGTGGGTGAAGCCGGTGATCAGCACGTCGACGGGGGTCTCCCGGCGGCGCTCCCGCTCCAGTTCGTCGAGCAGGGCACCGACCGTCTGCTCGGGCACCCAGTCGTCGCTGTCCACGAACCAGACGTACTCGCCGCGGGCCTGTGGCAGGGCGGCGGTGCGGGCGCCGCCGAGGCCCTGGTTCTCGGTGAGGTGGAGCACCCGCAGCCGGGGGTCGCGGGCGGCGTAGGCGTCCAGGATCGCGCCGGAGCCGTCGGGGGAGAGGTCGTCGACCGCGATCACCTCGAAGCGGGTCTCCGCGGCGGGGGTGTCGCCGAGGATCGAGTCGAGGCAGCGCGGGAGATACCGCTCCACGCCGTGGACCGGGAGCACGATGCTGAGGAGGAGGGACACGCTGGCCGAGTTTACCGATCCACCGGGTGCGACCTGCGCGGACGTCCGGTGCGGACCCCGGGGGCCTCGTGGCGGGGCGCGAAGGCCCTTCGGGGTGGGCGGGTTCGCGGCGGGCCCGGAACCGCCGGTGCCGGGCCCCTCACGGGGCGGCACCGGCAGCCGGGTGGCGGCCCGGCCGACCCTCTACGGCCGACCGCCTGTCCGGGTACCGCGCGAGCCTGGCCGCCGCAGCGTCGAGGCGGCCGGGCAGTGGCTCGCGGGAACCGGAGTCCTTCATCACTCGAACACACGCTTGAGTGGGGTACGGGCACTGGCGTGTGCATCAGATATTGCTTGGAGGTTCGCCGGGAGTCAATCCCTCGATTGTGTTCACTTCCTGAAGTCGGACGTGTTCGCGCTGTCGCGAGTGCCCTGCCCAGCCCTGCCCGGGTCCGCGCGGCTTCGGCGGACGCCCCGTTGATCGTCCCGGTGATCGCTCCGGCGGCCGTTCCGGCGGTCGTTTTGTCGATGTGACGGCTGTCCCCATATAGGGGAGGCGGGCGAGGTGCGCACTGGACGTCGCCGGGGTGTTGCCGCGCGCCGGGCGCGTGCCGCGTGGACGGGTGCCGCACCCGCGCCCGCCCGCCCTGGTGACGTACGGCTGGTCGTGCACCATCATTGATGCCTAGTCGTGACCGGCCTGGTGGCCCCTGGTGCTTCGTCAGTTGACGCCGCACGATACGGTGGCACAACACCAGGGACGGTTGCGCGAAGGCCGTCCTTCACGGATAGTCTTCGCCTCACGGCCCTGGCGCCTCGTAGGGGTGGGAAAACTGATGGAACACATGCAAGTGCGGACTCGGCCTCGCGTGCCGGCGGTCCAGTGCGGTGTCGGCACGACCGGCCGCCGGATCGACCGACACCTGGCCGTGCTCGGCGCGCCCGCACTCCCGGCGGTGGACACCGCCGAGGCGCTCGGGTTGATAAGGGAGCTCACGCCGCGCGGCGCCGAGGCCCCGACGACCCGTCGCCGCCACACCAGGATCTCGCTGCTGACGCCGCTGCGTCGGCTGCGGCGGAGCCTCTTCGGCGGGCGCGGCTAGTCCGGCCGGCGCGGCACGGGTCCCTCCCCGCCGCTCTGGTCGGTTCCGACCCGGTGGACCATCCGGTCCGCCGGGTCTTCGTTGTGCCCGGGCGCCGGCGGGGCGATGCCCTGAGCCGCTCCGGGCGGCGCCGGGCGGGTGTGCCCGCCGCTCGGGGTGCTGTGGTCTGAACCTTTCACCCTATTCGAGTTCGCCCCCTCGGCAGGCCGAGTCGGCGAGGGAGTACGCCCGACCCCCTGGCCTGGGACAGGATGGCGCCATGGCGGACAACAACCACTCCACCCGGACCACCTCCGACCCGACCACCACCTTCCAGAGCAGCAGTTTCGAGATCACCACCGGCAGCCGTGAGGTCGCGCTCGACATCACCGACCGCTGCGCCGCGTTCCTCGACGAACGGGCCGCGGGGCGCGACGGCCTGCTCAACATCTTCGTCCCGCACGCCACCGCGGGGATCGCGGTGCTGGAGACCGGCTCCGGCAGTGACGACGACTTCCTCGCCACCCTGCGCGACCTGCTCCCTCCCGATGACCGCTGGCGCCACCGGCACGGCGGCCCGGGGCACGGCAGAGACCACGTGGTGCCCGGACTGGTCGCCCCGCACGCCACCCTGCCGGTGCTCGGCGGCCAACTGGCGCTCGGCGTCTGGCAGTCGGTGGTGCTGGTCGACACCAACGGGGACAACCCGCGCCGGACCGTCCGGCTGTCCTTCCTCGGCTGAAGGCTGAAGGTTGAGGGCTGAGGGCTGACAACTGAGAGCTGGGGGCTTACGGCTGACAACTGAAGCCGGGGTCGAGGGCCGGACCCGGCGCTCGGAGCGCGGACGGCACCCCCCGACGGCGGGCAGCCCGGCGGGCGGAGTCAGCGGACGTGTGCGGCGACCGCGGCGAGGTAGCGCTCGATCGCCAGGTGCTGGCACAGCAGTGCCACCGGCCGGCCCAGCCGGGCGTACCAGGCGGACAGCCGGGAGAACGCGGTGACCTCGAACCAGACCTCGCCGTCGGCGTCCATCGACACCAGGAAGGCCTCCTCGCCGCACTCCGGGTGCCCGGGGAGGGTTCCGTAGCCGAACCCGATCCGGCCCGGCTCGTCCACCGTCCACACCACCCGGCAGGGGATCACCAGCCGGGGCCACCTGCTCCCCGGAAGGTTCAGCCGCAGCAGCACCGTGTCGCCCTCCCGGGCCCGTCCTGCCGGGTGCACGGCGAAGCCGGTGCCCACCTGGCTGCCCCAGTCGAGCACGTACCGTCCGGCCCGCTCCAGCACTTCGGGACCGTGCCCCAGGTGGACCCGCCGCCGCAGGTGGGCGTAGCCGGCCGGCAGCCGTCCGCCCCCGCCCCGGGTGGCGCCCACCTCGGGGTACGACGGGGTGGTGGCGTGGGCGGCGAGCAGGCGTCGGTGCAGGTCGGTGGCCATGCCGGTCACGCTAGCCGCCGGGTGGGAGCGGTGTGGCGGCGGGGCGGGGCGGGCAGGGTTCGGCGGGCGGGCGGGCGGACGGGTGTCGGCGAACGGAGTTCAGGCGACGGCTTTCGGGCGGCAGCCGACAGGTAACGGATGTCAGACGACAGATATCAGATGACAGCTTTCAGCAAACGTTTTCTGAAATCTGTTCGCCGTCAGCCGTCAGCCCGAGCCGGGCCGGGTGTTGCGGCAGGACGGGCATGCGGAGTAGGAAGGCGGCATGAGCGACACCGGCACCGGCACGAACGAGCAAGCGGGCGTCTGCGAACTCGCGCCCGACAGCGGGGCGGAGGCGGCGCTGCGGCACGCCCCGGAGGCGGCCGGTCCGCGTGCCGACTGCGTCCTGTGCGGCGAGCCGACCGAACTGCCCGCCGACCGGCCGGGCAGCACCCTCTGCCCGGTGTGTGCCTGGCAGCAGGCGCAGCGGATCGCCTGCTCCGGCTGATCCCCGGGCCGAACCCGGACTCACCTCGGGCCGGTCACCGGCCCGTGGTCCCCGAGCCGGCCCGACTCGATCCGGCGATCCGGCCCGATCCGGCGGACCGGCCCTACGCGTCCTCCCGGCCGGCCGGCGCCAGGGTCGATCCGTGCCTGCCCTTGCGGACCAGCAGCTGGGCGGGGATGCGGCTGCGCAGGTCCGCGACGTGGCTGACGATGCCGACCGCGCGGTCCCGCTCGCGCAGGCCGTCCAGGACGTCCATGACCTCCTCCAGGGACTGCTCGTCGAGAGTGCCGAAGCCCTCGTCGATGAAGAGGGTGTCCAGCGGCATGCCGCCCGCCTCGTCGGTCACCACGTCGGCCAGGCCCAGGGCGAGGGAGAGCGAGGCGAAGAAGCTCTCGCCGCCGGAGAGGGTCGCGGTGTCCCGCTCGGTGCCCGTCCAGGCGTCGACCACCCGCAGCGCCAGCCCCGAGCGCTTGGTGCCGGTGCCCCGGTCGTCGCTGTGCACCAGGGTGTAGCGCCCGCCCGACATCCGGACCAGCCGGTCGCTGGCCGCCGCCGCGACCTGCTCCAGCCGGGCCGCCAGGACGTACGACTCCAGGCGCATCCGAAGCCGGTTCTCGGCGGAGGTGCCGGCCGCGAGCGCGGCGAGCCGGTTGAGCCGCCCGTACCGGTCCAGAGTCGGGGCCAGTTCGGCGGCGAGCCCGGCCAGCTGCCGCCCGATCGCGGCCAGCGCCTCGCAGCGCTCGCGGGCCGCCGCGTGGTCGGCGTGCGCCCGGCCGAGCCGGTCGGTGGCGGCGCCGAGCGCGGCCATGGCAGCGGACAGGTCCACCGGCGGACGGCCCGCGGCCTCGACCAGCTCCGGCAGCGCCAGTTCCCGGCGGACGGCGGCGGTCCCGGTGCGGTGCCGCTCCAGCCGGGCCTCCAGCCGCTCGCGCTCCTCGCGCGGCAGCAGCACCGCCAGGGCCGCACCGGCGTCCGGGAAGCCCGCCGCGGCGGCGGCCTTGCCCAGTTCCACCTCGGCCTCGCCGAGCCGGGCCGCCGCCTCCGCGTGGGCCCTGGCGGCGACGGCCGCGGCGGCGACCGCCTCGGTGAGCCGGGTGAGGGCCGCGGCGCGCTCGGCCACCGAGGCCGCCTCGCCCCGGGCGGCCGTCACCCGGGCGGCGAGTGTCTGCTGCTCGGTGCCGAGTGCCAGCAGCCGGTCGGACAGGACGGCGGTGCGCTCCTTCGCCCCGTGCAGTTCGTCGACCCGCCGGGCGCGGTCCTGGGACAGCCGGGCGATCTCCTGCTCGACCCGGCCGAGCGCCTCCGCGGCGTGCCGCGCCTCGCGGTGCGCGCGCTCCAGCTCGGCGAGGCCCTGGGCGAGTGCCTCCGCACCGTCCGGCCCGGCAGCGCCGGCGGCGGTGGCCTCGCGCATCCGCAGAGCGGTGAGCGCCTGGTCGGCCTCCGTCCAGACCTGCTCGGCGGTGGCCTGCGTCCGACGCGCCCGCTCCTCGTCCTCGGCGCCGACCCGGCTGCCCGGCGCGGCCTCGGCGGGCGCCGGGTGGTCGGGTGAGCCGCAGACCCGGCAGGCCTCGCCCGAGCGCAGCTGCTCGGCCAGTTCGGCGGCCATGCCGCTCAGCCGGCGGTCCCGCAGGTCCAGGCTGTGCTCGCGGGCGTCCAGCGCGGCGGTGCGCAGCGCCACCACCCTGGGCTCGGTCGCGGCGATCTCGGCGCGCAGGCCGTCGCGCTGCCGGGCCGCCCTCAGGCGGGTGGCCAACTCGGCGAGCTGCCCGTCCAGTTGCTCGACCCGGGCGGTCGCGTCCCGGGCCTCGGTGTGCTGCTGCTCCAGTCGGCCCGACTCGCCCTCGAACTCGGCCAGCCAGTCCTCGGCCTCCTCGGCCAGCTCCTCGGCGGTGCGCCGGTCATCCGTCAGGGTGCGCTGCTCGTGGGCGAGTTCGGCGCAGCGGCGTTCCTCCTCCCGGGCCGTCTCCAGCCGGACCACCTCGGCCCGCAGCCGCAGCTCGGCCCCGGCCAGCGCGGCGGCGTCGGCCCCGGCGAGGTCACGGCCCTCGCCGCCGGATCCGGCCAGTTCCTCGCGGTGCCGGCGCTCGGTCTGCTGCGCGCGCCGGAGCGACTCGGCCGCGCTCTCCCGCAGCCGCAGCGCGGACTCCACCCCGACGGCCTCCTGCGCGGCGGCCAGCCGCTGCCGGTCGGCGGCCGCGGCGGACTCGAAGCCGGCCAGCCGCTCGGCCCGCTCCACCGCCTCGCGGTGCCGGTGCTGGCGCCCGGCCAGCTCCTCCGCGGTCGCCCGGTGCTCCTGGGCGGCGCGCTGGGCCGACTCGGCGCCCGTCAGGGCGGCCTCGGCGACGGCGAGCTGCTCGGCCGCGCCACTGCGCAGCACCGCCGCCCAGCCGAGCACCCCGGCGGTCGGAGCCGCGGTCGGACCGCCGGCCTCGTCCTCGGCCGGCACCCAGCCCTCGGCGGGCTCGGCGCCGGGACCGGCCGCCTGCTCGGCCTTGCTGGCGAGGTCCCGCAGGCGGCGCCGGCCGGCCTGGACGGCGGCCTCCTGACCGCGGCGCTGCTCGGCCAGCCAGGCCTCCACGTGCTGGAAGCGTTCGGTGTCGAACAGCCGCCGCAGCAGCTTGCCGCGCTCCTCGGAGTCGGCCCTGAGGAAGCGGGCGAAGTCGCCCTGCGGCAGCAGCACCACCTGGCAGAACTGCTCCCGGTTCATGCCGACCAGCCGGTGGATCTCCTCCCCGGCCTCCTGGTGCGACTTGCTGAGCCCGCGCCAGCCGGGCGTGCCGTCGCCCGTGTCGGGGACCCACTCGCGCAGCAGGGTCTGCGCCCGCTCGACGGTGGTGCCGGTGCCGACCTTCTTCGGGCGGCGCTGCTCCGGCAGCCGGGTGATCCGCAGCCGCCGTCCGCCGAGGGTCAGCTCCAGCTCGACCGAGGTCAGCAGTTTGGGATCGGCGTGGTCGCTGCGCAGCCGGTTGGCCCGGCGCGCGCCCGGCGTCTCGCCGTAGAGGGCGAAGCAGACCGCGTCCAGCACGCTGCTCTTGCCCGCGCCCGTCGCGCCGCGCAGCAGGAACAGCCCACCGGCGGCGAGCGCGTCGAAGTCCACCGTCTCGCTGCCGGCGAACGGGCCGAAGGCGGTGACGGTGAGCCGGTGCAGCCTCATCGGGGCAGGTCCGCCTTCCGGTCGGTGGTCTCCCGGACGCGCTCGAAGCCCTCGCGCAGCCAGCCGAGCTCGTCCGCCGCCGGCTCGGCACCGGGACGGACGTGCCGCAGGAAGCCCTCGGCGATCTCCAGGTCGGCGCGGCCGCTGACCCGGGCCGCGTACGACCGGGCGGGCTCGGCATCGCCGCGATCGGGGTCGAAGAGCAGCTGGAGGGTGTGCGGGAAGCGGCGGCGCAGCCGCTCCATCGGCTCGCTCGGCCGGGCCGCGTCGGTGATCGTGGCCTGCACCCAGGACTGCTCGTGCTCGGCGTACTTCTCGTCGGTGAGCAGCGCGTCGAGGGTGTCGCGCAGGGTGGCGAGCCGGCGGGGCTCGGGGCAGGGCACGCGTTCGGCCGCCACCGAGCCGTCGGCGGCGAGGTCGACCAGCCACATGGTCTTGCGCTGGTTCACCTCGGAGAAGGAGTAGGCGAGCGGGGAGCCGCTGTAGCGCAGGTGCGGGGCGAGCGTCTGGCAGCCGTGCAGGTGGCCGAGCGCGGCGTAGTGCACCCCGTCGAAGACCGAGGCGGGCACGGAGGCGACCCCGCCGACCGCGATGTCCCGCTCGCTGTCGCTCGGCGCGCCGCCGGTGACGAAGGCGTGGGCCAGTACCACCGCCCTCGTCCCCGCCGGGCGCTCCGCGAGGTCGGCCCGGACCTGGTCCATCGCGGCCCCGAGCACCGCCGCGTGCCCGCCCTTCGCCAGCCCGAAGCGCTCGCGCACCAGCGTCGGTTCCAGGTACGGCAGCCCGTACACCGCCACCGGGCCGTGCCCGTCCGCCAGCAGGACGGGCTCGGCGCACTCGCCGGGGTCGGTGCGCAGGTGGATGCCGGCCCGCCCGATCAGCCGGGCCCCGACCCCGAGGCGGCGGGCCGAGTCGTGGTTGCCGCTGATGAAGACCGTCGGCACGCCGAGGTCCGCGAGCCGGTGCAGCACGTCGTCGAACAGCGCGACCGCTTCCAGCCCGGGCAGCGCCCGGTCGTACACGTCCCCGGCGACCAGCACGGCGTCCACGCCCTCGGACCGGACCACTGCCACCAGGTGGTCCAGGAAGGCGCGCTGGGCGTCGTGCAGGCTCTCCCGGTGGAACGAACGCCCGAGATGCCAGTCGGAGGTATGCAGCAGTCGCATGGTTCCCGACCCTAACCCGCGCTACTGACAATCCCGCCCGGCCCTGTGGAACCACGGGCACCAGGGGCTCCCTGAAGGGGGATCGTGACTCCGTTCGTGGCGGGTGCCATCGGTGCGCCGCCGGTCGGCCGGGAGGCTGTCAGGGGTGGCTCGGACGGGAGGCAGCCAGGGCGGCGCCGAGCTGTTCGATTACCAGGGGTGCATTGTCAGTGGCTCTGTGTATGTTCCTCGACGTCGGCCGACCGCCGGCCGGGGCGGACGGCATCGTCCCGGTACGGGGCGGCCGGCGCGAGGAAGCGACCGGAGGAGGAGCCATGGCTGTTGTGCGGGAGTGGGTGTGCGAGGCGCTGTGCGTGGCGGCGGGGCGGCCGTCGCGGGGGCACCGGCGGGTGCTGGTGCGGGCCGGGCGGAGGCCGGGTGGAGGTGTCGGCGGGGAGTCGGCCGGTGGGCCCGGCGGGGCGGTGCCGCCGGGCGGCGGGCGGCCGCCTGGTGCGCGTGCCGGAGGGGGCGGGTCCTGGGCCCGGCGCGGCGGGCGGGTCCGGGGTGCGCCGCCGCCCCAGCCGGTGGCGGTGGCCCTGGCCGTCGACGCCGGGGACTTCGCCGGGCTGGCGCGGTACGGGCTGTTCGGCGGGCTCGGGCACGAGGCCTACCTGCGGCGGGCGGAGGAGCAGCTGACGGCCCTGCACCGGCAGGGGCTGGAGGTGCACCTGCGGGTCCTGGAGGCGGGCGACTTCGAGGACTACTGCGAGGCGCTCGGCCTCGATCCCCGGGCACCCGCGGCCCGGGTCGCCTACGCGGGCGATCCGGAGCTGGCCGGGGAGCCGTTCGTCTACGCGGGCGAGCGGCTGGCCGAACTGCTCCCGGTGCTGCTGGACGACCACCGGGCGCGGGTGCGGATGTCCGTGGCTTGTGCGGCCCTGCTGGACGCCGTCGGAGTGGACGGGGCCGGGCAGCACCGGATGGCGACGGTGATGCGGTACGTGACGTCCGTCTACCTGGCGCTGGCCGAGGGCGCGGGGGAGGGGTGCCACCTGCTGACGCTGCGCTGCCACGGTCCGGAGGACGGGGAGGAGCTCACCTCGGCGGTGGACGTCTGTGTCGAGGAGGGGCGGCTCCACCCCGCAGGGCGGGACGCCGAGGCGTTCTGCGTCACGCTGGCGGCGGGTGTGGCCTCCGGCGGTGAGGGGGCCTTGCTGCTGCACGGTGACCCGTCGGCGGGCGTGCCGGCCGACGGCCACGTCGACAGCGGGGCCGCCGGGCAGGCCGGTGGCCGCACCGCCCCGGCCGCCGGTGCCGGGCCGCGGCCGCCGGTGCGCGGCTGGGCGCTGAGCGGCGGGCGGCTGCGCCCGATGACCGCGCACCAGGTGTTCGACGAGCTGGCCGACGACGCCGCGCGGGGGCTGCCCTTCCCGCCCGGAGTGGACCCGCGGCCGGGCTTCCCGCTGCCAGGACTCCCGGCCGCCGGGGAAGGGGGTGGGCCGCTGGGGTGAGGGGGTGATCAGGGCGTTCACCCCCTCCGCGTCCACCATGCGGCGCTGGGGACTGTTCATCGACCGCGTGTTCGGGGAAGATTCGGAGAAGATCAACAGCAGGAGCGCGCGGTACCCCACGTCGCCGCTCCGGCCGCTCCGCTCCGTACCGCGCCATGCAGGTCCTCCCCGCGCACCGCCGGTCCGGCGAAGCCCGACAGCGAGAGGGGGACGGATGAGCGAGCGGAGCGAGCTCGGCGCCAGGGGGTACGGCCGGGCGGGTGCCCCCGCCGAGCGCCGCGGGGCGAGAGCATGAGCCCGATCGAGTACAGCGAGGAGATCGCCGAACTGCTCGGGAAGGTGCGGCGGCGCCCCACGGCGGGCTGGCCGTGGCGCCCGGGCGAGCTGGTGCCGGACGGGCTGCCGACGAAGCAGTCCTGGGGGTGGCTGTTCGCTCCGGACGGGCGGGTGCTGACGCTGGTCAACCCCAGGGACGGGATCTGCTCGCTGCCCGGTGGCTCGCTGGAGCCGGAGGACGGCGGCGACCCGGCGGCCGCCCTGGCCAGGGAGGCCGCCGAGGAGGCGCAGGCCGTGATCGGCCGGCCGTACTACCTCGGCTACCTCTACGACCGGGTCGGCTCGGCCAACGGCGGGCACGAGTGCGCGCGGGTCCGGATGGCGGCGGCGCTGCGGGCGGTCGGTCCGAGCGTGCCCGACCCGGCCTCGGGCCGGCACTACCGGCGGCTGCTGGTCGCGCCGGGCCTCGCCGTCGAGCTGCTCGGCTGGGGCCTGCCCGGGCTGCGCCAGGCCCGGGTCGCGGTCGCCACCGCCGTCCGGTGGCTCGGTGTGCCCGAGGCCGCGAACGAGGCGATCGAGGAACTGCCGGTCGAGGGCTGCACGGTTTCCCAGGGCGCCGTGTACCGGGGTGCCCTGCACCCCGGTGGCGGCCACCCCGGCGTCCGGGGCTGACCGCGCCACGATGTCCGGTGCTGACCGCACTCCGATGCCCGGCACCGACCGCGCGGCCCACTCGGGTTGAGCCACCCCGGTGGCCGGAGCCGACCGTGTCCCGGCGTTCGGGACCGACCGCGCGCTGGGGCTCAGGGCTGGTCGCCCCGGCTTCCGGGGCAGACCGCGCGCTGCTCCGTACGTCCGAACGACGCCCGGCATGCCGTCCTGAAGGCCGTTCACATCTGTCACCCGGGTCCGATCGGCCACACCGGTGAATTCCGTCCGGTGCCGTCGACGCGGTCGATGACCTTTTCGGCCCACCTTCTGACGCCCCCTGAGGCATGTCATCCGCCCCCCCTGTGTCGGCCGGCACCCTCGTCGAATCCGAACCGGCGATGGACGGGCGGCGACCCCCCGCTTGTCCTGCGCGGAATTTCCGCAAGTTGCCGGTCTACGCGCGCTGCACTACGCGCGTCACCCCGCACCCGCTCTGACCAGCGCGAAATGACGGATTGTCGGCGGCAGTTCATCTCTGAGCTGTCAGACGTCCCGTCAATATCCTTGGCATGACCGCTTCCGGGTTTGGCTACTGCCTGGTATCACTTCTGTGACCCACGCCACGCCACCCCACTGGAGCCGTGATGATCCGCTCTGCCCGTGCCCTGTCGATCGCCGCCGTTGCGGCAGGCCTCACCATGACGACGCTCTTCGCCGCGTCGTCCGCGAACGCGGCCGGCGTCAACTACGTCGCCCTCGGCGACTCGTACTCCTCCGGTGTCGGTGCCGGCAGCTACCTGAGCGACAGTGGCAGCTGCAAGCGCAGCACCAACGCGTACGCGTACCTCTGGAAGAACGCGCACGCGCCGTCCTCCTTCAAGTTCGTCGCCTGTTCGGGCGCCAAGACCGGCGACATCCTGAACAGCCAGATCTCCGCGGTGGACGCCAGCACCACGCTGGTCAGTATCTCGATCGGCGGCAACGACGCCGGCTTCGCCGACACCATGCAGACCTGTGTCCTGGGCACGGACACCGACTGCGTCAACGCCGTCAACACGGCCAAGAACTACGCCACCGGCACTCTGCCCGGCCAGCTGGACAAGGTGTACTCGGCGATCAAGTCCAAGGCCCCCAACGCCCACGTCGTGGTGATGGGCTACCCGCACATCTACAAGGTCGGCGGCAGCTGTATCTTCGGCATCGGTGACACCAAGCGTGCCGCCATCAACGGTGCCGCGGACGCCCTGGACGGCGTCATCGCCAAGCGTGCCGCCAACGCCGGCTTCGCCTTCGGCGACGTCCGCAACGTCTTCAACGAGCACGAGATCTGCGGCTCGCTGACCACCTGGCTGAACAGCACCACCCTGCCGGTCGACGAGAGCTACCACCCGAAGGCGGCCGGCCACTCCGGCGGCTACCTCCCGGTGTTCTCGGCGTCCTGACGGGCAGTCGCAATGGCCGCCGTCCCTTCCCCCGGCCGTGCGGGGGAGGGGACGGCGGCGGTGCGGTCTCAGCCGCCGCTCGGCGCGGGCCCGGTCGGTGGGAAGGGGATGCCTGCGAGGACCGGCAGCAGTTCGGCCTCCTCGAAGTCGAGGTGCGCCTCCAGCTCGGCGGACATCCGGTCCAACTCCGCCCGGAGCCGTTCCGGTTCGGTGACCGCGATGCCGGCCAGCAGTGCCACCAGCTCCTCCTTGATCCGGCCGATGGCCAGGTGTTGCTCACCGAGCCGTGCCAGGACGCCGGCCAGTTCCGGGTGGCTGCGGGCGAGGGCGGGGAAGATCGCGGTGTCCTCGCCGGTGTGGTGGTGCGTCAGCCCGTCACAGAAGGCCAGACAGTGCCGGCGCAGCTGGAGCCCGAGCGCGGCCGGCCGGCCCGGGACGTGGGCGTGCGCCTCCTCCCGTACGTGGCGCAGCTGCGCGCGGAGCCAGGTGTGCACCTCCAGCAGCTTGTCGGCGAGGCTGCCGACCACCGGGGCCGGGCCCTCGGGGGCCGGGGCGCCGGAGGTCAGCCCCGCGGAGGCAAGGCCGCCGGAGGTCGGGTCGGGCGGATCGGGCCGTTCGAGGACCACGACCGGCAACTCCCGTTCGGTCTGCGCCTGGTAGTCGCCGTAGCCAGGGGCCTTCCGGACGACGGCGGCGAACAGCCGTTCCCGGCGGGCGCCTTCGGCGGGGACGGCGACCGATTCGAAGGCCTCGGTGCCGAGTTCGACCCGGACCACGGGGTGGGCCAGCAGGTTGCGGTACCACTGGGGGTGCTCCGGCGCCCCGGCGGCCGAGGCGACGACCAGGAGCAGCCCCTCCGCCCGGACGTACCCGAGCGGCACGGTGTGCGGCCGCCCGGAACGGGCCCCGGTGGTGGTGAGCAACAGCAGGTCGCCGCCCTCGAACGGGCCGCCGACCCGTCCGTCGTTGGCGCGGAACTCCTCGATGACGTTCAGATTGAAGGACATGGGCATGCGTGGGTGATGGATCTCCGGAGAGGAAAGGGGTGTCGCGGCCACACGTGATGCGGGTGCGGGTGATGCCACGGGGGTGCGCGACCGGCGGTGCTCGCCGTGGACGGACCCCGTGGACGCACCCTGCGGAGGTACCCCGTGGAGGTGCCTCGTGGAGGTGTCCCGCACACGCGGGCACCGCGGTGACCGCCTGGCGTCAGATCAGGGCAGCGGAGAGAGTGCTCATCGCGCTTCGTCCCTTCGGAAGGGTGCTCGCTCGGCTGTCGGCCGGCCCACTACTCTGTGGCCGACGCCGCGCTGCACGCCCCCATTAGAGCCAGGCCGTGGACGGGCTGTCAACGAGCGTGATCACCACCCGAGGGGAGCCGGAGCCGCCGTGGAACGCGTGGTGGACCTCGACGACGCCGCCGCGCGGATCACCGCCCGGTCCCCGCGCTGGTGCGCGGCCCGGCTGACGGTGGGGCCGCTCACCTGGCGCGACGGCCTCGCCCCCTGGCCCCAGCTGCTGGAGACGGACCGCACCCGGGTCGGCGATCCGGACTCCGTCGGCCTGCGGCTGTCCGCCCCGCTGACCGGTGGCGAACTGCACGTGGTGCTCTTCCGCGGAGGCTGGGCGGACGTGGACTACCTGGCCGCCGGCCGGGAGGAGAAGCCCGCCACGGCGGAGGAGCACGAGGTGGGCGGCACCATCCCGGCCCAGGGCATCACCTCCGCCGCCGACTTCGAGGCGCGCCTGATCGGCTGGATGGGAGACGTCTTCGGCGGTTGAGCGGTTGAGCGGTTGAGCGGTTGAGCGGTTGAGGGGTCGACCGATGTGCCCCGGTGCGCCCCGGCGAGGCCCGGGAAGCCCGGCGGGGCTCGTTCCCGGGCGACCCGCCCTCCCGTGCCGGACGGCGCCGCGCCGCCGCTCCTCCCGGAGACGGCGGCGCGGCGGGTCCGGAGGACCGTCCGTCAGCGCAGGTAGTCGACCAGCCCGGCCGGCTTGAGCCCGGCGGCGTCGGCCGCCGCCAGGGCGCGCTGGAGGTCGGAGGCGAGGGTGTCCGTCCAGTGCATCAGCACGACGTCGCCCGGCTGCAACAGGCCCGGGTGCCAGATGTTGCCGGCGCCCCAGCTGAAGTCGGCGTCGGCGGTGAGCACGGTGCGGATGCCACAGTTGGCGGCGGCTTGCAGGGTGTCGGCGTTCCAGGTGAAGTACGGCGGACGGAAGAACGTCGGCGCGGTGCCGAAGAGGCGGGTCAGGGAGTCCCTGGCGTCGCAGATCTCGACCTGCTGCCGCTCCAGCGGGAGTTGGCTGAGGTCGGCGTGGGAGACGCTGTGGTTCTGGACCGAGGAGCCGGGCACGGCGGTGACCCGCTTGAAGAAGGCCGGGTCGGTGGCGGCCGGCATCGGCAGCGGGAAGGCGGTGATCGGCAGCCGGTGGTCGGCGATGAACTGCTCCGCCTCGGGGGTGCGCTGCCAGCCGTCGTCCACGGTGAGGAAGACGACCTTGTCGGTGGTCGGGACGGAACCCGCCGCCACCGCGGGGGCGGGCGCGGGGCCGTCCACCCGGACGTCGTCCACCGAGAACGGGCCCTGCTGGTACCAGCCGTGCACGTACAGCCGGATGCTGCGCGCGTTCGGTCCCGTGGTGAACCGGGTGGTCAGCCGCTGCCAGCCGCCGCGGGTGGTTTCCGTCCAGGCCGGGGCGACGTCCTTGCCGGTGCCGGTGGCGCCCAGGTAGACGAAGTTGCCGCGCACCCAGGCGGAGGCCGTGTAGGTGGTGCCGGGCTGGACGGCCACGGTCTGCGCGCACTCGCCGGTGGAGTCGGCGTTCGCCGGGGTGACGGTGAGCGCGGAGCCGCCGGCGTGCGGGGCGGTGGTGGTGACGGCCGCCTCGGCCGGGCCGCCGGTGCAGCTCCAGCCGGGGATGCTGCCCCAGTCGGCGAGTTCGGGGGCGGGCAGCTCGAAGCCGGGGTTGGTCGCGAGGTTGACCGTCGGGGCGCTCCCGGCGCCCGCGCCGCCGGCCGGGGGAGTGTCGGCGGAGGCCGCCGGTGCGGCGAGGCCGCCGAGCAGCGCGGCCGCGGTGGCCAGCGCGGACAGGCCTCTGGACAGGCGGGTGGACAGGCCCGTGGGCAGGCCGAGGGGAAGGCGCGTGGACATCGACACGTGAGGACTCCAGCAGGTGGGGGTACGCCCGTGGGGAGGGCGTGAGTGGAATCGGTGCGCGGAACTCTGGATCGTCGCAACAATGGACTAGACCAATGGGGCCGTCAAGGGAACGGTGGATGAACCCCGTGGTCATCGAAGCCGCGACACAAGGGACAAGACGGTACGTCAAGGACCGTTCGGGCAGGCCCGGTTCAGGGCAGGTACAGCTCCTCGATGTCCGCCGCGTAGTACTCCGCGATCGCCGCCCGCCGCAGCTTGAGGGAGGGGGTCAGCAGCCCCTGCTCCTGGCTGAACTCCCGCGGCAGCAGCCGGAAGGCACGGATCGACTCGGCCCGCGACACCGCGGTGTTCGCCGCCGCCACCGCGCGCTGGACCTCCACGTGCAGTTCTTCGTCCGCGAGTACCGTCCACGGATCGGCCTGCTCCCGCCCGTGGGTCTTCAGCCAGTGCGCCAGTGCCGCCGGGTCGAGCGTGATCAGCGCGGCCACGTACGGACGGTCGTCGCCCACCACCAGACACTGGGAGACCAGCACGTTCGCCTCGACCCGCTCCTCCAGGGCCGTCGGCGCCAGGTTCTTGCCGCTGCTGGTGACGATCAGGTCCTTCTTGCGGCCGGTGATGGTCAGATAGCCGTCGTCGTCCAGCCGGCCCAGGTCGCCGGTCGCGAACCAGCCGTCGACCAGGGACTCGGCCGTGCACCGCGGATGGTTGAGGTAGCCGCCGAAGACCGAGCCGCCGCTCACCCACACCTCGCCGTCGTCGGCGATCGCCACCGAGGCGCCCGGCACCGGCTGTCCGACCGTGCCGAGCTTCTGCCGTCCGGCCGGGTTGGCGGTGATCGCGGCGGTGGTCTCGGTCAGCCCGTAGCCCTCGTACAGCCGGAGGCCGGCGCCGGTGAAGAACAGGCCCAGTTCGCGCCGCAGCGTGGAGCCGCCGCACATCACGCTGCGTACCCGGCCGCCGAGCACCGCCCGCAGCTTCGGGTAGACGGTCCGCTCGTACGCGAGGTGGCGCAGCCGCAGGGCCGCGCCGGGTCCGGGGCCGCGCCCGAAGGCCTTCTGCTCCCGCGCGGCGGCCCACTCGACGGCCACCTGGCGGGCCTGCTCGAAGAGTTCGCCGCGGCCGGCGTCGTCGGCGGCCCGCCGGGCCTGCTGGAAGATCTTCTCGAAGACGTACGGGACGGCGTGCAGGAAGCTCGGACGGAAGGACGCGAGCGCGGGCAGCAGCGCGTCCGTGGAGACCTCGGGGATGTGCCCGATCCGGAAGCCGCCGCGGATCGCCGCGATCTGCACGGCCCGCCCGTAGACGTGGGCGAGCGGCAGGAACAGCAGGGTGGCCGGCTGGTCGCCGCCGGTGTCGCGCAGGACGTCCCCCCAGCCGGCGAGCAGGGCGTCGGCTTCGGCGGCCAGGTTGGCGTGGGTGATCAGGCAGCCCTTGGGCCGGCCGGTGGTGCCCGAGGTGTAGACGACGGTGGCGATGTTCTGGGCGGCGACGCCGAGGCGCTGGCGGTGCACCAGGGCGTCGGGCACGCCGCGGCCGTCCTCGGTGATCGCGGCGACGCAGTCGCGGTCCAGTTGCCAGATGCCGGCGAGGTCGGGCAGCGCGTCGCAGACCGCGCCGACCGTCATCGCGGCGTCCTCGTCCTCGACCAGGCAGGCCACCGCCTGGGTCTCGGCGAGGATCCAGCGCACCTGCTCGGCGGCGGCGGTCGGGTAGACCGGGACGGTGATCGCGCCGATCGACCAGAGTGCGTAGTCGAACAGCGTCCACTCGTAGCGGGTGCGGGACATCAGGGCGACCCGGTCGCCGTAGCGGACACCGTGAGTGAGCAGTCCCTTGGCCAGGGCGAGCACCTGGTTCCTGAACTCCCTGGCGGTGACGTCCTGCCACCGGCCGTCCTCGGCCCGCCAGGACAGCTGGACCAGTTCGGGAGCGCGTTCGGCGGTGTCGTACAGGGAGTCGGCGAGTCCTCCGGCGGCCTCGGGCACGGCCGGGGCGGGGGTGGTGAACTCGCGCACGGTCCTCCCCAGTTCGACGCCGGTAGTACGAGGTGGGCCGAAACTATCGGATCGCTCCGTCGCTGCCCAGGGGGTGTGGCGGCGACACGACGAGATCGGCACGGGTCCTGGTCGGCGGTGCCGTGGCCGGGGAGGCGTGGGGGAGACGCGGAGGGGGAACCGCGGAGGCGGACGGGGCCTCCCGGTGGTCGGGCATTCCGGGTGTCCGAGGATGATTCGGGCGCGAAGCGGAGGCGGGGACGACCGGTTCCCGGTGTGTGCGGGGTGAGACCGCGAAGTGGACTGGTTCGCCCCTCGAACGAGTGGTCAGGGCGTAGTAGAGTCTCGCAGACCTGTGGCCGGGGGCCCCTCCATCGACTCTTTCCTCATCACTCTCCGTGTTGCTCCCGCGCCGCCGCCCCGAACCGCAACGTCCCGCCCCGTACCTCCCCGCCACCCGCTCCCGACGCCGCCCGTTCACCACTGCCACCGCTTCCACCGCTCCCCGTCCGCGCCTGGCACTTCCCGACCGAGGACTCCATGCGTCTGCGCAGCAGCTCGATCCGCGCGAAGATCATCGCGCTGCTCCTGGTGCCCATCGTCGCCCTCACCGCCCTGTGGGTGTACGCGACGATCGCCACCACCGGGGATGTCTGGAACCAGCTCGGGATCAGCCGTACGTACAAGGAGTTCGCGGGCCCGGTCGACCAGTACACCACCGACCTGCAGAACGAGCGCCGCGCCGCCGTCCAGCGGCTGGCCGACCCGCGCTCGCCGGTCCACCGGGACGCCTACGAGCGCGCCAAGGCCGCCACCGACCACAGCCTGGACGTGCTGCGGCAGAAGAAGGACACCTCCGGCGGCAAGCTCTCCGCCGCCCAGCGTGGACGCTTCGTGCAGATCATCGCCGCCGCCGACCAGATCGGCCCGCTGCGCGCCCAGGTCGGCCGCTCCGCGCTGAACTGGGAGTTCGCGCTGGACCAGTACAGCGACCTGGTCAAGCCGGTGTTCGGCTTCCGGTCCGCCTACGTCGCCCGGCAGAGCGGCCAACTCCCGCGCCAGGGAACGATCCTGATCGAGCTGGTGCGCGCCCGCGAGTACCTGGCCCAGGAGGACGCGGCGATGGAGGGCCTGCGCACCGGCACCGCCAAGCCCACCGCCGAGCAGTACCAGGTCGCGCTGGACGCCCTGCACAACCAGCAGGCGCTGTACACCGTCTACATCGCCGAACTCGAACCCGCCGACCAGTCCGACTACGTCGCCCTGCGCGGCGGCGAGGCCTGGGGCGCGCTGGCCCGCGCCGAGGCGGACTTCGTCGGCGCCGGCGGCCCCGACCGGGTGGTCCAGGCGCTCAACAGCGACTCCTGGCGGGAGACCGCCGACCGGGCGCTCGGCGACCTCGCCTCGATCAACAGCCGGATCGCCGCCGGGCTGGACGAGCGGGCACGGTCCGGCGCGATCGGGCTGCTGTGGCGCGGTGGCATCGCCGGCGCGGTCGGCCTGGTCGCCGTCGTGCTCTCGGTGATGATCTCGTTCCGGATCGGCCGCGGCCTGGCCCGCCAGCTGATCGGCCTGCGCAACGCGGCCGACGAGCTGGCCGGCACCCGGCTGCCGTCCGTGATGCTCCGGCTGCGCCGCGGCGAGCCGGTGGACGTGGCCGCCGAGGCGCCCGAGCTGCACTTCGGGGACACCGAGATCGGCCAGGTCGGCCAGGCCTTCAACGCCGTGCAGCGGGCCGCCGTCGAGGCCGCCGTCGAGCAGGCCGAACTGCGCCGCGGGGTCTCGGCGGTCTTCGTCAACCTGGCCCGGCGCAGCCAGGTGCTGCTGCACCGCCAGCTCACCCTGCTCGACACCATGGAACGCCGCACCGAGGACCCGGCGGAGCTGGAGGACCTCTTCAAGGTCGACCACCTCACCACCCGCATGCGCCGGCACGCCGAGGGCCTGATCATCCTGGCCGGCGGGTCGCCCGGGCGGGCCTGGCGCAAGCCGGTCCGGATGGTGGACGTGGTCCGGGCGGCGGTCGGCGAGGTCGAGGACTACGCCCGGGTGATCGTCCGGCCGTTCCCGGGCACCGGGCTGCTCGGCAGCGCCGTCGCGGACGTCACTCACCTGGTCGCCGAACTCGTCGAGAACGCCGCGGTGTACTCCCCGCCGACCACCCAGGTCACCGTCCAGGGCGAGGTGGTGGCACACGGCTTCGCGCTGGAGATCGACGACCGCGGCCTCGGGCTGAGCGAGCAGCTGCTCGCCGAGATCAACGAACGCCTCGCCGTGGAGCAGGAGTTCGACCTCGCCGACACCGACCGGCTGGGCCTGTTCGTGGTCAGCCGGCTGGCCCGGCGGCACGGCATCCGGGTGCACCTGCGGCCGTCCCCGTACGGCGGGACGACGGCCGTGGTGCTGATCCCGCGCGAGCTGCTCGCCGAGGCGCCGGACGGGCGGCCGGACCCGCCCGCCGCCGGACAGCGGTCGGGGGCGGGCGGGCGGCGCGGGCAGCGGGACCTGGTCGCCGTGCCCGGGCCGGGCGGCGCGGGGCCCTCGGGTGCCCGGGTCGGCCATGCCGCCACCTCGGGTGCCGGGGCCGCCGAACCGGCCGGCGCGGCGTACGGAAGCCGTACGGGCGGCGGCGAGGACGGCGGGTACCGCGGGACGACGAGCGGGCCGCGGCCCTCCGCGCCGGAGTCCGGGCGCACGGTGGGCGGACTGCCGCGCCGGGCCTCGCGGGTGAAGGGCGGGCCGGTGCTGGTCCCCGCGCCCGTGGCGGACGCCGAGGACGCGCCGGGGACGGGGCGGCACCGGCGGGAGGACGTCGTGGTGGCCGCCGCCGAGGCGGCGGTCGCGGCCGCTGGTGTTTCCGGTGTTTCGGGTGTTTCCGGGGCGTCGGAGGTGTCGGGGGCCGCCGCGCGGAGCGACTCGGCGGTGGTTCCGTCCGTGGACACCGCGCCCAGGACGGCGGGCGGGCTGCCCCGTCGGGTGCGGCAGGCGAACCTGGCTCCGCAGCTCAGGGAGCAGCTCACGGAACAGCTGAAGGAACGGTTCCGCACCGAAGGCGGGGGCGGAGGCGGAGCCGGGGGAGAGCCGGCCGGACCCGTCCGGGACGATCGGGGCACCCACGACGGCGGGGAGAGCAGGGACGTCCGGGAACGCTCGCCGGAGGAGGCCCGGGCCACCTTCGCCTCGTTCCAGCGCGGCTTCACCCGGGGGCGCGGTGCCACGGCCCCCGCGGACCGTACGGGTGTCCCCGCGGAGCGCTCGGGTGCTCCGTTGACGGATCGTCCCGGCACACCGGACGATCGTGCCGGACGGGGGAACGGACGGCCCTCGGCCGTACCGGCCTGGCAGCCGCCCGACCGGTCCCGGCGGGCGATCAGCCCGGCACCCGCCCCGGCGGCGCTGCCCGCGCCGCAGGACACCGGCCGGGCACCGCTCGTCCGTCGGCTGCCACCCGGGCAGCCGGTGCGCCGGAGCCAGGACACCGGTGCGCCCGTGCCACCCGTCGTACCCGAACCACCAGCACCACATGCACCACCCGCACCACCCGCACCACCCGCACCACCCGCTCCAGCGGAAGGAACTGATTCATGACCACGTCGATGCAGTCGTCAGGGGACCTCAACTGGCTCCTGGACGACCTGGTGGGGCGCATCGCCGCCCTGCGGCACGCGGTGATCCTCTCCAACGACGGCCTGGCCACCGGCGCCTCCCGTGACCTCGACCGCGAGGACGCCGAGCACCTGGCCGCCGTCGCCGCCGGGTTCCACAGCCTGGCGAAGGGCGCCGGCGGGCACTTCAAGGTCGGTGGCGTCCGGCAGACCATGGTGGAGCTGGACGAGGCGTTCCTGTTCATCACGGCCGCCGGCGACGGCAGCTGCCTGGCCGTGCTGAGCGAGGCCGAGGCGGACATCGGCCAGATCGCCTACGAGATGGCGCTGCTGGTCAAGCGGGTCGGCGAGCACATGGCCGCCGAGCCGCGCACCGAAACCGCCCCGCCGGTGAGATGAGCGGTTCGATGGCGGATCCGAAGGCGGATGTGCCGGCCGGCCCGGAGCCGCCGGACGGTCCCCAGGTGCCGGTGGGCCCGGCCGTGCCCAGCGGCACGGCCGGGCCGTCCGGTGTCGGCGGGGCGTCCGGTGCCCAGGTGGTGTCCGGGGCCGGTGGGCCCGACGGGTCCGCCGGGTTCCCCGGGGCCGGGCCCCCTGACGGTCCGGGGGCGTCGGCGCAGGACGGGCAGGCGGCTCCGGACGATCCCGAGGTCGACCTGTTCCGACCGCGCACCCCGGTCGACGACCGCTGGTTCGACGACGAGGCGGGCCCGGTGGTCCGGCTCTACTCGATGACCCGCGGCCGCACCCGGCCGGTCGAGGAGGGGCTGTTCGACCTGATCTCGCTGGTCACCGCCGTCGAACCCGGGCCGGACGCGGGGGCCGTGCCCGCGCACGTCCTCGACCCGGAGCACCAGACGCTGCTCACCCTGTGCCGCCGGGAGCCGCTCTCCGTCGCCGAACTCGGCTCGTACACCGACCTGCCGGTCAGCGTGGTGCGGGTGCTGCTCGGCGACCTCTACGACGCCGACCTGATCAGCGTCACCCGACCCGTTCCGCTCGCCGAGCTGCCGGACGAGCGCCTGCTGCGAGACGTGATCAATGGACTCCGTGCGCTCTGACCCCCAGCTCCGTCCGGACGGTACTGAGACCCGTCACGACGACACAGGGCCCCGCCTCGGCGGCGCCGCGCCCCGCCCCGGTGGCGCCGGGCCGCACCGGCCGAACGCCGACGAACCGCGCTGGCGCGGCGGTCCGGCCGTCGCGGTGAAGATCCTGGTCGCGGGCGGCTTCGGTGCGGGCAAGACCACCCTGGTCGGCTCGGTCAGCGAGATCCGGCCGCTGCGCACCGAGGAGGAGCTCAGCGAGCTGGGCCGTCCGGTGGACGACACCTCGGGCGTGGAGACCAAGCGCACGACCACCGTCGCGATGGACTTCGGCCGGATCGACCTGCGGCCGGGCCTCGCGCTCTACCTTTTCGGCACCCCGGGGCAGGACCGGTTCTGGTTCGTCTGGGACGAGCTGGCCCGTGGCGCGCTCGGCGCCCTGGTGCTCGCGGACACCCGGCGGCTGGCCGACTGCTTCCCCTCGGTCGACTTCTTCGAGCAGCGCGGCATCCCGTTCGTGGTGGCGGTGAACTGCTTCGAGGGCAGCGAGCGGTTCACGCCGGACGAGGTGCGTGACGCGCTCGACCTCGACCCGGACATCCCGGTGCTGTTGTGCGACGCGCGGCTGCGGCAGGACGGCAAGGACCTGCTCGTCGCGCTGGTCGAGCACGCCGCCGCCCGCCGGCACCGCGCCCCGCTCGGAGCCTGAGGGCTGGGCGCGCCGGCCGCGGGCGGGTCGGCGGATGAGGACCGGGCGCCGTCCGAGGGCGGTGCTTCGAGGCCGTGCCGACCTGCCCGTTCCGCCGGTCGTCTCATTCGGCCGTCCGCATCCCGGACGCTCGTTGCTCCGAAGGTTGCCTAGACCGGCCCGGCCGTGGAAGGCTCTGTGGACGAAGGCCGCCCGGCCATGCCGTCGGGAGCGCCGGAAACGCTCTGTTCACAAGGGCGTTGCCGACCGGCGGACGGCCTTCGGTGAACCGGCGAGGCATCGCCGGCGGGTGCCGGCAGCGGTGCGCCGCCGCGGGGAGAACGAAGGGGGAGGGCAGCAGGATGACCGTCGGCCGACGACGCATCACCACCGGCGTGTCCGGCTCCCTCGTGCCCGGTTCCACCGTCCCCGGTGCCGTCGGCCCGGCGCTCACCATCCGCCGCTACATCGACCACGCGCTGGTCTGTAGCGCGTGTTGTCGCTGACCGGCCTGCCCTTCCCGGTACGTCCCCCCGGCAGCTTCGGCCCACCCGGCCCGCCGCCCGACGCACCGCCGACACCCGTCGACCAGGCCGTAGCGGACCGCCCGTCCGGCGTGCCCGCGGCCGACCAACCGGACCCGCCCAGCGGAGAGATCACCAGTGAACATCGTCTGCCCCAGCACCGTTCCCGGCATCGAAGGCCGTACCCGAACCACCGGTGCGGCCACCGCGATGCGCGCGGGCGGACTGACCGGGCGGTGGAACCGGTGCGGGAACCGCGCCGTGGACAGCCGGCAGGGTCGCTTCGACCTTGAGCCGTTCTGGCCGTCCCGGCAGCCGCACCTGTTCGATCAGACGTGTCCCGGCTCGCCCAGCGCGTCCCGGCTCTCCGCCCACTGATCCGGTTCGGTCCGGTCCAGCCCAGGCAGTACGCCCGGTCGACGCGCAGACGACTCCACCCCGTCCGTCACGCGCGAAATGAGCGGCACACCATGTCTTCTTCTTCCACGGCCACCCTGCCCCTGCCCACCGCGACCCCGCACCTGCGCGCGGTCCGCTCCGTCCCGCCGGTCTCGGCTGTTCCGCCGGTCTCCGCCGTCCCCTCCACCGCGCCGGTCGGTCCCGGCGCGCCCGGGACCGCGGGGCCGTCCGTCGCTCCGGCGTCGGTGTCCGACCGATGGCCGGGGGCGGCGGCCCGGCCACCCCAGAACGGCCTCGCCCAGATCGGTCCGGCCCAGGCCGGTTCGCCTCATTCCGGTCCTTCCCGTCCGGTGCTGCCCGCCCCGCAGCCGGGCTCCGCCGGCCCGCAGGTGCCCCAGGCGCTGCTCGCCGCGCTGCCGGAGGGCGCGGCCGTCGTCGCGACCCTGCCGCAGGGCGTGCTGCCGCAGGGTCTGCTCGCCCAGTACGGTACGCAGTTCGGCGGTGTGAACGGCAGTCCGATGGTCGGGTACCTGGTGCTGGTACCGGCCGAGGGCCAGGCGGCGGGGGTCCCGGGCCTGCCGGGGCTTCAGGTCGGCGTCGCGGCCGGGGCCGCCGGGTACCCCGCGTCCGGCGGGCCTGGTGCCCAGGCGGTGGCGGGCGTCCGTCCGGTCCGCCCGGCCGGGCGGGGTATCGCCGTCGACACCGAGCGGCGCAACGCCTACGTCGACGGGCGGCTGCTCGACCTCACCTATCTGGAGTTCGAGCTGCTGGCCCACCTCACCGAGCACCCGCAGCGGGTGCACACCCGGGACCACCTGGTCTCCGCGGTCTGGGGCTACGGCCACGTCGGGGACGGGCGGACGGTCGACGTGCACGTCGCCAGGCTGCGCCGCAAGCTCGGACCGGCCTACCGGGACACCATCGTGACGGTCCGCCGGGTCGGCTACAAGTACACCCCGGCCACGGTCTGACGGCAGACCGTCGCCGGTCGGACGAAGCAGCGGACCGCCCGTTCCCTCCCCGGGCGGGCGGACCGCTGCTTCTTTCCTTTTCTTGACGAATCGTCAGATACGTTGCTCCGGCGGCAGTAGGAGGACGGCGAGGGCGTCGGCGCAGGTGCGGGCGTGGCCGAGGAACCAGTCCAGCCGGTCGTCGGTGAGGTGTGCCGGCGTCGAGCGGGCCGCCAGGGCGAACCTGGCCTGCCCGGCACCGTCCAGGACGGGTACGGCCACGGTGCGCACCCCGGCGGCCGACTCGCCGTCGTTGAGCGCGTAACCGGCCGCCCTGACCCTCTCCAGCTCCTCCTTCAGGAGCGCGGGTTCGGTGATGGTGCGGTCGGTGAAGGACGGCAGCGGGCCGAGCGCGGGCAGTGTCGTCTCGCCCGGGCGGGGCCAGGCCAGCAGGACCTTGCCCAGCGCCGTGGAGTGCAGCGGGCGGCGCAGGCCCAGCCCCGTGTCCGGCCGGACCGAGCCGCCGACCAGGATCACCGCGTGCCCGCCGCTGCGGATCGCCAGGTCGGCGGTCGCCTTCGTGCGCCGGGAGAGCAGCTCCAGTTCCGGTCCGGCGAGGTGCAGCCCGCGCTGGTGGAAGGTGAGTTGGCCGAGTTCGGCGACGGCCGGGCCGAGCCGGTAGCGGGCGGTCCGCTCGTTCTGCTCCAGGAATCCGGCGCTGACCAGCGTGCGGGCCAGCCGGTGCGCGGTGGAGACCGACAGGCCCATCCGGCGGGCCAGGTCCGAGGCGCTCAGGTCGGGGCCGTTGTCGTGGAAGCAGTGCAGCAGTCCGAGCGCGCGCTGGACGGCCTGCGCACCGGCCGGCGGACTCTGGACGGCGGTGGCGGCCTCGGCCATGGCACCTCGCGTTTCGGTTCGGAACTCCCGCCGGGCGGCCGGGGGCGGTCTCAGCGTAGGGCAGCCGGTGCTGCGGGAATGTGTCGACGATGTTGCAATGGAATGGCATTGATGAACAACTGATCCCACCATGTGGCAATGGCTTGCCTTCGGCTCGCCTGCCGTGGAACGCTCCTGGCATCGCGCCGGACAGCCAGTCGGCCCAGGCGGCGCATGCCACGACTCTACGGAAGGAGAAGCACCGTGACGTCCCACCGGTGTCTCCCCTCCTGTACGTGTCGTCGCTGACCGACGCCTCCCGCGCCGCCTGTCCACTCCCCGCATCGTTGCGTACAACTCCCTTGTGCGCCAGGCCTGATGGCCATCGTGCGGTCATCGATCCCAAGCCGCCTCCGGCCGTCGCCGGAGCCCCCGAAGAGGACCAACTCCGTTGTCCAGTCGCACCCGAGACGATTCCACGCTTCCCGACACCCTCTGGTTCACCCGCTGCCCGGTGCCCACCGCGACCGGGATCGCCGCCGACCAGGGATGGCTCGCCCGCGAGTTCGCCGGCGACGGCATCGCGGTCCGCTCGCTCCAGGACGCTCCGCCCGAGGTGGCCGCGGACCACCACTACACCCACGCGCTGACCGGCCTGTTCCGGGAGGGCGGCAACGTCCCGGCGCTGTGGGCCCGTTCGCGCGGTGAGGCGACCCGGCTGATCGGGCTCACCTGGATCGAGGAGCGCCAGGTGGTGCTGGTCCGGGCCGGCAGCGGTGTCACCGAGCCGGGGCAGCTGCGCGGGCTGCGGCTGGCGATCCCGCATCATGACATCGGCATCGACTTCTGGCGGGCGATGGCGCTGGCCGGCTTCCGCGGCGCCCTCGGACTCGCGGGCCTCACCCTGGCGGACGCCGAGCTGGTGGACGTCCCCGGTGTCCCGGGCGGCGGCCAGTGGTCCGCCGAGCTGGCCGCGCTGCGGGACGGCCGGGTGGACGCGGTGTACGTGAAGGGGGCGCTCGCCGTCGAGGCGGCCCGTCGGATCGGCGCTGAGGTGGCCGTCGGGCTGGACGCGGCGCCGGACCGCCGGACCCGGGTCAACAACGGGACGCCCCGGCCGGTCACCGTTCACCAGCGGCTGCTGGACGAGCAGCCCGAGCTGGTCGTCCGCTTCCTCGCCGTGCTGCTGGAGGCGGCGGACTGGGCGGCGGAACGCCCGGAGGAGGTGGTCCGGATCCTGCGGGCCGAGACCGGCGCCGGAGCCGAGGGCGTCGCCGGAGCCTACGCGCCGGGCAGCCACCGCACCCTGCATCTGGACCTGTCGACGGAGCGGCTGGAGCTGCTGGCGTTGCAGGAACGATTCCTTGGCGAGCAGGGGTTCCTGACCTCGCCGGTGGACGTCCGGGCGTGGGCCGACCCGGAGCCGCTCCGCGCGGCCCGTGAGCTGCTGCGGGCCCGGCGAGCGCATGCGGGCCTCGACGCCGTTCGGATCACAGACTTCCGATGACCGCCTTCGGACAACAGATTTCAGACGACAGATTTTGAAAGTTGTCAGCTGTCATCTGTCGGCTGCCATCTGTCACTCACTTGGAGACCCCGTGAAGACCCCCCGCCTCGCCCTCGCCGCCACCGCGCTGCTCGCCTCCACCGCCCTGGCCGCCTGCGGCTCGTCCGCCGACGGGGCCAAGGCCTCCGCCGGTGGCGGGGCCGACGGCAAGGCCGACGTGGTGCTCCGCCTGCCCGACCCCGGTAACAACGGCTTCCTCGCCCGCGGCAAGAAGGACGGATCGCTGGACCGGGCCCTGGCCGCCGTCCACACCAGGGTCGCCTGGACCGGCAGCGCCGGCCCCTTCGCCCCCGCCGCCCAGGCTCTCTCCGCCGACCAGCTGGACGTCGCCCAGGGCTCGATCACCTCGGCCGTCGCCGCGCTGGCCCAGAAGCCCGGCTTCAAGCTGTTCGCCCGGACCGCGCCCGACGGTGTCGGCGAGGGGATCCTGGTGAAGAACGACTCGCCGATCAAGACCGTCCAGGACCTGGTCGGCAGGAAGGTCGCCGTCTCCCAGGGCGGCACCAGCGAGTACCTGCTGCTGAAGGCACTGGCGAAGAACGGCGTTCCGGCCGACAAGGTGGAGCGGGTCTACCTGCGCGCCGACCAGACCTCCGGCGTCTTCAACTCCGGCCAGGTGGACGCCTGGGCGACCTGGAACACCTTCTCGACCCCCGCCATCGCCAACGCGGGCGCGCACTTCCTGGTCAACGGTCAGGAGGTGGGCTCCGACAACTACGCCGTCTGGGCCGTGCGCAACGGCTTCGCCGACAAGCACCCCGAGGTGGTCAAGGCCTTCTACGCCTACCTGCGCGAGAACGGCGAGAAGGAGAAGGCCGACCCGGCCGCCTACCTCAACGTCTTCACCGACGCCGGCCCGACGGCCGTCACCCCCGCGGAGAAGGACATCGCGGTGAACGTCAGCAAGCAGGGCACCCCGGCCGACGCGATCTCCGACGCCGACACCGCCCGCTTCGGGACGGTCGCCC
The DNA here is from genome assembly GCF_055607525.1 of Kitasatospora sp. NPDC036993. NCBI lineage: Bacteria > Bacillati > Actinomycetota > Actinomycetes > Kitasatosporales > Streptomycetaceae > Kitasatospora > Kitasatospora sp. NPDC036993. The sequence continues at coordinate 226,740 of NZ_JBVJRP010000002.1, read as the reverse complement.
AGTTCTTCGCCGACCAGAAGGTCACCAAGCAGCTGGTGGACGTCAAGCCGTACCTGATCGACATCGACAAGCTCGCGGACGGCGCCAAGTGACCACCGCAGCCGCGAAGTCCACGCCCGACGACACTCGGGCCGCGCTCGACGCCGGCCTGGTCGCCCCGCAGAGCAGGCGGCACCGGCCCCGCCCCCGGGCACTCGCCGTGACCCTGCGCACCATCGGTCCGCTCGCCCTGCTCGGCGGCTGGGCACTCGCCTCCGCCACCGGCGCGCTCACCCAGGACGTGCTCGCCTCGCCCACCCAGGTCGCCCAGGCCGTGGGGGAGTTGTGGGGGAACGGCCAGCTGACCGACGCCTTGTCCGTCTCCCTCACCCGTGCCGGGCTCGGCCTGTTCTTCGGCGCGACCACCGGACTGGTGCTCGGCGTGATCACCGGATTCACCCGCCTCGGCGAGGAGTTGCTCGACTCGGCGATCCAGATCCTGCGCACCGTCCCGTTCCTGGCCCTGGTCCCGCTGTTCATGGTGTGGTTCGGCATCACCGAGACCGCCAAGGTCGCCCTGATCGGGGTCGCCACCAGCTTCCCGATGTACGTCTCCGCCTCCGGTGGAGTCCGCAGCACCGACCGCAAGCTGGTCGAGGCGATGCGCAGCTTCGGCCTCGGCCGCTGGGCGATCGTACGCACGGTCGTGCTGCCCGGCGCGCTGCCCTCGCTGCTGTCCGGGCTGAGGCTGTCGATGACGCTCAGCGTGATCGCCCTGATCGCGGCCGAGGAGATCAACTCCACCGAAGGGATCGGGTACTTGATGGCTCAGGCGCAGAACTACTCACGCACCGACGTGCTCGCCGTCTGCATCCTGATCTACGGTCTGCTCGGCCTCGCGGCCGACGGTATCGTCCGGCTCCTGGAGCGTGTGCTGATGCCGTGGCGCCAGGCCGTCCAGGGAGCGGCCCGATGACCGCCGACGTCTCCACCACCGCCACGCTCTCCTCCGCTGCCTCCGTTCGCTCCTCCTCCTCTTCCGCCTCCTCGGCGTCCGCTGAGGCGGCGCCGGCCGTCCACCTGCGCGGTCTGCGCCGGGTGTTCGGCACCCGGGCCGTGCTCGACGGAGTCGACCTCTCCATCGCCCGCGGCGAGTTCGTCGCCATGCTGGGCGCCAGCGGCACCGGCAAGACCACGCTGCTGCGCATCCTCGGCGCACTCGACCGGGCCGACGAGGGCACCGTGCTCGTCCCGCCGGTCCGTACCGTGGTGTTCCAGGAGCCCCGGCTGGTGCCGTCCAAGCGGGTGCTGGCCAACGTCACCGTCGGCCTGCCGCGCGGTGCCGCGACCCGGGAGACCGGGTTGAAGGCGCTCGCCGAGGTCGGCCTGGACCGTCACGCGCAGGCCTGGCCGGCCACCCTCTCGGGCGGTGAGGCGCAGCGCGTCGCGCTCGCCAGGGCGCTCGTTCGGGAGCCTCAACTCCTGCTGCTCGACGAACCGTTCGCCGCCCTGGACGCACTCACCCGGCTGCGCATGCAGGACCTCGTCGGCGACCTGGTGCGCCGCCACCGTCCGGCGGTACTGCTGGTCACCCACGACGTGGACGAGGCCGTCCGGCTCGCCGACCGGGTCGTGGTGCTGCGCGACGGCCTGCTCGCCCGGGACGAGACCGTCGCCGTCGAGCACCCGCGCGACCCGGCCGATCCCGCCTTCGCCGACCTGCGGCGCCGACTGCTCGCCGACCTCGGCGTCCACTGACGTCCCGTCCGTGGGCCCCTGAATCTCCTGAATCCCCTGTTTTCTCCTGACTTCCGACAAACCGCGACCGCACCACCGGAGTTGACCAGATGACCGTCACCCTCGGCGTCCACGCCAGCAACCCCTCGCTCTACTACCTCGCCCGGCTCCCGTACCTGGACGAGGAGCTGGCCCCGCTCGGCGAGACCGGCGCCTTCCACCACTACACCGACGGCACCCGCACCGGCACGCTGCTCGCCGAGGGCGTCATCGACTTCGGTGGCACCGGTTCCACCCCGCCGATCACCGCCCAGGCGGCCGGCCACGACCTGGTCTACGCGGCGGTCTCCGCGCCCCGTCCGGACCACGGCGCCCTGCTGGTGTCCGCCGCCGGTCCGGTCCGGACGGTCGCGGACCTCAAGGGCGGCACCGTCGTCCTCGCCGTCGGCTCCTGGCAGACCCACCTGCTCGCCAAGGCCCTGCACGCCCAGGGGCTCTCGTACGGTGACGACGTCACCCCGGCGCGCCCGGCGGCGGGCGAGGACCAGGCCGGGCGGCTGCGCGACGGCGAGATCGCCGGCTGGATCGCCCAGGGCGCCGAACTCGCCGCCGCCCGCCGTGGCGGGGAGTTCCGCGAGCTGATCCGCACCGGCGACGTCATCACCGACCGCTCGGTGTTCTTCACCCGCCGGGACTTCGCGACCGGGCGCCCCGAGGTGGTCGCCGCGATCGCCACCGCGCTGCGCCGGGCGGACGCCTGGGCGGCCGCCAACCCGGCGGAGGCCGCCGCGATCGCGGCCGAGGAACTGGGCGGCGCGGCCGTCGACTGGGAGTCCGCGCTGGCCGCCCTGCCCTGGCAACTGGAGCCCGCCACCACCGAGTTCATCGCCGAGCAGCAGGAGGCCGCGGACATCTTCCACGGCGTGGGCTTCATCGACCGCACGCTGACCGTCGCCGACGCCCACCTCCCGGCCCTGGAGGCCCCGGTGGCCGCCGCCCTCGCCAAGGCGGTCTGACCGTGGCCTCCGAAGTCCTCTGGTACATCATCCCGCGCGAGGGCCACTACCCCTGGGAGCCGGCCGGGCGTCGCCCGGTGGACCTCCGCTACCTCCAGCAACTGGCGGGCAGCGTCGAGAGGCTGGGATACACCGGCGCCCTGCTCGCGACGGACCGGTACGACGTCTGGGCCCTCGGCAGCGCGCTCGCGGCCGGCACCACCCCGGCGTTCAAGCCACTGTTGGCCGTCCACCCGGGGCTCGTCTCGCCCACGCTGCTGGCCAAGATGGCGCTCAGCTTCGACCACCTGCACGGCGGCCGGCTGCGCTTCAACGTGGTGAACGGTTCGACCGCGCAGCTGCGCGAGTACGGCCTGGACGTCGAGCACGACGACCGCTACCGGCTCAGCGGCGAGTACTGGTCGATCGTCAAGCGCCTCACGGCGGGTGAAGTCTTCGACCACAAGGGCGAGTTCTACGACCTGAGGAACGCCGGTGGGAGCCTGCGCGAGCTGCCCCCGGTGCAGCCGGGCGGCATCCCGCTCTGGTTCGGCGGCAGCTCGGCGGCCGGCATCGAGATGGCGGCCGAGCATGTGGACGTCTACCTGACCTGGGGCGAGCCGCCGCACCTGCTCAAGGAGAAGCTGGACCTGGTCCGCGAGCGGGCCGCCGCCCACGGCCGGACCCTGCGGATCGGGCTGCGGCTGCACCTGATCGTCCGCGACACCGAGGACGAGGCCTGGGCCGCCGCCGACCGGCTGCTGGACGTCACCAGCGAGGCCACGTACGCGCGTCAGCTGGGTGAGGCGAAGGGGGAGGACGGGGTCGGCTGGCAGCGGCAGTTCCGTCAGCACGGCGGCAAGGTGCCGGCGCGGGCCCGGGAACTGGAGACCTACCCCAACCTCTGGCCGGGGATGAGCCTGTTCCGTCCAGGCCCAGGAACGGCGGTGGTCGGCTCGACGGCCCAGGTGATCGAGCGGTTGCAGGAGTTCGAGGCGCTGGGCGTCGACACCTTCATCCTCTCGGGCAACCCGCTGCTGGAAGAAGCCCACCGGGTTGCAGAAACGGTTCTGCCTGCTCTGGGCATCAAACGGCCCTGACGGGTCGGCGGGCGGAGGGGCATCGGCTGACGGCTGTCAGACGACAGGTAACAGGTAACAGGTAACAGATGACAGCTGACAGATTTCGAAATCTGTCAGCTGTCATCTGTCGGTTGTCAGCGGTCAACCGTCCGCCGGAGCCTCCGGACCCGTCTGCCCAGCCCCGCCCCGCTCAGCGGCTCAGCCGGTCGATCTCCGCCAGCTCCGCCGCCGTCAGCGGGCCGCCCGCCAGCGCGTCGAGGTTCTGGTCCAGCTGGGCGACGCTGCTCGCGCCGATGATCACCGAGACCACCCGCGGGTCCCGCAGCACCCAGCACAGCGCCAGCTGCGCCAGCGTCTGCCCACGCCCCTCGGCGACCTTGTTCAGCGCCCGCAGCTGCTCCAGCTTCGGCCCGGTGAGCGCCTCCTCGGTGAGGAACTTCCCGACCGACATCCGAGAGCCTACCGGCACCTCTCCAGTCAGGTAGCGGTCGGTCAGCAGTCCCTGGGCCAGCGGAGAGTAGGCGATCAGACTGGTCTGGGTGTCGCCCACCGCCTCCAGCACGCCGCCGTCCTCCACGTACCGGTTGAGGATCGAGTACGCCGACTGGTTCATCAGCACCGGCGTCCCCAGCTCGCGCAGGATCGCCACCGCCTCCCGGTGCTGCTCCGCCGGGTAGTTGGAGATGGCGGCGTACAGCGCCTTGCCCGAGCGCACCGCGCTGTCCAGCGCCCCCATCGTCTCCTCGATCGGGGTCTCCGGGTCGTACCGGTGCGAGTAGAAGACGTCGACGTAGTCCAGCCCCATCCGGTCCAGCGACTGGTCGAGGCTGGCCAGCAGGTACTTGCGGCTGCCGCCGTCGCCGTACGGGCCGGGCCACATGTCCCAGCCGGCCTTGGTGGCGATGAACAGCTCGTCCCGGTACGGCCGGAAGTCCTGGGCGAACAGGTAGCCGAAGTTGCGCTCGGCGCTGCCGTACGGCGGGCCGTAGTTGTTCGCGAGGTCGAAGTGGGTGACCCCCCGGTCGAAGGCCCGGCGCAGCACCGCCCGCTGCACCTCCAGCGGCTGGGCGTCACCGAAGTTGTGCCAGAGCCCGAGCGAGACGGCGGGCAGCCGGACGCCGCTGCGGCCGGCCTTCCGGTAGGTCATCGAGTCATAACGGTCGTCCGCGGCGAGGTAGCTCATGCCGGACATCCTGCCAGCCACCGGGGTCGGATCACGCCTTGCCCCGCTCCCGGCCGGTGCCTATGCTCACGGAGGATCGTGTGCGCGCGAGGCGAGGGGGAGACGTGATGGCTGTCCGGACCGTGACCGCCGCCGCAGGAGCCCGCCGCTGTTGTCGCCGCCACCGCAGCACCGAGCGCTGACACCGCCCGAGCGGCCTGCCACCTGCCTGTCTGCCTGCCCGGTTCGCCGTCCGGCTCCACGCCGACCCGGCGCCGCCAGGCACCCCGAGGCCCCGCTCGCCCGACCCGTCAGCGAATCCGCCGGTGCTGCCCGCGAGAGCGCGGCGCCGAGATCCCGCATCACCCGCCTGCGCTCCCCGCGGCTCACCGGACCCCCGGGCTTCCATCCGGCCCAGCCCGGTCCGTCCCCGGTCCGTCCCCAGCCCGTCCTCAGTCCGAGCCCGTCCCGAGCGCCAAGGAGACCGCCGTGCGGTTCACCGTCTCGTCCCTCGTCGTCAACGCCCCGGACCCGGTCACCGGCGTCCGGTACACCCCGCAGCAGAAGCTGCACAACGTCATCGACCAGGCGGTCCTCTCCGAGCAGCTCGGTTACGACGGCTACGGCGTGGGGGAACGGCACGGCGAGCCGTTCCTCTCGCCGGCGCCGCCCGTGCTGCTGAGCGCCATCGCCGCCCGCACCTCCACCATCCGGCTGTTCACCACGGTGACGGTGCTCAGCATCCTGGACCCGGTCCGGGTCGCCGAGGACTACGCGATGCTCGACCAACTCTCCGGCGGTCGGCTTGAGTTGATCGTCGGCAAGGGCAACGACCCGCGCCACTTCGGGCTGTTCGGCCTGCCCGAGGAGCGCCAGTGGGAGGCGCTCGCCGAGAACTACGAGCTGCTGCGCAGGCTCTGGCGCGAGGAGAAGGTGACCTGGGAGGGTTCGACCCGCCCGCCGCTCCGGGACGCCACCGTCTCGCCGCGCCCGCTCCAGGATCCGATCCCGGTGTGGCACGGCAGTGCGACCAGCACGCAGTCCACCGACCTCGCCGCCCGCCACGGCGACCCGCTCTTCTCCGCCAACTCCTTCCACCCGCTGGAGAAGTACCGGGCGCTGGTCGATCACTACCGCGAGCGCTGGGAGCACTACGGCCACGACCCGAAGCGGGCCCGGGTGGGTGCGAGCTTCGGCGGACTGTACGTCGCGAAGCGCTCGCAGGACGCCGTCGAGGGGTTCCGCCCGTACTGGAACGCACTGTTCGAATCGGCCTCCGGCCGGCACAACAACTCGCCGTTCACGTCGCTGGAGGACGCGCTGGAGCGCGGTTCGGCACTGGTCGGCAGTCCGCAGCAGGTGATCGACAAGATCCACCGGTACCACGAGGCCTTCGGCAACGAGGTGGTGGGCATCGGGGTGGACGCGCTCACCGAGGGGGTGCAGCGCGAGCAGCTGGAGCTGTTCGCGAGCGAGGTGGCCCCGGAGGTCCGTCGCGCGCTGCCGTAGCCGCCCCGGTCCGCCGCCCGCCCGCGCAGTGCGCCGTGCGACCCCCTACGCGGCGTGACGCCGGGCACCGTCCGTGACGTGACGCGCGCCACCGGTCGCGCCGGAGTGCCGTTCGGTGGTGCGGGGGATGACGAACGGTCGAGGGGCCGTGGCCGCCGGGGGGCGGCGCACGGCCCTCGACCGTTCCGACGATGAGCGATCCCCGGGGGCCCACGCGGTCTCCGGCGGATCGGGCGCGGCAGACGGGTCCGGGGCTGGCCTTCTGTACCTACTGGTATGTACAGTGATCCGCATGAGCACCCAGGACCGCCTCATCGAGAGCACTCAGGACCTCCTCTGGGAGCGCGGCTACGTCGGCACCAGCCCCAAGGCCATCCAGCAGCACTCCGGTGTCGGCCAGGGCAGCATGTACCACCACTTCACCGGCAAGCCCGACCTCGCCGCCGCCGCCCTGCGCCGCAGCGCCGAGCAGATGCGGGGCGTCGCCGAGGCCGACCTCGCCGCCCCCGGCACGGCCTACGACCGGATCGCCGCGTACCTGCGCCGCGACCGCGACGTCCTGCGCGGCTGCCGGATCGGCCGGATGGCCCAGGACCCGGACGTGGTCGCCGACCCGCACCTGCGCGCGCCCGTCGAGGAGACCTTCGACTGGCTCCGCGGCCGGATCGCCGAACTGGTCGCCGAAGGCCGGGCGGGCGGCGAGTTCGCCCCCGGTCTCGACCCGGCGGACACCGCAGCGGCCGTGGTCGCCGTCGTCCAGGGCGGATACGTCCTGGCCCGGGCGGCGGACAGTGCCGAGCCCTTCGACCAGGCCGTCCGCGGTGCCCTCGGCCTGCTGGCCGCACACCGTACGGCCTGACCCGCGCCGCCTGCCCCGCTTACCCTGCCGGTCCTGCCTGTCCCGTTGGTCCCGTTGGTCCCGTTGGTCCCGCTGAATCCGACGGTCCTGAAGGTCCCGCCGGTCCCGAGGGCCCCGCCGAACGAACCCGAGGAAGCCGAGGAACCCCGCCGTGCACGCGATGCAGTACGAGATCGCCCTCCCCGCCGACTACGACATGGGCGTCATCCGCAGGCGCGTCGCCGAGAAGGGTCACCTGCTCGACGCGTTTCCCGGCCTCGGCCTCAAGGCCTATCTGGTCCGCGAGCGCGGCCGGCAGGGCTCGCCCGTGAACCAGTACGCGCCGTTCTACCTCTGGCGCACCGCCGAGGGCATGAACGGCTTCCTCTGGGGCCCGGGCTTCCGCGGCCTGAGCGCCGACTTCGGGCGCCCGGCCGTCCGGCACTGGCTCGGCGCGGGCCTGGCCCACGGTGCGTCGGCAGCGGAACGCGGGGTGGCCGGGCCGCCGACCTCCGCCACCCGCGAGACCGTACGGCTGCCGGAATCCGCCGACCCGGCCGAGGCCGTCGAGCGGGCGCTCGCCGAACTGCCCGCGCACCCGGCCCTGCACACCGCCGCCGTGGCCGTCGACCCGAGCCGCTGGGAACTGCTCCGCTTCGCCCTCTGGCACGGCCCGGCGCCTGAGGACGCGCCCGGCGTCCGCTACCAGGTGCTGCACCTGTCCAGCCCCGACCTCGACCGGCTGCCGGCCGGCCGCCACTGGTGAAAGGACCCACCGTCCCGATGTCCCCCGCACCCGCTCGCGCCGCGACGCCAGCCTGTACCGGCGCCGGCCTCGCCCAGGCCCCGCTCGACCGCGAGGCCGGGCACGCCCTGCTCGCCGACCTCGCAGGTCCGGGCGCCGCTGCCACCCTCGGCGGCCTGGACGCCCTCGCCCCCGGCTTCCCCGACTGGATCGTCACCAGCCTCTTCGGCGGCACCTACCAGCGTCCCGGCCTCGCCCTGCGCGACCGCCAGGTCGCCAACCTGGCCGCCCTCACGGCCCTCGGCGGTGTCGAGCCGCAGCTCGCCGACCACGTCCGCTACAGCCGGCGGATCGGCCTGACGGAGGCGGAGATCACCGAGGTGATGGTCCACCTCGCCCCGTACGTGGGCCTTCCCAAGGCACTCGCCGGCCTGCGGGTCGCCACCGCGACCTTCGCCGAGGTGACCGAGGCAGCTGAGTCCACCGAGTCCACCGAGTCCGCCGAGTCCGCCGAGTCCGCCGAGTCCACCGAGGCCACCGAGGCCACCGAGGCCGAGGCATGAGCCGTACCGTCCGTACCGTGCTCGGCGACCTGGACCCCGCCGGGCTCGGCGTCACCGACTCCCACGACCACCTCTTCATCCGCAGCCCGCTGCTGCCCGGTCAGGAACTGGACGACCCGGGCGCCGCCGGGGAGGTCCTGCGCGCCTACGCCGCCGCAGGTGGCCGCACCCTCGTCCAGTGGACCCCGTCCGGTCTGGGCCGTGGTGCGGCCTTCCTCGCCGCACTGTCCCGGGCGACCGGCGTGCACGTCGTCGCCGCCACCGGCGCGCACCAGGCGGTCCACTACGCGCCGGGCTGCTTCCCCGAACCCGCTGAACCCGGCGTCAGTGCGGCCGAGCGCCCTGGTCCGTACGCCGACCTCGCGGAACGTTTCGTCGCCGAGCTCACCAAGGCCCTGCCCGGCGCCCCGGAGGGGGTCAGGGCCGGGCTGATCAAGATCGCGGACGATGTGGGGCCCACCACCCGGCACACCCGGTGGACGACGGCCGCTGCCGCCGAGGCCCATCACGCCACCGGAGCCCCGATCGCCGTCCACCTCGAAGCCGACGGCGCCCCGCACCGGGTGCTGAACCGGCTGCTGGACCGGCACGGCGTCCGGCCCGACCGGATCATCCTCGGCCACCTCACCCGGCTCCCCGACCGGGGGCTGCACCGCGCCCTGGCCGCCGAGGGCGTCCACCTCGCCCTGGACAGCCCCTCCCGGGCCGGCCACCCCGCCGACCACCAGGCCTTCGAGGTGGTCGCGGACCTGGTCGAGGCCGGTCACGCCGGCCGACTGCTGCTCGGCGCCGACACCACCACCCGTACCGCCCGCGCGGCCGACGGGCCGGTCCGGCTGCTCACCGACCTCGCCCCGCGCCTCGCCCGTGCCTTCGGCCCCGAACTGCCCGAACTGCTCCTCACCACCAACCCGGCCGCCGCCTTCGCCGCCGACTGGCGCACACCGTAGGGCTCCGCGGTCCCGGACACCTCGCCGGGCACCCCTCCGGACAGCTCTCCGGGCCGCGACGCCTTCGGGCTGCCGGAACAAGGGGTGACGGATCACGGGCGCGGGAACGGGCTGACGGCCACCGGGTGCGCCCTCTACGGTGCCTGACATGGTGACGCTGACGCTCCGCCCGCTCACGACCGTCGACTGGCCGCTCTGGCGCGACCTCCGCCTCGCCGCCCTGACCGACGCGCCGGACGCCTTCAAGGCCGGCCTCGCGGACTGGCGGCACGACGGCGAGGCCCGCTGGCGCGACCGGCTCCGTCTCCCGGGCGCCCACGGGATCGCCGCCCTCCTGGACGACGACCCGGTCGGCCTGGTCGGTGGCCTCCCCGGATCGCCGGACGGAGTACGGGAGTTGCGCTCGCTGTGGGTCGCTCCGCGGGCGCGCGGCCGGGGCGTCGCGGACCGCCTCATCGAGGAGGTCGAACGCTGGGCCCTTGCCACCGGCGGCACCACGCTGCGCCTCGCCGTGCTCCCCGGCAACGCGGCAGCGCTCGCCCTGTACCGCCGCCACGGGTTCGCCCCGCTCGCTGAGCCCGGCGAGCTGCTCGCCGACGGGGTCACCTGCGAACTCCTCCTGGCGAAGCCCCTGCGGTGACTGCCACGGTCACCGTGGGAGGGCCTGTGGGATGGGCGGGCCGGGAACGCACGAGGGCGGGGCGTGTGCCGTACGGGGGACGGCACACGCCCCGCCCTCCACCGGACCGACGGGTCACATGTGGGTGCCGCCGTCGATGCGGAGCTCGGTGCCGGTGACGAAGGCGCCGTCGTCGGAGGCGAGCATGGCGATCACGCCGGCCACCGTCTCCGGGCCGGCGAAGCCCTGGCCGAGGGCGGGGGAGAGCTTGGCCAGCAGACCGAAGTCGGCGTCGGCGGGGAGACCCGGGTCGTTGGTCATGCCGCTGTCGATGCTGCCCGGCGCGACGCAGACCGCGCGCAGGCCCTGCTTCGAGTACTCCGAGGCGATGGCGTGGGTGAAGGACTGGATGCCGCCCTTGGTCGCGGCGTACGCGGCCATGTAGGGGTGGGCGAAACTCGCGGAGGTGGAGCTGAAGTTGACCACCGCGCCCCGGCCGCCGGCGAGCAGCGCGGGGAGCGCCTCGCGGGTCATCAGGAAGGTGCCGGTCAGGTTCACCGCGAGGAGCTTGTTCCAGAACTCCAGGCTGGTCTCGTGGGTGTGCGAGGAGCGGAGGATGCCGGCCGCGTTGACCAGCACGTCCAGGCCGCCCAGGCCGGCGATCGCCTCGGCGACACCCGCGACGACGGCCGGCTCGTCCGAGATGTCCAGTACCCGGATGGTCAGGCGGTCCGCGGTGCCCTCGGTGGTGGCGCGGTCCAGGGTCTTCTTCAGGCCGTCCTCGTTGACGTCGACGGCGACGACCTTCCCGCCCTCGGCGAGGATCCGGTGCACGGTGGCCTGGCCGATGCCCGAGCCGCCGCCGGTGATCAGGACGTTCCGTCCGCTGAAGCGCTCCATGGTGGTTCTCCGTTCGTTCGTGGTCTCTCGACCTCGAATGACACGGTACGTCTTTGTGGCACGTTGTGCCAACAAGTCTGATAGTGCCTCTTCGGCGCGTCGTGCCGCAATGGCATCCGCCCGCGTAGGCTGGCCCCCGTGACCGGACGCCCGACCCTGACCCAGCGCCGCCGCGAGACCACCCGGCTGGAAATCGCCCGCACCGCCGCCGCGCTCTTCGCCGAGCGGGGCGCGGAGGCGACCACCGCCGAGGAGATCGCCCTCGCCGCCGGCATCTCGCTGCGCACCTTCTACCGGTACTTCTCCGTGAAGGAGGATGCCGTCGCCCCACTGCTCGCGGCGGGTGGGCAGGAGTGGGTGGAGCTGTTCGTGGCGAGCCCCGCCGACCTGCCGCTGCGCGAGGCGCTGGAGCGTGCGGCGGTCGCGTCGCTGACCCCGGCGGACGAGTCGCGGGCCGAGATGATGCGGTGGGCCCGGGGCCTGCTGCGCGATCCGAAGCTGGGCGCCACCTGGCAGCGCGTGCATGCCGACTCGGAGGAGCGGCTGCGGGCCGCCCTTGCCGAGCGCTGCCCGGACGGCACCGATCCGCTGGAGATCCGACTGGCGGCCGCCGCCGCGACCGCGGCGATCCGGGTCGCCCTGGAACAGTGGGCCTCCTCCGACGCGCTCCTCACCGGTCCGGGCTCTCCGCAGGATCTGGGCGGGCGCTGCATGCGCGAGCTCACGGTGGGGCTGGGGCTCTGGGGGCGGGTGGGCTGAGTCCGGCCCGGTTGCGGTTGGCTGGCTGCGGTTGGTGCGGGCAGGGTGCGGCCTGCTGCACGGCGGAGGCCCATGACGAGTGACAACTTTCAGATGACAGATTTCGAAATCTGTTATCTGAAAGTTGTCATCCGTTCTCCCCGCTCCCCGTAACCTCCCAGCCGCGGTCAGCCTTCTCCCAGCTGGCGCTAGGGTTGGTCCTCGCGTCCCGGCGGGGGAACCGGGGTGACCTCCTCGGATGTCTCCAGCGGCGGGAACCGGAGTTCGAGGCGTGGGAGCAAGCAGGACATGGGTCTGACGAGCCACAAGGTGCTGGCACTGACCGCACTGATCGCGGTCGTGATGATGGTCGGCACGGTCTGGTTGTGGCCCAGACTCGCGAGGAAGAGCTGGCGGGCGGTGCTCGGCCGGATCGGCGCGCTGCTCGCCACCCAGCTCACGGTGCTCGCCGCACTCGGCCTGGTCGCGAACAACTACTTCGCGTTCTACAGCAGTTGGGACGACCTGCTGGGCACCGGCGACACCGGCCCCGTGGTGATCCACAACAAGGCGGACGCCTCCGGACGGCTGATGGTGGAGACGCTGGGCCAGGCCGCGGTAAAGGGCGGCGGCGCGATGGGCCGGGAGCCCGGCCAGTCCGGCGAGATCCGCAAGATCCGGATCGACGGCGCGGTCAGCCGGCTGTCCACCGAGGGCTACGTCTACCTGCCCCCGCAGTACTTCCAGCCGGAGTACGCCGGGAAGCAGTTCCCGGCCGTGATCGTCAGCACCGGATTCCCAGGAATCGCCGAGAACCTGATCACCCGCTTCAACTACCCGGGCGCCGCGCTCAAGCTGCTCCAGGAGGGCCGGATGCAGCCGACCGTCATGGTCCTGGTGCGTCCCTCGCCCGCGATGCCGCAGGACACCGAGTGCGAGGACGTCCCGAACGGTCCGCAGTCCGACACCTACTTCACCAAGGACGTGCCCTCGGCGATCCAGGCCAGCTTCCGGGTCTCCGCCGACCCGCAGGCCTGGGCCTTCATGGGCAACTCGACCGGCGGCTACTGCGCGCTCAAGCTCGCCATGCGCCACCCGGACGTCTTCCCGACCGCCGTCGCGCTGTCCGCCTACTACGAAGCCGCTGACGACCCGACCACCGGCGACCTGTTCGGCGGCAGCAAGCAGCGCCGGGACGAGGCCGACCTGATGTGGCGGCTGAAGAACCTGCCGCAACCGAAGGTGTCCGTGCTGCTGGCCGGCACCAAGAAGGGCGACGGCAGCTACCGGCAGCAGACCGAGGCCTTCGTCGACGCGGTGCGGAGCCCGATGAAGGTCTCGTACAGCATGCTGGAGAACGGCGGCCACAACTTCGAGACCTGGAGCGCCCTGCTGCCCTCCTCGCTGGAGTGGCTGTCCCAGCACCTCAAGGTGCCGAACCAGACCGCCTGACCGACGCCGCCCGAACCCAGCCGAACCCGGCCGGACGCAACCGGCTTCCCCGGACCGACCGAACCCCCGGAGCCGCAGCTCCGGGGGTTCGACGGTCTTCGGGAGCCGTACGGCCCCCGCCCGGCGGTCCCGCCGCCCGGGTCACCTGCTCAGGCGACCCGCTCAGGCCACTCGCTCAGGCCACCCGCTCCAGCGTCCCGGTGTGCAGCTCGCCGACCCGGCCGCCCTCGCCCTCGAAGGTCCAGAAGGCCCGCACCGTCAGCCTGCCGAGGTCCATCACGTGGCTGACGGTGATCCCGCTCTGCTCCGTCCAGCTGACGAAGTAGACCTCCGGCGCGACCTCGGCGACGTGCAGCCGTACGTCCTCCCACTGGCCCGCGGACTCGCCGAGGCCCTCCCAGCGCAGCCGCGTGCCGTCGGCCGAGTAGGTGTTGCGGAAGGCCGCGCCGTTGTCGGCCCGGAAGAGGTAGGTGCGGCCGGCGAAGGCGGGCAGGGGCGCGGTCATGGCGGGGCTGGTCCTCGTTTCTGCTCGGTCGGGTCCGTGACGTCGTGGCGAGCACCCGGTCGGGCTCGCCGCTCTTGTGCACGGCGGAACATGTCAGACCTCCAATTTATCCGACCGGGTGCACTCCGTCAGACGCTCGCCACGGTACGGTCCGCCACCGCGCGGCCGGCGGGGTGTGCCGCCGGCACATGGGCAGCGCCGCGCGCCGGTCCTACCGTCCGGCCATGAGACGTACCCCCACACGCCCCGCTCCGACGAGTCGCGTCCCCACCGCCCTCGCCGCCGTGCTGCTGACCCTGGCCGCAGCCCTTCTCGGTGCCCCCGCCACCGCGCAGGCGGGCACGCCCCAGGGCACGACCCAAGGCGCAACGCAGGCCACGGCCACCGCCCCCCTCACCCTGGAAGCGACCTTCCCCACCCCCGGCAACGGCTGGGCCAAGGTCGAGCGCTACCTCGACACCACCTCGGGCTTCCGCACCGAGCAGTTCCCGTCCGACGGCCGCGGTGACCAGGACGGCGCCCGCCGGACCTACTTCGGCACCGGCCGGCCCTCCTCCGCCCGCTTCCTGCTCTACTCCGCCGCCGGCTGGGACACCGGCAGCCGGGCCACTCCCGTCCTGCTGGTCCACGGCGCCAACGACAACGCCGACCGGGCCTGGGCGAACCCGGGGGAGAGCGGCGTCTGCGGTGCCGCGAGCTGCCCCTCCACCGGGCTCGCCCAGTACCTGGCCGGCACCGGCCGCCGGGTCTTCGCGATCGGCTTCGCCCACAAGCACGGCGACAACCTGCTCCAGGCGCAGGCCGTGGGCGACGCCGTCGCACTGATCCGGGACCGGCTCGGCGTGCCCCAGGTCGACGTGGTGGCCTGGAGCAAGGGCGAGGTCGCCGCGAGGGCGTACGTGTCCTCCGTGAAACCCTCCTGGGGGAGGGCGTACGCGGGCGACGTGCGCCGTCTGGTCACCCTCGGCGGCCCGCACGGCGGGCTCGACTACGTGTACGCGCACGGCTGGGACTTCGACCTGGCCACCTGGCCGGCCTGCGGCGGCACCGCCAACGCGCCGTCCCCGCACCTCTACATGACCTGCTACGGCACGTACACCGCGCAGCCCTGCCTCGGTGTGCTGCCGAGCGGCGGGTACGACTGCTACCCGGGGCAGCGCCAGCTGCTCGCCCGCTGGGACGGCACCTACGGAGTGGACTCCACCGCGCAGGACTGGTGGACCACCTACTACGGGGGCCAGGGCCTCTACACCTCGGGCCAGGGCATCCAGGCGGCGATCGACGCGGGCTCCCTGATCGCCCCGCTCCGGCAGGCAGGTGTCCCGGCCTCGGTGCCCACCTACCTGCTGGCGGGCGGGTCGGCCGACCTCCCGGGGGTGCTCAACGAGAACCGCGGGCCGAGCGACGGCCTGGTGTTCACCGCGAGCGCCCTGGACACCACCGGTATCGCGACGGTAGGCGGCACCCGGCTGCTCGGCGGCCTCAACCACCTGGAGCTCGCCTGGGCACCGGACGCGGCGAGCCAGGTCGACGCCTGGCTGGGCTGACCAGGGCCGGTGGACCGGCGGACCGTGCACAGCCGGGCACCCACCGCCGGGCACCCACAGCCGGTGGGCGTTCACCAGTGAGCACCCACCGGCGGGGCCGCGGATCAGGACCCGGCAGCCGTCCGGACCACCGTGATGTCGAACGGCTGCCGGTTGTTGCCCGTGTTCGGGTCGTCCGCGCTGCGCACCTCGACCGAGCCGCCGCTCAGCGTGCCCACCGGAAGCTCCGGGTCGAGCCTGACCGGGACCAGGGCGGTCGCGCTGCGCCCTTCCCGCAGCCCGGGCCCGAACACGCACCGCACCACGCGGCCGTTGCCGGCCACCCGGCAGTCGGACGGGAAGAACGGGCCCTCGGCGGTGACCCCTTCCGGCAGGGTGACCACGACCGTGAACGGGGAGGCGGTGGTGTCCGGGCCCCCGTTGCCGACGAAGGCGTGGACGGTGGTGGTGCCGCCGGGCGTGGCCGCGTCGGGGTCGATCCGGACCGCCTCCAGATCGGAGCGGGACGGCCGCGCCCCGGCGGGCGCGGGCAGCGTGGAGGTCCCGGCCGTCCCGGAGCCCCCGGGCCTGGACGGCGCGGGCAGGGTGGAGGCCTCGGGCGTGGACGGCGCGGGCAGTGTCGAGGCCTGGGCCGTCCCGGAGCCGTCAGGCGTGGACGGCGCGGGCAGGACGGACGCCACCGGCGCGCCCGGCGCGACGACCTCCACCGCGGGCCGGGGCTCGGGCCGGTGCAGCGCCCAGGACGGGTCGGTGGCCAGCACCGTCACCGCGCACCCCGCCGCGACGGCCGCCGCCAGCCCGGCGCCGCCGAACCGCCGGCCTCTCGCGCCGTGCCGCACGCCACCGCGCCGCACTCCACCGCCGCGCGCCCCGTCGTCGCTCACGCCACCGCGCACGTCCCGGTGCTGCTGCTCCATCCCCGCTCACCCTGCCTCGCGTTCCGGCCGCCCGCGCCGTCGCGGGCCGCGTCCGCACCAGGGTGGCGGAGCCGCCGCCGGGGTCCGGGCGCAACCCGCCCGTCGTCCGCCCGAACGGATGACGCGGCACGCCGCCCCGACCGGTCCGTCCGGCAACGGAGGTTGACGCGGCCTCAGGGCGCGAGGACCTGCCCCAGCCTGGTGGCGATCCGGTGCATCACCGGCACCAGCGAGGAGGCGCCGGCCTGCTCCTCCAGGGCCCGGATGCGGGCCTCGGGGCCGGAGACCGAGAGCGCGGTGGGCGTCGGCGCGCCGGGGACGGCGAGTGCGATGCAGCGGACGCCGATCTCCTGCTCCTGGTCGTCGACCACGTAGCCGCGCTCGCGCGCCTCGGCGAGCTGACGCATCAGCTCCTGCGGGTCGGTGAGCGTGTACTCGGTGTGCGCGGGCAGCGGGTCGGGGCCGAGGACGGCGCGCGCCTCGTCCTCGGGCAGTTGGGCGAGCAGCGCCTTGCCGACGCCGGTGCAGTGCGGCTGCACCCGTCGGCCGACCTCGGTGAACATCCGCATCGAGCGGCGCGACTGCACCTGGCCGACGTACACCACCTCGCCGCCCTCCAGCACCGCCAGGTTGGCGGTCTCGCCGGTGGCCTCCATGAGTTCGGCCAGGTACGGGCGGGCCCAGCTGCCGAGCAGCCGGCCGGCCGTCTCGCCGAGTCGGATCAGCCGGGGGCCGAGGGTGTAGCGGCGGGCGGTGTCCTGGCGGACATAGCCCTGCTGGACGAGGGTACGAACCAGCCGGTGGATGGTCGGCATCGGGAGGCCGGACGTGGTGGCGAGTTCGCTGAGCGTGGCCACGCCGCCGGAGTCGGCCAGCGCCTCCAGGAGTTGGAAGGCGCGTTCGACGGACTGCACGCCGCCGCCCGCGCGGTCGGCGCCTGTCGTCGATGCTGGGTCGGGGGTCGCAACCACCGGCATTTCCTTCACTGTCGGGGAGGAGTCTTCACTGTCGGGGAGGAGCAGAGTCCCGGCGACCTCTTCAACAAACCGTTGAAATTCTGTATCGCGGAAACTAGTCTCCACCTTACAGAATCGAGCCCGCCGGCCCGGCGGGTTCCGATCGCGGAAGTCCCCGAGGAAGTTCCCGCCGGAGCTCCCTTCGCCAGACTCGACCGTCTTAGGAGTGTCCTGCTCATGGCCGCAGATCAGGAGCCCTCTCCCAGCCTCGGGCTGGGGGCGCCCCCGTACGCCTCCTCCGCCGTTCCGGTCGTCACCGTCGCCGGTCCTCACGTCCACCGGGCGGAGGAGGTGCTCACTCCGGAGGCGGTCGCCTTCGTCGCCGGGCTCCACCGCGCCTTCGAGGGGCGCAGGCGGGAACTACTGGCCAGGCGGAGGAGCCGGCGCGCCGAGATCGCCGCCGCCGGCACGCTGGACTTCCTCCCCGAGACCGCCGGGATCCGGGCCGGCGACTGGAAGGTCGCCGAGGCACCGCGCGCCCTCCAGGACCGCAGGGTCGAGATCACCGGCCCGACCGACCGCAAGATGGTCGTCAACGCGCTCAACTCCGGGGCGCGGATCTGGCTCGCCGACTTCGAGGACGCCACCTCCCCGACCTGGGAGAACGTGGTCGGCGGCCAGGTCAACCTGATCGACGCCTTCGAAGGCCGGATCGACTTCACCAGTGCGGCCGGCAAGGCCTACACCCTCAAGCCCGCCGCCGAACTCGCCACCGTCGTGGTCCGCCCGCGCGGCTGGCACCTGGACGAGAACCACCTGCTGGTCGACGGCGCTCCGGTGGCCGGCGCGTTCGTCGACTTCGGCCTCTACTTCTTCCACAACGCCGCCCGGCTGCTGGCCAAGGGCGCCGAGGACCCCAACTCCGGGCCGTACTTCTACCTGCCGAAGACCGAGAGCCACCTCGAAGCCCGGCTGTGGAACGACGTGTTCACCCACGCCCAGGCCGAACTCGGCATCCCGCACGGCACCGTCAGGGCGACCGTGCTGATCGAGACCATCACCGCCGCGTTCGAGATGGACGAGATCCTCCACGAGCTGCGCGACCACGCCGCCGGACTCAACGCCGGGCGCTGGGACTACCTGTTCTCGATCGTCAAGAACTTCCGTGACGCCGGCGAGCACTACATCCTCCCCGACCGCAACAGCGTCACCATGGCCTCGCCGTTCATGGCCGCCTACACCCGGCTGCTGGTGCGGACCTGCCACCGGCGCGGCGCCCACGCGATCGGCGGCATGGCCGCGTTCATCCCGAGCCGTCGCGACCCTGAGGTCAACGCCGCCGCGCTGGAGAAGGTCAAGGCGGACAAGGACCGTGAGGCGGGCCACGGCTTCGACGGCTCCTGGGTCGCCCACCCGGACCTGGTGCCGGTCGCCCGGGCCTCCTTCGACGCGGTGCTCGGCGAGCGGCTCCACCAGAAGGACGACCCGGGCCCGGCCGGGCCGGTGACCGCCGCCCAGCTGCTCGACGTCGCCGGCGCCGGCGGCAGTTGCACCCGCGCGGGGCTGCACAACGCCGTCCAGGTCGGCATCCGGTACATCGAGGCGTGGCTGCGCGGTATCGGGGCCGTCGGCATCTTCGACATGATGGAGGACGCCGCCACCGCCGAGATCTCCCGCTCGCAGATCTGGCAGTGGATCCACAACGGGGTCGTGCTGTCCGACACCGGCGAGAAGGCCACCGCCGGGCTGGTCCGCACCCTGGTCGCCGCGGAGCTGGCCGGACTCCGCGCCGAACTGGGGGAGGACGCCTACGGCGCGGGCCGCTGGCGCGAGGCCGCCCGGCTCTTCGAACAGGTCGCCCTGGCCGATGAGTTCGTGGACTTCCTGACCCTGCCCGCGCTTCCCCTGCTGGGCTGAGCCCGGCCGGCCGGCCGGAGCCACCGCTGCCGTCTTCCGGCCCCGGGCCTGCTGGCCGACCCCGGCGCGGACACCGCCATCGACGGCGAGCTGTACGACATCCCGTTGGAGCGGCTGCGGGACGTCATCCTGCCGGGCGAACCGCGGGAGCTGGAACTGGGCGTGATCACGCTGGAGGACGGCTCCGCCTGCCTGTCCATGCTGCTCTGCCGGGGCGAAGTGGAACGCGGGGTCCATCGGGAGATCACTCACCACGGCGGCTGGCGGGCGTACCTGGCGACGCTGGGGCGTACGGCCTGACGGGGGCCGGAGAACAGATTTCAGCGAACAGATGATGAAAGTTGTCATCTGTTCGCTGAAGCCCGTTCGCTGAAGTCCGTTCGCTGAAGTCCGTCCGCTGAAACCTGTCAGCCGACGGTCCGCACACCCGCCGGGGTGGGCGTCAGACCGGACGGGCCGCCAGCTCGCGGGCCGCGCGGGCGCAGTCGCGGGCGATCCGGTCCTCGTCGACGGTGGTCAGCCGCCCCTCCTCGACCACCGCGATGCCGTTGACGAGCAGCACCGACAGCGGCGGCAGCGACCCGAAGGTGAGCGCGGCGACCGGGTCGGCGATGGAGGAGTGCATGATCCCGTCGATCTTCCACAGCGCCAGGTCGGCGAGCTTGCCGGCCTCGATCGAGCCGATCTCGTTTTGCCGGCCGAGCACCCGGGCACCGCCCATGGTGCCCAGTCGCAGCACCTGCCGGCCGGTCAGGGCGGTGGGGGAGCCGTGCAGCCGGTTGATCAGCAGCGCGTTGCGCAGCTCCGTCCCCAGCTCGCCGGATTCGTTGGAGGCGGCGCCGTCCACACCGAGGCCGACCGGCACACCGGCCCGGAGCATGTCGGGTACCCGGGCGATGCCGGCGGCCAGCCGGGCGTTGGAGGACGGGCAGTGGGCCACGCCGGTGCCGGTCCCGGCGAACTTGGCGATGTCGGAGTCGCTCATGTGCACGCAGTGCGCCATCCAGACGTCCTCGCCGAGCCAGCCCACCGACTCGAAGTAGTCCGTCGGGCCCATGCCGAACAGCTCCTTGCAGAACTGTTCCTCCTCGGCGCTCTCCGAGCCGTGGGTGTGCAGCCGGACACCCTTGCGGCGGGCGAGTTCGGCGGACCGGCGGAGCAGGTCGGTGGAGACCGAGAAGGGCGAACAGGGCGCGATCGCGACCTGCAGCATCGAGCCGAAGGAGGAGTCGTGGTGGCGGTCCACGGCGGCCTCGGAGGCGGCCAGGATGTCGTCCGGCTCCTCGACCGCGTGGTCCGGCGGGAGCCCGCCGTCCTTCTGCGAACGGTCCATCGAGCCGCGCAGCGCGGTGAAGCGCAGACCGAGTTCCCGGACGGCCTCGACGGAGGCGCCGAGGACGTCGCCGCCGTCCCTCGGGAAGACGTAGTGGTGGTCGGAGGCGGTGGTGCAGCCGGACTTGAGCAGGGCGGCGGCGGAGCCCAGACTCGCGGCGTGGACGAGCTTCGCGTCGATCCGCGCCCAGGTCGGGTAGAGGGCGACCAGCCAGTCGAACAGGATGTCGTCCTGGGCCAGGCCGCGGGTGAGCCACTGGTAGAAGTGGTGGTGGGTGTTGACCAGGCCGGGGGTGACCAGGTGGCCCTCACCGTCGATCCGGCGCACCACGTTGTCCAGCCACGCGGGGGCGGGGCCGTCCCCCACCGCCTCGACGGTGTTGCCGAGCACGACCACGTGGCCGCGGGCGTACTCGGTGTCGTTCGCGTCCACGGTGGCGATCGCGGCGTTCTCGATCACGATCCGCCGGTCGGCGGGCGGGGGCTGGACTGCCATGGTGTGACTCCTCTGGGGAGGGCCGGGAGAGGGGCGCGCACCGGATATGGCGCGCCCCTTCTCGGGCCGGTCAGGACGGTGTCGCCGTCGGCACCGTCGCGCCGGGGGCCTGGTCGGACCCGGGCCGGCGGGTGGTTCCGACGTGGTGGAAGAGCAGGTTGAGCAGGACGGCCAGTACGCAGCCGGCCGAGATCCCCGAGTGCAGCAGGGTCCGGGCGGCCTCCGGGAAGGCGTCGTAGAACGTCGGTACGGCGATCGGTACGATGCCGACCCCGAGCGAGACCGACACCAGGATGGTGTTCGAGCCCGACTCCATGCCGGCCTCCGCGAGGGTGCGGATGCCGCCGGCCGCGACAGTGCCGAAGAGCACGATCCCGGCGCCGCCGAGGACGGGCTGCGGAACCAGTGAGACGACCGAGCCGAGCACGGGGAACAGGCCCAGCAGGACCAGGATTCCTCCGCCGGCCGCGACCACGAAGCGGCTGCGGATCCTCGTCAGCGCCACCAGCCCGATGTTCTGGGCGAAGGCGCTGGCGGCGAAGCCGTTGAAGACGGGGCTGAGCGCGGTGGCCAGACCGTCGGCCCGCAGGCCGGCGGCGAGGGTGGGTTCGTCGGCCTCGCGGTCGACGATCCTGCCGAGGGCGAGCATGTCGGCGGTGGACTCGGTCATCGAGACCACCATGACGATGCACATCGAGACGATCGCGGCGGCGTCGAACGCGGGCGCGCCGAAGTGGAACGGGGAGGGGAGCGAGAACACCTTCGCGTCCTGGACCGCGCCGAAGTGGGCCAGCCCCAGCGGAAAGGCGACCAGGGTGCCGATCGCCAGACCGACGAGCAGGGACAGCTGCTGCCAGAAGCCGCGCAGCAGCCGGTGGCAGAGCACCACCG
This sequence comes from Kitasatospora sp. NPDC036993, assembly GCF_055607525.1. Lineage (NCBI taxonomy): Bacteria > Bacillati > Actinomycetota > Actinomycetes > Kitasatosporales > Streptomycetaceae > Kitasatospora > Kitasatospora sp. NPDC036993. The sequence goes on along the minus strand of NZ_JBVJRP010000002.1, from coordinate 204,910 downwards.
CGGCGAGCGTGATCGCGGCGAGGCCGACGGCCCGCATGGAGCCGTACCCGGGGGCGCTCGGCGAGCCGCCGCGCGCCCAGTTGACCGCCACCGGAAGCAGGGACACCCCGATGAGGGTGATCACGGTGCCCTGGACGACCGGTGGGAAGAACCGGATGAGCTTGCAGAAGTACGGTGCCGCGAGGAAGCAGAGGAGGCCCGCGACGATCACCGCTCCGAAGATCACCGGGAGGGCGTCCCTCGGGCCCCCCGTCCTGTCGACGGACCCCTTGGCGATCGCGATCATGGGCGCGACGCCCGCGAAGGAGACGCCGTTCACGAACGGCAGTCGCGCGCCGATCTTCCAGACGCCGAGGGTCTGGAGGAGGGTGGCCAGTCCGGCGGTGAACAGGCTGGCCGAGATGAGCAGGGCGAGTTCGGCGGGGGAGAGTCCGACGCCGGCGCCGACGATGAGCGGGGGTGCGACGACCCCGGCGTACATCGCGGCGACGTGCTGGAGCCCGGTGGAGAACAGCTTCACCGGGGGCAGCCACTCGTCCACGGGATGGGTTCCGGAGCCGGCCGGCTCACCGGGGAGGTGCGCCGGCGCGCCGTCCGGGCCGGGTGTTCCCGGTGAGGTGGAACCGCCTTCTGTACTGCTGGTGTTGCTGGGTGCCATGTCGAGCCCCTCTTGTGCCCGTGGCTCCCGGCGTGCCCGTGGCGCTGGAGTGCGGCCGGTTCCGATGTGACCGAGGACGGGACGGCGGTGCGGGGATCCCTCGGCCGGCCTCTCCGGTGCCCGGGGCCGGCCGCCGCGAGGCAGACACGAACTCCGGTGGGTGGGGGTGGAGAACCGCTGGTACGGGTGGAACTGCTGGAGCTGGGGGACGGGACGTCAGGCGACCGGGATGACCGGGACGACGCCCTCGCGGTGCACGGTGCCCTCGATCAGGCCGTACATGCGGTCCGCGGCGAAGTAGACCTCGTTCTCGTTCTTCAGCCTGAACGGCTCCAGATCGACCAGGAAGTGGTGCTTGTTGGGCAGTTCGAGTCGGACCTCGTCCACCTCGGCACGGTTGTCGAGGACCCGGGTGCCCATCGCGTGCAGGGTCTGCTGCAGCGAGTAGGAGTAGGTCTCGGCGAACGCCTCCAGCAGGTGCCGCTTCACCTGGGCGTAGGAGCGGTTCCAGTCGGGCTGGGCCTCGCCGTCCCCGCCGCTGTGGCCGAACTTCCAGCGGGCGGTGACCTGGGTGGCGAGGATGCGGTCGTACGATTCCCTGAGCGTGGTGTAGCCGTCCTTGATGTAGCCCCAGAACTCCGAGTCGGTGGAGTTCATGACGACCAGGTCCTTCAGGCCGGAGACGACCCGGACGGCCTCGCCGTCGTAGACGATCTCGCTGGTGCGGACCTCCTGGCCGGTACGGACGAAGGAGTGGCCGGCCTCCTCCGAACCGGTGAGGCGGGCGGAGCTGTCCGGAGTCCTGATCCGGTCCCAGGCGTACTCCTCGATCCGGATCCGGGCGCCGTGTACGACGCCGCGCTCGGTGTCCTCGACGAAGTGGCGGGCCAGGAGGATGCCGAACGCCTCGGCCGACTCGATGCCGTACTTCTTGGCGAAGGCGTAGACGGTGTTCTTGGTGGTGTCGGTGGGGAGGCAGTTGGCGTTGGACCCGGTGAGGTGGACGTCCTCGAACTCGCCGCGCAGCGAGACCGAGACGTTCAGGTCCTTGATCTCGTGCCGGGTGGAGTCGCGGCGGATCCGGACGATGCGGTTCTCCGCCTTGCCGTACTGGTTCTGGCCGAGCACGTGGGCCATGGCGTGGCTCCTAAGCTTTCCGGGCCGGTCTACTGGCTTCCGCGGTAGACCGAGTAGCCGAACGGGTTGAGCAACAGCGGCACGTGGCAGTGGTGCTGTCCGGGCGCGACCGTGAAGACGATCGAGACCTCGGGGAAGAACGGCGGTTCGGCGGACTTGAGCGCGTGGTAGGCACCGGTGTCGAAGAGCAGCCGGACGACCGAGCCCGCCTCCACGGCCGGCAGGTCCCTGACCCGGCCGTCGGAGTCCGTGGCGGAGGCGCCGAGCACCTGCCAGCCGCCCTCGGTGCGCAGTGCGAGCTCGACCGGGACGCCCTCGGCCGGTCGGCCGAGGCTGGTGTCGAGCACGTGGGTGGAGATGCCAGTCATGGATGAAGTGACCTTACTGATTTCGGAAATGATGACGCGTCAGCTTTCTGGATGGTCGCGCCTCGCGCCTGTCCGGCACGATATTTTCTGACGATGCGTCAGGATCCGTCGAGCAGACGGCCGAGCCGGATGTCGTTGATCCTGAGCAGCTCCCCGCGGACGATCTCAGCCTCGGTGGCGGCGTCGTTGGGATGGCGCTCCCGCAGGGCGGCGAGCATGCCGGTCGCGGTGCGGCCGGTCGCGCGGATCAGGAACACGTGGCCGAACTTGGCCTCGTAGGCGGCGTTGGCCTCGTGCAGCTCGTCGAGGAGGGCCCGGTCCGCGCCCTGGATTCCGGCCTGTTCGCGCTCGGAGGCGGCGTCGCCCGCGATGGGCTCGCCGATCCGGGCGTGGCCGGCCGTCGCGTCGCGCAGGTCCTCGGCCGTCAGTGACGCCATGGCCGTCGCGTTGGCGGTGAGCAGGGATTCCCGGTCGGGCCAGGGTCTGGTCTCCGCGACCGCGGCGGCCCAGCGGGGGCTGGAGCACACCTCCAGCAGGATCTCCGCCAACTCCGCGGCGTCGGCCTCGGCCAGGGCGTCAAGGGTGTGGGGGCGGTTGGTCACGAGTGGACCTCCTGAAGAGTGGTGCCACCCGGAAAAGCTAGATCGGCCCCACCCGGCCGTCAACACTTTGTTGAATGGTTGGTGGTGACGTTTTTCGAGCCGGCCCGCGATGCCGGCCCTTTCGTGGGCGATTCGCCAAGTGTGCCCCGCCGCAGGCCGATCCAGTCCTGCCGCACCGGCGGGGTCACCCGTTCGGAAGTCCCCGTGGCCGGGGTCCGCGCGCGCCCCGGGGGCGCCGAGCGGGCGTCAGGGCGACTTGGAAGCGTCCTGCCGGTTCAGGTAGTTGTACACGGTGAAGCGGCTGACGCCCAGGGCCGAGGCGACCGTCTCCACGCCGTGGCGGACGGTGAAGGCGCCGCGCTCCTCCAGGAGTGCGACGACCCGCTGCTTCTCCAGCCGGTCGAGTTCGGCCAGCGGGCGGCCGTCGAACCGGCGGGCCGTCTCGGCCAGCAGCCGGTCCAGCGCACTGTTCAGGTGTGGCAGTCGGACGGCCAGGGCCGGGGCGCCCTCCCACTCCAGGACCAGGTCGTCGGGCTTCGCCTCGTCCAGCGGGACGGGCGTCGCGCCGACCGCGGCGAGCAGCGGCTTCACCGCCGCGGCGAGCGGGTGTTCCACGTTCTCGGTCACGGCGTACCGTCCTCCTCGCCCAGCACGCTGACCTGGACCGAGATCCGGGTCGCCCCGGCGTCCAGGGTCTCCCTGAGCAACGTGGTCACCGCGGCGAGGACCTGCTCGGCCCCACCCTCGGCGCCGGTGCCGAAGGGGCCGACCGACACGGCCAGGCCGGCCTCGTCGACGACCTTGCGGGCCGCCGCGGCGTGCTCCGGGAACGTGTCCAGTTCGAACGGTTCTGTCGTGAACTCCACCATCAATCGCACGGGGTCACTGTAGCGAGCGGGGGTGCGGGCGGGCAGGGCCGGGCGATCGAACGGTCGGCCCTCCTGGGGAATGGTCCGCCCGGGACTTCCCGTCCGGTCGTGCCCGCGCCGTCGGGAGGCCGGACCCGGCCGGCGTGCGGGCCGGGGCTCATCCGCCCGCTGCCGGTCGCTCCGAGCCGGTGACGCGTACGTCCCCCTGGGGGCACGTCGGACAAGCCCGGTGCGTGTCACCCGGCCGCTCCCCGCCGAGGGGGCTGGCTCCGCGGGCCGCCCGGGCACATGCTGGACGCACGGCGCAGCACCACCGCCGCACCCGTACGGAAGCGAGGACCCGCGTCATGCCCCCCACCCCCCGTCAGGGCCATGTGGTCGTCGCTCCCGACAAGTTCAAGGGCAGCCTGGAGGGCGCAGAGGCGGCCGCCAGGATCGCCGCCGGGATCCGGCGCGCCGCGCCCGGCACCGAGGTGCGCGAACTGCCCGTCGCCGACGGCGGCGAGGGCACCCTGGCCGCGGCGCTCGCGGCCGGCTTCAGCAGGGTCCCGGTCGAGGTGGCGGGCCCGACCGGCCTGCCGGTGGACGCCGCGCTCGCCGTCCGGGACGACACGGCCGTGGTCGAGCTGGCGCAGGCCTCCGGCCTCGCCCGGCTGCCCGGTGGCCGCGCCGCCCCGCTCACGGCCGGGTCGTACGGGGTCGGCGGGCTGATCGCCGAGGCCGTCTCGCTCGGCGTCAAGCGGATCGTCCTGGGCCTCGGCGGCAGCGCCTGTACGGACGGCGGCGCCGGCATGGTGCAGGCGCTCGGGGTGCGGCTGCGCGACGCGGACGGGGTCGAACTTCCGCCAGGTGGAGCCGCGTTGGGCCGGCTCGCGGAGATCGACCTCGGTTCGCCGGCCGAGCTGCTGGGCGGCGTCGAACTCGTGGTGGCCTGCGACGTGGACAACCCGCTGCTCGGGCCGCGCGGCGCCGCCGCCGTCTACGGTCCGCAGAAGGGCGCCGACGGCGAGGACCTGGTGGTCCTGGAGGCGGGGCTGACCCGGTTCGCCGACCTGGTCGCCGAGGCCACCGGGCGGGACGTCAGGGAGGCGCCCGGTGCCGGCGCCGCGGGCGGGGTGGGCTTCGCCGCCCTCGCGCTGCTCGGTGCCACCATGCGACCCGGCATCGAACTGCTGCTCGACCTGCTGGGCTTCGACGAGGCCGTGCGGGGGGCGCGCCTCGTCGTGACCGGCGAGGGCTGTCTGGACGCGCAGACGCTCCACGGCAAGGCACCCGCGGGAGTCGCCGCGGCGGCCGCCCGGGCGGGGGTTCCGGTGGCCGTGGTGGCGGGACGGCTGGAGCTCTCCGAGTCCGAGTGGCGGGCCGCCGGGTTCGCCGCCGCGGTGGCCCTGGCCGACCTGACCGGGCTGACCGGCCTGACCGAGCAGTCGGGGGACAGCATGGCCAGGGCCGGCGAGCTGGCCGAACGCGCGGGGGAGCGGCTGGCGGAGCGGCTGTTGGCGCCCTGAACCCTCGTACGTCCATCCATTGACGTTTTGTTGAAGGCGGGCCTAGGCTCCCGGCGATCCCTCGGTGCCGCCCGCGATTCCAGCACCTCCGAGCCACCCCCGAGCCACCCCCGAGCCACCCCCGAACCAGCCTCGACGCACCCCCGAACGCCCTCGACTCCCAGGTTCCGGAGGTCTCCCATGCCTTTCAGCCAGCCGACGGTGATCCGCTCCCGACGGGTGGTCCTGCCCGACGGCGAGCGCCCCGCTGACGTGCTGATCCGGGACGGGAAGATCGCCGGGACCGCTCCGCACGGCTCGCTCACGGCCGGCGAGGGCGACCTCGCCGACCTCGGCGACACGGCCCTGCTGCCCGGCCTGGTCGACACCCACGTGCACGTCAACGAGCCCGGCCGCACCGAGTGGGAGGGCTTCGCCACCGCCACCCGGGCCGCCGCCGCCGGCGGCGTCACCACGATCGTCGACATGCCGCTCAACTCGGTCCCGCCCACCACCACGGTGGACGGCCTGGCGGTCAAGCGGAGGGCCGCCGAGCGTCAGGCCTGGGTCGACCTCGGGTTCTGGGGCGGCGCCGTCCCCGGCAACGTCGCGGACCTCGAACCGCTGTACCGGCAAGGCGTGTTCGGCTTCAAGAGCTTCCTCGCCCCCTCCGGAGTGGACGAGTTCCCGCACGTCGAGGCCGCCGGCCTGGAGGCCGCGCTGGCCGAGCAGGCCCGGATCGGGGCCCTGGCGATCATCCACGCCGAGGACCCGTCCGTGCTCGCCGCCGCCCCGCAGCAACCAGGCGTCCACTACCAGGACTTCCTGGCCTCCAGGCCCGCCGGCGCGGAGGCCGCGGCCGTCACCCGCCTGCTCGACACGGCCCGGCGCACCGGCGCCCGGGTGCACGTCCTGCACGTCTCCTCCGCCGCCGTGCTGCCGCTGCTGAGGCAGGCCCGCGAGGACGGCGTACGGGTGACCGCCGAGACCTGTCCGCACTACCTGACCCTCGCGGCCGAGCAGGTGCCGGACGGCGGCACCGCCTTCAAGTGCTGTCCGCCGATCCGTGACGAGTCCAACCGGGACGGGCTCTGGGAGGCTCTGGCGAACGGCGAGTTCACCGCCGTCGTCTCCGACCACTCGCCGTCCACCCCCGACCTGAAGCTGCTGCCCGAGTACGGCGGCAGCGGCGACTTCGCCGCCGCCTGGGGCGGCATCGCCTCGCTCCAGCTGGGCCTGCCGGCGGTCTGGACCGAGGCCCGCCGCCGCGGCCACGCCCTGGCCGACGTGGTGCGCTGGATGTCCTCGGGACCGGCCGGCCTGGTCGGTCTCACCGGCACCAAGGGCGCCATCGCCGCCGGGCACGACGCGGACCTGGTCGCCTTCGACCCCGACGACGGGTTCGCCGTCCGGGCGAGCGGGCTGCACCACCGCAACCCGGTGACCCCGTACGCGGGCCGGACCCTCACCGGCGTGGTGCGCACCACCTGGCTGCGCGGCCGCGAGGTGGACCTCGCGGCCCGTCCCTTCGGCCGGCAGCTCGTCCGGCCGCACTCCCGTCCCGCCACCCCTTCCGATCGCGTCTGAAGGAGAGTCAGTGACCACCGCCGACACCCCGAGTGCTTCCTTCACCGAGCTGGTCGACCTGGCCTCCCGACTGCTCGGCGCAGGAGTCGTCGCCACCAACGAGGACACCTTCGCGGACGCCGAGAACCTGCTGGTCGCCAGGCCGGCCGAGTTCCGCCCGCACACCTTCGGCCACAAGGGCCAGGTCATGGACGGCTGGGAGTCCAGGCGCCGCCGCGGCGTCTCCGCGGACCGGCCGCACCCCGCGGACGGGGACCACGACTGGGCGATCGTCCGGCTCGGCGCCGCCGGTGTGATCCGCGGCGTGATCGTGGACACCGCCCACTTCACCGGCAACCACCCGGAGTCCGCCTCGGTCGAGGCCGCGTCCGTGCCCGGCCACCCCTCGCCCGAGGAGCTCCAGGGCGCGGAGTGGACCACGATCGTGCCGCGCACCCCGCTGAAGGGCGACACCGCCCACGAGTTCGCCGTCGCGGACGGCACCCGCTACACCCACGTGCGGCTCGGCATGTTCCCGGACGGCGGCATCGCCCGGCTGCGGGTGCACGGCGAGGTGCTGCCCGACCCGCGCGACCTGGACGGCCTCACCTTCGACCTGGCCGCCCAGGAGTACGGCGGCGTGGCCGAGGCGGCGTCCGACCGCTACTTCTCCTCCCCGCACAACCTGAACGCTCCCGGTCGCGCTTCGGTCATGGGCGACGGCTGGGAGACCCGGCGCCGGCGCGACAAGGCCAACGACTGGGTGCGGATCGCCCTGGCCGGGGGCGGTGAGGTCCTGGCCGTCGAGGTGGACACCTCCTGCTTCGTCGCCAACGCCCCCGGCTGGGCCGACCTGCTGGGCTTCGACGCCTCGGCCGGGGCCGACCCGGCCGACGGCGAGTGGTTCGAACTCCTGCCCCGCACCCGGCTCCAGCCCGACACCCGGCACCGCTACCGGATCGACGCCGGCCGACAGGTGACCCACGTGCGCATCGACGTCCACCCGGACGGCGGCCTGGCCCGCCTGCGGCTCACCGGCCGCCTCACCGAGGCCGGGCTGGCGGCCCTCGCGCTGCGCTGGTTCGACGCCCTCCCGGCCGCCGAGGCCGCCGCGGCCCTCACCGCGGCCGGTCGCACCGCCGCCGAGGCCGCCGAACTGACCGCCGCCCGCCCGCTGGCGGACCCGTCCGCACCGGCCGCTCCGGCGGCGGCCACCGTGGTCCGGAGCCTGCTCGGCGGCTGACGGCGGCAGTGGACCGTCGCGCTTCCCGGCACGGGTCTCACGCGACGACGGCCCCTTGCGGAACCCGCCCGCTTCCACGCCACGGACGGGGAGCACGGCGCCCGCCTGGTGGTCGCCGTCGCCGGGCCGCGGGCGGGCGGCGGGAACCGACCCTCCCTTGGTGGCCGGTCCACCGCCCGCACCCGCCACCTCCACGGCCGCCGGGTTCGCTTGGGGATGGTGCCTTCCACCTGGACGGTGGGGGAGGGGCCGTGCCGACGCCCCAGGTCGGGCGGTGGGACAGTACGGATTGTCCACGGATATGTACGGACGGCAGTCGTCCGGGCCGCCGGGTCGATAGGCTGGTGCGTGCCCGCGGTCGCTCCGTGGGGGGACATCGGAAGGGGACGACATGTCGACACCAGCCCCGGGTCGTCACGCCGCGCCGGACCAGGGCCCGGCGGGCCCGTTCACCTCCCTCCGGCACGCCCTCAGACTGCTGGAGGCGGTCGACCGTCACCCCGACGGCGCCACCCTGGTGGCCCTCGCCCGGGAGACCGCGCTCGGGCTGCCGACCGTGCGGCGGCTCGCCGAGATCCTGGAGGTCGAGGGCTATCTCCAGTGCCAGGACGGCGGTTGGCTGCTGGGCGGCACCTTCGCCCTGCTCGGGCAGCACAACCGCGAGCAGCTGGTGAAGGCCAGGCTCAACCGCAAGCTCGCCGAACTCCGGGACGAGTTGGGCGCCGCGGTGTACTTCAGTCGCTACCACGACGGCGAGTTGTCGGTGGAGGCGGTCTCGGCCGCCGACTACGCGCCGGCCGTCCAGGAGTGGGTGGACTTCCGGGCCGCCGCGCACGCCAGCGCGATCGGCAAGTGCCTGCTCAGCCAGCTGGACGCGGACGCCAGGCGCGACCACCTCTCCCGGCACCCGGTCGCCCGGCTCACCTCCCGCACCGTCACCGACGCCGACCAGCTGATGCACCGGCTGGAGCGGCAGCCGGCCACGGTGCCGGTGCTGGACATCCAGGAGTACGCGCTGGGCACGGTGTGCGCGGCTGTGCCGATCACCGCGGGCAGTACGGTCGGCTGCCTGGCCACCTCGATGCCGGCCGACGACGTCCACAAGCTGAAGGCCGCCGCCGAGTTGCTGGCGGCCAGGGCGGCGCCGCTGATGCTGGCGATGGCGGTCTGATCGCCGCCCGTCTCGGAGGGCCCCGTCGGACGCGTGTCGTCCGGCGGGGCCCTCGTGCTTTCCCGGCGTCCGGACTCCTGCCCCGCGGCGGAGTCCGCCCTGCGGGGGCCGGTGCGCCACTTATTAGACTCGATGTCGATAAGACTCGCCGAAACCCTTGTCCCCGCGACTACCCGCGAGTACGTTTCCCTGAGTCGAGCCGCCGCCCCCAGGTCAGGAGGGCCTGCCATGCCCCGTTCCACCCCCGTCCCCGCCCTCGCCGCCCCCGCCGCGCGCGTGCACGACGGACTCGTCCTGGAGCCGCGGGACGTCCGTTTCGACTGGGCCGGGCTGCCGCTGCACTGGATCCCGGACGAGCCCATGGCCACCCACGTCATCAACGTGCTGCACCTGCTGCTGCCCGAGGGGGAGCGGTGGTTCGTCAAGGTGTTCAAGGAGGCGCTGCCGCTCATCCGGGACGAGCAACTGCGCGAGGAGGTCCTCGGGTTCATCGGGCAGGAGGCCATCCACGCCGAGGCGCACCAGGAGGTCCTCGACCACCTGCTCGGCCAGGGGCTCGACCCGCGGCCGTACGTCCGGCAGGTCTCCTGGCTGTTCCGGCGCGTCCTCGGCGACAAGCCGGGGCTGACGTCCGCCCAGCGGCGGGAGAACGTCATCGAGCGGGTCGCCTTCATCGCGGCGATCGAGCACTTCACCGCCTTCCTCGGCAACTGGGCGCTCAACTCGCCCGGCCTGGACCGGGCCAAGGCCGACCCGACGATGCTGGACCTGCTGCGCTGGCACGGCGCGGAGGAGGTCGAGCACCGCAGCGTCGCCTACGACCTGATGGTGCACCTGGACCCGGGGTACCTGCGCCGGGTGCGCGGGATGGCGATCTCCGGGCCGCTGCTGGTCCACCTCTGGGTGCGCGGCGCCCGCTTCCTGCTCGCCGCCGATCCCACCCTGGAGGGGCGGCTCAGGCCCAGCTGGCGGGAGGCCGGCCGGATCGCGAAGCGCGGACTGCTGCCGGACCCGGTCAAGTCGTTCCGATCCGGGCTGCGCTACCTGCGGCCGGGCTACCACCCGACCCAGGAGGGCTCGTCCAGTCAGGCGCTGGGCTACCTCGCCACCTCCCCGGCCGCCCGGGCGGCCGCCGGGCGCGGGTGACGGGTGACGGGCGACGTGTGACGGAGTTCAGCGAACAGAAAACATCATCTGTTCGCTGAACTCTGTCTGCTGAAATCTGTTCGCTGAACCCCGCCACCCGAACCCCGCCACCCGAACCCCGCCACCCGAACCCCGCCGCCCGTCAGCCGTTCCCCGCCCGCTCCCGACGCCCAAGGACCCCGCCGGATGGATCTGCGCACCCCGCCCCCCGACCTCTACGGCCGACCCCGAGCCGACGGTTTCATGCGCCGGCTCACCGTCTTCGGCGACCGCTACTCCCCGGCCCTCGGCGGCCCGCTGCTGCGCCGCAACCCCCGCCGCCCGCTCAGCCGCCCCACCCCGCCGCTCCAGCTGGTCGTCGCCGAACGCCGCCGACTGGCCGACGACGTCGTCGAGTTGCGGCTCACCGACCCCTCCGGCGGCCCGCTGCCCGGCTGGCAGCCCGGCGCCCACCTGCGCCTCGCCCTGCCCTCGGGGCGCGAACGCCACTACTCCCTCAGCGGCGACCCGGCCGAGGGCACCGCCTACCGCATCGCCGTCCGGCGGCTGCCCGAGGGCGGCGGCGGGTCCGTCGAGGTCCACGACGTCCTGCACCCCGGCACCCGGATCACCGCCCGCCGCCCGCGCAACGGCTTCGCCTTCTGCGCCGAGCCCGCCGTCCTCCTGCTGGCCGGCGGCATCGGCATCACCCCGCTGCTGCCAATGGCCCGCGAGGCACAGCGGCACGGCCTGGACTGGCGCCTGGTGCACGTCGGCCGCAGCGCCGACACCCTCCCGTACACGGACGAGCTGCGCGCCCTCGATCCGCGCCGGGTCGTGCTGCGCACCGACGACGAGCACGGCGGCGTCCCCACCGGCGCCGAACTGCTCGCCCACGCCCCGCGCGGCGCCGCCGTCTACTGCTGCGGTCCGGCTCCGATGCTCACCGCCGTGCAGCGCGCCCTGGACGGGTCCCCGGCCGCCTCCCTGCACTTCGAGCGCTTCGGCGCCGCGCCCGTGACCGGCGGCGAGCCGTTCACCGTACGCCTGGGCGCGGAAGGACCTGTCCTCGACGTCCCCGCCGACCGCTCCGCCCTGGACGTGCTGCGCGAGGCCCGCCCCGACCTCCCGTACTCCTGCCACCAGGGTTTCTGCGGCACCTGCGAGGTCCGCGTGCTGGCCGGCTCGCCCGACCACAGGGACCGCCGCCTCACCTCCGAACAGCGCGCCGCCGGCGCCCTGCTGCCCTGCGTCTCCCGGGCCGCCGAGGGCGAGACCCTCGTGCTCGACGTCCAGTAAGGAGCCCTCCATGGCGAAAGCGATGCCCGCCTTCCGCTACACCGAGCGCGACCTCGCCCGCTTCCGCGGGACCCAGCAACTCGCCTACCACTGTGCCGAACAGGTCGCCGCCTGGATCGAACCCGGTGTCACCGAGCGGCAGGCCACCGCCGAGCTGCGCCGCCGCCTGGTCGCCGCCGGGGTGCAGGACTTCTTCCACGTCCCCTTCGCCTGGTTCGGCGACCGGACGGCGTTCCGGCACTTCCACACCCCGCTCCAGTTCTTCGCCGGCAACCGCCGGCTGGAGGAGGGCATGCCGTACGTGCTGGACTGCGCGCCCGTGGTGGACGGCTACACCGCCGACATCGGATACGGCGGCAAGGTCGGCGAGAACCGGGTCTGGGACCGCCTGGCCGCCGACCTGAAGGTCTACCGCGAGCTGATCCTCGACGAGGTGCGGGCCCGCAAGCCGCTCGCCGAGGTGTACGCGGCGGTGGACGCCCAGCTCGCCGCGCACGGCTACGACAACCGCCACCAGGTCTACCCGGGCCGGGTGATCGGTCATCAGGTCACCCGCAACACGGCGCGCGGCCCGGCCGGGGTGAACGTGTTCGGCTTCGGCGTGCGCACCCTCCAGACCCTCGGTCGCGAACTCATCTCCGAGCGGCTGCACGGCCGTTCGCCGCTCTGGGCGGACGGCCGCTCGTCCCGGCACGCGCCCACCCCCGGCCTGTGGGCGGTCGAGCCGCACATCGCGTTCCGGGGCGTGGGCATCAAGTTCGAGGAACTGCTGGTGGTCACCGACGACGACGCCCACTGGCTCGACGACGACCTGCCGCACGTCCGCCGCTGGACCACCACCAGCGAGCAGACTGTCGTCGAGCCGACCGCCGCCGAGCGGACCGCCGACGAGCCGACCACCCTGGAGGCCACCCGATGACGCCCGCACCGACGCCCCCGCCGACGCCCCCGACGAGGCCCTCGGCAACGCCCTCGACCACGCCTTCACCCGCGCTCTCGAAGGCGCTCTCGAAGGCGATCCCGACGGCGCCCCCGGTCCGCCGCAGGACCGTCCGCTCCGGCGGCCTCCCGCTCGCCGTCTTCGAACAGGGCGACCCGGCCGCCCCCACCGTCCTCCTCGTGCACGGCTACCCCGACACCCACGCCGTCTGGGACGACATCGCCGCCGACCTCGCCCGCGACCACCACGTGGTCCGCTACGACGTGCGCGGCGCCGGCGAGTCCGGCGCTCCCGCCGACCGGTCCGGCTACCTCCTGGAGCGGCTCGCCGAGGACCTGTTCGCCGTCGCCGACGCCGTCAGCCCGGACCGCCCGGTGCACCTGCTCGCCCACGACTGGGGCTCGATCCAGTCCTGGGAGGCCGTCACCGCACCCGGCGCCGAGCACCGGATCGCCTCGTACACCACCCTGTCCGGCCCCAGCCTGGACCACATGGGCCACTGGCTGCGCCACCGGCTGCGCCGTCCCACCCCGCGCCACCTGGGGCAGCTGCTGCACCAGGGCCTGCACTCCTGGTACATCACCGCCTTCCACCTGCCCTACCTCGCCCCCGGCATCTGGCGCCTCGGCCTCGCCCGGGCCTGGCCGCGGGTGCTGCGCGACCTGGAGCACGTCACCCCGCGCGCCGACCACCCGCAGCCCACCCTGCGCCGCGACGCGGTCCGCGGCATCGAGCTGTACCGGGCCAACTTCCGCCCCACCCTGGGCAGTCCGCGCGAGCGGCCGACCGAGGTGCCGGTCCAGCTGATCACCCTCACCCGGGACAGGTACGTCGGCACCTACCTCTCCGAGGGGCTGGAGCGCTGGGTGCCCGAGCTGACCCGCAGGACGCTGCACGCCGGCCACTGGTCGGCGCTGCTGGAGAAGGGAGCCACCGTGGCCGGTCTGGTCCGCGAGTTCACCGCCCGCGTCGACGAGGGGCGGGCACGCCCGGCCGAGGACGACGGCCGGCTGGTCGTGGTCACCGGTGGCGGCAGCGGCATCGGCCGGGCCACCGCGCTCGCCTTCGCCGAGGACGGCGCCCGGGTGGTGGTCTGCGACCTCGACCTCGCGGCCGCCGAGCGCACCGCCGAACTTGCCTCGCTGATCGGCCCGAAGGCCCACGCCTACCGGGTGGACGTCTCGGACGGGGCCGCCGTGGACGCCTTCGCGCAGACCGTCGCCGCCGAGCACGGGGTGCCCGACGTGATGGTCAACAACGCGGGCATCGGCCACTCCGGGACCTTCCTCCAGACCACCGAGAAGGAGTGGCAGCGGGTCCTGGACGTCAACCTCTGGGGCGTGATCCACGGCTGCCGCGCCTTCGGCACCCTGATGGCCGACCGCGGCCAGGGCGGCCACATCGTCAACGTCTCCTCCGCCGCGGCCTACCTGCCCTCCAAGGCGCTCACCGCCTACGCCACCAGCAAGGCCGCGGTGTTCATGCTCTCCGACTGCCTGCGCGCCGAGTTCACCGGCCACGGCATCGGCGTCTCCACCATCTGCCCCGGCATCGTCAACACCAACATCACCCGCACCTCCACCTTCTCCGCGACCAGCGCCACCGAGCAGGCCGCCAAGCAGGCCCGCGCCGCCAGGCTCTACGCCCGCCGCGGCTTCCCGCCGGAGAAGGTCGCCGCCGCCATCCTCACCGCCGTCCGCACCGGCAGGTCCGTCGTCCCCGTCACCCCCGAGGCCAAGGTCGCCCGTTTCCTCTCCCGTCTCAGCCCCGGCCTCCTCCGCCTCGCCGCCCGCCTCAACATCACCTGACCGGTGAACACCGCCTGATCGGGCCATGCGGGCCCGCGATATCAAGTACTCTCGAACTTGATATCGCAGGCCCGCTCCGCTTGGGAGGCCGACCATGGCCCGTACCGTGATAGACGTCAACGACGAACTGCTGGCCGAGGCCGCCGAGATCTTCGGCACGACGACCAAGGTCGCCACCGTCAACGCTGCCCTTGAGGATGCGGTGAAGCGCCGGAAGGGCCGGGAGTTCCTCGACTGGCTTGCCGAGGGCGGGTTGCCCGATCTCACCGGGCCGGTGGAAAAGGGTGAGTGAGCGCTTTCTGATCGACAAGTCGGCCTTCGCGCGCTATGCCAAGCCGACGGTCCGGGCCGTGGTCAAGCGGCTGTTCAATGAGGGGCGACTTGCGCTCTGTGGCGCCGTCGAGCTGGAAATCATGCACAGTGCCCGGTCCAAGGCCGACGCCCTTCAGATTCGGGAAGGCCTCAGCGGCTTCAACTGGCTGTCCACACCCGACGAGGTGTGGGACCGGGCCATCGAGGTGCAAGCACTCCTGACCGCCTCCGGCACCTGGCGGGCGCTGTCGGTCCCGGACCTCGTCATCGCGGCCACCGCTGAGCGGCACGGCGCCACCGTGCTGCACTACGACGGTGACTACGACATGATCGCCGCCGTCACCGGCCAGCCGACCGAGTGGGTCGTCCCTCCCGGTTCGGCCGACTGACCCGGGGCGGGCCGCCGCCCGTCCGGTTGCCGGGCGGCCGGCCGGCGAGGGCGCTCAGGGGCTGTGAGAGCATCGAGGCCCATGGAGATGACAACGGCCCTGTGGTCCTTCGCCCTCGTCGTGGGGCTGCTCACGCTCACCCCCGGACTCGACACCGCGCTGGTCCTGCGGACGTCGGCGCTGGGGCACCGGCGGCAGGCGTGGGGGGTCGTGCTGGGAATCCAGACCGGGACGCTGCTCTGGGGGACGCTGACCTCGGCCGGGGTGACGGCACTGCTGACCGCCTCGCAGACGGCGTACGAGATCCTGCGCTGGGCGGGCGCGGCCTACCTGGTGTGGATGGGCATCGGGATGCTCCGCGACCGGGGTGGCAAGGCGGCGGTCGAGGAGGAGCCGGAGGACGGCGGCTTCGCGCACGGCTGGCGGCGGGGCACGCTCACCAACCTGCTGAACCCCAAGGTCGGGGTCTTCTACGTGGCCGTGCTGCCGCAGTTCATCCCGGCCTCCGCCCCGCACTTCGCCGCCGGTGTGGCGCTGACCTGCGTCCACGTCGTGGAGGGCCTGCTCTGGTCGACGGTCCTGGTGGGTTTCGCCCAGGTGCTGCGCGGGTGGCTGCGCCGGCCGGCCGCCCGGCGGCTGATGGACCGGGTGACCGGCGCGGTCGTGGTGGGCTTCGGCGTGAAGCTGGCACTGGGCGACTGAGACGAGCGGGCCTGAACGCCCGGGAGGCGCGATCCGGCAGGGCTGCCGGCAGCTGCCTCAGTGGTCGAGCCGCTTCAGCCCCTCCACCAGTTCGTCGGCGTTCATGCAGAGGTGGATGTCGACGGTGGCGTTGAGCTGTAGCCAGAACGGCTCCGCGAGGGACGGTATCGAGGCCTCGTCCGCCACGTCGACGACGAGGATCATGCCTCGGTGCCCGTTGCGGCTGAGGAAGTAGGCCGCCTCCGGCTTGAGTTGGGCGAGGGTCTGCTGGATCGCCTCGTTGATCGTTCCATCGGTGATGAGCTTGTTCGAGGTCGCGGTGTCGAGTTCGACCTCCAGCAGGGCACGCATGATCCCTGCTCCTTCCCCGGGCTCGGGGTGAGTCCGCGACTCCAGCCTCCCCCGGCCCCGGTGGCCACGCAACGTGAGCGGCGCGGGAGCCCGATCCCGCTCAGGCCGCGTGGGGACGGGGAGTTGGGCCGCCCGCCGCGTCACTCTCCGTCTCCGTTCGCGACACGTCGTGGTGGATCGGCCCGTCCGAGGCGCTCAGCGGGAGGCAGCCGCCGCCACGCCGGTGGGCGATGATCTCGGCCGCGACCGAGACCGCCGTCTCCTCCGGGGTGCGCGAGCCGAGGTCCAGGCCGATCGGGGAGCGCAGCCGGGCCAGTTCGGCCTCGGTGAGCCCCGCCTCGCGCAGCCGCGCCTCGCGCTCCCGGTGGGTGCGGCGCGAGCCCATCGCGCCGACGTAGCCGACCGGCAGCCGCAGGGCGCGCTCCAGCAGCGGGATGTCGAACTTGGCGTCGTGGGTGAGCACGCACAGCACGGTGCGGCCGTCGATCCGGTCGAGCTGGGAGTCCAGGTAGCGGTGCGGCCAGTCGACCACCACCTCGTCGGCCTCGGGGAAGCGGCGGGCGGTGGCGAAGACCGGCCGGGCGTCGCAGACGGTCACGCGGTAGCCCAGGAACCTGCCGATCCGCACCACCGCGGCCGCGAAGTCGATCGCCCCGAACACCAGCATCCGGGGTGCGGGCACGTACGACTCGACGAAGCAGGTGACGGTGCCCTGCCCGTGCTCGTCGCAGGGGCGTCCGTCCAGGCCGAGCACGAGCCGGCCGGTGCGCCCGGCCTCCAGCATCGCCCGGGCCTGCGCGACGACGGCCCGCTCCAGTCCGCCGACCGTGGACGGCGCGGGGGAGAGCGCGCCGGCGACGCCGTCGGCGGTGACCGCCAGCGCGGCCCCGACCAGCGCGCCGGGCCCGGCGATCACCCGGGTGAGCGCCACCGGCGTGCCGTCCGCGATGTGCGCGATCCCGGCGTCCAGTCCGGCGTCGGTGCCGGGCACCACCGGCTGGACGAACACGTCCAGGGCTCCGCCGCAGGTCAGGCCGACCGCGAAGGCGTCCTCGTCGCTGTATCCGAAGCGCTCCAGCGCCGGCTCGCCGCTCGCGATCGCGGCCTGACACAGCTCGTACACCGCGCCCTCGACGCACCCGCCGGAGACGCTGCCGACCGCCTCGCCGTCCGCGTCCACGGCCAGCGCCGCCCCGGGGTCGCGCGGAGCGCTGCCGGAGACGCCGACCACGGTGGCCACGGCGAAGGAGCGCCCGGACGCGTGCCAGGCCCGCAACTGCTCGGCGATGTCCTGCATGGGGAGGCTCCTTACACGGTTTCGACAGTAGCGGGGGGCGCCGCCGTACGGGAAACGATCCCGTACGGCGGCGGTGGCGCCCGAATCCGCGATGGGCCCCCGGCGTGGACAGGACAGGACAGGACGTGGCCAGGACAGGAGCAGAGCAGGACAAGGCCGGACAGGAGCAGAGCAGAGCAGGACAGGAGAGGACAGGGCAGGGCCTCGGGAAGTGCCGACCGGCGGACTCAGCCCGGACGTTCGGTGGTCAGGTGCTCCGGCCGGACCGGGATCCGGTTGAGCGCCAGCCCGGTGGCGTTGCGGATGGCCGCCACGATGGACGGCGTCGCCGAGACGGTCGGCGCCTCGCCGACCCCGCGCAGCCCGTACGGCGCGTTGGGGTCGGGCAGTTCGAGCAGTTCCACCGGGATCGGCGGGGTGTCCAGGATGGTGGGGATCAGGTAGTCGGTGAAGGAGGCGTTGCGCACCCTGCCGTCCCGCACGATGATCTCCTCCATCACCGCGAGGCCCAGCGCCTGGGTGCAGCCGCCCTGGATCTGGCCGACCACGGAGAGCGGGTTGAGCGCCTTGCCGACGTCCTGGACGGCGGTCAGCTCGACCACCTTGACCAGGCCCAGCTCCACGTCCACGTCCACCACCGCGCGGTTGGCGCAGAAGGTGTACTGGACGTGGCCGAAGCCCTGGCCGGTCTCTTTGTCGAAGGGCTGGGTGGGCCGGTGGCGGTACTCGCGGGTGAGGTCGATGGTCTCGTCGCCGAGCAGGTCCGCCATGGGGACCAGCACACCGGCGTGCTCCGAGACCACCTTCCCGCCGGCCAGCGCCAGGTCGTCGTGGGTCCAGCCGTAGCGCCGGCGGCCGCGGTCGAACAGTTCCCGGCGCACCGCCTCGGCGGCCACCTTGACCGCGCCGCCGGTCATGTACGTCTGGCGCGAGGCCGAGGTCGAACCGGCCGACCCCACCTCGGTGTTCGCCGGCTGGATGGTGACCTGCTCGACGCCCAGCTCGGTGCGGGCGATCTGGGCGTGCACCGTGACGCCGCCCTGGCCGACCTCGGCCATCGCGGTGTGCACCGTGGCGACCGGCTCGCCGCCGATCACCTCCAGCCGCACCCGGGCGGTGGAGTAGTCGTCGAAGCCCTCGGAGAAGCCGACGTTCTTGATGCCGACCGAGTAGCCGACGCCGCGGACGATCCCCTCGCCGTGCGAGGTGTTGGACAGCGCGCCGGGCAGCCGGCGCGGGTCGGGGTGCTCGGTGTCCAGCGGTGGCGGCAGCGGCATCTCCTTGGCCCGCCGCAGCAGTTCGGCCACCGGCGCGGGCGCGTCGATCTCCTGTCCTGTGGGCATCCGGTCGCCCTGCCGGACGGCGTTGAGCTGCCGCAACTCCACCGGGTCCATGCCCAGTTCGGCGGCCAGCCGGTCCATCTGCGACTCGTAGCCGAACGCCGCCTGCACCGCGCCGAAGCCGCGCATCGCCCCGCAGGACGGGTTGTTGCTGTACAGCGCGAGGGCGTGCATCCGCACGTTCGGGATCACGTACGGGCCGTGCCCGAGCGAGGCCGCGTTGCCGACCACGGCGGGGGAGGAGGAGGCGTACGCGCCGCCGTCCAGCACGATCCGGCAGTCGGCGAAGACCAGCCTGCCGTCCCGGGTGGCGCCGTGCTCGTAGTGCATCCTCGCCGGGTGGCGGTGGACGTGGCCGAAGAAGGACTCGTCCCTGGAGTAGACGATCTTGACCGGTCTGCCGGTGCGCTGGGCCAGCAGGCAGGCGTGGATCTGCATCGACAGGTCCTCGCGGCCGCCGAACGCGCCGCCGACGCCGGCCAGGGTGAGCCTGATCTTCTCCTCCGGCAGGCCGAGCACCGGCGCCATCTGCTTCCGGTCGACGTGCAGCCACTGGGTGGCGATGTAGAGGTCGATGCCGCCGTCCTCGGCGGGCACCGCGAGGCCCGACTCCGGGCCGAGGAAGGCCTGGTCCTGCATGCCGACCTCGTAGTCGCCGCTGACGACCACGTCCGCCAGCGCCCGCACCTCGTCGGTCACGCCGAGGCCGGAGACCAGCCGCTGCTCGTGGCAGATGTTGCCGTGGGCATGGGACTTGTACTCGTGCGGCTCGTGCACGTACCCGTACGTCCCCGGGTCCAGGCACTGCTCCTCGGTGACGATCGGGGTGAGCACCTCGTACTCGACGGCGATCCGCCGCGCCGCGCGGCGGGCCGTCTCCGGGTGGTCGGCGGCGACCAGCGCGACCGCCTCGCCGTGGTACCGGATCCGGTCGACGGCCAGGGCCGGCTGGTCCTGGATCTCCAGGCCGTAGTACTTCGATCCCGGGATGTCCTCGTGTGTCAGCACCGCGTACACCCCGGGCACCGTGAGCGCCTCGGAGACGTCCACCGAGAGGATGTTCGCCCGGGGGTGCGGCGAGCGCAGCGCCGTGCCCCAGAGCATGTCCTCGTGCCACAGGTCGGAGGAGTAGGCGAACTCGCCCCTGACCTTCAGGTGGCCGTCCGGGCGCAGCGACGAGCCGCCGACGCCGTCCTTGGACGCCTGGTTGATGTCCTGGAGGTTCTTCTGTCCCTGGATCGTCCGCGCGTTCACCGCGCACCGGCCTTCCCCGCGCACGTGCGGGCCGAGGCCAGCCGCACCGCGTCCATGATCTTCTCGTAGCCGGTGCAGCGGCACAGGTTGCCGGACAGCGCCTCGCGGATGTCGTCGTCGCCCGGCCGCGGGTCCTCCGCCAGCAGCGCGTCGGTCTGCACCAGCAGCCCGGGCGTGCAGAAGCCGCACTGGACGGCGCCCGCGTCGACGAACGCCTGCTGGACCAGGCCGAGTTCGCCGTCCGGCCCGCTCAGGCCCTCGACCGTGCGGACCTCGCGGTCCTGCGCCTGTCCGGCCGCGACCAGGCAGGCGCAGACCGGGACGCCGTCCAGGTAGACCGTGCAGGAGCCGCACTCGCCCTGCTCGCAGGCGTTCTTCGAGCCCGGCAGGCCGACCCGCTCGCGCAGCACGTACAGCAGGCTCTCGCCCTCCCACACGTCGTCGGCCTCGACCGGCCTGCCGTTGGCGGTGAACGTGACCCTCATCCCGCGCTCCTGATCTGCTTGCCGTAGTCGTTCCAGGTCCAGGTGAGGGTGCGGCGGGCCATCACGGCGAGCGCGTGCCGGCGGTAGTCGGCGGTGCCCCTGACGTCGTCGATCGGCGAGGCCGCGGCCTGCACCAGTTCGCCGAAGCGCCGGACGACCTCGGCGCCCAGCAGCTCGCCCGACTCCCACAGGCCGCGCTCGGCGAGCACCTCCCGGAGGTACTCCTCGGCCTCGACGGCCCGGCGCGGGGTGGGGGCGGCCGAACCGATGCCGGTGCCGACGGTTCCGTTCCGGGGGTGCAGCGCGAAGCCGAACGCGCAGACCGCGATCACCATGGCGTTGCGGGTGCCGATCTTGGAGAACTGCTGCGGCCCGTCCGCCACCGGGATGCGCACGGCCCGGATCAGCTCGTCGGCCTCCAGGCAGTTGCGCTTCACTCCCGTGTAGAAGTCGTCGATCGGGATCAGCCGGGTGCCGCGCACCGAGGCCGCCTCGACGGACACGTCCCGTCCGGCCGCCAGCAGGGCCGGGTGCGCGTCGCCGGCCGGGGAGGCCGCGCCGAGGTTGCCGCCGACGCTGCCGCGGTTGCGGATCTGCGGCGAGCCGACGGTGCGGGCCGCCAGCGCCAGCCCGGGCAGCGGGCCGGACAGCTCCGTGATGATCCGGGCGTACGGGACGGCGGCTCCGAGCCTGACGACGCTGCCGTCGTTCGACCATTCGGCGAGTCCGGTGACGCGGTTCAGGTCGAGGATCGCGGATGGCCGACGCACGTCGAAGTTCAGCTCGACCATGACGTCCGTGCCGCCGGAGATCGGCAGCGCGGTCGGGTTCCCGGCCTTCGCCGCGAGCGCCTCGTCCCAGGTGGTGGGCCGAAGGAACTCCATGCGGGTTTCTCCTCAAGTCGTCGCCCGCCGGGCGCCCGGCGGAGTGTCGCCCAGTGAACCCCTGTGACGAGGCCCACCGGCAGTCACCGATGGCATGAAGCCCCGGCGGTGAGCCTGCCCGGCATCCTGTACGTTCCTCTAAGGAGGAGAGCCTCGCAGCCCAGGTGTTCGCCGGGTACCACTGACGACCGTAATCCGGCCGTGGTGCGCGAGCCACGGAACCGGGCACACTCCCGCTCGGTCAGGTCCTATCGTTACCCCTTCGTCCCTCCCCCCAAGCCCCGTTAAGGAGTCCGCGGATGCGTGTCCGTGACCTGCTCGCCCCCGGTGCCCCGCGACTGCGCCTGCTCGCGGCCGAGGAAGAGCTGGACCGGCAGGTCAGCGGCGTGATGACGACGGACCTCCAGGACCCGGGCCGCTATCTGCACGGCGGCGAACTGGTGCTCACCGGCATGCTCTGGCGCACCGTCCCGGCCGATTCGGAGCGCTTCGTCCGGACCCTCGCGGCCGGCGGCGCGGTGGCCCTGGCGGCCGGCGAGGCCGAGGTCGGCCCGGTGCCGGAGGACCTGGTCGAGGCCTGCCGCAGGCACCGGATGCCACTGCTGGCCGTCCCCGACGACATCGCCTTCGGCACCGTCACCGAGTTCATCGGCCGCCAGGTCTCGGCCGACCGCGCCGCCGACCTCGCGGCCCTGGTCGACCGGCACCGCCTGCTGGTCTCGGCGGCCGGCGGCGGCGGACTGGACGCCGTCCTGGACCTGCTCGGCGGCGACCTCGACCTGGACTGCTGGGTGCTCACCCCGACCGGCGCGGTGATCGCCGGCCCCGTCGACCGGCTCTCCGCCCAGGACCGCGACCAGCTGGTGCGTGCCCATCTCGCCGCCCAGCGCCAGCGCCGCCGCCCCCCGCACCGGGCCCGGCTGGCGGCCGGCTCCTACTCGCTGCTTCCCGCCCCCGCCTCCGCCGAGCAGGAGACACCGCAGGCCGGCACCGTGCTGGCCGACTGGGTGCTGGTGGTGGCCGGCGACGTCACCGAGTGGACCACCAAGCGCCAGCAGCTCGCCGAGAACCTGGCCCGGCTGGTCGCCGCCGAGCGCCACCGTCGCGACGAGGGCCGCCGGCTGCGCCGCCGCCTCGCCGACGAGCTGCTCGCCCTGCTGCGCCGCGACGCCGACCCGGCCGAGATCAGCCGCACCCTGTACGCCTCCTCGGCGATGGCCGCCCGCTACGAGAGCCCCGAGTCCAAGTCCCCGGCGGAGGAGGACTCCTGGCTGGTGCTCAGCGCCGAGGGCACCGGTCTGCCCGAGGGCGCCGTACGGGCCGTGCTGGAGGAGGCGCTCGGCGGCACCACCGACCGCGCCCTGGTCGCCGGGACGGGCGCCGGCGCCGTGGTGGTGCTGCCCGTGCCGGACGGCCCGGTGCCCGCCGACGTCCTGCGCGGACTGCTCGCCCCGCTGGAGGCCGGGCTCGGTTCGGAGGGCCGGATCACCCTCGGCGTCTCCGCCCCCGCCGCCGGGGCCGGCGGTCTGCGCGGCGCCCTGGAGGAGGCCAGGCACGCCCGCCGGATCGCCGCCTCCAGGGTCGGCCGGGTCTGCGTCGCGGGCCCCGAGGAGCTGGCCTCGCACGTGCTGCTGCTGGCCGCCGTCCCGGACGAGGTGCGCCGCGCCTTCCGCGGCCGGCTGCTGGACAAGGTGATCGCGTACGACCTGGAGCACCAGGCGGACCTGGTCCGCACCCTGGAGGCCTTCCTGCGCTCGGACGGCTCCTGGACCCGCTGCGCCGCGCAGCTGCACGTCCACGTGAACACCCTGCGGTACCGGATCGGCCGGATCGAGGAGCTGACCGGGCGTGACCTCTC
The DNA here is from genome assembly GCF_055607525.1 of Kitasatospora sp. NPDC036993. Taxonomy (NCBI): domain Bacteria; kingdom Bacillati; phylum Actinomycetota; class Actinomycetes; order Kitasatosporales; family Streptomycetaceae; genus Kitasatospora; species Kitasatospora sp. NPDC036993. The sequence goes on along the minus strand of NZ_JBVJRP010000002.1, from coordinate 181,765 downwards.
CCGGCTGGAGGACCGGGTGGACTTCTACCTGGCGCTGGAGCTGGCCTGAGGGAAGGGCCGGTTCCCGGGCCAGGGCCGGGACGAACGCGAGGGCCCGCCGCGACCACGGTCGCGGCGGGCCCTTCCCGTACGGTCGTGCGCTACTGCGCCGGGATGATCGAGGTCAGCCACTGGAAGGCGCCGGGGACCATCTTCTTCCACTGCTCGGTGGTGTGCGGTCCGCTGCCCTCCTCGACCTGGACGGTGGTCGGGGCCTTGGCCGCGCCGCGGATCGCCTCGCCGTCCTCGTAGCCGTCGCCCTTGGAGCCGCTGATCAGCAGGGCGACCTTCGGCGGCTGCGGGGCGGCCTTCAGGATGTTGACCGGGTTGTTGGCCTCGCGCAGCTTCGGGTCCTTGCCGACCAGCGAGTCCCTCTCGTTCGCCGGGTCGTTGTAGCCGGACATCGCGATGCCGGCCCGGTACCGGTTGGGGTGCGCCAGCGACAGCTTGGCCGCGCAGTGCGCGCCGGCCGAGTAGCCGGCGATCGCCCAGCGGTCCGCCGACGGGTCGGCGCGGAAGTTGTCCAGCACCATCTGCGGGACGTCACGGGTGAGCCAGGCGTCGGCGTTGATCTTGCCGGGGATGTCGGTGCACCCCGCGTCCTGGCTGCTGCCGAGCAGCAGGGTCCGCGGCGAGACCAGGATGAACGGGGCGACCTTGCCCTGCTGCATCAGCGGCTTGAGCTGCTCGGAGACCTTGAGCGTGCCGTACCAGGTGGAGGAGGAGCCGGGGAAGCCCGGGATCAGCTCGACCACGGGGAACTTCTTGTCCTTGAAGGCGGGGTCGTTGTACTGCGGGGGCAGCCAGACCAGCACCTCGCCGTCGACCCCGGAGACCTGGCCCTTGAGTTCGGTCTTCTGCACGTCGCCGGGGACGGCCGGGTCGTTCACGCCGCCGAAGCTCTGCTTGATCTTCGGCGGCTCCTTGGCCGCGTCGGCGCTGTGGCCGGGGGCGGTGGCGGCCGGGTCCACCGGTGCCACCGTGGGCACCGCTCGGACGTGGTCGCCGGTGCCCAGCAGGTCATCCCAGTTGCCGTAGATCAGGTTGGCGTTGTTGACCATCACGAAGACCATCACGACGGCCGTGACCTGGCAGAACATGATCATGACGATCCGGGTGAGGTACCGTACCGGCTGCGGGCCCCCGACCTTCCCCCAGAACAGCAGCGCCACTGTGATGGACACCGGCACCAGGATGACGGTGAGGATGAAGAATGGCGTACCTGTCAGTTCCATCGAGTTCTCGTATCCGGCTCGCACGCCGCCCGGGCCCCACTCGCCCGAACGCACGTCAATGGCTTCAGACGGTGCAGAGCCGATGATCGGTTGCCGTCCGAATCTGTGCGGAACCTGAGAGGAACATCACTTTCTTGTGATGAACCCCCTTCGGATCGGCGCCTAGTCTGCCACTCGGACAGATGTCGTCCGGACCAGATGTTCAGCGAACTACCAGGAAAGGTCCCCCGGGGGCACCTTACCTCCCAGGCCGTTCGGGCTGCCGGGCGAGGCGGTGCGATCGCGCACGGACCGGGCAGGGAGACTATGGGGATGAGCATCACCCGCTTTCGCCCGTCCCGCCGCTTCTGGCCCGTCTGCGCCGTCCTGGCCGTCGCGGTCACTGCGGCCGGTTGCAGCAGTACCGGAGGCAGACGCGCCGAGGAGGCCCGCGCCAAGGCCGCGGCCACCGGCGGCAGCGCCGTCACCACCCCGCGCTGGAAGGTCGCCATGGTGACCCACGCCGGAGCCGGCGACGCCTTCTGGGACACTGTTCGCAAGGGCGCCGAGCAGGCCGCCGCCAAGGACAACATCACCTTCCTGTACTCCAACGACGCGCAGACCCAGAACCAGGTCCAGCTCGTCCAGGCCGCCATCGACCAGAAGGTCGACGGCCTGCTGGTCACCCTCGCCAAGGGCGACGCCATGGCCGACGTCCTCGGCAAGGCCAAGGCCGCCGGCATCCCCGTGATCACCGTCAACTCCGGCCAGGAGTTCTCGCAGAAGTTCGGCGCCCTCACCCACATCGGCCAGGACGAGTCCACCGCCGGCCAGGCGGCCGGCGCCGAGCTTGCCTCGCGTGGCCGCAAGAACGTGCTCTGCGTGATCCACGAGCAGGGCAACGTCGGCCAGGAGCAGCGCTGCTCCGGCGCCCAGTCCAAGGCCGGCGGCGCCTTCCAGGTGCTCTACGTCAACGGCGTCGACATGCCCGACGCCCGCGCCGCGATCTCCGCCAAGCTCCAGGCCGACCCGGCCATCGACACGGTGCTCACCCTGTCGGGCCCGATGGCCGCCACCGGCCTCCAGGCCGTCCAGGACGCCCGCCGCGGCGTCGAGCTGGACACCTTCGACCTGGGCACGCAGGTGGTGTCCGGGCTCAAGTCCGGCAGCGTCGGGTTCGCCGTCGACCAGCAGCCCTACCTCCAGGGCTACACCGGCGTCGACCTGCTCTGGCTGTACAAGTACAACCTGAACATGCTCGGCGGCGGCCGGCCCGTCGAGACCGGCCCGCAGATCCTGACCAAGGACGACGCCGACGCGCTCGCCGAGTACGTCGCGAGGGGGACCAGGTGAGCAGCCCCGACCTCCTCGCCAGGGACGGCCTCCTGGACGGCCGCCCGGCGGCCCTGCGCCGGCTCCTCGCCCGCCCCGAGCTGGGCGCGCTGATCGCCGCCGCCGCGGTGTTCGTGGTCTTCGCCGTCGTCGCCGAGCCCTTCCTGCGGGTCTCCTCGCTGGGCACCGTGCTGTACGCGGCCTCCACCATCGGGATCATGGCGGTGCCGGTCTCGCTGCTGATGATCGGCGGCGAGTTCGACCTCTCGGCCGGCGTGCTGGTCACCACCGCCGCGCTGACCTCCTCGATGGTCTCGTACCAGCTCACCGCGGTGACCTGGGTCGGCGTGCTGGTCTCGCTGGCGACCACGCTGGCGATCGGCTGGTTCAACGGCTGGATGCTCGGCCGCACCAAGCTGCCCAGCTTCATCGTCACGCTCGGCACCTTCCTGATGCTGACCGGCGCCAACCTGGGCGTCACCAAGGCGATCTCCGGCACCGTCTCCACCAAGTCGATCGCCGACATGGAGGGGTACGCCGCCTGCCGCTGGCTGTTCGCCTCCGAGGTGAACATCGGCGGGCTGACGGTCAAGGCCACCGTCTGGTGGTGGCTCGGCCTGCTCGCGGTCGGCAGCTGGGTGCTGCTGCGCACCCGCTTCGGCAACTGGATCTTCGCGGTCGGCGGTGACGCGGACGCGGCCCGCGCGGTCGGCGTGCCGGTCGCCCGCACGAAGACCCTGCTCTATCTGGGCGTCGGCTTCGGCGCCTGGGTGCTCGGCCAGCACCTGCTGTTCTCCTTCGACACCGTGCAGTCCGGCGAGGGCGTCGGCAACGAGCTGATCTACATCGTCGCGGCCGTCATCGGCGGCTGCCTGATCACCGGCGGCTACGGCTCGGTGGCCGGTTCGGCGCTCGGCGCGCTGATCTTCGGCATGGTCAGCAAGGGGATCATCTACGCCCAGTGGAACCCGGACTGGTTCAAGTTCTTCCTCGGTGCGATGCTGCTGCTGGCCGCACTGCTGAACGCCTACGTCAAGCGCCGGGCCGAACGGGGGCCGCGATGAGCACCGAGTTTTCGACGAGCGCCGAACCGGCGGGCACCGAACTGCTCGCCCTCGAAGGCGTCGGCAAGAGCTACGGCACCGTCCGGGCGCTCCAGGACGTCTCGCTGACCCTGCGGGCCGGCGAGATCAGCTGCGTGCTCGGCGACAACGGGGCCGGAAAGTCCACCCTGATCAAGATCATCGCGGGGCTGCACCGGCACGACGAGGGCCGCTACACCGTGGCCGGCGAGGAGGTCCGCCTCGACTCCCCGCGCCAGGCCCTGGACCGGGGCATCGCCACCGTCTACCAGGACCTCGCGGTCGTCCCGCTGATGCCGGTGTGGCGCAACTTCTTCCTCGGCTCCGAGCGCGGCACCCGCCGCTGGGGCGGCCTGCGGCTGGACGCGGACGGCATGCGCGCCACCACCCGCGAGGCGCTCGCGAAGATGGGCATCGACCTGCCCGACGTCGACCGGCCGATCGGCACCCTCTCCGGCGGGCAGCGCCAGTGCGTGGCGATCGCCCGCGCGGTGCACTTCGGCGCCAAGGTGCTGATCCTGGACGAGCCCACCGCCGCGCTCGGCGTCAAGCAGTCCGGGGTGGTCCTCAAGTACGTCACCGCCGCCCGCGACGCCGGGCTCGGGGTCGTGCTGATCACCCACAACCCGCACCACGCGTACCTGGTCGGCGACCACTTCACCCTGCTCAAGCGCGGCCGGATGGCGGGCAGCCATCCGCGGGCCGAGATCGGGCTGGAGCAGCTCACCACCGAGATGGCGGGCGGCTCCGACCTCGCCGAGCTCTCGCACGAGCTGGCCCGGCCCTCCGTTCCCGAGGCCGGTGGTCCCGGCTCCGGTGGTCCCGACCGCGTTGATCCAGACCCCGTCGATCCAGACCCCCGTGAGGAGCGTCCGAAGCCGTGACGAGCTCCCAGGGCAGCACCAGGCCGCCCGTCCTGCCCACCCTGCTCGGCCTCGGCCCGCGCGCCGAGCGCCGCCGTCGCGCGCTGCCCGCCGGGATACTGCGGCTGCCCACCATCGGCGTCGACATCGGCGGCACCAAGGTGGTCGCCGGGGTGGTGGACGGCGAGGGCAAGGTGCTGGAGAAGCTGCGCACCGACACGCCGCACAAGAGCAAGAGCGCCAAGGTGGTCGAGGACGTCATCGTCGAGCTGGTGCTCCAGCTCGCCGACCGGCACGACGTGCACGCCGTGGGCATCGGCGCGGCCGGCTGGGTGGACGCCGAGCGTTCCAGGGTGCTGTTCGCCCCGCACCTCAACTGGCGCAACGAGCCGCTCCAGGAGGCGCTCAGCGAGCGGCTGCGGTTCCCGGTGATCGTGGAGAACGACGCCAACGCGGCCGCCTGGGCCGAGTGGCGCTTCGGCGCCGGGCGCGGCGAGGACCACATGGTGATGCTCACCCTGGGCACCGGCATCGGCGGCGCGGTGGTCAGGGACGGCTACGTGGACCGCGGCAAGTACGGCCTGGCGGGCGAGTTCGGGCACATGCAGGTGGTGCCCGGCGGGCATCGCTGCCCGTGCGGCAACCGCGGCTGCTGGGAGCAGTACTCCTCGGGCAACGCGCTGGTGCGCGACGCGCGCGAACTGGTCGCGGAGGAGTCGCCGGTGGTGCAGCAGCTGCTGTCCCGGGCGGGCGGCGCGGTCGAGGGCATCACGGGGCCGCTGGTCACCGAGGCCGCCCAGGACGGGGACCCGACCGCCACCGAGCTGCTGTACGAGGTCGGCACCTGGCTCGGCGTCGGCATCGCCAACCTGGCCGCCGCACTGGATCCGGGCCGGTTCGTCATCGGCGGCGGGGTCTCGGAGGCGGGCGACCTGCTGCTCGGGCCGGCCAGGGACACCTTCCGCCGCACCCTCACCGGGCGCGGCTTCCGGCCGGAGGCCAGCATCGTGCACGCCGCCCTCGGCAACGAGGCCGGCCTGGTCGGTGCGGCCGACCTGGCCCGGCAGGTGGCGCGGCGCTTCCGGACGATCAAGCGGCGCCGGGTGGAGCGCAGCGCGCTGTAGCGGGGCCCGGGAGCTCGGGCTCCCGCTGAAGGCGCCGGGGAAACGAACGGCCGACAGCCGACAGCCGACAACTTTCAGCGAACAGATTTCATCATCTGTTCGCCGAAAGCTGTTCGCTGTCGGCTGTTCCCCTTCCGGGGCCATGTCGCGCCGGGTCAGCCGGCCGACTTCCAGCGGTCGCGGCCGTCACTGCCGGGGCCGCAGACCATCGGGGTGCCCTTGCTGGTCACGCCGGTCGCGCCGGCCGGTGAGCAGAAGGAGCCCGGGTGGACCGTTCCGGCGGAGCCGCCGCCCGAGCCGGAGGCACCCGAGCCGGACCCGCCGGACGTGGAGCTTCCCGAACCGCTGCCACCCGAGGTCGAACCTCCGGAGGTCGAGCCCCCCGAGGTCGAGCTTCCCGAGCCGGAGCCACCCGACGTCGAGCCGCTGCCATCGCCGCTGCCCGAGCCGGTGGTGCCCGAGCCTCCGGAGCCCGAACCGGTGGTGCCGGAGCCGCCGGTGCCTGAGCCGCCGGTCCCCGAACCGGTGGGGTGCGTGGCGGCCGGTGCGGTGGGCCTGGGCGCCGCCGGGGCGGGCTGTTCGGCGTGGGTCGGCGGAGCCTGGGCCGGCGCGGGCGGTTCCGGGGCGGGTGTGGCCGCCGGGGTCTCGACGGGTCCGGGCGGCTGGGTCGGCGTCGGATCCGGCGTCGGTTCCGACGTGGGCGTCGGGCTCGCCGACGGCGTCTCGGTGGCGGACGGGCTCACCGTGGCCACCACCGGGGCCGGCGCGGGGGTCTGGTCGGCGGGCTTGGGGTTGATGACCGCGCCGATCCACACCAGGCTGCAGAACGCCGCCACCACGGTGCTGGTGATCTTGCGCCAGCGCGGCCTGGGCCAGCTCCAGGCGATCGCGAAGGCCGCGAACGGGAAGACCAGGAAGCTGGCGGCGTGCACCGCCCGGTGCTGCCACCAGGGGCGGTGCGGGGGAGTCGCCGGCAGCTGGGGCGGCAGGGGCGGGGGAGGCGGCGGATGCACGGAGGAGCTGCGCCCTTCTTGTGGTGGGTTCGTGGTGAGCCCGCTCACCGTATATGGATCACATAAGGACATGATCGCGTACGTCGGGAATCGACTCCGGAACGTGACCTCGGGCCTTCGGTCTCCCCGGGCCCCCGATTCCTCCGATCCGTCAACTACCGGTTGGTAGCGGCGCGGGGTGGTTGTCGGATCATCTCTCCTGTGGAACAACTGAGTTGACGTCGACTCAGGAGGAACTCGGATGAGGGTACCGGCCCGTCTCGCACCACCGCTGCTGCTCGCCACCGCGCTGGTCTGGTCCAGTGTCGGGCCGGCCGGGGCCGCGGCCCCGCCGTCGAAGGTGCCCGAGGCGGTGGGCTGGGGCGGAGCGGTGGCCACCGTGGACGCCGACGCCACCGCCGCCGGGATCGAGGTGCTGCGCGACGGCGGCAACGCGGTGGACGCGGCCGTCGCCGCCGCCGCGGCCCTCGGGGTCACCGAGCCGTACTCCTCCGGCGTCGGCGGCGGCGGGTACTTCGTCTACTACGACCACGCCACCGGCCGGGTGCACACCATCGACGGCCGCGAGACCGCGGGCCGCACCGCGGACACCGGGCTGTTCCTGGAGGACGGCAAACCGCTGGCCTTCGCCGACGCCGTCACCAGCGGCCTGTCCGTCGGCGTCCCCGGCACCCCCGCCACCTGGGACGCGGCCCTGCGCCACTGGGGCAGCCGCTCCCTGGCCAGGAACCTCGAACCGGCCGAACGGATCGCCGAGCGCGGCTTCGTCGTGGACGGCACCTTCCACAAGCAGACCGCCGACAACTACGCCCGGTTCAAGGACTTCCCGGCCACCGCCGGGATCTTCCTGCCGAACGGCAAGCCCCCCGAGGTCGGCAGCGTGCTGCGCAACCCCGACCTCGCCGCCACCTACCGGCTGCTCGCCAAGGACGGCGTCAAGGCCTTCTACCAGGGCGAGTTGGCCGGGGACATCGCCAACACCGTGCAGCACCCGCCGGTCGACCCGGCCTCCGCCCGCAACGCCCGCCCCGGCAAGGTCGACACCACCGACCTCGCCGACTACCGGGTCCGCGACCAGGCGCCCACCCACGTCTCCCACGGCGCCTACGACGTCTACGGGATCGCCCCCTCCAGCTCCGGCGGGACCACCACCGGCGAGGCGCTCAACATCCTGGAGGACGGCGGCGACGTCCCGGCGTACAGCAGCACCCAGTACTACCACCACTTCCTGGAGGCCTCCCGGATCTCCTTCGCCGACCGCAACCGCTGGGTCGGCGACCCGGCCTTCAACGACGTCCCCACCAGGCAACTGCTCTCCGAGCGCTACGCCGCCTCCCGGGCCTGCCTGATCAGCCCCGACCACGCGCTCACCAGCCCGCTCGCCCCCGGCGACCCGCGCCACCCGGCGCCCTGCGCCGACACCGGCCAGGCCGTCGGCGAGTCGTACGAGGGCCCCAACACCACCCACCTCACGGTCGCCGACCGCTGGGGCAACATCGTCTCCTACACGCTCACCATCGAGCAGACCGGCGGCAGCGGCATCACCGTCCCCGGCCGGGGCTTCCTGCTCAACAACGAGCTGACGGACTTCGACTTCGCCCCGATCGCCCCCGGCGTCCCCGACCCCAACCTGCCGGGCCCGGGCAAGCGGCCGCGCTCCTCGATCTCCCCGACCATCGTGCTGCGCGACGGCGAGCCGCTGCTCGCCACCGGCAGCCCCGGCGGCGCGACCATCATCACCACCACCCTCCAGGTGCTGCTCGGCCGGCTCGACCGGGGTCTGAGCCTGGAGCAGGCCATCGCCGCGCCGCGCGCCAGCCAGCGCAACACCGCGGTGACCCAGGCCGAGCCCGCCTTCCTGGCACTGCCCGAGCGGGCCGCGCTGGAGGGCCTCGGGCACGCCTTCGCCGACGCCGGCGAGATCGGCGCCGCCACCGGTGTGGAGCGGCTGCCGGACGGGCGCTGGGTGGCCGCCGCCGAACCGGTGCGGCGCGGCGGCGGCTCGGCCGCGGTGGTCAGGCCCGCGCCCTGACCGGACCGGCCTGTCGGTGCCGGACGGTATGTTCGGGGTGGGCCTCCCTCACGAGGGGGGCCCACCCCTTCCGTTTGCCCGTCCGCACCGAACCACCGGGAAGGCCGCCCGCCGTGACCGTCCGCATCGCCACCTGGAACATCAACTCCGTCACCGCCCGGCTGCCCAAGCTCCTGGAGTGGCTGGAGAGCGCCAAGCCCGACGTGCTCTGCCTCCAGGAGCTCAAGTGCGCGGCCGACGCCTTCCCGTACGAGGCGGTCCGCGAGCTCGGCTACGAGACGGCCGCGCACGGCAACGGCCGCTGGAACGGCGTCGCGATCGTCTCCCGGCTCGGCCTGGACGACGTCGTGCGGGACCTCCCCGGCCAGCCCGGCTACCTCGCCGACGGCGCCCTGCTGCCCGAGCTCGAACCGCGTGCCGTCGCCGCCACCTGCGGCCCGGTCCGGGTCTGGTCGGTCTACGTGCCCAACGGCCGCGAGGTCGGCCACCCGCACTACCAGTACAAGCTGGAGTGGCTGAAGGCACTGCGCGAGGCCACCACCGAGGACGCCGCCGGGTCCCGCCCGTTCGCCGTCCTGGGGGACTTCAACATCGCCCCGACCGACGAGGACGTCTTCGACGCCGCCGCCTTCGAGGGCCTCACCCACGTCACCCCGGTCGAGCGCGCCGCACTGACGGCCCTCGGCGAGATCGGCCTCCAGGACGTGGTGCCCCGCCCGCTCAAGTACGACCGCCCCTACACCTACTGGGACTACCGCCAGCTGGCCTTCCCGAAGAACCGCGGCATGCGGATCGACCTCACCTACGCCAACAAGCCCTTCGCCGACGCCGTCACCGACAGCTACGTGGACCGCGAGGCCCGCAAGGGCAAGGGCACCTCGGACCACGCGCCGGTCGTGGTCGACCTCGACCTGTGAGCCGTCCGGCGGGCGTCACGCCGGGTCACGGGCCGTAACCCGAACGGTCGTGAGCGCTGGCCGGGTGCCGAGCGGGTGCCTACCGTCGGTGAGTGACCGGGTGCAGTCGATCGAACACGTGGACATGGGAGTCCCCCGGCTGCGCCCGAGAATCCCGGAGGTTCCGGCATGCGCCCCATGCGTACGGCCGCCGCCGCCCTGATCGGCGCGACGGCGCTGACCGGCCTGACGGCCCCCCTCGCATCCGCCAGGGACGGCGCGGCCTCGGTCAGCCCGTCCCAGGCCGCACCGGGCCAGACCGTGACGGTCACGGTCTCCTGCGAGAAGTCGGACAAGCCCGACGCCAAGACCATCACCGCCCGCTCCGCCGCCTTCGAGGGCGGGCCGGCGACCCTCACCCTGGGCCCCGACGGCAAGCACACCGGGTCCGCCCGGCTGGCCGGCCAGCACGCCGGGGACAGCAAGGTCGACGGCTCCTGCCCGGACGGCGGGGCCTTCGCCACCAGCGTCACGGTCACCACCGTGGCCGCCACCACCCCCGACAAGGGTGCCGACAAGGGCCTCGGCGACTGGGGCCAGGCCGCGGGGGAGTGGGCCGGCTCGCTCGGACAGTCCGGCGCGGGCAGCCAGCAGGTCGCCCCGCACGGCTCCGTGCAGACCGGCCTCGGCGGCTCGGTCGCGAGCAGCCCGGCGGAGCTTGCCGGAGGTCTCGCGCTGGTCGCGGGCGGCGTCGGCGGCTTCTGGCTGCTGCGGCGGCGCGGTGTCTGACGGCCTCACCGCCCGCACGCCCCCGTGCCGCGCCGCCGGACCCGATCGGACCGGCGGCGCGGTGCCGCGTCAGGCGGTCCGCGGCTCCGTCCGTTCCTCGCGCGCCTGGTCCCGCAGGGTGCCGTCGGCCAGCAGGTACTGGGCCAGCACGTACGTCGCCATGATCCAGAACTGGTGGCCGGGCAGCTCCCGCCACTTCGCCAGCTGGGTGGCGATCAGCGTGTCGGAGAGCAGGAACAGCGCTCCGCCCAGCCCGGTCCGCCAGCCCAGTCCTGCCGAGGTGACGGCCGTCGAGGCGAGCAGCAGGCTGTAGCCGGCCACCGGGACGCGCAGGTCCCCGAGGTCCGGCCAGAGCTGCCCGACCAGGGCCGCCCAGGCCGTCGCGTACGCGGCCGCGACCACCAGGGCCCGGCGGCGGTCGGTGAGCGCGCCGCGCCGGACGAACATCGTCACGTAGCAGACGTGCGCCGCCGCGAACGAGCCCATGCCGGCGAGGAACGCGGTGTCGTTCCTCAGCTGGAGCAGCACGTCCCCGCCCGCGCTCAGCAGCAGCGCCGGCGCCAGCAGCTTCGGCGCCTCCCGCTCGGCCGTCCTGGCCGCCGCCACGCTGTGCGCGGCCAGCAGCGGCATCAGGGCGGGCTTGGTGGCGTTCTGGAGCACCGAGGCGCCCGAGACGATCGCACCCAGGTGTGCCGCCGAGGTGGCCGCGAACCCGCCCAGCAGGCCGGTGGCCGAGCGCAGCCGCGCCCCGAGGACGGCCCGGGTGGTGGTCCGGATGCTCATGCGCCCGCCTCGCCGTGCCCGGCAGGGGCATCCGCCCACTCGCACCTCTCGATGACTCCCTCGCTGCGCTCGCTCATGGGCCTCTCCGTCGTCGCGTCGGTCCCGATCGACCTTAAGGGAGCCGGACCGGCGGCGGAAGGGTCGGTTACCGGTGCGTAACCCCGGTGGGGCACGGTGGATGACGGGGCGGTTGGTGAACGGGGGGCGGGCGGCCGCTTCGAGGGCTCTTGCGGAGAGTTCCGCGGGAGGGCGGTTGCTGCCGTCGGGTGACCCGGGCACCGTCTAGGCTGGACCCTGACATGGATCAGCAGGACTACGCGGTCGGCGCCACCCGGGTGGCCGCCGGCAGGCCGGACGGACGAACGGGCGGGGCAGGACGGGGAACCGCCGCCGCCGTCCTCGCCGTACGCGGAGCCGGTCCCGCTGACAGGGCACCTGGGAAGGCTGCGGGGGGCGGTGCTGACGACGCGCAGGCGCCGGACGCTCCGGCCGCCGATCTGATGCTCTCGCCCGACCCGGGGCTGCTGCGGCTGGCCCACTGGTTCGCCGCCGCCACCCCCGGCACCGCCGACGACCTCTGCACCGCCTCCTTCGGCCTCTACCCCGCCCGCCACCTCGGCGCCGCCGCCGAGCCCGCCGCCGATCCCGGCGTCAGCTGGTGGCACGGCCCCACCGCGCACTGCGCCGCGCCCGTACGCTCCCGAGAGGACCGAGAGGACCGAGAGGACCGCGGTGAGGGCGGTCTGCGCCGCGCCCGGCGCGACGACGCCGCGCTGCCCGTCGTCCGGTCAGGTGCCAAGCCGGGCGGGCCGGGACGGCACCGCAGGCCCGAGGGCACGCGGGTGGCGCCGCTTCCCGTGGTCACCCCGGACCGTTCCGGCGGGGAACTCCCGGCCGCCGAACGCCGCATCGCCGCACGGCTGTTGCTCGCCCATCCGCTGGTCACCGCCTCCGGCCCGCACGCCGACGGCTTCCCGCTGATCCGCCGTCACCGCGACTGGCTCGCCGAGCGCTTCGACGCCCTGCTCGGCTACCGCCTCGTGGTCGGCCCCTGGCACGCCAGGCTCTGCAAGGCCGGCCTCGGCCCCGACGCCGCCCGCCGCCTCGAACACCCCGCCACCGGGGCGCCGTTCACCCCGGCCGGGTACGCCCAACTCGCCCTCGCGCTGGCCCTGCTGGTCGACTCCCCGGAGAAGCTCGGCTACCGGAGACTGCTCGACGCGATGCGCGCCGCCGCCCCCGAACTCACCGCCGAACCGGCCGACCTGGCCATGGCGCTGGCCGCACTGGCCGACTGGCAGGTGCTCGGCGAGCTGCCCGCCGACCCGGCCGACGACTCCTTCGTCCTGACCGTGGACCGCGAACTGGCCCGCGCCGTCCCGGCCGGCCCGCCCGCCCTCGCCGACGACGCCGCCGACCTGATCCGCCGCGCCGCCGAGGCCGAACCCGCCACCGCCGTCCGCCGCCTGCTGGCCGAGACGCCCGCCGTCCTGGCCGCCGACCTTCCCGAGGACCACCGGGCCTGGCTGCACGAGCACCGGCTCCGCGACCCGGCGGCGGTCGCCGATTTCCTCGGTCTGGAGGCCGAACTGCGAGCCGAGGGCGTCGCCCTGCTCGACCCGGCCGCCGAACTCACCGACCTCGCCCTCCCCGGCGTGAGCACCCTCGCCCAGGCCGCGCTGCTGCTGGTCGAGCGGCTGGTCGAGGAGGTCCGCCCGCTGCCCGGGGAGGCGGTCGCCGGCGACGTCCCGATCCCGGACGCGCTGATAGACGGGGTCCTCGGCGACATCGCGGACGAGTACGGCCTCCCCGCCCGCTACCTCGCCGACCGCACCGCCCTGCGGCGCGACGCCCTCGACCTGCTCCACCGCCTCGCCCTGATGACCCCCACCCCGCACCCCACCCGCCCGCCGGCCTGGCGCCTCCGCCCCCCGGCCGCCCGCTACGCCCCGGCCCCCGACCTCCACCCCACCCCCGGCTCCGGCCGCCACTCCCGCCCCGCCCTGCTGATCCCGCCCCCGGCCGGCCCCCGCACGTAGCGGGGGCGGCCCCGCGCGCGGGCAGGTCCGGCCGGACGGGCCGGACGGGAAAGCAAGAAGCACCGCGTCCGGGGTGGGGATCGCGGTGCCGGGTGGGGCGGGCGTTACTTGCGGGCGGAGACGCTGGCGAGGGGGCCGTGTTCGACGGTTTCCACGGTGGCGCCGACGCCCAGGGTGCCGAGGGCGATGGAGGCGAGGACGGCGGTGACGGCGAGGAGCCGCCGGTGCCGTTGGGGCAGGGGGAAGCGCGGGTCCTGGTAGGGCGCCTGAGGGTTGGCGTTCATGACAGGGAGAGTCCCAGGGCGGCGTGAACGGTCGGTACGCACGGGTGAAGTCCGGGCGGGGGTTGGACGTCGGTTGGCCGCATACGCCCCACCCGTCCCCGGGCGGGGCGTACGCGCTGGTCAGCGGCGTGTGTCCGGGTCGCCGACGGCTGTCCGGACGGCGTCCCGCAGGCCGTGCTGCGGGTGGAGGCGGGAGGGGGCGGCGGCCGGGTCCTCGCGGAGCTCCTTCACCAGGGAGACGCACAGCAGCAGCATCACCACGACGAAGGGCAGTGCGACCAGGATCGTCGCGTTCTGGAGCGCGGTGAGCCCGCCGGCCAGCAGCAGGGCCGCCGCGACCCCGCCCATCAGCACGCCCCAGACCACCACCAGCCAGGTGCGGGGGTGCAGCGAGCCGCGGCTGGAGAGCGAGCCGAGCACCAGGGAGGCGGAGTCGGCGCTGGTGATGAAGAAGGTCATCACCAGCAGCACCGCTACCACGCTGGTCACCGAGCCGAGCGGCAGCGAGCGCAGCATCTCGAACAGCGAGGCCTCCGGGCCCTGCGGGATGGTCGAGACCAGGTCGGCCGCGCCGGTGGTGGCCAGCCGGATCGCCGTGCCGCCCATCACGCAGAACCAGATGACCGTCGCCCCGCTGGGCACCAGCAGCACGCCGAGCAGGAACTGCCGGATGGTGCGGCCGCGCGAGATCCGCGCGATGAAGGTGCCGACGAAGGGCGCCCAGGAGAGCCACCAGGCCCAGTAGAAGATCGTCCAGGAGCCGAGCCAGCTCTCGTCGGTGAAGGCGCCGGTCTGGGTGGACATCCCGAGCAGGTCGGAGAGGTAGCCGCCGACCGAGGAGGGGATCGCGTCCAGCGCGAAGACCGTCGGGCCGAACACGAAGACGAAGACCATGATCAGCGAGGCCAGCACGACGTTCGCGGTGGAGAGCCACTTCACGCCCTTGTGCACCCCGGAGAACGCGGAGACCACGAACGCGGCGGTCAGCGAGGCGATGATGATCAGCTGGGCGTTCTGGGTGTTGCGGACGGAGGAGATGTAGCCGAGCCCGTCGGCGACCTGGAGCGCGCCGAGGCCGAGGCTGGTCGCCGAGCCGAAGACGGTGGCGAACACGGCCAGCAGGTCGATCGTCCGCCCGGCCCAGCCGTCGGCGCCGCGCTGTCCGATCAGCGGGACGAAGGCGGCCGAGATCCGGTTGCCCCGGCCCTTGCGGAAGGTGGTGTAGGCGAGGGCCAGGCCGCCGACCGCGTAGATCGCCCACGGGTGCAGGGTCCAGTGGAAGAGCGAGAACTCCAGGGCCTGCTGGGCGGCGGCCGCGCTCTGCGGCTCCAGGCCGGAGCCGGGCTGCGGGGTGGCGAAGAGCTGGAGCGGCTCGCCGACGCCGTAGAACATCAGGCCGATGCCCATGCCGGCGCTGAACATCATGGCGATCCAGGCGAGGGTGGAGAACTCGGGCTCGTCGTCGTCGCGGCCGAGCCGGATCCGGCCGAAGCGGCTGAACGCGAGCAGCACGCTGAGCACGAGGAAGACGTCGGCGGCCACCACGAAGAGCCAGCCGAAGTTGTGCAGCACCCAGCCGAGCGCGGTGTCGGAGGTGCGGCCGAGCGAGTCCTCGGCGAAGACGCCCCAGGCGACCACCGCCAGCACCAGGGCGGCACCGATGCCGAACACCGCCCGGTCGGCCGGAAGGGTCGCGGCGGGTTCGTCGGGCTCCTTCTCGGGCTGGTCGGGTTGCGGCGGCTGGCTGCTCATCAGGCGGACCCCTCGACGTGCTCGGCACGCTCGGCGTGCTCGGATTCAAGCTGTATGTCGCACTATGTCCAGTTCGCTCCGCGAGCGGCGGGACGGCGCGCCGGGGAAGTGCGGGTCGGGACCTACGTCCCGTCAGGCCGCTCGCTCCTCGCCGGAGTCGTGCCCGGGTCGCGTCCCCGGCCCGGACGGGGAGGAACTCCGGTGGTGCGTCGCTCAGTTCGGGTGGAGCCTCGATCACCGGCGGCTGCCCGCCGGTGAGTTCGGCCGGGCGGACAGGTGTCCGGGCCCTCCCCGTCCTCGGCGGCGGGGCGGGTGACGTGGGTCGCTCCTGTCCGGCCCGGGGTTTCGCCGACAGCGGGAACGGTAGGAGTTCACTCCGATGACAAGGTCATGTCGGGGGTGAGCGGCCCGGCCGGGGCAGCGTTCGGGCTCCCGTCCGTGGCCGCGCGCACCGCCGAACCGCCCACGCAGAAACGGAAGGAACGCCGTTCATGGACGACGAGGTCCGCACCTCGAACGAAGCAGGCCCGAAGCGAGCCGCCCGGGACGCCGCCCACGCCGACGGCGTGGACCGCCGGACGGTGGTGCGGATGGTCTCCGCCGCCGGGGTGTTCGCCACGCCGCTGTCCGCCGTCCCGGTGCTCGCTCCGGTTCCGGCGGCGGCCGGGGAGGTGCCGGCCGCCCCGGCACCGGCCCCGGTGGCCGCCGCGCAGGTGCCCGGGCCGGTGCCCGGAGTCCTCAAGCCGCTGCCCGCCGAGTGGTTCGTGCCGCACGGCACCAACGCGGAGACGCGCTGGGACGCCTTCCGCGACGCCGACGGCTCCGCCGCCGTCGGCCGGCACGTGCCGGTGGAACGGTTCTTCGTCCGCAACCACACCAGCACTCCGCTGATCGACCCCGAGGCGTGGAGCCTCAAGCTGTTCGGCAGCGGCCTGCGCGGCGCCCCGACGGCCGGGAGCCCGGTCGAGTTCGGCCTGGACGACCTGCGGGAGCTGCCGTCCACTCGGATCAGCGCGCTGATCGAGTGCGCGGGCAACGGCCGCAGCTACTTCCCCGGGCAGCAGAACCAGCCCGTCCCCGGCACGCCGTGGGCGCTCGGCGGCGTCGGCTCGGCGAGCTGGCGGGGCGTCCGGCTGGCCGAGGTGCTGCGGGCCGCCGGGCTGACCGGGGCGGCGGTGGACGTGCTGCCGACCGGCCTGGACCCGGACTTCGTCTCGGGCGGCGTCAACTACGGCCCGGTGCGCCGCCCGCTGCCGATCGCCAAGGCGCTGGACGACGTGCTGCTCGCGTACGAGATGAACGGCGAGCCGCTGACCCCCGACCACGGCGCCCCGGTCAGGCTGGTGGTGCCGGGCTGGGTGGGCATCGCCTCGATCAAGTGGGTGGGCGGCATCGAGGTCGCCGACCATCCGCTGCACTCGCCGTGGAACACCGTGTTCTACCGGATGTTCGGCCCGGACTACCCGGCCGGCGGCAGCGACCCGCTCACCACCCAGGTGGTCAAGAGCGCCTTCGAGCTGGCCGCGGGCGCGCGGCTGGCGGCGGACCGCGAGCACCGGCTGCACGGGCGTTCGTGGTCGGGAACGGCGGCGGTGCGCCGGGTCGAGGTGAGCACTGACGGGGGCCGGACCTGGCGGCGCGCCGAACTGCGCGACGAGCCGCGGGCCGACGGCTGGACGCGCTGGACCGTCGACTGGCGCCCCGAGGGGCCCGGCCGGTACGAGCTGCGCGCCCGCGCGACGGACCGCCGGGGCAACACCCAGCCCGAGCGGGCGGTGTTCAACCGGGAGGGCTACCTGTTCGGCGCGGTGGTGGCCCACCCGGTGACGGTGGTCTGAGCCGGCGGGCGGGCCGGCGCGGGTTCAGCCGGTGGACTGGACCTCGTACGGGGCGGGGTAACGCGTCTCGTACGGGTTCAGCACCAGCCGCACCACGTCCTCCAGTCGCCGCCGGGCGTCCCCGAGGGTGGTGCGGCCGGTCACCCAGGCGGTCAGCTCGCCCTGCCAGGCGTGGGCGACGATGTGCCGCACCAGGTCGCTCGCGGCGGCCGGCACCTCGGTCGTCACCGCTTGCAGGGCGGTGCTGTCGGCCCGGGCCATGCCTTGCAGCGCCTCGCTGGCGAACGGATCGGTGGAGGCGGCCACGGCCACCCGCAGCCGGGCGAGTTCGGGCTGCCGCTGGTAGGCCCGCATCCCTCCCCGCACGAACCGGACCGCCCGGTCGGTGGCCCCCAGCCCGGCCCGCGGCCCGCGCAGCTCGGCCACTAGGTCGGTCAGCAGCAGGCGGTGCCACTCGGCGATCGCCGCCGCCAGCAGGTGGTCCTTGGAGGAGAAGTAGCGGTACGCCGTCCCCAGGGCGACTCCGGACCGCTCGCAGACCTGTTTCATCTGCATCCGCTCGACGCCGATCTCGTTCACCAGGGCGAGCGCAGCCGCGATCAGGCTTTCGCGGCGTTCGAGCTGACGCGGAGACATCGCCTCCACCGGCCGTGGTGACAGGTCAACCTTGGTCACCCGCACCATGATACGGGCCGGGGCCGCTCAGGAGTATGACGCCGACCGTCCCCCTTCCGTTCGTCCGGAGGCCACCGGGGCGCAGGGGCCCCGCGACCGGGGCGTACGGCAGGGGTGTCACGGCCGGGGCCGTGCGGCAGGAGCCCGTACCCGGGGCCCGTACCCGCCGCCCCTGCCCGGGGCGCTACGACTGGTCGCGGATCAGCGCCTCCTGGACGGCGGAGGCGACCAGCCGGCCGTCCAGGTCGTAGAACTCGCCGTGCGCCAGGCCCCGGCCGTCCGAGGAGGACGGGCTGCGCTGCGCGAACAGCAGCCACTCGTCGGCCCGGAACGGCCGGTGGAACCACATCGCGTGGTCCAGCGAGGCCATCAGCAGCCGGGGCGGTTCGGTGCGCTGGAAGAAGTTCGGCTGCACGTCCAGCCCGGCCGTGGAGGCCAGGGTGAGGTCGGAAAGGTAGGCGAGCGCGCCGGAGTGCAGCAGCGGGTCGCCGTCCGGCAACGGGGAGGCGGTGCGCATCCAGACGAACTGCCGGAGCAGGCCGGGGACGGCCGGCGGCAGGCCGGGGGCGTCCGGCGGGACGAACCGCACGTCGAGGTCGCGGAAGCCGCCGGTCGCGGCGATCGCCCGGCGGACCTGCTCGGACCCCTGGGAGACGGGGTCGGGCAGCGAGTCCGGTCCTGGCACCGGCGGCACCTCGCGCCGGCGGTCGGCGGTCGGCTCGGAGTGCTTGAAGGAGGCCGAGAGGGTGAAGATCTCGTTCCCCAGCTGGAGCGCCGTCACCCGGCGGGTGGCGTACGACATGCCCTCGCGGACCCGCTCGACCACGTAGTCGATCGGGCGGGACGGCGAGCCGGGGAGCAGGAAGTAGCCGTGCAACGAGTGCACCGAGCGCCGTTCCTCGCAGGTGCGCCCGGCGGCGACGAGCGCCTGCGCGGCTACGTGGCCGCCGAAGGCACGCATCGGGGCACCGGCGTGGCAGAAGCCCCGGAACGTGTTCTCGTCCAGCCGCTCCAGCTCCAGCAGCTCGGCGAACGGGGAGGCCGGGCGGGCGGCCCGTTCGGCCCGGGCGCGCGGTTCGGTCAGGTCCGTCAGGTCGGTCACGAAGCCATAGTGGCAGAAGCCAACCGTCCGGTGGTGTGACCTGGGTAACGCCCCCCCTCGGCCGTCCCGCGAGGTGGAACGTGTTCCACTCCGGGGCCGTCCCCGCGGATGTGTCAGACCTCTCACCTAGCGTGCCCGGCATGACGCAATCCGCACACGCGTATGCCTATCTGCGCCCGTCGGCCGTCCTGGACGGCGCCGACGGCCGGCACCTCGACCTGGCCACCTCCGGCGGCGCGACCCCGCTCGGCGCCGCCGCCAACCCGCGCTTCTTCGCGGGCTTCCTGGCCGATCCGGCGCCGGCCGCCGCCGCGCTGCTCGCGGTCGCGGACGTCGCCGCCGCGCGCTACTACCAGCCGCAGCTGCGCGCCTCGCTCGACCCGGTGGTCACCGCCAACGGGGACCGGCTGCGCTTCGAGTCCTTCTCGGGCTGCTGCGGCGTCTACGCCAGGCTCGACGTGCTCCAGGCCGGGCTCGACGGGGACGAGATCGGCCACGGCACCACCAACGTGGACGTCAACAACCCGCTGCGCGAGGCGCTGACCAGGATCGGCCCGGCCGATCCGCTGCACCTCGCGGTGGGGCCGGACGCGCTGGAGGTCACCACCTTCGACGGCCCGCTGGTCGAGAAGAAGGTGCCGCTGCCGGACCGCTGGCTGCGCGGATTCGCCGAGACCCAGGTGGTCGCGGCCGGCTTCGAGCTGCGCGCCGAGCTGCCCGCCGCCGAGGCGGTCCGGTTCCTGCGCTCGCTCCCGCGCGCCGGGCGCGGCGGGCGGGCCGGCGCCGGCTGGGTCGTCCCGGCCGGGAAGACGCTGCGGCCCACCACCCGGCCGGTGCCGGGCGCGGTCTGCCTGCCCGGGCCCGAGCGGCTGGTGGCGCTCCAGCGGGTGCTGCGGCACGCGCTCGCCCTGCGGGTGTACGGGCCGGTGGCGGCCGGCGAGCCGACCGCGTCCGCCTGGGAGGCGGTGCTGCCCGGCATGCGGCTGACCCTGACGCTCTCGCCGAACGCCGCCCGCGGCTTCTCCGGCGAGGGCGGCGTGCTCGACGCGCTGGCCACCGGGACGGCCGAGCGGGACGCCGAGCTGATCGCCGTGCTGCTCGCCTGGGAGCCCCGGATCGAGGTCGGGGACCTCGCCGCACAGTCCGGGCTGAGCCCCGAGCGGGTCCGCGCCGCGCTCACCAGGCTGGGCACCGCGGGGCAGATCGGCTACGACACCGCCGAGGCCGCGTACTTCCACCGGCAGCTCCCGTACGGCTCGGGGCGGGCCGAGGCCGCGAACCCCCGGCTGCGGGCCGCCCGGGCGCTGGTCGAGGCGGGCGCGGTACGGCTGGAGGAGGGCGGGGCGACGGCCGTCGTGACGGTGGACGACCACCTCCAGCGGGTGCGGACGGACGAGTCGGGGCGGATGAGCTGCACCTGCCTCTGGTGGGGCAAGTACCGGGGCGGACGCGGGCCGTGCAAGCATGCGCTGGCGGTCGGCATGGTGCGGGAGTCGGCCGCCGCGGCCGGGCCGGCGAAGGGAGCCGCGGCATGAACACGACGGTGGAGGCCGACCGGCAGGGGCCGGTCGACGAGCTGCTGACGGCCGTCCGGTCCGGGCGGCTGGCAGAGCTGCCCGAGCTGCTGGCCGGGCTGGACGCGGCCCAGCGCCGGGCGTGCCTGCCCGGCCTCAAGCAGCTGCGCAAGGAGCTGCGCCCGGAGTGGTCGCGGGAGGCGGGCGCGGCCAAGGGCCGGCTGCTGGTGGCCGGGGCGGTGTGCCACGCGGGCCCGGCCGGAGCCGCGGCCTGGCTGGGCGGGCGCGACTTCGCCGTCCGCGACTGGGCCAGGAACTCCGTACTGCACCAGGTCATCGAGGCCCAGCCGGAGGAGTGGCAGGTCGAGGTGGTCACCAGGCTCGCCGACCGGCCGGTGCGCAACGACGGCTGGTCGATGTACCCGGTGATGGAGGCCGTGGTCAGGCGCACCGGCTGCGAGGTGCCGCGTGGCGAACTCTTCGTCCGCCGCTGGTCGGAGCGCTGGGACAGCCTGGGCGGCGCGCGTCCGCCGCTGGTCGAGACGCTGCGCCAGGACGCCTTCACCCCGGTGCTGCTGCCCGAGCTGTTCGAACTAGCCGACATCGGCTACGCGCTGACCTTCCGGCTCAGCCCGCGCCCCGGCGACGTCTGGACCGAGGCGATCGGCGAGCTGGCCGCGGCCGGCGTCGTGGACCGGACCGACCTGCTCGACCGCTGCCTGGCCCGGCTGCTGCGCGGCGGCAAGCCGGCCGACCAGCGGGCCTTCCTGGAGGTGCTGCGGGCGCTCGCCCCCACACCCGAGGAGTACGCGGCCCGGCTGCGCGACGTGGTGGCGCTGCTGGACGGCCTGTCGGTGCTCGCCGGACACGCCCAGGAGGTGCTCGTCGGGCTGGACGAGGCCGGGCTGATCGAGCCCGAGGTGCTCGCCGAGGCCTCGGCGGTGCTGCTGTTCCGGAGCGAGAAGAAGCTGGTCCGCGCCCAGCTGTCCTGGCTGGACAAGGCCGCCCGGCGCGCCCCCGCGCGTTCCGGCCCGGTGGTGCTGGCGGCGGCCGAGGCCTTCGGGCACCCGGACGCGGCCCTCCAGGAGCGGGCGCTGAAGGTGGTGGCCCGTCACCTGAAGGCGGCGGGGGAGGCGGTGCTGCCGGAGCTGCGGGCCGCCGCCGAGACGCTGGGCCCGGTCCACCACGAGCGCGCGGGCGAGCTGTTCGGCGCGCGGGTCGGCGGCGACGGGCAGGACATCGAGAGCCAGGACTTCCTCCCGCCGGCGCCCCAACCGCGCCCGCTCGGCGCGCCGATCGGCTCGGCGGCCGAGCTCGCGGAGGAGCTGTCCGCGCTGCTCGCCGCGCGCGAACCCGACGTCGCGGTCTTCGAGCGGGTGCTGGACGGGCTGGTCCGCCTGAGCCACCTGGACCGGGCCGCGCTGGCCGAGGCGGTGGAGCCGGTCCGCCGGGTGCACCGGTGGAGCGGCGCCGGCAGCTGGGGGGACTGCGCGCCCCGGGACGTCCTCTACGTGGTGGCCGCGGTGGCGGGGGAGACGCCCCCGTGGAAGCTCTGGGACTACCTCGGCGGCAAGGGCCGCTCCGCGCTGCGCGGCGACCGCACGACCGTGCACGGGGCCGTCCTCGCCGCCCGGCTGGAGGAGGCGTCCCGGCAGCTGTTCCGGGATCCGCCGCCGTACCTGCTCGCCACCCCGACGGACACCACCGGCGCGCTGGACGCGGCCGTCCTGGTCCAGCGGATCGCCGGGTACGAGGCGGCGGGTGCCACGCCGGGGAAGACCGACCTCGCCCAGGCCCTGCTGCGGGTCGGCGTGGCCGTCGACGGGACGGTGCTGACGGCCGCCGAGGCGCTCACCTCCCCGGCCGGGCGCCGGCTGGCGCACTGGCTGCGGACCGGAGGCCTGCCGGCCCAGCCGTCCGAACGGGTGCTGTTCGCGCCCGGCAAGGGGCTGCGCCGGGTGAACGAGTACGGGAACCGCTGGTGGGAGGAGGTCGAGCGGATCCTCGTCGCCCAGCCGGGCGTCGGTGCCGGGCCGAAGGGGCCGGGCGGCGAGCGGCTCACGCCCGAGTTCCGGGCGCTGCTGGACGGTACCGAGCCCAGCGTGGCCCGCGCCCGCACGGTCTACAACTGGAACTGGCGGCCCGTCGCGCACTGGTTCGCGATGCTGCCCTGGCACCGGGAGGAGCTGGCCGCGCTCTGGCTCGACCCCTTCGCCGAGGGCGCCGACCAGGGCGAGCGCGGCGCCGCCTGCCACCTCCCGCAGCTCGCCGAGGCCGGCGGGCCGGCCGGGCTCGCGCTGCACCTGGCGCTGGCGTACGGCCTGGGCGCCCGGCACGCCGAGGACCGGACGGCGGCGGTGGACGCCCTGCTGGTGCTCGCCGCGCGCGGCGACCTGGACGGCGAACTGCTCGGCCGCGAGCTGGGGGCCCTGGTGGTGTGCGGCACGGTCATGGCCGGCCGGCTGGGGTCGGCGCTCACCATGGCGGCGGAGACCGGCGCCCGGGCGACGGTCTGGTCCGTCCTCGGGCCGGCGCTGCCCGCTCTGCTGGGCGAGGCCGACCAGGCGACGCGCGGACTGGGCGACCTGATCGGGCTCGCCACCGACTGCGCCCGGCGCACCGGGGCCCGCGGGCCGGTCGCCGAGGTGACGGCGGCGGCCGGGCGGGCCGGCTCGGGTCGGGTGGTCAAGGAGGCCCGGGCGCTGCGGGACGTCCTCGCGGGCTGAGGGGTGCGGGGCGAGGGGCTCGCGGGGTGGTGAGGCCGAGGGGTGGTGAGGCCCGGGCGGTGAGGCCGAGGCTGGTGGCCCTAGGGTGGGCGGGACTTCCGCCCGTCCTTCCCGTCCTTCCCACCCTTCCCGCCGGAGCGTCCGTGCTGCACCTTCGCCTGATCGTCCCGCCCGACCTTCGGGATGCCGTGCTCGGCTGCCTGGACGAGGTTGTCGGGGTGACGCACGTCGTGCTGATCCCGGACGCGGCCGTCCGGCCCGCCGGGGACGTCGTGCTCTGTGACGTGGCCCGTGAGGCGGCGGACGAGGTCCTGGCCGCGCTGCGCGGGACGGGACTGACCGAGCGCGGTGCGATCGACGTCTCGTCGATCGATCTGACCCTCTCGGCGGCGGCCGAGGAGGCCGAGCGGCTGGCTCCCGGGGAGGGGGCCGACGCGCTGGTCTGGGAGTCGGTCTCCGAGATCACCCATGAGGAGTCCACCCTCACCTGGGTGTTCCTGGCCTTCCTCACCGTCGCCACCATGCTCGCGGCCTGCGGCGCGGTGCTGGACAGCGCGATCCTGGTCGTCGGCGCGATGGCCGTCGGGCCGGAGTTCGGGCCGTTGGCCGGGTTCTGCGTGGCCGTCGTCCAGCGGCGGCTGCGCCCGGCGCTGCGCTCGCTGAACGCGCTGGTGACGGGCTTTGCGGTGGCGATGGCGCTGACCGTCTGCTTCGGGTTGCTGATGGAGGGTCTCGGGCTGTTCAGCCAGGCGAAGTTCGACGCGGCACGGCCGAACACCTCCTTCATCTGGCAGCCCGACGCGACCTCCTTCGTGGTCGCTTTCCTGGCGGGCATCGCCGGGCTGCTCTCGCTCACCTCCGCGAAGGCCGGGACCCTGGTCGGCGTGGCGATCTCGGTCACCACCGTTCCCGCCGCGGCCAACGCGGCGGTCGCTCTCGGCTACGGCGACGTCAGGCAGTTCTGGGGGTCGAGTGTCCAGCTGCTGTTGAACCTGTTGGGGATCGTGCTGGCCGGGGTGCTGACCCTGCTGGTGCAGCAGCGGGCCTGGGCGCTGATCCGGCGTCGACGGGCGGGGTCCGAGGCGGCGAACAGGTGACGACCCACGGGTTTCAGCTGACAACTTTCAGACGACAACTTTCAGCGAACAGACTTTGAAATCTGTTCGCTGAACGTCGTCGCCTGTTCGCGCCCCGCTCCCTCCCCGCCGGCGGCCGTCGTGGCGCCCCGCTCGCCGGCCAGCGGCGGGATGCCGCGCGAGGTGGCGGCGACGGCGCGCCACCACAGCCGCAGCGCGGGTGGCGCGACCGGTTCGAAGGGCTTGCCCGGACGGGGCGCCGCGAGCCGGGCGCCGAGGGCCTGGGCCGCGGTGACCACCCGCTCGGCTGGCTCGTCCCAGGGGTGCGGCGCGAGGTTGAAGGTGCACCAGTGGATCGGCAGCAACAGCTCGCCGCCCAGGTCCAGATGCGCCCGTACGCCTTCCTCGGGCGTCATGTGCACCTCGGGCCAGAAGTCGCTGTACGCGCCGACCTGCATCATGGTCGCGTCGAACGGTCCGAGCCGGCGGCCGATCTCGGCGAAGCCGGGGAAGTACCCGGTGTCCCCGCTGTGGAAGACCCGGTGCGCGCCGCCCGAAACCACCCAGGACGCCCACAGGAACAGCGCGCTGGTGCGCGGGCCCCGGCTGCAGTAGTGCCGGGCCGGTGTGGCGGTCAGCGTCAGCCCGGCGACCTCGGCCGACTCCCACCAGTCCAGTTCGACGATCCGCCCGGCCGGCACCCCCCAGTGCTCCAGGTGCGCCCCGACCCCGAGCGGGACGGCGAACACCGCGTCCGTCCCGGTCAGCGCCCGGACGGTCCCCATGTCGAGGTGGTCGTAGTGGTCGTGGGAGACCACGACGACGTCCACGGGCCCGAGTTCGGACAGCGGCAGCGGCACCGGGTGGAGCCGCTTGGGCCCGGTCCAGGAGAACGGGGAGCAGCGCTCGCCCCAGACCGGGTCGAGCAGTACGCGCCGTCCGCCGATCTCGGCGAGCACCGTCGCGTGCCCGAGCCAGGTCAGCCGCAGCCCGGACTCCGGCGGCGCGGCCAGGTCGGCCGGGAGCAGCCGGTGCACCGGCACGGCGGCGGCCGGTACCCGGTGGGTCTTGTCCCCGGTCAGCTGGGCGCGGGTGATCTCCAGCGGGCTGCGCTCGTACACCAGCCGGCGGGTCGGCACCGGGTTGCGGAAGGCGCCGTCGGCGAACTGCGGGGAGCGGCGGATCCGGGCCAGCCGTTCGCCCCGGGGCTCGGCGCCGAACGCGTCGGTGCGGACCCGGTGCCAGGCGGCCCGGGGCAGCCCGGCCAGGCCGGGGACGGCGCGCTCGGCGGCGGGTCCGGTGGCGGGCGGGGCGAGCAGCGAGGACAGACCGGCGAGGCGGGAGAACCACGGGGCGGGGCGGGGCACGGCTCCTCCTGGGACGGTCACGGCTACCGGGCATGCCGGGGCGCGCGGTGCAGCGGCGGGTGGGGCTGCTGCGGTGCGACAACCATCTCGTCGGAGGTTACTCGCCGTGGGCCGTCCGGACCTGGTGGGAGGCCCGCCCGGGGCCAATCGGAGTACCCGGGACGGCGGTCGCGGACCGGTGCCCGGGCGCGGCCCGGCTCCCTCGGCGTCCCCTCGGTGTCCCCTCGGTCCGGGCTCGGGCAGCGCCCGCTCCCTGCCCGTTCCCTGCTCGAAGCGAGCCCGGTCAGGCGTAGAAGCGGGTGATCGTCTCCGCGACGCAGTGCGGCTTGGCGCTCCGCTCGCTGGTGACGGTGAACCGCACCACCGCCTGGACCCCGCCCGGCACCTCGGTGGCCGAGAGCAGCTCGGCGGTGGCGCGGATCGCCGTGCCCACCGGCACCGGGGCCGGGAAGCGCACCTTGTCGGAGCCGTAGTTCAGCGCCATCCGCACGCCCTCGACGGCGTAGCACTCCTTCGCCAGCACCGGGATCATCGACTGGGTCAGGTAGCCGTGCGCGATGGTCGAGCCGAACTGGCTGTCCCTGGCCCGCTCCGGGTCCACGTGGATCCACTGGTGGTCACCGGTGGCCTCGGCGAACAGGTCGATCCGCCGCTGGTCGACGGTGTGCCAACGGCTGGTGCCCAGCTCGGTGCCGACGGCGGCGGTCAGCTCGGCGAGGGAGGCGAAGGTCGTCACGGTGCGCTCCTGGTGGGGGACAGGCCCGGGGAGGGATCAGGACGCCGGAAGCGTATGCCTACCCACCGGTATCTGTCAGGAGCCGAACGGAGATCCGCTGTTCCAGGGCCCGGTGCCGATGGGGCGCAGCGCCGCCCGGCCCGGGCCGCCGGGGCCGGTCGGGAACAGCCGGCGGCCGCTGACCAGCTCCGGCACCAGCGCGACGAACAGCGGCTCCGGGTCGCCCACCCAGGGCCGCAGGCCGGAGCGCAGCACCCGGCGTACCTGGTCGGGGTCGCTCACCACGTCGGCCCGCCCGTGCACCAGTACGCTCCATCCCGTACGGGTGACCGGGTCCAGCAGATCGGCCTGGAAGGCCACCACGGTGCCGTCCAGCCCCCGCGCGGTGGCACTTCCCCGGCGTACGGCGAGCACCAGCCGCCCGTCCAGGACCTCGAAGGAGACCGGCAGGACGGCCGGAAGTGCGTGCTCGGTGTACACCACGCGCCCGACGGGCACGGTGCTGAGCAGCCGCAGGCACTCGGCCTCGCTCAGGGTTTCCACACGGTCCTCACGCTCCATGCGTCCGATGGTCCCCGGTCGGTGCGCACACCGATAGGGCCCATGGTCCCTGAGCGGACGGGCCGGGAGCCCCGTCCGCGTCGGTCCGGGGCGGTAGCCTGCCCGGCGGGTGGAGGAACGGTGGAGGAGGGGGGACGGCCGGATGGCGGGCGGGGTCGATCTGGTGGTGATCGGGGCGGACGGCGGGCCCGACCGGGCCTTCGGCGGGGCGGCGCTGGCGCCGGACGGTGCCGGGCTGCTCGCCGACGTGCTGCCCGGGATGTGCTTCGACACCGGCGCGGCCGGCTGCCGGGTCACCACGGTGGCGCCGGACGCGGACGCGAACGCGATGCTCACCGCCGTCCGGGACGCGGCCCAGCATCCGGGCCGCTGGCTGCTGGTCTGCCTGGTCGGCCAGCTGGTGGCCGACCCGCGCGGGCGCCGGCTCGCGCTGGTCACCGCCGGCAGCACGCCGGACAACGCCTACCGGCGGGGCCTGGCCTGGGACTGGGTGGTCAGCGCGATGGTGCACGGGGACCAGGAGGAGGCGCTGCTGCTGGTCGACGCGGTGGTCGACCGGGACGCCTGGGCGGCGCTGGAGCGCGGCGAGGACGGCGCGGGCGAACTGCTGAGCTACTCGCGGGTCCCGCTGTGGGGCAGGATCGGCCGCTACGCGCCGGCCGGCCGCTACACCCCGGGCAGACGCGGCCGGGACGCCGTCCGGCCGGGCGGGGAGGGCTCGTTCAGCCGGGCCCTGACCACCGTCCTGCGCCAGGGCGTTCCGGGTGCCCCCGCGGCCGTCGCCCCGCTCGATCTCCAGCCGGCCGTGGCCGCGCTGACGGACGGTGGGGAACCGGCCGGTAGTTCGGGTGCGCCTGGCGCGCGCCTGCTCGTTCCGTCGCACGCCGGGCGGCTCCTGATGCGCAATCGGGCCGCGGTTCGGGGCGCATTGGCCGGATTGTCGCTTTCCGAAGAACTGTTGGCCGTTCTGTGGCGGGATAGAGCCCCGACGGAACCGCCTTCCACGTAAGGTCAGGGGGCCTGAGGTGTTGCCGTGATGGGGTGGGTTGGCGAAGAATCGATCCCCAGCGGAAACATCGGCGGGACGGCGGAATTCTCCTGGCGGCCGTGGATCACGGATCGGGTCGGTCGCAACGAGGTGGGGCCATGCGGCAGCGCGGAAACATGGTGCGCCCTGGGGTGGTTGGGGGCGCCGGGGCGGCCCTGGTGTTGCTGCTCGGCGGTTGTGCGAGCGGCGGTGCCGGCGGTTCCGTCGATCGTCTCGGGTCGACTGCGCCCACCGTCGCGGGAGTGAACCCGGTCCCTCCTTCGGGTGGTTCGGTAAACGGCTCGATCGCGCCGACCAGCGGTCCGGAAGGGGCGATGGGGCGGCTGGCCCTGAAGACGTATCAGGACTGGTGGCAGACCCAGGCCGAGGTCTTCGGGCGGCCGGATTCGGACGGGTACGGACTGGAGCAGTACGCGTCGGGACGGGCGCTGTCCGACAGTCTGGTCAGCCTCCGGCAACTGCGCGACGCCAAAGTGGTGATGACCGGCACGCCGCGCAATTCCGCGGTGGTCAAGGCCGTTGATCTGAATGCCGATCCGCAGACCGCCGTGATCGAGGACTGCGTCGACCTGTCGGGCTGGCACCGCGTCGATGCCGTCACCGGGGCCGCCAAGGATCCCGCAGGACGGCTGAACCGATACGTCGGAACCGCGTCGCTGCGCTGGTTCCAAGCGCACTGGTTGATCCACGACTTCAAACGGGAGGTGGACCGGACATGCTGAACGCACGGAATCCGGCCCGGCGGATCGCATTCGTCGCGTCGATGTCGGCGGGGTTGCTGCTGTCCTCGGCGGTGAGCGCGACCGCGGACGACCCGTCGGGCGGCGGGGCCGAACAGTGTGCCCCGAACGTGATCTGCGTGGACGTCACGTCCGGCGGGAAGACCCCGGCGCCCGGCGGCTCCAAGCCGGGCGGTGGCGGCGGCGGTTCCTCCACCGGCCCCCAGCTGTGCGGCTACCACGAGGTCCCGTGGGCCTGCCACGACCCCGAGCTGGGCTGGTTCAGCAACGAGAAGGGCTGCTACTACCGCCCGCTGGACAACCCGCCGGCCGCGGGTGATCCGGCCTGGGGCGGCCACGACCCGAAGGACGGCACGCTCTACACGAAGGTCTGCCCGCAGACCGGCGGGGGCATGGGCGGTGCCGAGATCGTCTTCGAAGCCGGCTCGCCGGACGGCCAGAACGTCAACGCCGAGGCCACGGCCATCCAGAGCGCCTACGACCGGGTCCGCTTCAAGCCGCCGGTGGGCCGGGCCGCGCCGCAGCGCACGGCGGTGGTCAACGCCCCGGTCTGGCTCTGGGCGGACGGCGCCGCACTGCCCACACCGGGCAACGCGTCGGTCGCGGGCATCTCGGTCACGGCCACGCCCCGGCTGGTCAAGGCGGACTGGAGCTTCGGGGACCACCTCCAGACCTCCTGCGCCACCCCCGGCACGCCGTACGACCCCAAGTACGGCGACGCGAAGTCCCCGGACTGCGGCTACGAGTTCAGGACCGGCTCGGCCGGCGAGAAGAACGGCGTGTTCAGCGCCACGGTGACGATGCGCTGGGAGGTCAGGGTCGTGGTCACCGGCGGGCCCAACCCGCGGACGTTCACCATCCCCGGCATCAACCAGAGCAGCGCGCCCTTCGAGCTGAGGGTCGCCGAGATGCAGGTGCTCAACTGATCGCGCCGGCGCGGCGATCCGCACACCGACCGGCCGGCCGGTCCTGACCGTCGGCACTGACCAGCCGGACGAGCCGGACCAACCAGGCCAGCCAGACCAGCCAGAGACGAACGAGGGAAGGGCGGAACCCGGTGGAGAACCGTACGTTCGCGACGCCGGGATCCGGCACCTCCGCGGGCGCCGCGGCATCCGTGGTGCTCCCGGAGCAGCAGGAGCAGGGCGGCGCGGGCAAGGGCCGGGGCCGGGGGGCACCGCACGCCCCCGGGCGGACCATGCGGGCGCGGCGGCGGCGCCCGGCGGTGCTGGCGATGGCGGTCGCGCTGATCGCGGCCGGCGGGCTGGGCGGAGCCGTCCTCTACAACAGCACCGGCCAGCGGGTCGCGGTGCTGGCACTGTCCAGGGACGTGCCGTGGGGACAGGTGATCACCGAGGACGACCTGGTGGTCGCGCGGATCGCGGGGGACCCGGCGCTGCACCCGGTGTCGGCCCAGGACCGGGCGAAGGCGGTCGGCATGCGGGCCGCCACCGACCTCAAGCGCGGCGCGATGCTCACCGGCACCGACCTGGCGCAGGGGCTGTCGGTGCAGCCAGGGCAGATCGTGGTCGGGGTGTCGGCCAAGCGCAGCCAGCTGCCCGCCAGCCGGCTCCAGCCCGGCGTGCAGATTGTCGTCGTGTTCACGCCCGACAACGGCCGGGCCGACTCGCTGCCCGCCACGGTGATCACCGTCGGCCGGGTGGACACCGACGGCAGCCAGGTGATCGACGTCGCGGTCGGCACGGCGGACGGGCCCCGGCTCGCGCAGTGGGTGGCGAGCGGACGGATCCAGGTGCTGCTCGCGCCGCGCGGTGCGGCGGCGGGCGGCCCCGGCGGCACCGCACCGAGCCAGGCGCCGAGCGGCGCGCCCTCGGGCGCCACCCCGGGGGCCACCGCCTCCGGGGCCGCCGCTCCCGGCACCCCGACGCCGGGGGCCCCGGCCCCGACGGGCGGCGCCTGATGGCGGTGATCGCGGTGGTCGGCGGCCCGGGCGCACCGGGGGCGACCACCACCGCCCTGGCTCTGCTGCTGTCCTGGCCGCTGCCGCCGGGCCGGCGGATCCTGCTGGTCGAGGCCGACCCGGACGGTGGCGCGGTGCTCGCCGGCGCCCTGGAAGGCCGGGTCGAGGCGGTCTACGGGCTGCGCAACCTGGCCGTGGCCGACCGCCGCGGGCTGCTCGCGCAGACCATCTGGGAGCAGCTGATCGACCTCTCGCCCGAGGGCGGCGCCGAGCGGCTGCTGCTGCCCGGGCTGACCGACCCGACCCAGGCGCCCGGCCTCGCCTACACCTGGGAGCCGCTCGCCGAACTGCTGCACGGCGTGGAGCAGCAGGGCTACGACGTCATCGTGGACCTCGGCCGCTCCGGCGCCACCGGCCACAGCGCGGTGCTGGCCCGCCGTGCCGACGTGGTGGTGGCCACCGTCCGCACCACGCTGCGCGGGCTGAGTTCGGTCCGGCCCAGGATCGCCGCCCTGGCCGAGGACCTGGCCGCGGCCGGCACCGGGGCGGACGCGCTCGGGCTGCTGCTGGTCGACGAGGGGCCGTACTCGCGGGCGGAGGTGTCCCGCGAGCTCGGGCTGCCGGTGCTCGGAGTGCTGCCGCACGCCACCCGGACGGCGAAGGTGCTCTCCGACGGTGGCGACACCACCGACCGGCGGTTCATCCGCTCGGAGCTGATGCGGACGGCGCGGTCGGCGGCGGACGAGGTGCAGGCACTGGTCCGCCGCCGTCGCCAGCGGCTCGGGCCGGGTGCCGCGCAGGGTGCGGCGCCGGCTCAGCTGGCGGCGGGCGGCCCGGCGGGGGGTCCGGCCGCGGCGGCCGGGCCGACGCCCGCGGGAGCGGCGTCTCCGGTGCCGGCACCGCCGATACCGAGCCCGCCCGTGTCGACGGCACCGCAGCCGCCGGTGCCCTCGCCCGCGTCTTCCTCCGTGCCGCCGTCCGTGCCGCCGTCCGTGCCCTCGCCGGGGCCGTACGGGCAGCCGGGGTACGGGCAGGGCGGGCAGCAGGGATACGGGCAGCAGGGCGGCTACGTGCAGTCCCCGTACGGCCGGACCCCGTACGAGCAGGGCGGGTACGGGCAGGGCGGCTACGGCTCGGCGACACAGGGCCAGCCGGTCCCCGGTCAGCCGGTGTACGGCCAGGCGGCCCCCGGCCGCTCCGGCTACGGGACGGCCGAGGCCGAGCAGCCCTCGTACGCCCCGCCCCAGCCCGTCCCGCCGGTGATCACCACGGGCCCGGTGGCGCCGCTGGCCGGGCTGGCCCCGCATCCGGCCGCGCCGGCGCCGTTCCCGGCGCACGTCCAGTCCGCGCCGCACGGCGAGACGGACGACCGGTACCCGCTCCAGCAGCCGATGGTGACGGACCGTCAGGACGATCCGAACGGCCCGTATCCGCACAACCCCGGGGAGGTGCTCCGTGCGCGGTAGCCCCCTGCACCAGCGTCCGTCCGCCGACCCGGCCGCGCTGCCCTGGGCCGCGCCCACGCCCGGGCCGGTGACCGCACCGGCGCCCGCGCCGGGGCAGGTCGCGCCGCCGTACGGCTACCAGCCGGGCCCGGTCGCGCCCCAGCCCGTCGCGGCGCAGCCCGTCCCGCCCGGCGCGGCCGGGCCCACCGCCGTACCCTCCCAGCTGCCCTCGCTCGACCTGCGCGGCTCCGCCACCCGGCCGGCCGTCGACCCGCAGGTCGCCCGTGAGCTCAAGCGTCAGGTCGCGGCCGAACTGCACCAGCAGATCACCCGGTTGACTGCCACCTCCGGCTCCGATCCGGACCGTGCCACCCGCCGCCAGCGGGGCCGGGCGCTGATCGAGGAGGCCGTCGCCCGGTGGTCCGACGCCTACGCGCAGACCCACGGCATCCCGCCCACCCGGGAGCAGGACAGGGCCCTCGCCGAGGCCGTCTTCGACCTGCTGTTCCGGGCCGGCCGGCTCCAGCCCTACCTGGACGACCCGGAGATCGAGAACATCCTGATCAACGGCTGCGACGACGTCTGGGTCTCCAGGGTGCACCAACCCCTGCGCCAGGTACCGCCGGTGGCCGACAGCGACGCCGAACTCATCGAGCTGCTCCAGGACCTGGCCCGCCAGCACGGCGGCGGCGAGCGCAGCCTGTCCACCGCCAGCCCGACCCTCGCGCTGCGCCTGGAGGGCGGCATGCGCCTCCAGGCGCTCACCGAGGTGACGCCCCGCCCGTACGTGGCGATCCGGCGCCACCGGGTGGCCTCGGCGACTCTGCCCGAGATGGTCGAACTCGGCACCCTGGACGCCACCCTGGCCGCCTTCCTGGCCTCCGCGATCCGGGCCAGGAAGAACGTGATGATCACCGGCACCCAGGGCGTCGGCAAGACCAGCCTGCTGCGCGCGATGGCCGCCGAGATCCCGCCGGACGAGCGGATCGGCACCCTGGAGTCGGAGTTCGAACTCTGGCTGCACACCCTCGGCCACCTGCGCCAGGTCGTCCCGATGGAGGCCCGCGAGGGCAACGGCGAGCGCGTCGAGGGGCGCCTGGCCGGGGAGTTGACCATCGGCGACCTCATCCCGGCCGCACTGCGGATGACGCTCTCCCGGATCATCGTCGGGGAGGTCCGCTCCGGCGAGGTCGTCCCGATGCTGCGGGTGATGACCAACGGCGAGGGCGGCTCGATGTGCACCCTGCACGCCCGCGGACCGCACATGGTCGTCGACCGGATCGCCGAACTCTGCCTGGAGTACGGCTCGCACATGACCGATTCACTCGCCTACCGGCTCACCGCCAACGCCCTGGACCTCATCGTGCACGTCACCATGGTCGACGAGACCGCCGTCGGCGGCCGTCGGCACCGCTTCGTCTCCCACGTCCTGGAGGTCACCGGCCTCGGCGAGGGCGGCCGGCCCGCGCTGAACACCGTCTTCGGCCCCCGGCCGGACCTCGGTGAGCCGCGGGCCGTCCCGCACACCCCGCCGCAGTGCCTGGACGACCTGCGCCGGGCCGGTTTCGACGCCTCGCTGCTCGGCTCCCGGTACGGGGGCTGGGCCGTCCCGCTCCAGCTGCGGATCGGCGGTGGCGCACGGTGATGCTGCTGTTCGCCCTGTGCGGTCTCGCGGTCGCGGGCGGCCTGATCGCCCTGGTGGCCTGGGCCCGTGGCGGCGAGCCCGCCGCCGGTGACGAGGCCGAGGACGGCGCCGAGCAGGCGGCCAACCCGCTGGCCGGCCGCCTCCACGTGTTCTGGTACGGCGCCCCGGGCACGGCCGCGCACCGGATGGTGCGGCTGCGCCGCGTCCAGCTGCCGCTCGCGCTCGCCGGCGGGCCGCTGGCCTGGCTGTTCACCGGCATCCCGCTGACCGCGCTGCTGGTGCCGCTGGTCGTCTTCGGCCTGCCCTGGCTGTTCGACACCACCCGCCCCGACACCCACCGGATCGAGCGCCTGGAGGCGCTGTCCGAGTGGACCCAGCGGATCGCCGACGTGCTGCTGCTCGGCGTCGGCCTCAACCAGGCCATCGTCACCAGCCGCCGGACCGCCCCGGCCGCCCTGGAGGACGAGGTCGGCGAGCTGGCGGCCCGCTTGCAGGCCCGCTGGCGGCCCGAGGAGGCGCTGCGCGCCTTCGCCGACAGCCTCGCCGACGCCACCGCCGACAAGGTGCTCGCCGCACTGGTGCTGCGGGCCGGCGACAGCGGCCCCGGCCTGGCCCGCACGCTCTCCGACATGGCCGACTCGGTGCGCGAGGAGGTCCGCCAGCGCCGCGCCATCGAGGCCGACCGGGCCAAGCACAGGACCACCATCCGCTGGCTGGTCGGCATCATCGTGCTGGTCGTCACGATCGGCTCCTTCAACACCGAGTACACCCGGCCCTACGGGACGGTCCTCGGCCAGCTGGTGCTCGCCGTGGTCGCCGTCCTGTTCGTGGCGATCATCGCCTGGATGCGGGCGCTGGCCTCCCACCCGCCGGTGCCCCGGCTGCTGACGCCGGACCGGCGCAGCAGGAGCGGCCGGCGGGGGTCCGCCGCACCGGCCGACGAGCCCGCGCCGGCCGAGCAGCTCGGGGAGGTCCGGTGATCTCCCCCTGGTCCGTGCTGGCCGGCGCCGCCGCGGCGGGCGGCATCGCCCTGCTGGTCGCCGAACTGCGGCCGGCCCCACCGGACCTGCACCAGGCGCTGGACCGGCTGCACGCCACCCCCGCCGACCGCGAGCAGGACCCGGACGAGCGGCCGCGCTGGTACGACCGGATCGGCGAGCGGTCCGTCCGGCTGCGTGGGGTCTCGCTCCCGCGCCGCGAACTCGCCCTGATCGGCCGTGCCCCGGCCCGGTTCATGGTGCACAAGCTGCTGTTCGCCGCGCTCGGCCTGGTGCTGCCCGCCTACCTGGGCGCGATGGCCGTGCTGATGGGAGCCGGCCTGCCCTTCGCGCTGCCGCTGGTCGCCGGGCCGCTGCTGGCCGGACTGCTCTGGTTCGTCCCGGACGCCGTCGTGCGGGGCGAGGCCAAGGAGGCCCGCACCGAGTACCTGCACGGCATCGCCGCCTACCTGGAGCTGGTCGCGATGGAGCGGGCCGCCGACTGCGGCCCCGCCGAGGCGCTGCGCCGGGCCGCGTCGGTCGGCCAGGGCGCGGTGTTCCTGCGGATCCGCGACGCGCTGGAGCGCGCGGCCACCGACCGGCTCCCGCCCTGGGCCGGACTCGACGCGCTGGCGGAGGAGCTGGGGCTCACCCCGCTCCAGGACGTGGCCGACATCATGCGGCTGTCCGGCACCGACGGCGCCGCCGTGTACGACACCCTGCGGGCCCGCGCCAAGGGCCTGCGCGGAGAACTGCTCGCCGAGGACCTCGCCCGCGCGAACGCCGACAGCGAGCGGATGGTCGCGCCGGGGGCCGCCCTCACCCTGCTGATGACCGTCCTGATCGTCTTCCCGGCACTGCACCAGATGCTCAACTGACCGTCCTCGCGTCTGTTCCGGTTCCTCCGGTCACGCCGGAGCGGTCGGCCCGACCCACCGCCCACCACACCACACCACACCGTCACAACCGGGAGAACCCGATGACCGTACGACTCGCCAGGCTGGCCGGCCGGGTGCTGCAACCCGTCCTGCTGCCGGTCCAGTTCGCGCTGCTGCTGTTCACCTTCAGGCTGGGCCGGTTGCGAGCGGCCCGCGCCCGCGGCGACCGGGGTGCGATCAGCATCGAACTCGCCCTCGCCATCATCGCGCTGGTCTTCGTGGCGGGCGCCGTGGCGACCGCGCTCTACCTGCTGAAGGACAAGGTCGTCAAGAAGGTCGAGCAGGACCCGAACCTGCCGGGCGGCGCGGGCGCGGGCGGCGCCACCAAGTGATGCGTCCCGCTCTCCGCCGCAGGGGCGACCGGGGGTCGATGAGCCTGAGCCTGGCCATCGTCTTCCCGGTCGTCCTGCTGCTCCTGATGCTCGTCGTCCAGGCCGCGCTGCTGTGGTACGACCGCCAGGTCGCGCTCACCGCGGCCCGCGAGGGCGTGGACGCCGGACGGGTGCAGGGGAACGCGACGGACGGCGAGAAGAACGAGGCGGCCCAGCGGCAGGCCAGGGACTTCCTGGACCGGCAGGGCGTGCACGAGTACACAGTGGGGACCGAGGGCAGTACGGCGGAGACCATCCGGGTCACCGTGCGGCTGACCCCGCCGCTGCTGATACCCGGGCTCAGGGCGCCCGCCCTCACCCAGTTCGCCGAGGCGCCGCGCGAGCGCTTCGTACCGCCGGTGGTGAAGCCGTGAGGCGCGTGCCGCGGGCACCGGACCGGTGGCGGCCGCGTTCGCGACAGCGCCGGCTGGACCGGGGCGGGATCGCGATCGAGGCGGCCATCGTCGTGCCGGCGGTGGTCGCACTGGTCCTGGTGGCCATCGCCGCCGGGCGGGTGCAGACCACGGCCGGCACCGTGGAGGCCGCCGCCAGGGCCGGGGCCAGGACCGCCTCCCTCCAGCGCAGCGTGGACGGGATGAAGCAGCCGGCCAGGGACTCCGCCCTCGCGACACTGCGTCAGCAGGGCGTGTCCTGCCGCAACGGGGACGTCCGGGTCGACAACGGGGAGCTGAACCTGCCGGGCGGGCCGGTCACGACGGTGACGGTCACGGTGATCTGCGACGTGGAACTGGCCGACCTGCTCGGCGGACCGTCCGGCGTACCCGTGACGAAGCACCTCGTCGGCGAGTTCACTTCGGTGGTGGACCGTTACCGGGGCACCTGACGGCGCGCGGTGCCGTCACCGCGGCGGCGGACGTCACCGGGAGGACCGGGGACGCCACCGGGAGGACAGGGGATTGGAGACGGCCCGTGCGGGGGAGACGCAAGCGGAGAGCGCTCGGGGCATGACACAGCGGTACCGAGTGGCGCCCGGTGGGGGCCGGTGGGGAGAGCAGCGTGCGGAGTGGGGGGCGGGATGGGAGTGGTGAGCCGACTGCGGCGACGGTTGTCGGCGCGCCGGTCCGACCGGGGCGCCGTGGCCCTCTTCGTCGCGATCTGCGCGGCCTACGTCGTGCTCGTCATCGCGCTGGTGATCGACGCCGGCGGCCGGTTGCGGGTCGCCGAGCGGACCGACGCCTACGCGCTGGAGGCGGCGCGGGTCGGCGGTCAGCAGCTGGACCGGGCCGCAGTCCTGCAGGGCAGGGGCTTCAAGGTCCAGGAGAAGTACGTCCGGGACGCCGCCGACGCCTACCTGGGCCTGTACGGCCTGCGGGCGGGCGACGTCGAGTTCTCCGGTGACGGCAGGGTCGTCACCGTCACCGTGCAGGCCGACTACCGGCCGGTCCTGCTGGGCGCCCTCGGGGAACGGAAGGTCAAGGGCAAGGGCAGTGCGACCCTCGTCCACGGAGTCGAGAAAGCGGAGACCGACTGATGGCCGCGCCACGTGCCAAGGACCAGGCCCGTACCGCCCAGGCCCCTGCCGGCCGGGCCGGGGCGTCCCGTCGAGCCGGCGGTGCGCGAGGCCCCGGCGCCCCGGCGCCCCGACCGCCGCACGGGCGGCGACCGCGTGGCCGTGGCCGCGCCCTGATCACCGCGCTCGGCGCGCTGGTCGCCCTGTTCGCCCTGCTGGGCGGCGTCCCCGCGCTGCTGCTGTACGGCACCGAAGCGGTCGCCGGGATGGGCGAGGTCGCCTCGGGCGGGGTGGGCGAGGCGCTCACCAGCCCGGACGACGGAAGCCTGTTCCTGTGGGCGCTGGTGGTGGTCGGCTGGCTCGCCTGGGGCTGCTTCGCGCTCTCCGTCCTGCTGGAGATCCCGGCCCAGCTGCGCGGCCGGATCGCCCGCCGCATCCCCGCCTTCGGCTGGAGCCAGCGGCTCGCGGCCGGGCTGGTCGGCTCGGTGCTCGCCCTGGTTCCAGTGGCGGGCTCGGCCTTCGCCGCCGTCCCCGAACTGGCCCACAGTCCGGTGGCCCAGGCGCAGTTGACGTCGGGCGTGCAGCGTGCCGCACTGCCCGCCGCGCAGTCCGCACCGGCCCTGACCCCCGCCGCCGAACAGCAGAGCACGTACACGGTGCGGGACTCCCGGCCGGCCGACAGCCTGTGGTCCATCGCCGAGCGCCAACTGGGCTCGGGTGAGCGGTGGGTGGAGATCGCCAAGCTCAACGACGGCCGGGCGATGGGCGATTCCGGCGTCCGCTTCGACGCCGACCGGGCGATCCAGCCCGGCTGGGAACTGCTGATGCCGGCGGACGCCAAGCCGGACGAGGCGAAGACGCCCGCCCCGGCTCCGGCCCCCTCGGGGGGCGCGGAGCAGGGGACGCCCCAGGGGGCCCCGCAGAACGTTCCGCAGCAGGGGACGGAGGCTGGGGGGCCCGGTGGTGCCGGGGCGCAGCGGAGCGTCACCGTCCAGGCCGGGGAGAGCCTTTCGGCCATCGCCCAGCGGGAGTTGGGGGACGGGGAGCGGTGGCCCAAGCTGTTCGAGGCGAACAAGGGGGTGCGGGCTCCGGACGGGGAGCAGCTGACGGACCCGGACGTGGTGGTGCCGGGGATGGTGCTCGCGGTGCCGGGGGATGCCGCTCCCGCCCCCGCCCCCGCGCCGGCGCCTGCTCCCGCCCCGGCGCCGGCCGACCAGGCTCCGGCCCCGGGCGCCCCTTCGCAGGGTGCCCCTCAGTCGGCCCCGGTGCCCGCGCCCACGCATGCGCCGACCCAGGCGCCCGGCCCCGCCGCGCACGCCGACCCGGCTCCCAACGACGACTACACCGTCGCCCTCACCGCCTCCACCGTCGGCGTCCTGCTCGCCGCCATCATGATCGGCACCGTCGCCCACAAGCGCGGCACCCAGCAGCGCGCCCGCCGCCCCCGGCACCGCATCGCGATGCCCGACGCCGGGGCCGCCGCCTTCGAGAACGAGCTGATGGCCCGGCAGGACCAGGCCGGGCTGGAACTGCTGGACCGCGCCCTGCGCACCCTGGCCCGCAACACCGTGCGCGGCGGCAAGCGGCTGCCCGCCATCGTCGCCGCCCGGATCACCCAGGGCCAGACCGTCGAGCTGCACCTGTCCGGCCCGGCCACCCCGATCGCGCCGTTCCGCGCCGCGCACGCCGCCAACGTGTGGTGGTGCAGCGCCGACTCCGGCGACCTGCTCAGCCCCGGCCAGGCCCGGAAGACCGCCGCGCCGTACCCCGCGCTGGTCACCCTCGGCACCTCGCCGGACGGCTCGGTGGTCCTCGCCGACCTGGAGGCCGTCCGGCTGCTCCACCTGTCCGGCCACCCGGACGACGCCCGCGACGTGCTGCGCACCCTCGCCATCGAACTGGCCCACAGCCCGCTCGCCGACCGGCTGCACCTGCATCTGGTGGACCTCGCCGAGGACGTGCTGATCAGCGGTCCGGCCGCCGAACGCGTGCACCGCCACCCGACCCTGGAGGCCGCGCTCGCCGCCCTCGGACCGCGCACCGCCAAGGCGCGCGCCACCCTGGTCGCCGCCGAGGTCAGCAGCCCGCGCGAGGCCCGCAGCCGGGGCCAGGCGGACGAGTCCTGGACGCCCGAGATCGTGCTCTGCGCCCACCAGCCCGGCGGGGAGGTGCCGGCCGAACTGGGGCGGCTGCTCGACGCCCGTCCGCGTACCTGCGTCGCCGTCGTCACCCGCGCCC
Source organism: Kitasatospora sp. NPDC036993 (assembly GCF_055607525.1). Taxonomy (NCBI): domain Bacteria; kingdom Bacillati; phylum Actinomycetota; class Actinomycetes; order Kitasatosporales; family Streptomycetaceae; genus Kitasatospora; species Kitasatospora sp. NPDC036993. The sequence goes on along the minus strand of NZ_JBVJRP010000002.1, from coordinate 142,134 downwards.
CCGAGCGGGGCACCGGTCCGGTCGCTCGCTGGACCCTGCCGACCTCCGGCCAGGCCGCGATCCCCGGCCTGCACCTGACGGTCGAGCTGCAACGGCTCAGCGGACAGCAGTACGACCAGGTCGCCGAGCTGCTCCGGGTCGCCGACGACCCCACCCAGCACCCGGCCCCGGCCTGGACACTGGACGGGCCCGAGGACGCCGACACCCACGAGCTGCCCGTGGCGGTACCGGTGCTGGCCGCCGTCGGAGCCTCCGGCGGCGGGGCGGCGGAGGGCGCGGAAGCGGCCACCGGGCCGCGGCTGCTCACCCGGGTGATCGGCACCGGGGCGAGCCCGTTCGCGGGCACCGATCCGGTGACGCCGGCTCCGGCGCCGCTGCCGGCCGTGGTGCCCGGCCCGGCGGCGTCGGCCTCCGTTCCTGCGCAGGCTTCGGCTTCCGGGAAGTCGGCTCCGGTCCCGGCGCCGACTCCGGCCGGTCCGGCGCGGTTCGTCGTCAACGGGCAGGGGCGGCAGGCGGCCGCCGACGAGACCACCCGGGACCTGCGGCGGCCCGGCCCGCCGGAGGGCGGGGAGCCGGCCGAGGGGGCCGGGGAGTCGGAGGCCGCCTTCTCGGAGTCCACGTCGACGGTCGTCCTCGCGGTCCAGCCGGTGGTGCCGCAGCCCGTCGTGCCGCAGCCGGCTGCGGCGGAGCAGGCGGTGGCGGAGCAGGTGGTGGCGGATCCGGTCGATGAGCCGGTGCCGTCGGCCGATCCGTCCGCGCCGTCCGCCGCCGAGGGCGCGGACGCCTCCGGGAGCGGGCCCGCCGGTGCCGCTGGTGCCGCCGATCCCGTCGGCTCGGGCGGCTCCGCCGGGGCCGTCGCCACGGAGGACCACGGCCCCGCCGCCGAGCCCGGTCCGGCCGCCGTCGCTCCGCTCGCCAGGACCACGTCCGGCCGCAGTGACAGCGACGACCTGCTCGGCATCCTCCGTTCCCCGGAGGCGCACGCCCCCCGCAACGCCCCCCGGATCCGGCTGCTCGGCCCGGTGGACGTCGCGGGAACCCTCGGCGAGGCCGCGCCCGGCGCGCTGCCCCGGCTCACCGAGCTGGCCGTCTACCTGGCACTGCGCCCCGGCTCCGGCCACCACGCCCTCGACCACGACCTGCACCCCGGCGCGGCCCACCTCGACCCGCACCCCACCGCGGCGGACGCCAAGAGCCCGCTGCCGGCCAAACTCGCCGACCTGGCCGGCTGGTTCGGCAGCTCGCCCGAGGGGCGCGCCTTCCTGCCCACGGAGGGCACCGAGGGCTACTCCTTCGCCCCGGCGGTCACCTGCGACTGGGACGAGTTCCGCAGTCTCTACCGGCGCGGCATGCGCAGCACCAGTGCCACCGCCGACGCGGCCCTCGCCCATGCCCTGGCGCTGGTCCGCGGCGCGCCGTTCGCCGAGGCCCCGCCCGCCTCGTACGGCTGGGCCGAGGGCGAGCGGCAGGACATGATCGCGGCGATCGTCGACACCGCCCATGAACTGGCCGCCCGCCGCCTGCAGTACGGCGACCACCGCAGCGCCGAGGCCGCCGTGTTCCGGGGCCTCGCCGTCGCCCCGGACGTCGAACTGCTGCACCGGGACCTGTTCTACGCCTACGCCTCGGCCGGCGCCCGGGACCAACTCCTGCGTGCCGTCAATCGGTTGGACGCGCTCAGCCGTCGTACCGGCCGGGACCTCGACGCCGACACCGTCGCCCTGCTGCGGGACCTCCTCGCGGGTGCCTGACCCGGCCCGCCGACTGCCCGGTCACTCCCTCGGGGGTGGCCGGGCAGTCGTGTTGACGAGGCAAGGGAGATGGTGAGGCAGGGGAGACCGCGAGGCAGGAGCAGGAGCAGGAGTGGGCCTGGTGGCCGGTCAGCGCGCTCGCAGCCAGGCGTCCAGGGCGGTGAAGTCCGCGTCGCCGAGCCCGCGTCGGGGATCCACCCGGTGGAGGAGGGCGCGGGCGGGGGAGTGGGCGGCGACCCAGTGGCGGTCGGCCCCGGTGATCTCGTCGTCCACCCAGGCGAACGGCCGCCCGCCCGCCCATCGGACCAGCGTGCGAGTCTTCCAGTGCACGCCGCCCGGCCCGTCCTCGGCGTCCACCGGCCAGTCCACGACGGGCAGTCGGGGCAGGCCGAGCCAGGGCGCGAGGCACTCGTTGGCGTCCTCCAGCCAGGTGGTCGCCCACACCGGCTCGGCCGGCAGGCCCAGCAGCCGTGATCCCAACTCCGGGTCCACCCCGGTGACCAGCGGGTTCCCGCCCGGCACCGCGCCGGTCGGGACGTACGGGCTGCGGTGGGTGGGACAACCGCCGGGCGGTGGATCACCGAAGGGGATGAGCGGACCGTCCACGTCCAGGAACAGCAGGGGTCGGCCGGTATCGAGCATGACGGCACCTTGGGGCGTGGGGCGCGCCGATCGACCACCCGGCCTGGAACGGGTGAGCCGCGATCTCGTAGGGTGGCGCGCACGGAGTGTGGTGGCAGGCACCATGCAGGCGAGGGCATCAGACGCCGCGCGAGCGGCGGGGCGGGGCGGTGACCAGGAGATGGCGGAGACGACAGCGGTTTCCGGAGGTCCCGACCCGGCAGCGGACTCGGGGCCCTGGGACGCCGTACCGCCGCCGCCCCCGCGCCTGACGGGCGAGGAGCACCCGCCCGGTCCGGCCGCGCTGTACGAGCCGCCGCCGGCTCCACCGGCCGCTCCGGGTCCGGGTCCGGCTGTCGCGCCTCCGGTCGAGGCTTCCGGTTCGGGTGCCGCACCGGTCTTCGGGCCGGGCATGCAAGGGGGCACGCAGGGGGGCGTGCAGCCCGCAGGGCAGGCGCCCACGCCCCCGGCCGCGCCGCCCGCTCCGCCCACCGGCTGGACCCTCACCGGGCTGCCCGCCGTCGGGGCCGCGTCCGTGGTGACCCCGCCGCCGTTCCCGGTCCAGAGCGCGGTTCAGAGCGTGGTGCCGGGCGTGCCCCAGAGTGCGGTGCCGGGCGCTGCCGCTGCCGTCGTCGGTGGGGGCGGGGGCGGGCTGGGAGCCGCGCCGCGCGGGCGGATCCTGGTGATCGAGGGCGGATACGGCACCTCGGGCCGCCGCACCTGGGGCCGCGGCGGACCGACCCAGGCCCCGGTGCTCTCGGCGATGCTCGCCGCCGTCTCGCCGCAGGTGCTGCTGGCCGCGGACGCGGTGGACGCCGTCCACCTCCCCGGCGCCGGCGACCCGCACACCGTCCTCGCCCATCTGCGAGCCGCCTCCCGACACCCCGGACCGCTGCTGATCCACCTGGGCGGCCACGTCGTCGCCGACAAGCGCGGCGGACAGCTCCAGTTGACCCTGCGCGACGCCAGGCAGGACGGTCTTCCCTGGCAGGCCGTCGCCGCGGAGCTGAGCCACCGTCCGGCCGAGTGGCAGACCCTCGTCATCGCCGACCTGAGTGCCGACCAGAACGCCTGGCCGTACCTCCAGGGCACCGTGTCGCCGCTCAGCGAGGGCATCCCGCTGTGGGCGGTCGTCAGCCCGGACCCGGAGCAGATCGGCACCTTCACCCGAGCCCTGATCGAGGCGCTGCACGGTGGCAGACCCGGCGCCGGCGAGGTGCTCACACCCGAGCAACTGCGGCAGCAGGTGTACTCGGTGCTGCGGCCGGACGTGGTCATCCTGGCCACGCACGCGCCGGACCGCCCGTTCTTCCGCAACACCGCCCGCCGCGGTGAGGGCCCGGTGGCCGAGATGCCGCCCGTGCCGTCCGGCGCCGCGCTGCCCTCGGACGTGCCGCCGGCCCCGGCTCCGCCGGTACCGCGTCCGGCGGAGCCGCGGGACGCCGTTCCCGAGCGGCCGGCCCCGGTTCCCGCCGAGGTGCCCGCACCGTCCGCCGCGCCCTCGGTGACCACCGGTGGCCCGGTCAGCCTGATCAAGCCGGGCGTACCGCCCACCCCGCCGCGGCCGGCCCGGCCGGTCAGCCTGCTGAAGGCGGGCGAGACCGCCGAGGCGGCGGGCGTGACCTTGCACAAGCCCGTCCCGCACACGCCCGCCCCGGCCGACGCCGTACCCGAGGACACCGCGACCCCGGCGGGCGTCACGCTCCTCAAGGCCCGGCCGGAGCCCGTGGACGCCGTCGCCGAGCCCGAACTCCCGTCGGAGGAAGGCCCGGTGGCCTCCGTGGCCGAGGAGCCGGCCGAGGAGGTCGCCGAGGCGGCGCCCGGGCAGGCACCCGTGGCCGAGGAGGAGCCCGCGGTCGCGGAGGAGCCCGAGACCGTGGAGGCGCCCCGGGACGCCGTCCCGGCGGAGCCCGCGCCGACGGACGCGGCACCTGCGGAGGAGGCGCCGGCCGTCGAGACGCCGGCCGATGAGGTGCCGCAGGACGAGGTGCCCTCCGACGCCGTGTCGCAGGACGCCGCGCCGCAGGACGAGGTGCCCGCCGACGCCGTGCCCGTGGACGCGCCGCCGGCCGAAGCGTCGGCCGACGAGACCCCTGCGGCGGCCCGGCCCCGTGCGGACTACCGCGAGGTCATCGGACGGATCGTCCGCAGCGCCGACGCCGGGGACCACGCCGCCGCCACCGACCTGGCCTTCGCCCTCGAACTGGAGGCGATCGCCGAGCACGGCGCCGTCTCCGAACCGGTGCTCCAGGTGCGGCAGGTCCGGGCGCACGTCTGCCGGCTCGCGGGCCGGTCGGCCGATGCCGCGGAGATCTACCGCGAGGTGGCGCTGACGCTGCTCCGCTCGCAGGGGCCGGACCACCCGGAGACCCAGCGCGCGGCCACCAACGCCGAGGCCTGTTGGCGGGCGATCGCCGACCGTGCGGAGGCCATCCGCATCGCCCCGGAGATCATCGAACTGCGCGCCCACCTCCCCGGCCCGGACGGCCGCAAGCTCCGCGCCGCCGAGCGCTACCTCGCCCAGCTCGCCGCCACCGGCTGACGGCGGGCGGGGGAGGGGCGGCGGACAGCCGACGGCTGACGGGGAACAGCAGACGGAAAACAGCGAACAGATGACAGATTTCGAAATCTGTCATCTGTTCGCTGTTATCTGTTATCTGTTACCTGACACGCGTCACGCGTCACCCGTCACGAGCGCCCGCGGCCCGCCACCCGGCGAGCCGCCCGGTCACCGACCGGCGATCGCGTGCACGAACCGGGCGCCGTCGATGGTGCCCAGGCCGCTGGCGAGGTCGTAGCCCTCGGTGGCGTTGTAGCCGGTGACGCCGTCCCAGCCGTTGTCGCCCTGCTTCACGTCCTTGATGCCGCTCCACTGGCTCGGGAGCAGGCTGAGGCCGTACAGGCGCCAGTTGATCTGGCCGAGGCGGTAGCCGGCCAGCTGGTCGGCGAGGGCGACGACGCCGGAGAACAGCGGGGTGGCCTCGCTGGTGCCGCCGGTGAGGTGCCAGCCGACCGAGGTCGGGTCGTAGGACTCGTACGTCCAGGCGGCGCCGTCCACGGCCGCGCTCATGCTGATGTCCGGCGTGCCGCGGTGGTTGCCGGTGGTCCCGGCGACACTGGCCTGGTACCACGGACGCTCGAAGACGCCGGACACGCCACCGCCGCCGGCGCCGGACTTGTCGTGCCACACCTTGTCGTCCGCGGTGCGGTTGCCGTTGTCGTCCAGGGTGAGCTGGGTGCCGCCGATGGAGGTGACCAGCGGGTCCGAGGACGGCCAGGAGTTGACCTTGTACGGGTACAGGTCGGAGCCGTTCTCCTTGGCGTCGGTGGCGCCGTTGTCGCCGGAGGCGGCGAGCACGGTCACGTTGCGGTCGGCGGCGGCCTTGAAGGCGTAGCGCAGGTCGGTGAGCGACGTGAAGTCGCCCTTCTCGAAGCCCGGGAAGGTGTTCTCGGTGGCGCCGAAGCTCTGCGAGATGACGTCGCCGCGACCCTGCTGGACGAGGCTCTTCTCGGCGTCCATCATCTCGGGCAGGCCGGTGGTGCCCTCGGTCTCGGCGACACCGGTCTCGACCAGGACGATGTGCGCGTCGGGGGCGATCGCGTGGGCGTACTCGACGTCCAGGGTGGTCTCGCCGGCCCAGCCGGTGTGGTCGGGGTTCTTCGGGTCGAAGGCGGGGACGTTGCCCCACTTGACCACCTCGACGTTGGTGTCCGGGATGCCCCACTGCTTGTCGAAGACCTCCAGGTCGTGCTGGATGGTCGGCGAGCCGAAGGAGTCGACGATGACGATCGTGCGGCCCTTGCCGGTGATGCCCTCCTGGTACAGCGGGTTCAGGTTGTAGGCGTTCCGGTACTGCAGCGGCGAGTAGCAGTGGATGCCGATCTGGCTGACGCACTGGGTGGTGCTCAGCGGGGCGACGCGGCCCTGGGCGTTGTGGTGCCCGAAGGAGGCGGGGCGGACGTGGACGCCCGAGAGGTTGTGCGAGGGGGCGGCGGTCGCGGTGCCGGCGGCCGGTACGGCGACGGTGCCGGCCGTGAGGGCGGTGGCCCCCACGGCGAGCAGAGCCAGGGCGCGACGGAGGGTGGCGGGGCTGCCCATGGGACTCCTTGGGACGCAGGGCCCGACCTGGTCCGGTCGGGTCGGTCCGGCCATCCCATCGAGAGCTGCATGATCATGCCATAGTCATTTGGAGGGGTCATGTGATCAAGGTCGTGGTCATGCTCGGCCACGCGAAAAGGTAAAGGCCGCCCCAGGGGAAAGTAACCTCCCGCCTGGGACGACCCGGTGACGATCCGTCAGTGGGCTCGCTAGCGCGCCCCGCCGTTGACGTACAGCGTCTGCCCGCTGACGTAGGAGGCGTCCTCGCTGGCCAGGAAGGCCACCACGGAGGCGATCTCCTCCGGCTGCCCGACCCGGCGCAGCGGCGTCCGGGCGGCGACCTCGGTCTGGTGGTCCTCGGCGCTGCTGCCGACCCGCTCGGCGGTGGCGGCGGTCATCGCGGTGGCGATGTACCCGGGGGCGACGGCGTTGACGTTGACGTTGTACGGCCCGAGCTCGATCGCCAGGGTCGCGGTGAGGCCCTGGATGCCGGCCTTGGCGGCCGCGTAGTTGGCCTGGCCCCGGTTGCCGAGGGCGGAGCGCGAGCTGAGCGAGACGATCTTCCCGTACCGCTGCGCCACCATGTACTTCTGCGCGACGTGGCTGCAGTTGTACGCGCTGGTCAGGTTGACCGTCAGCACCGCGTCCCAGTCGGACTTGGGCATCTTGAAGAACAGGTTGTCCCGGGTGATCCCGGCGTTGTTGACCAGGATGTGCACGCCGCCGAGATCCTCCGCGACCCGGGCGAACACCGCCTCCACCGCGTCGTAGTCGGCCACGTCGCAGCCGTACGCCCGGGCGGTGCCGCCCTTGGCGGCGATCTCGGCGACCGTCCCGGCCGCCCGTTCGGCGGTGAGGTCGACCACGGCGACCGCCGCGCCCTCCTCCGCCAGCCGGCGGGCGGTGGCCGCCCCGATGCCCTGCGCAGCGCCGGTCACCACGGCGACCTTCCCAGCGAACCGCGTCATGCTTCACTCCTCGGAAGTCGGGATCAGCGGCGGCGGGCGGGTGGCCCGCCACCGGTTCGTCAGACGTTCTCGACCAGCACGGCCGTACCCTGCCCCACGCCCACGCACATGGTGGCCAGGCCGCGCCGGGCTCCGGTACGGCGCATCCGGTGCAGCAGGGTGGTGAGGATACGGGCGCCGGAGCCGCCCAGCGGGTGACCGAGCGCGATCGCGCCGCCGCTCGGGTTGACCACCTCCTCGGCCTGCTCCGGGCCGAACCCGAGGCCGTCGGCGGAGGCGAGCGCCTGGGCGGCGAAGGCCTCGTTCAGCTCGGCGGTGTCCAGGTCGGCGAGCGACCAGCCGGCCCTGGCGAGCACCTTCGCCGTCGCCGGCACCGGGCCGATGCCCATGACGTCCGGGTGCACCCCGGCCGAGGCGCCCGCCACGTACCGGCCGAGCGGCTGGAGCCCGAGGTCGCGCAGCGCCTCCTCACCGACCAGGACCAGTCCGGCCGCGCCGTCGTTCATCGGCGAGGCGTTCCCGGCGGTGACCGTGCCCCCGGGGCGGAACACCGGCTTGAGCCCGGCGAGCTTCGCCAGGCTGGTGTCCTCGCGGATGCCCTCGTCCCGGCTCACCGTCACCCCGTCCGGTCGCTCGACCGGGATCAGCTCGGCGTCGAAGTGCCCGTCCTTGCGGGCGGCGCCGGCCCGCCGGTGGCTGCGCAGCGCGAAGGCGTCCTGGCGCTCCCGGCCGATGCCGTACCGGGTGGCCACCTCCTCGGCGGTCTCTCCCATGCCGAGTACGCCGTGCAGTTCGGCCATCCGAGGGTTGGTCAGCCGCCAGCCGAGCCGGGTGTCGAAGGTCTCCATCCGGTGCGGCAGCGCCTCGTCGGGCCGGGGCAGCACGAAGGGGGCGCGGGTCATCGACTCGCAGCCGCCGGCCAGCACCACGTCCGCCTCGCCGGAGCCGATGGCCCGGGCGGCGAGGGTGACGGCCTCCAGGCCGGAGGCGCAGAGCCGGTTGACGGTGGCACCGGGGACGGTTTCAGGCAGCCCGGCCAGCAGGACGGCCATCCGGGCGGCGTTGCGATTGTCCTCGCCGGCCTGGTTGGCGGCGCCCCAGTAGACGTCGTCGATCCGGGCCGGGTCGAGGGCGGGCACGTCGGCCAGCAGGGCGCGCAGCACGGTGGCCGAGAGGTCGTCCGGGCGGACCGTGGCGAGCGCGCCGCGCAACCGGCCGATGGGTGTGCGGCGGGCGGCGGCGAAGTAGACGGGGCGCACGTCGTCGGGCTCCTTGTCGGGTGGCGGGGATGCTCTTGCGCAGGACGCTCTCGTCGACGTCAGAAGGCGTTGACGCCGGTGAGGGCGCGTCCGATGAGCAGCTGGTGGATCTGGCTGGTGCCCTCGTAGAGGGTCATCACCCGCGCGTCGCGCAGGTACTTGCCGACCGGGTACTCGTCGATGAACCCGTAGCCGCCGAAGACCTGGAGCGCGCTGTTGGCGGCCCGGACGGCGGCCTCGCTGGCGTACAGCTTGGCGACGGAGGACTCGGTGGCGAACGGCAGGCCGCGCTCGATGTGGTCGGCGACCTTCCAGGTGAGCAGCCGGGCCGCCTCGACGTCCACGGCGATGCCGGCCAGCAGCTCCTGGACGAGCTGGTGCGAGGCGATCGGCTTGCCGAACTGCTCGCGCTCGCCGGCGTAGCGGACCGCGGCCTCCAGGCAGGCCCGGGCGATGCCGACGCAGCCGGCAGCCACCGACATCCGGCCCTTGGCCAGCGCGGCCATCGCCACCGTGAACCCCTTGCCGACCTCGCCGAGCCGGGCGCCGTCCGGCACCCGGACGCCGTCGAAGCCGAGTTCGGCGGTGGCCTGGCCGCGCAGGCCGAGCTTGCCGTGGATCTCGGTGCGGGTGAATCCGGGCAGGCCGGTCGGGACCAGGAAGGCGGTGATGCCCCGGTGGCCCCGCTGTTCGGGCTCGCCGCCGCCGGTGCGGGCGAAGACCAGGGCGACGTCGGCCCAGGTGCCGTTGGTGATGAACGTCTTGGCGCCGCTGATCAGCCAGCTGTCGCCGTCCCGGACGGCCCGGGTGGTGAGGTTGGCGGCGTCGGATCCGGTGCCGGGCTCGGTGAGCGCGAAGCAGGCGAATGCCGCGCCGGAGGTGAGCCGGGGCAGCCAGTGCCGCTTCTGCTCCTCGGTGCCGAAGGCGTTGACCGACTTGCCGACCAGGCCGAGCGAGACCGAGACGATCCCGCGCACGGCCGAGTCGCCGCGCCCGAGTTCCTCCAGGACGAGGCAGTACGCGAGGTGGTCGCCGCCGCTGCCGCCGTACTCCTCGGGGATGGTCAGCCCGAGGAAGCCGACCTTCGCCAGCTTGCCGATGATCGCGCGGTCGACGGACTCGGCGCGGTCCCACCCGGCGGCGTACGGCACGATCTCGCGGTCGGCGAAGGAGGCGGCGAGGTCCCGGACGGCGCTCTGCTCCTCGGACAACTCCAGGTTCACGGCGGCTCCCGAATCCGGTGTCCAGGGCCTGGGGGCGAGGCCCGGACCCATTAAACTAGCGCTGCAAGTTTTATGGGGGACTGTAGCCCCGCCCGGCCGGTGCTGGGAAGGGGGACCTGCCAGAATCGGCCCCAGCACACCCGGCCGGATGATCCGGATGAATCCGGAGGATCGGAGGACCCCGCCGCGATGGCCCGTCCACGCACCCCGCTGCTCAGCCGCGAGCGCATCGTCGCCGCCGCCCTGCGGCTGATCGACGACGAGGGACTGGACGCCCTCTCCACCCGCCGCCTCGCCACCGAGCTCTCGGTCAGCGGGCCCTCGCTCTACAACCACTTCGCCACCAAGGACGAACTGCTGGACGCCGTGGTGGACAGCGTCATCGGCGAAGTCGACCTGTCGATGTTCGGGAGCGTGACGAACCCCTGGCCGCGGGCGCTGCGCGACTGGGCCCGCTCCTACCGCGCCGCGCTGGCCGCCCACCCCAACATCGTCCCGGTGCTCGCCCAGGGGCCCGGGCGTCGGCCGAACGCGCTGCGGCTGGCCGACGCGGTCTTCGGCCACCTGGTCGAGGCCGGGTGGCCGCGGGGCCAGGCGACCAGGATCGGCGCGCTGATGCGCTACTTCGTCACCGGCTCGGCCCTCGCCTCCTTCGCGGCCGGCTTCCCGGCGGACGCCGAGGTCTACGACGCGGCCGACTACCCGCACCTCGGCGAGGCGCACCGGCTGTCCGGGCACCGGGGGGCGGTGGACGAGGGCGCCTTCGAGACCGGCCTGGAGGCGCTGCTCGACGGACTCGCGCTGCGCTACGCCAGGCTCGCCGAACAGCGCGGAACCGAGGCGGAGCGGCCCCGAAGCGAGGCGGAACGTTCCTGACGCGGGGCGGGGTCGTACGGGCCCGGTCCCCGTCGAAACGGACCGGTGCCCCGCGGGCAAGGTTCCGCGGGCAAGGCCCTGCGGAAACGATTCGGCCCCCGCACCCGCGCGCCGATGGCGCCGGGGTGCGGGGGCCGGTGGTCCGACGGGCGGATCAGCCCATGTCCTCCAGCCGGATGCCCTTGGTCTCCTTCATGAACTTCGCCACGAAGAGGATGGACAGCGCCGCGAAGGCGGCGTAGATCAGGTAGGTCGCCGACAGGTTCCAGCGCGACATGGACGGGAACGAGACGGTGATCACCCAGTTCGCGATCCACTGCGCGGAGGCGGCGACGGAGAGCGCGGCGGCGCGGATCCGGTTCGGGAACATCTCGCCGAGCATCACCCAGACGACCACGCCCCAGGACATCGCGAAGAACAGCACGAAGGCGTTGGCGGCGACCAGCGCGACGGTGCCCTGGAGGTCGGGCAGGGTGAGGTTGTCGCCGCTGCCGGTGGCCGAGGAGAAGGCCCAGCCGGCCGCGCCGAGCGCGACCGCCATGCCTGCCGAGCCGATCAGGGCGAGCGGCTTGCGGCCGATCCGGTCGACCAGCACGATCGCGATCACGGTGCCGAGGATGTTGATCACCGAGCCGACGAAGCTGATCAGCAGCGAGTTGCTCTGGTCGATGCCGACCGACTGCCACAGGATCGACGAGTAGTAGAAGATCACGTTGATGCCGACCAGCTGCTGGAAGACCGACAGGCCGATGCCGACCCAGACGATCGGGAGCAGGCCGAAGCGGCCGCCGAGCAGGTCGCGGAAGCGGGGCCGGTGGTCGGAGGCGATCAGCGCCTGGACCTCGGCGATCCGGGCGTCGCCGTCCACGCCCTCGCCCTCGACCGCGGCGAGCACCTTCCTGGCCTCGTCCAGGCGTCCCGCCTGGATCAGGTAGCGCGGGGACTCGGGGATGACCGAGGAGAGCACGAAGTAGACCGCGGCCGGGACGACGCAGATGCCGAGCATCCACTGCCAGGCCTCCAGGCCGAGCAGCTGCCCCCGGGTGTCGCCACCGGCGGCCCGCGCCAGCGCCCAGTTGACCAGCTGGGATATCGCGATGCCGAGCACGATCGCGGCCTGCTGGAAGGAGGCCAGCCGGCCCCGGTACCTGGTCGGCGCGACCTCGGCGATGTAGGTCGGGGCGATCACCGAGGCGATGCCGATGGCCGCGCCGCCGAGGACGCGCCAGAGGGCCAGGTCCCAGGCGGAGAACGGCAGCATCGAGCCGACGGCGCTGATCGCGAACAGCAGCGCGCCCGCCTTCATGACCTTGATGCGGCCGTAGCGGTCGGCGAACCGCCCGGCCACCGCGGCGCCGATCGCCGAGCCGAGCAGGGCGGAGGAGACGATCAGACCGGTCACGCCGCTGCCGACGGCGAACTTCTCCTGGATTCCGGAGACGGCGCCGTTGATCACGGAGCTGTCGTAGCCGAACAGGAAGCCACCGAGGGCCGCTGCCGCGGCGATGAAGACGACGAAGCCGAGGCGGCCGGGCGCGGGGGCCTCGACCGCCCCGGAGGGCTTCTGGGTGACGCTCACGATCTGACTCCTGGTACTCAACGCTGAGCTCGGTCGCCGAGATCGTAACCCCTATTCGTTTAAGACTTGTACACCAGGATGCTCAAGTTTTGCTCTGAGAATTCGTAAGGTGAACAAGCAAATTGGGTTGCCCGAGGGCTCTCCCGGCGGGTGGACGGTCCGAACGAGTGGACGGCTGGGGTGGCTCGCCCCGCCCGGGCAGCCCACCCGGGCAGCCCGGCCGGACCGTCCGGGCGGGCTTCCCGGGCGGGGCGGTCAGGCCGGCACCGCGAGCGAGAGCCCGAACCGGCCCTCCGGGTCGGTCCACCAGTGGCTCAGCCGCAGCCCGGCCGCCGCCAGCTCCCCGGCCACCCGCTCCCGGCGGAACTTGGCCGACACCTCGGTGCGCAGCTCCTCGCCCCCGGCGAAGTGCACCGGCAGGTCCAGGGCCGGGATCTTCACGGTCTGCGAGCGCAGCGAGCGCAGCCGCATCTCGATCCACTCCTGCTCGGCGTCCCAGCGCGCGACGTGCTCGAAGGCGTCCGGGTCGAAGTCGGCCCCCAGCTCGCGGTTGAGCACGTTCAGCACGTTCCGGTTGAACTCGGCGGTCACCCCGGAGGCGTCGTCGTAGGCGGCGACCAGCACCGCCGGGTCCTTGACCAGGTCGGTTCCGAGGAGCAGGAAGTCGCCCGGGTCGAGGGCGGCGCGCAGGCCGCGCAGGAAGACCGCGCGCTCGTGGGGCAGCAGGTTGCCGAGGGTCCCGCCGAGGAAGGCGACCAGGCGCGGGCCGCCCTCCGGGGGCAGGCCGAGCCTGGCGGTGAAGTCGGCGAGCACGCCGTGCACCGCGAGCCCGGGGTACTCGGCGGCGAGCGCGGCGCCGGCCGCGGTCAGCGCGCTCTCGCTGACGTCCACCGGGACGTACGTCTCCAGGGTGCCGAGCGCGCGCAGGGCGTCCAGCAGCAGCCGGGTCTTCTCGGAGGAGCCGGAGCCCAGCTCGACCAGGGTGCGGGCCCCGGTGGCCGCGGCGATCTCGCCGGCCCCGGCGGTCAGGATGGCCCGTTCCGCGCGGGTCGGGTAGTACTCGGGCAGTCGGGTGATCTCCTCGAACAGCTCGCTGCCCCTCGCGTCGTAGAACCACTTCGGCGGCAGCCACTTGGGCTCGGAGGTCAGTCCGAGCTGCACGTCGTGGCGCAGCGCGGTGCTGAAGTGGTCGGCGGGCAGCAGTCGGGTGAGATCGAAGGTTTCCATGACGGGGTGGTTCCTCTGTTCAGGAGTTGAAGGGAGAGTGAGGTCAGTCGCGGCCGGGAATCCGGCCCGTGGTGACGCCTCGCGAGTCCACGAGCAGCAGCGAACCGTCCGGCACCGGCGTCCAGCCCGGTGCGTCGTCGTACGGCTCGGAGGCCACCACCGTGCCCAGGCCGGGCAGGGTGCGGTGGTGGAGGGTGTCGCCCCAGGTGGTCGCGGCGATCGCGGTGCCGTCGGTGAGCAGCAGGTTGAGCCGCCCGGTGGTGTGCGCGGCGACGTCCGCGACGGTGCCCGCCAGTGCCTCGCCGAGTCCGGCGCCGGCCCGCAGCCGGTGCAGGGTGAGCGCCCACAGCAGCGCCGAGTCGGTGCGCGCCTCCAGGTCCAGCAGTTCGGCCGGGGGCAGCAGGGCGGCCAGTGCGTCCAGCTTGCCCGGCCAGCCGGTCACCGCTCCGTTGTGGCTGAACAGCCAGCGGTCGGCGGTGAACGGCGCGGCCGCGCTCTCGCCCGCCGCGCAGCCCTCGGTGGCGGAGCGGACGGCGGCCAGCAGTGCCCGGGTCCGGACCACCCGGGCCAGGTCGGCGAAGGTCTCGTCGGCCCAGATCGGTCCGGTCCGGCGGTAGCGGGCGGGCACCTCGTCCCCGTCCGCGTACCAGCCGAGGCCGAAGCCGTCCACGTTGACCGTTCCGTACTGCTGGACCCGGGGCGCCCAGGACTGCCGGTACAGCCCGTGCGGCGGATGCACCAGAAGCTCCCTGGGCGCCACTGGCACGCCCAGGTAGGCGATATGACGGCACATCAGCTGGTCTCCAGGTCGCGCGCGGTGCGGAACCCGGCGAAGATCTGCCGTCGGACCGGGTAGTCCCAGTTGCGGAAGGTGCCCCGGCAGGCGACCGGCGCCACCGCGAAGCAGCCGCCGCGCAGCACCTTGTACTCGGGTCCGAAGAACACCTCCGAGTACTCCCGGTACGGCCAGGCCAGGAAGCCCGGGTAGGCGCGGAGGTCGCTCGCCGTCCACTCCCACACGTCACCGATCAACTGCCGGACACCGTACGGGGACTGGCCCTTCGGATAGCTTCCGGCACCGGCCGGGCGCAGGTGCCGCTGGCCGAGGTTGGCGTGCTCGGGACCGGGCGGCCCGTCGCCCCAGGGGTAGCGGCGGGAACGGCCGGTGGCCGGGTCGTACCGGGCGGCCTTCTCCCACTCCGCCTCGGTGGGAAGCCGCCGCCCGGCCCACCGGGCGTACGCGTCCGCCTCGTACCAACTGACGTGCAGCACCGGTTCGTTCGGCTCGACCGGCTCGACCGTGCCGAAGCGGCGGCGGAGCCACTGGCCGTCCTGGAGGTGCCAGAACAGCGGGGCGGTCAGGTCGGCGCGCCGGCGGTGCTCCCAGCCCTCCGGCTTCCACCAGCGCGGGTCGTCGTAGCCGCCGTCCGCGATGAAGCGCTGGTAGGCGGCGTTGGTGACCGGGGTGGTGTCCAGCAGGAAGGCCGGCAGGTCGACGGCGTGCGCCGGGCGCTCGTTGTCCAGCGCCCACGGTTCGGTGTCCGTGCCCATGGTGAACGGGCCCGCGGGGATGAGGACTTCGGTGGGCAGGGTGGCGGCGTCGGCGGGTGCGGGCGGTGGCGGGGGCGCGGCCAGGGCCGGCTCCCCCTTGCGGAGCTGGTGGGTGATCAGCATGGTCTCGTCGTGCTGCTGCTCGTGCTGGGCGATCATCCCGAACGCGAACCCGGCCTCCAGCAGTGGCGCGCCCTCCAGCGGGCTGGCGGCCAGCAGGTCCAGCACCCGGCCGCGGACGTCGTGGGCGTAGGCGCGGGCCTCGGCGGGCGGCAGCAGCGGCAGGCTGGGGCGCTCGGCGCGCGGGTGCTGGAACGCGTCGTACAGCGGGTCGATCTCCGGGTGCATCGGATCGCGGCCGCCGACGTTGCGCAGCAGCCAGAGTTCCTCCTGGTTGCCGATGTGCGCGAGGTCCCAGACCAGCGGGGACATCAGCGGGGAGTGCTGGGCGGTGAGATCGCCCTCGTCGACGCAGTCGGTCAGCGCGGCGGTCCGGGCGCGGGCGGCCAGCAGCTCGGCGGCGATGCTCTCGCGCAGGGCCTCGGTGCCGACACTGTCGAGGCCGCCGATGTCGCTGATGCCGTCGATGTCGCTGATCGACCCGATCGACCCGATCGACCCGGTGGCGCTGGTGGCGCCGGTGCGGTCCGTGCTGCCTGCCCCGGCACCCCCGTGGGGTCGGACGTCGGTCATGATGAGGCCTCCTCCGGGGGCGTGGGTCGGACGCCGGAGCGCAGGGCGTCCAGCTGGTCGTCGGCCGGGCAGCGGCCGCGCGCGGGGTAGCGCTCGGCGAAGTCGGCGACGGCGGCGCGCAGCCGCCCGGCACCGGGCAGGCGGCCCAGCGCGGCGTCGGCGGCGGCGAAGCAGGCGAGGGTGGCCCGGCGCAGCTCGGGGTCGGCCATCGCGAGGGTGGCGGCCCGGTGCCAGGCCTCGCTGCGCGGTGGGCGTGGACCGCCCGCGCACTCCAGCGGCTCCACCGCGGCCAGCGCGGCGTCGGCGGCCACCGGGTCGTCCAGCAGCGCGGTGACCAGCGCGGTGACCACCGTCCAGCCGTCCCCGGGCTGGGCGTCGATCATCCGCAGCTCCAGGTGGCCGTGTGGGCGCACCGGCGGGAAGAGGGTGGTGCGGTGGTAGTCCAAGTCGTCGAGCGTGGGCGGGCGTTCGCCTCCGCCGCGGATCCAGTCGCGGAAGGTCAGTCCGGCCGGCACCGTCCAGGGCAGGCCCTCGGGCCGTCGTACGCACAGCACTTGGGCATCCAGCACGTACTGTGCCCAGGCCTCGCGCGGATCGCCGTGGTCGGGCTCGGGTGCGAGGGTGCGGGTCGGATCCATCCGGGACCAGACGGTCTGCCGGGTGGACCGGTAGCCGGTCGGACGGCCGTCCAGGACGGGGGAGTTGGCGAAGGCGGCGACCAGTACCGGGCCGAGCCGGTGGACCAGCCGCCAGCGGCGCTCGACCGCGTGCGCGCCGTCGGCCTCACCGGCGTCCAGACACACCTGCACGGACGCGGTACCGGTCATCATGATCCGGCCCCAGGGCCCGGCGGAGTCGAAGAAACGCTCCATCGCGAGGTAGCGGGGGTGGTCCAGCACCATCTCTCGGGGGCGGGCCAGTGGGTCCGTCCCGGTGCCGGTGAGTCGCAGGCCCTGCGCCGCGAAGGCGGCCCGCAGGGCGGTCAGATCGCGTCGGGTGTCCTCGACGCAGGCCACGAGGCCGGTGGCGGGCGGGGAGCTGAGCTCTACCTGTCCGCCGGGTTCGAGCGTGAGACGCGAACCGGAGGGGAGCGAGGTGCCGTCCGAGCCGCCGAGGGGCAGCGACTCCAGTGCGGCGTGGAGCAGTTCGGGCCGTACGGGTCGGGTCGGACATCGGTCGTCGTGGACGAACCACTCGACCTCCACCCCGACCAGGCGGGGAGGTCCGATCTTGAAACAGACGCCCGACACGTGGCTGCGCGCCCCCGATTCGGTCAACGGGGTCACCCCCGCGGGGGGTGGTGGCGTGCTCTGCCGGTCGGGCGGAGTGGTGCGGGATACCGGTATCACCGGACTCACCATCCTCGGGATCACGATTGCGGCCCGGTCTTCCTGCCCAGTCTGCTACGGAGCATGCGGGGGCGCCCCGCAAAAATCGTGTGAACGTTCGTTCTTGCAGGTCAGGGGTGTGGCGAACGGGTGAGAACGGGGATTTTCCGGCGGTCGGCGGGTGGGGAACGGGCGGCGTCCGGCCGGGGCATGTGCCGGGGTCACAGGCGCTCCAGGCGCGCCAGGACGGTCGTCAGCGCCGGGCCGGGGAGGGCGTAGTTCAGGCGCAGCGAGCCCCGGCCGCCGGGGCCGAAGTCGGCGCCGTCGGAGGCCTCCAGGCCGCAGCGCTCCAACAGTGCCCGGCGGGCGTCGGCGGGCGGCAGGCCGAGTGCGGAGGCGTCCAGCCAGAGCAGGTAGGAGGCCTGCGGGGCGGAGCGGACAGCGGGCCCCAGCCGGTCGGTCAGGCGGGTGCGGGCTGCGGAGAGGTGGGCGAGCAGCGCGTTCAGCCAGGGGCCGCCCTCGCGCAGCGCCGCCTGCTGCACGGTCTGTTCCAGCAGGCCGCCCTCCCAGAGGCCGTAGCCGGCCAGTGCCTCGGCGAACCGGGCCCGCAGCCCGGGGTCGGGGACGAGCGCGAAACTGCTGGGGATGCCGGAGCAGTTGAAGGTCTTGCCGACGGAGCTCAGGGTGACGACGAGGTGGCGGTGCGCCGGGTCGGCGGTGGTGACGGCGACGGGGTGCGGGTGGCCGGGGTGGGTGAGGTCGCCGTGCACCTCGTCCGAGACCAGCAGCGTGCCGCTCTCCGCCGCCCGCGCGGCGAGGTCGCGCACCGATCCGGTCGGCCACACCCGGCCGGAGGGGTTGTGCGGACTGCTCAGCAGCAGGGCCGCGGCCGGGCGGGGGAGCGGACCGGGCGGGAGCCGGTACCCGCCGGGGCCGAGGTGCAGCGGCAGGTCGCGGTACGGGAGGCGGGCCGCGCGGCAGAGCTGGGCGAAGCCGCCCCACTCGGGAGTGGGGAAGAGGACGGGGGCCTGCGGCCGTACGGCCTCCAGCAGGACGCGCAGGGCGGTGCGCGGGCCGCAGGGCAGCAGCAGGACCCAGTCCGGGTCCACCGCGGCGCCGTGCCGGGTGCGGTACCAGTCGGCCACCAGCAAGCGGCCGGCCGGGTCGCAGACCGTGTAGCCGTACGCGCGGTGGCGGGCGCGGTGCTCCAGTGCCTCGGCGACGGCGGGCGGGCCGGGCAGGTCCATGTCGGCGAGGCCCATCGGGATCACCCCGGGGGCGTCCGCGCGGGCCCACTTGCTGCTGCCGGTGCCGGTGCGGTCGAAGGGGGCGTCGAAGCCGAAGTCGGGGGTGCCGGCGGGGGTGCCGGCAGGGACGGCAGGGGCGGGGGCGGGTCCGGGGGCGGGTCGGGGTGCGCCGCGAACAGATGACAGATTTCGAAATCTGTCATCTGTTCGCTGAAAGTTGTCGTCTGTCATCTGTCACCCCGCTCATCTGTCACCCCGCTCCGCCAGGTGCGCCGCGAGCCCCCGCCGTCCCCGGCACATCATCACCGCGTGGTTGGCCCGGAACAGCGGGTGCAGCGGCAGGGCCAGCCGGCGCAGCAGTGGCTTGCCGGGCCGGGTGTCCTCCTCGAACAGCACCCGACTGCCCCCGCGGCCCGTCCCGCCCGCCCCGCCCGGCTGTCCGTCCGCCGTCACGGTGAACCGCGACCATCCGTCCAGGTCGCCCCGCATGGCCACCTCCAGCACTCCGGCGGCCGGGTCACGCCGGGTCGCCGTCAGTCCGATCACCAGCCGGTACGGCAGCAGCGCGCGCACCACCACGTCCCCGGAGTCCGCGCCGGTCCGCCGGACCTCGCGGATCTCCGGCCACCACCGCGGATAGCCCTGCACGTCCTCCAGCGCCGCGTACACGGCGGATGCCGGAGCCGCGAGCCGCCAGACGCCCCGGAATCGGTAGTGGTTCGGGTCCACGTCCCCACCCTAGTCCGGCCCGGCCGGACCGAGGCCCGAACGCTGGTGGGCCGTTGCCGAGTTGGTCCGCGACCCGGGCCCGGAGCGGAGGTGAACGTTCCGGAAACGCCCGCCCGCCAGGAAGGGTGCACTCCGCTTGCACCCGTTCGGGGTGCGGAGGAGGATCTTCTGTGCTTGTAGTCTCATCAGTCACAGCAGCACCCTCAGGGCGCTGCGGCCCCATAAACCGGAGTGAAGGAGTCACAGGCATGCGGCGACCGAACTGGGTACCGGAGGGTACGGACCTGGACAAACCGAACGCCGCGCGGGTCTACGACTACTACCTGGGGGGCTCACACAACTTCGAGGTCGACCGGGAGATGGCCCGCAAGGCGATCTCCCTGTGGCCCGAGCTGCCCCAGATCATGCGCTCCAACCGCGCCTTCCTGCGTCGCGCCGTGACCTTCCTCGCCGAGCAGGGCATCACCCGCTTCCTGGACATCGGCTCGGGCATCCCGACCTTCGGCGCGTTGCACGACATCGCCCGCGCGATCCGCCCCGAGTCGAAGGTCGTCTACGTGGACCGCGACCCGGTCGCCGTCGCGCACAGCCGCCTGCTGCTGGAGGACGACCCGGACAGCGACGTCGTCCAGGCGGACCTGCGCGACGTCGCCGACCTGATGGCCCGCCCCGAGGTCACCGAGCTGCTCGCGGCCGGGGAGCCGGTGGCCGTGCTGCTGGTCGCCGTCGCGCACTTCGTCAGCGACGACGAGGACCCGTGGAAGCTGATCGGGACGATCCGCGACGCCCTCCCGCCCGGCAGCGCGCTGGTCCTCTCGCACGCCTCCCTGGAGGGCCGCCCCGACCAGGCCGAGGACCACCAGAAGCTCTACCGGATGACGCCCACCCCGCTGACCATGCGCACCCACGAGCAGATCACCGCGATGTTCTCCGGCTTCGAGCTGGTCGAACCGGGCGTGGTCTACCTGCCGCAGTGGCGCCCGGACCAGCCCGGTACGGTCGGCGAGCACCCCGAGCGGATGACCGGGGTGGCTGGCGTGGGGATCCGCCCTTGAGCGGACGCGACGGACGAGGCACCGACGGCCGCACGCCCCGCGCGGCGGCCGCCGGAACCGGCGCGTGCACCAGAGGAACCAGGTTCAGCAGATGAGTACCACCCCGGTGCGCGGCGACGCGGAGCGGTTCCACGAGGACTGGGCCCGGCTGCTCTCCGCCGACCACGGCATCGCCGTCCACCCCGGCCTGCTCGGCCGGCTGGTCGCGCGCACCGCCGCGCTGCTGCACCGGGCCCAGGAGGACGACCCGTTCGAGCCCCGGCTGGCCGCACAGGCCGGCGCCGAACTGGTCGACGCGCACTTCACCGACCCGGTGCTGCTGGCCAGGGCGGTCGAGCTGCTCCAGGCGCAGCCCGTCCACGACGACCGCGGCCCCGCCCTGACCGGCGCCTTCGCGGCCGGCTGGGCGGGCGCCCTGCGCGAGCGCACGCTGAACGAGCAGGAGGCGATCCGCACCGCCGCCGACGCCGCCCGCAAGGAGGCCGAACGGGCGCTGCGCGCGTCCGAGGCCCGGTTCAGGGCACTGTTCGAGAGCGCCGCGATCGGCATCGGCATCGGCGACACCGACGGCAACATCATGGCGGTCAACAAGGCCCTCCAGGAGCTGTTCGGCGCGGGCCCGGAGGACATGATCGGCCGCCGGGTCGGCGATCTCGTGCACCCCGAGGACGCCCCGGGCGTGTGGGAGGCGTACGAGGAGCTGATCAGTGGCAAACGGGACTACTTCCAGTTCGACAAGCCGTACTACCGCCAGGACGGCGAGGTGGTCTGGACCCACCTGACCGTCTCGCTGATCCGCGACGACGACGGCATCCCGCAGTACCAGGTCGCGATGCTGGAGGACGTCACCGACCGGTACCGGCTCCAGGAGCGGCTGCGCTACCAGGCCACCCACGACCCGCTGACCGGCCTGCCCAACCGCTCGGCCTTCTTCGAGCGGCTGGAGAAGCTGTTCGAGGAGCCCGAGCCGGGCGCCCGTTTCGGCCTCTGCTACGTCGACCTCGACGGCTTCAAGGTGGTCAACGACAGCCTCGGCCACGACATGGGCGACCAGCTGCTGGCCGCCGTCGCCGCCCGGCTCAAGGCCGCCCTCACCCCGCTCGGCCACCTGGTGGCCAGGCTCGGCGGCGACGAGTTCGTCGTCCTGCTGGAGAAGTGCCGGGGCGAGCAGGAGGCGGTGGCCGCCGCGAAGACCGTGCTCAAGGCCCTGTCAGGGCCGGTGCTGATCGGTGACCACAAGCTCGCCGTCGGCGCCAGCGTCGGCGTGCTGGAGCGGCGGGTGTCCACCACCACCCCGGGCGCCGCCGTACGGGCCGCGGACCTCACGCTGTACCGGGCCAAGGAGGCCGGGCGCGGCCGCTGGACGCTGTTCGACCCCAAGGAGAACGCCCGCGCCGTCAGCCGCTACGCGGTGTCGGTGCGGATGCCGGCGGCCCTGGACCGCGGCGAGTTCTTCATCGACTACCAGCCGCTCTACCGCCTCGCGGACGGCCGGCTGGCCGCCGTGGAGGCGCTGGTGCGCTGGCGCCACCCGCAGCTCGGCGTGCTCGGCCCGGACGAGTTCGTCACCACCGCCGAGGAGACCGGGCTGATCATGCCGCTCGGCCGCTGGGTGCTGGAACAGGCCTGCGGCCAGGCCGCGGACTGGATCAAGCGGTTCGGGGACGCCGCCCCGCAGCTCAACGTCAACCTGGCGGTCCGGCAGGCCCGCAGCGCCGCGCTGGTCACCGACCTCGCCCGAATCCTCGACGACACCGGGCTGGACCCGGCCCGGTTGCAGCTGGAGATCACCGAGTCGACCGTGGTCGGGCCCGAGGACGAGGCGCTGCGCACCCTGCACGGGCTGGTCGACCTCGGCGTGTCGCTGGCCGTGGACGACTTCGGCACCGGCTGGTCCAACCTCGCCTACCTGCGTGACCTGCCGGTCTCCGGGCTGAAGATCGCCGGCTCCTTCGTCGGCGACCTGCACGAACCGGGCAAGGACGAGTCCACCGGGTGGCGGATCGTCAGCGGACTGGTGTCGATGGCGCACGCACTCGGTCTGACCGTCACCGCCGAGGGCGTGGAGACCCACCGGGACGCCCAGCGGCTGCGGACCATGGGCTGCGACTGGGCGCAGGGCTGGCACTTCGGCCGCCCGGTGCGGCCGGACGAGATCGCCCGGCGCGTCGTGGAGGAGCCGAAGGGGCGCCCGGTCGAGGAGCGCTGAAGGCCTGCCCGTGCTCCCGCTCGGGTCCTGCTCAGGCCTCGTCCCCCGTCGCGGACGGGGCCTTCGGTATCGGTCCTGCGGCAGGTCGGTCCTGATCCGGGAAAGCGGCCGACACCCGTGCCCGCCATGGGGGATGATGGCGCGTCGAACACCACCCCGGCACCGGCGCGCCCGTGGTCGCGGCCCCCGCGCCGGTCCGGGCAGCGGGGGAGGAGAGCGTCGCATGGGCACGACGGAGGGCGCGGATCCGGCGGAGGGCGGCCGGGGCGGGCCGAGACCCCGGTCGGTCGCCGGGGCCGAGCCGGGCGACCTGCCGCGGAGCAGGGTGGAGCGGTGGTCGCGGGGGCGGTGGCGGGCGTCCGACGCCGTACCGGGCCGGTCGTCCCGGCTCGGTTCCGTCCCGCCGGCCCGGGTGGACCCGGAGGCCGCGACCCGGCGGGTGCCCGCGGCCGCGCCGCGTTTCGACCCGGCGGCGGCCACGCGGCGCAGGCCCGATTCCGGGCCGCGCTTCGACCCGCAGGCTCCGACGGCGGTCCGGCCGGCACGCCCCGGCCCTCCGGGAGGCGTCGGCCCGGAGGCGGCGACCGAGGTCGTCCGGCCCGGGGCGGGGGCGGGCTCGTCCTCCTGGCAGGACAGCATCGGGCCCGGCGGCCCCGCTCCGGTCGGCAGCCCGGGCCCGGCCGGTGGCCCAGACGCAGGGTCCGGCGGGGGAGTCCACGCAGGGCCGGGCGGCCCTGAGGCCGGGTTCGGCGACTTCCCCGGCGCCGAGGGCCCCTTCGAGGGAGTCTTCCCGGACGCCCTGCGGGACCGCTTCATCCCGCTCGGCCGGGCCGGGGCCGGCTCCGAGGGCACCGTCTGGTACGTCCGGCGCACCGACGGGCACGGCGACGCGGCCGTCAAGGTCGCCGTCGCAGGTCAGCCGATGGACCACGAGCTGCTCGTCCACCTGCGCAACGACGGCTTCCGCCGGCACGTCCCGCACCTGATCGACTTCGGGCGGGTCCGGCACCACGGCGCCCAGGTCGACTGGGTGGCCATGGAGTACCTGCCGACCACCCTCGCCGCGTACGTCGCCGCGCTGTGGCGGGAGGGCGGGCACGGTGACCGGCGGACCACCGAGCAGATCGTCTACGAGCTCGTCGCCCTGCTCGACTTCTGGCAGCAGCGGATCAAGCGCAACCCGCTGGACTTCAAGCCCGCCAACATCCTGGTGCGCCCCGGCCGTGGGTCCGGCGAGTTCGTGATCGCCGACTTCGGCGGCGTCGACCGGCTCACCGACAGCCGCCGGTTCACCTCGGCGATGATGGTGACCGTCGCCTACATGGCCCCCGAGCAGCTGGCCGGCAAGAACCACCAGGCCGGGCCCTGGTGGGGGCTCGGCAACGTGCTGTACGAACTGTTCGTCGGCCGCCCCCGCTTCGTCGGCGCGGACGGCGAGCGCCCGGCCGACCAGGAGCTGGAGCTGGAACTGGTCATGGGCGAGGAGGTGGACCTCGGCGCCGTCCGCGACCCGCGCCAACTGCTGCTCCTCCAGGGGCTGTTCACCAAGATGCCGGAGGACCGCTGGACCGCGCCGCAGGTCCGCAGCTGGCTGGCCGGCGGCACCCCCGAGGTGGTCCGCCGCCGGCCGCAGACCCAGGCCAGGGTGCACCGGCCGGTCACCTTCCTGGGCAACCCCTTCACCGATCCGGTCCGGCTGACCGAGGGGCTGCTCAGGAACTCCGCCGCGGCGGCGCGCTGGCTCGCCACCGGGGGAGCGGAGCGGCTGCGCGACTGGCTGCGGGACGAGGTCGAGGACACCAGCTTCGATCTGCACTACCTCTCCGACGTGGCCAGGTCGCCGGGCTCCCGGCGCGAGTCCGTGGCGGCGGTCGCGGTGCTCGCCCTCGGCGCCGCCTTCGCGCCGTCCGCCGTCCCGCACTACCGCGACCGTCCGATCGACACCACCGGGCTGGAACGCGTGGTCACCGAGCCGGACGGTGCCGAGTTCATCGACGAACTCGTCCGGGGCGGGGGACCTGCCGTGGCCGCCCGCTACGACTGCTTCCACCCCGAGTGCGCGGGCGAGCACTGCTCGCGGCTGCTCGCGCTGGCCGGACTGCCCGAGGTGCTGGTCGAGGTGGACCGGCTGGCCCGCACCGTCGGCGGCGGCCGGCGCGGCGGTGACGGGCTCAGCCCGGAGGAGCGCGAGGAGGCGCACCGGCAGGCGGTCTGGCTGAGCATCCGGCCCGAGGAGCGCCGGCGGCTGCTCGGCCGGCTCTCACCGCTGCCCGCCGCGCTGCACCGGCTGCCGCTGCCCGCGCGGGTGTCGGAACTCGCCGCCGTGGTCGCGGCCACCGTGGTGGACGGGGCGCTCACGGCGGGCACGGGCGCCCGCGGTGCCGTACGGACGGTGGCCCGCCGACCGGCCCCCGACCCGGCGGCCGCCACGCCCCGGGACGTGGTGCGGCGCCGCTGGTCCGCGCTCCGGCGCCGGGCGGTGGGCGCCGACCCGGCGCAGCCGGGCGGGCGGGCGGCCCTGGTCGCGGCGGAGGCGCTGCGGCGGCGTGGCCGGGGACGGCCCGAACGCTCCGAGCCCGGGGCCGAGCCCGGTGTCGGGTCCGGGGCCGAGCCCGGGGTACGGCGGGAGGGGAGGCTGGCCCGGCTGTGGCTCAACCGGCGCCGCCGGCCGCCGGTGGACTGGCGGGGCCGGCTGGCGGCCTGGTGGCCGCACGCCCGCACCGCGCTGCCACGCCGGGCCGGGGCCGTCGTGCTGCTGCTCCTCGCCTTCGGGCTGCTGTCGTGGGCGGGGGCGGTGCTCCGCCATCCGGTCCAGGCGGGGGAGAAGCTCGACATCTCGCCCACCGGTGCCTTCGGGGGCCACCTGCGCACGGCCGGCGACCAGGCGGCCCGGCAGGTGGTCGGCCAGCTCGGTGCGGGCTTCGTCGCGGCCGCCGTGCTCGCCTTCTTCCCCGCCCGGGTGGGCGTCGGCACGGTGCTGCTGACCGGGGCCGGGGCCTTCGCGATCGGCTACCTGCGGCTCGGACCGCCGATGACGGCGCTGGAGACGCCGCAGCCGGTGGCCGAGCGGGTGGTCATGTTCGAGGGCGGGATGGGGAGTTGGGCCGGCATCGCGGCGGTGGTGGCGATCGTGGCGGGGCTCGCGCTGATCGAGCGGGGAGCCGGGCGGCTGCTGAAGCCCGCCCAGGAGGCCCGCAGGGAGGTCCGGGAGGCCTGGCGGCGGCTGGACGCGCGCAACGTGGCGCGGTCGTCCGCGTCCGCCGGCGCGGGGGCTGGTGCCGGGGTCGGGGCTGAGCGGGTGCGGAGCAGCTCGTCCGGCCGGTGGGGGACGGGCGGTGCGGGGGCGCGCGACCGGGTGCGGTTCGCGCTCGGGACGACGGCGGTGCTGGTGCTGCTGCTGTGGGCGGCGGTCGAGGTCCGGCTGGCGGCCACCGGGGTGCACCGGACGCCCGACTCCTGGGGGACGGGGCAGACCGGTGCGGCCTACCAGGCCGGGTTCGTCCTCCTGCTGGCGGTGGTGTCGCTGGTGAGCACCCTCGGGACGCCGGCCACGGCCCGGGTCCTGTTCGTGCTCTGGATCCCGGCCACCCTGTTCCTCGGGGCGTGGCCGGGCCCGCTCGGGCCGGTCGAGGCGCTGCGGATCCCGGTGTTCGAGGGACTGTTCCGGGCGATCGCCGAGGTGTGGGGGCACGGGGCGTTCTGGGCCGCGCTGCTGGTGGCCCTGCCGCTGGCGGTGTACGGGGGGCTGCGGACGGTGTGGGGGCGGGCCGGGCGCGGGTGACGGCGGGCGGCTGACAGGTATCAGATAACAGCTGACAGCTGACAGATTTCGAAATCTGTCAGCTGTTATCTGTTGGTTGACATCTGTCAGCCGTCGCTTGCCGTCGGACGTCCGGCAGCGGTCGGCCGACCGTGCGGTCCGCCGGCCGCGGGACCGTACGACCGCTCAGCCGACCAGCCGGGAGAGCTCGATCGTGTGCCCCGTCCGCTCCGCCTTCGCCCGCAGGTAGCGGATGTTGCTCGCCGACAGGTGCACGCCCGTCGGCACCCGGTGCCGCACCGCCACCCCCAGCTCGGCCAGCTGCGCCGCCTTGTCGGGGTTGTTGCTCAGCAGGTCGATGTCCGTGGCGCCGAGCGCGGCGAGCATCTGGGCGGCGGCGGTGTAGTCCCGGCCGTCCTCGGGCAGGCCGAGCGCGGTGTTGGCGTCGTACGTGTCAAGGCCGGAGTCCTGGAGGGCGTACGCGTCCAGCTTGTTGTAGAGCCCGATGCCGCGGCCCTCCTGCCGCAGGTAGAGCAAGTACCCGCCGGCCTCGCTGATCCGCTCCACCGACTCGCGCAGCTGCGGCCCGCAGTCGCAGCGGTCCGAGCCGAAGACGTCGCCGGTCAGGCACTCGGAGTGCAGCCGGACCAGTGGCGTCCCGCCCTCGGGGGCCGTACCGAGCGCGAGCGCCAGGTGCTCGGCGCCGTCGGCGAGGCCGCGGAAGGTGAAGACCTCCGCCTCGGCGCGGAAGCCGTCGGGGAAGGTCAGCGGGATGCGCACACGCGAGCGCACCGTGGCGGAGCCGGGCTGCGGCATGGGTGGGCCTCCGTGGATCGGTGGTGGACGAACCGGGGCGAACGGTCGGATGTGAGCCGGACCGGGGCGTACCGGATCGAGGTGGGGTCGATCGGACCCGGACGGATCGTGGTGGGTCGGAGATCGACCGTACTAGGTAGTTCCAATTTGAACAACTAGGGGCCGGTGGGACCGGGCCCGACTGCGGAGGTCCACAGGGCCCCACCAGCCCCGTCCGTTCCCACCAGGGCTTCCAGCATGTGGATGGTGCGGAAACCGGGGTGTGGACACTGCGAGACTTCCACCGTTCCCTGGGCACGTCCCCCCGGCCCACGGGAGCACTGCGCAAGTCCATCGACGACCACGGAAGGGTCCTGATCAGATGCCGACGACCCCCGCCACCCCCGCCTCCTCGTCCGCAGACTTCGCCGCCGAGCAGCGCGCGATAGCGGCGCTCTACGCGGACGTGATCCGCCGCAACCAGGGCGAGAACGAGTTCCACCAGGCCGTCCACGAGGTGCTGGAGACCCTGGCCCCGGTGCTCGCCCACCGCCCCGAACTCCTCGACGCCCGGATCATCGAGCGGATCTGCGAGCCCGAGCGGCAGCTGATGTTCCGGGTGCCGTGGACCGACGACTCCGGCGACATCCACGTCAACCGCGGCTTCCGGGTGGAGTTCAGCAGTGCCCTCGGCCCGTACAAGGGTGGGCTGCGCTTCCACCCGTCGGTGAACCTCGGGATCGTCAAGTTCCTCGGGTTCGAGCAGATCTTCAAGAACGCGCTCACCGGTCTGCCCATCGGTGGCGGCAAGGGCGGCTCCGACTTCGACCCCAAGGGTCGTTCGAACGCCGAGATCATGCGGTTCTGCCAGTCCTTCATGACCGAGCTGTACCGCCACCTCGGCGAGTACACCGACGTTCCGGCCGGTGACATCGGCGTCGGCGGCCGGGAGATCGGCTACCTCTTCGGCCAGTACAAGCGGATCACCAACCGGTACGAGAGCGGCGTGCTCACCGGAAAGGGCCTCGGCTGGGGCGGCGCGCAGGTCCGCACCGAGGCCACCGGCTACGGCTGCGTCATGTTCACCGCCGAGATGCTGCACAGCCGCGGCGAGAGCCTGGACGGGCGCCGGGTGGTCGTCTCCGGCTCCGGCAACGTCGCGATCTACGCGATCGAGAAGGCGCAGCAGTTCGGTGCGACGGTGCTGACCGCCTCCGACTCCTCCGGCTACGTGGTGGACGAGAAGGGCATCGACCTCGCGCTGCTCAAGGAGGTCAAGGAGGTCCGGCGCGGCCGGGTCTCCGAGTACGCCGAACTGCGCGGCAGCCACGTCCGGTTCGTCGAGGGCCCGGGGGTGTGGAGCGTGCCCTGTGACGTCGCGCTGCCCTGTGCCACCCAGAACGAGCTGACCGAGGCCGACGCGCTCGCCCTGGTGCGCAACGGGGTGCTGGCGGTCGCCGAAGGCGCCAACATGCCCACCACCCCGGAGGCGGTGCGGGTGTTGCAGGAGGCCGGTGTGGCCTTCGGCCCGGGCAAGGCGGCGAACGCGGGCGGCGTCGCGACCAGCGCGCTGGAGATGCAGCAGAACGCCTCGCGCGACTCCTGGACCTTCGAGCACACCGAGGAGCGGCTGGCCGGGATCATGAAGCACGTCCACGACTCCTGCTTCACCACCGCCGAGCGCTACGGCCACCCGGGCAACTACGTGGTCGGCGCGAACATCGCCGGCTTCGAGCTGGTCGCGGACGCGATGCTGGCCCAGGGCGTGATCTGAGCCGTTGACCGCCGCCACCCGGCGATCGGTGCCCGACCGGAGCGGGCACCGATTGTCGGGTGCGGCAGGGTGAGTCCTTCCTACGGTGGATGTCGGTAAGGGAAGGACGGGGTCGACGTGCTGGAGCACCTGAACCGGGCGATGGACCGGATCGAGCAGGACCTGGACCGTGAGGTCGACGTGGCCGGGCTGGCGCGGATCGCGATGACGTCGGAGTACCACTTCCGGCGGCTGTTCTCGATGCTCGCCGGGATGCCGTTGTCGGAGTACGTCCGGCGCCGGAGGCTGACCGTCGCCGGGGCGGAAGTCCTGGACGACCGGCGGACGTTGCTCGACATCGCGGTCCGGTACGGCTACTCCTCGGGTGAGGCCTTCGCCCGGGCGTTCCGGGCCATGCACGGCGTCGGACCCGGGGAGGCCCGGCGCGACGGTGCGGTGCTCGTCTCGCAGCCCCGGATGTCCTTCCGACTCATCGTGGAGGGAAGCAGCAGCATGGAATACCGGATCGTCGAGAAGCCGGACTTCCGGATCGTCGGCAGGAAGGCCCGGGTCACCCTGATCTACCTGGGGATCAACCCGGGGATCGCCGAGTTCATCAAGGGGCTCGAAGCGGAGACGGTCCAGCGGATCGCCGCCCTGTCCGGGGACGAGCCGGACGGCATCGTGTCGGTGAGCGACGACTTCTCGCCGAACCGCGAAGAGGGGTCCGAACTCGACTACTGGCACGCGGTGGTGGCGCGCGAGGACGTCGTCGTCCCGGCGGGCCTGGACGTTCTCGACGTGCCGGCCGGAACCTGGGCGGTGTTCACCAACACCGGACCGTTCCCGCAGGCCCTGCAGGAGATGTGGGGGGACGTGGCCGCCCAGTGGTTCCCGTCCAACCCGTACGAGGCGCGGCCCGGCCCGGAGATCCTCCGGACCCGGCCCGTCCCGGGGACGAGCGATGCCGAGGCGGAGCTGTGGATCCCGGTGGCGAGGGCCGCGCGGGGCTGACGGCGGTCGCCGGTGACCGGCCGTCGGGGACCGGCGGGCGACGGCTGACAGATGACAGCTGACAGATGACGGATAACAGATGACAGCTGACAGATTTCGAAATCTGTCAGCTGTCATCTGTTCGTCCGTTCGCCCCTGCCTGTCCCCGTCCGTCCCCACCCGCCCCCGTTCGGCCCACCACCGCCCGCCACCCTCCGTCTCCGCCCCGCATGCTGGGGCCAGCGGTGCGGGGGCCGGGGCGGGGAGAACCGCGGGGAAAACCCGGGAGTTCCCGAGCAAGCTGCGAGGACAGACGTCATGAAGCAGACCTCCGTGACCACCAACGCCCCCTGCTGGACCGAGCTGGGCACCTCCGATCCGGCCGCCGCCCGGGCCTTCTACACCGAGCTGTTCGGCTGGCGGGTGGACGACACGGCACGCCCCGGGGACGGCGACTACACCCAGATGCTGGTCGGGGACGCCCCGGCCGCCGCCATCACCCCGCGCTACGCGCCGCAGCAGCCGATCGCCTGGACGGTCTGCATCGCGGTGGCCGACACCGACGCCACCGCGGCGAGGGTCGTGGAGGCCGGCGGCCGGATCCTGAAGGACCCCACCGACGCGTCCGACTTCGGCCGCTTCTCGGTGGCCGCCGACCGGTCCGGCGCGGTGCTCATCCTCTGGCAGGCCCGCACCTTCGGCGGCGCCGGGGTGTTCAACGAGCCGGTCTCGCTCGGCTGGGTGGAACTGCTCACCCGCGACCCGGCCGGCGCCCTCGCCTTCTACCCGGCGGTCTTCGGCTGGTCCGTCGCCCCGTCCGAGCACTACCCCCAGTGGGGCCTGGACGGCCGGGACTTCGGCGGCATGCTGACGATGGACGACCGCTTCCCGCCCCAGGTGCCGCCGCACTGGCTGCCGTACTTCGCGGTCGCCGACGTCGACAACACCGTCAGCCGGGCCCTGGTGCTCGGCGGGGACGTGCTGATGCCCGCCACCGGTGTGCCCGGAGGCCGGCGGATCGCGGTGCTGCGCGATCCCCAGGGCGCCGCGTTCGGCGTCTACACCGCAGGCACCGAGGGCTGACCGGAACCGGGCCGACCCTACCGGCGGTGCTGGACTGGCGGGGCCGGCCCTACTGGCGGGTTCGACCCCACCGACCCGCCCGGCCGGCGCCCCGCCCACCCCGCCCGCGCCGCCACCGCCGCCGTGACCAGCAGCGCCCCCAGCGGCACCACGTCGCCGATCCGGTCGTACCAGGTCACCGTGCCGGGTGCGGTGAGCGGCAGCCGGACGGTCAGCACGCCGGTGCCGTCCGTACCGAGCCGGGCGAGTTCCCTGCCCTGGGCGTCGAAGGCGGCCGAGACGCCGGTCAGCGAGGCCTGCACGGCCGGCCGGCCGGTCTCGGCGGCCCGGATCGCCGCCAGCGAGACGTGCTGCTCGGGTGCCCAGGTGCGCTGGAAGGTCGAGGTCGACGACTGGTAGACCAGCACCCTGGCGCCGTCCCGGGCCGCGGTGCGGGCCATGTCGGGGAAGGCCGACTCGAAGCAGATCAGCGCCCCGACCGGCAGCGGCGCGCCCGTCCGGTCGGTGGCCGGCAGCACGTGGAACGCGGTGCCCGGCGCCCGGTTCTCGCCCGCCGCCCGGCTGACCCCGGCGATCCAGCCGAGCACCGGCCGCAGCGGGATGTACTCGCCGAACGGCACCAGCCGGATCTTGCGGTAGCGGTCCACCACACCGCCGGGGGAGACCAGCACCGCGTCCTTGGAGATCCGTCCGTCCGCCTTGCGCGCGTCCTCCCCGGCGATCACCTGGGCGCCGGTGGTCGCGGCGAGCCCGCGCAGCGCGTCCAGCGCGGCCGGGTCGCGGTCCAGGTCGGCGGCGCTGCTGCTCTCGCCCCACACGACCAGGTCCACCGGCTGTCCGACCAGCCCGGCCGTGATCCGCGCGCTCGCCTCGAACCTGGCCCGGGGGTCCTCGACGATGCCGGGCTGGACCAGCGCCACGCTCACCGCCCCGTCCCCGGCGGGCGCCTCGCGCAGCGCGAACAGCAGCGGGCCGGAAGCGAGCACCAGCACGGCCGCCCCGGCGGCGACGGCCCGCGGCCGCCAGTGCACCGCGGTCAGCGCGATCAGCACCCCGGTGTTCACGGCCGCCACCGCCGCGCTGACCAGCCAGATCCCGCCGGCCGAGGCCAGCGCGAGGACCGCCGGATGCTGCCACTGGGTCGCTCCGAGCAGCGCCCACGGCCCGCCGAGCGCTGGCCAGGAACGCGCGTACTCGGTGGTCACCCAGACCGCCGGCACGACCGCCAGTGCGAGCAGCGCCCGACGGGCGGTCAGCCGCGGGTGCAGCAGCCGGTGCACGGCGTACCCGACGGCGCCCTGGAGCGCCCCGAACAGCACCGCGAGCACTGGCAGCCCAGGCCCGATGGACGGGACCAGCCAGTACATCGCGGTCAGGATGAACCCCGCGCCGAACCACCAGCCGCGCACCGCCGCCTCCCGCCCCGAGGGCGCCCGCTGCATCAGCAGCAGTCCGGGGACGAGCGCGACCCAGGCCAGCCAGGCCTGCCCGGGGGCGGGGAAGGCGAGCACCGGCACCGCCCCGGCGGCCAGCGCGCCGATCCGCGCGCGGTACGGATGCGGCGGGTGCGGCTCCCGTTCCCCGGCGGCAGGCGTGCTCAGGGCCGGGCTGGTGGGAGCGGAGCGACGCGACATGACCCGTATTGTCCGCTTGGACGGCGTGTACCACCAGTACGCCGATCGGCCGAACGGGTGAAGAGAACGCCATCTCCGGAACTGATGGAACCCCTGGCACCGATGGAACTGATGGCACCCATGGCACCGGTCGAACGAGCGGTCTGTCAGAAACGACGAGTCGTGCAGCGATCGACCCGGGGCGGCCTGCCGTGGGCACGCCCCGGGTCGCCTCACCCGGCCTCAGTCCTCGCTGCCGCCCTCCAGGTCACCCTCGGTCTCCAGGAACGCGGCCTGCAACTGCGCGATCAGCTCCGGGTCCGGCTGCTCCCACAGCCCGCGGCTCGCCGCCTCCAGCAGTCGCTCGCTGATCCCGTGCAGCGCCCACGGGTTGGCGCCCGCGAGGAACTCCCGGTTGACCGGGTCGAGCACGTACTCCTGGGTCAGCTTCTCGTACATCCAGTCCGCGACCACGCCCGTGGTGGCGTCGTAGCCGAACAGGTAGTCCACCGTCGCGGCCATCTCGAAGGCGCCCTTGTACCCGTGGCGCCGCATCGCCTCGATCCAGCGCGGGTTGACCACCCGGGCTCGGAAGACGCGGGCGGC
This sequence comes from Kitasatospora sp. NPDC036993, assembly GCF_055607525.1. Classification (NCBI taxonomy): domain Bacteria; kingdom Bacillati; phylum Actinomycetota; class Actinomycetes; order Kitasatosporales; family Streptomycetaceae; genus Kitasatospora; species Kitasatospora sp. NPDC036993. The sequence goes on along the minus strand of NZ_JBVJRP010000002.1, from coordinate 109,116 downwards.
CTCCTCGGTCAGAGTGCGGGTGCGGACGGTCTCCGGGCGGGTCGAGTCGCCGATGTAGGCGGTCGGCGCCTTGCCGGTGAGGGCGCGCACGGTGGCCACCATGCCGCCGTGGTACTGGAAGTAGTCGTCCGAGTCGGCGATGTCGTGCTCGCGGGTGTCGGTGTTCTTCGCGGCGACGGTGATCCGCTTGTACGCGGTCTCCATCTCCTCGCGGGCCGGGCGCCCGTCCAGCCCGCGGCCGTACGCGTAGCCGCCCCAGACCGTGTACACCTCGGCCAGGTCGGCGTCGGTGCGCCAGTCCCGGCTGTCGATCAGCTGGAGCAGCCCGGCCCCGTACGTGCCGGGGCGGGAGCCGAACACGCGGACGGTGGCCTTGCGCTCGTCGCCGTGGACCGCGAGGTCGGCCTGGACGTGGGCCCGGACGAAGTTGTCCGCGTCGTCCTCCTCCTGGGCGGCGGCCAGGCGCACCGCGTCGTCCAGCAGGGCGACCACGTGCGGGAAGGCGTCCCGGAAGAAGCCGGAGATGCGCAGCGTGACGTCGATGCGCGGGCGCCCCAGCTCGGCCTGCGGGATCGGCTCCAGACCGGTGACCCGGCGGGAGGCGTCGTCCCAGACCGGGCGGACGCCGAGCAGCGCGAAGGCCTCGGCGATGTCGTCGCCGGCGGTGCGCATCGCGCTGGTGCCCCAGAGCGAGAGCCCGACCGAGGGCGGGTAGGCGCCGTCGTTGTCCGCGCGGTAGCGCTCGACCAGCGAGGCGGCGAGCGCCTGGCCGGTCTCCCAGGCGAGCTTGCTGGGGACGGCCTTCGGGTCGACCGAGTAGAAGTTGCGGCCGGTCGGCAGCACGTTGACCAGGCCGCGCAGCGGCGAGCCGGACGGGCCGGCCGGGACGAAGCCGCCCTGGAGCGCGTGCAGCACGGCGTCCAGCTCGTCGGTGGTGGCGGCCAGTCGAGGCACCACCTGGGTGGCGGCGAAGGCCAGCACCTCGCGGACGGCGTCCCGGACGGCCTCCGGCAGTGCGACGATGACCTTCTCCACCGCCTCGGGCGCCCAGTCCTCCGCCTCCATCGCCTCGACCAGGGCGCGGGCCTCGGCCTCGGCCGCGTCGGTGGCGCCCAGGGTCGGGGCCGACTCGTCCAGGCCGAGCGCCTCGCGCAGGCCGGGCAGCGCGCTGACGCCGCCCCAGATCTGCCGGGCGCGCAGGATGGCGAGCACGATGTTGACCCGGTCGGTGCCGGCCGGGGCCTGGCCCAGGACATGCAGGCCGTCGCGGATCTGGGCGTCCTTGACCTCGCAGAGCCAGCCGTCGACGTGCAGCAGGAAGTCGTCGAAGCCGTCGTCCTCGGGCCGCTCGGCCAGGCCGAGGTCGTGGTCGAGCTTGGCGGCCTGGATCAGCGTCCAGATCTGGGCGCGGATCGCGGGCAGCTTGGCCGGGTCCATCGCGGCGATGTTGGAGTGCTCGTCCAGCAGCTGCTCCAGGCGGGCGATGTCGCCGTAGGAGTCGGCGCGGGCCATCGGCGGGACGAGGTGGTCGACGAGCGTGGCGTGGGCGCGGCGCTTGGCCTGGGTGCCCTCGCCCGGGTCGTTGACCAGGAACGGGTAGACCAGCGGCAGGTCGCCGAGGACGGCGTCGGGGCCGCACTCGGCGGACAGCGCGGCGGTCTTGCCGGGCAGCCACTCCAGGTTGCCGTGCTTGCCGAGGTGGATCACGGCGTCGGCGCCGAAGCCGCCGTCCTCCCGGGCCGCCTCGATCCAGCGGTAGGCGGCCAGGTAGTGGTGGCTGGGCGGCAGGTCGGGGTCGTGGTAGATGGCGACCGGGTTCTCACCGAAGCCGCGCGGCGGCTGGATGAGCACCAGCAGGTTCCCGGAGCGGATCGCGGCCAGCACGATGTCGCCGTCCGGGTTCTGCGAACGGTCGACGTACAGCTCGCCGGGGGCCGGGCCCCAGTGCTCCTCGACGTGCTCGCGCAGGCCCTGCGGGAGGGTGGCGTACCAGCGGCGGTAGTCGGCGGCCGGGATGCGCACCGGGTTGCGGGCCAGCTGGTCCTCGGTGAGCCAGTCCTGGTCGTAGCCGCCGGCCGCGATCAGGGCGTGGATCAGCGCGTCGCCCTCGTGCCCCTCGTCGTCGGCGCGGGTGTGGAAGCCGGGCAGGTCGTCGCCGAGGTCCATGCCCTCCGCGCGCAGCCGCTCCAGCAGCCGCACCGCGCTGGCCGGGGTGTCCAGGCCGACGGCGTTGCCGACCCGGGAGTGCTTGGTCGGGTACGCGGACAACACCAGGGCGAGCCGGCGCTCGGCGGCCGGGACGTACCGCAGCCGGGCGTGCTTGACGGCGGTGCCGGCCACCCGGGCGGCGCGCTCCGGGTCGGCGGCGTAGACGGTGAGGCCGTCCTCGTCCAGCTCCTTGAAGGAGAACGGGACGGTGATCAGCCGGCCGTCGAACTCCGGCACCGCGATCTGGGTGGTGGTGTCCAAAGGGGACAGGCCGTCGTCGCTGGCCTCCCACTGGGCGCGCGACCAGGTGAGGCAGAGCGCCTGGAGGATCGGGCGGTCGAGGGCGGCCAGCGCGCCCGCGTCCCAGGCCTCCTCGTCGCCGCCGGCCTGGGCGTCGGCCGGGCGGGTGCCGCCGGCCGCGAGCACGGTGGTGACGATCGCGTCCGCCTCGCCGAGCGCGGCGAGCAGCTCGGGCTCGGCGCCGCGCAGCGAGGCGCAGTAGTAGGCCCTGGCCCGGGCACCCCGGTCCTCGACGGCCCGGCAGAGGGTCTCCACGAAGGCGGTGTTGCCGCTCATGTGGTGGGCGCGGTAGTAGAGCACCGCGACGGTCGGGCCCTCGCTCGTACGGGTTTCGCGCTCCAGCGGGCCCCAGGCCGGGGCGGAGGCGGGCGGGGCGAAGCCGTGGCCGGTCAGCAGCACGGTGTCGGAGAGGAACGCGCCCAGCTCGGCCAGGTTGGCCGCGCCGCCGTGGGCGAGGTAGGCGTGCGCCTCGGCGGCGATGCCGGCCGGGACGGTGGACAGCTCCATCAGCTGGGCGTCGGGGGCCTGCTCACCCGTCAGCACCACCACCGGGCGGGGGCCGGCCAGCAGCGCGTCCAGGCCCTCCTGCCAGGCGCGGCGCCCGCCGAGCAGGCGGACCACGACGAGTTCGGTGCCCTCCAGCAGTGCGGGCAGGTCGTCCGGGGTGAGCCGGGCCGGGTTGCCGAGCCGGTAGCGCACCGGGCCCTCGGACGCGCGGGCGCTGAGCAGGTCGGTGTCGGACGTCGACAGCAGCAGGATCATGCGAAGGCCCTCCCGGCCTCTTCGGTGGCCAGGGTGGCCGGGATCTGGGCCGGGTCGGCCGCGGTGGCGGCCTGGACGGCCGGGGCGTCGACCGGAGCGGTCGTGACGGTGGCCGGAACGGCCGTGGTGGCGGCCGGGGACGCGAGCGCGGGCATGCGACAGCGCTGGGACATTTCTGCCTTCCTCGGGGTCCGCGCCCCGGGCCGGTGAGAGGACGGCAGGAGTTCCTGGCTTCCGCGGGCCGACCGGTCTACCGGTGAACCGCGGTCACAGTGGCGGGACCGCACCGGGTTCGCACCGGTTTCCTCCCCTGCGCCGTCGCTGGCGTACGGACGGCCCGCGGGGGCCGCCCGCCAGCATCGTACGGGGTGCGGCTGACCTGGGGGAGGGTGAGCTTTCGGACGCCGACGCGCGGGGCGGGTCGCGAGGCCGGGGTGTGATGCAGCGGACGGAGGCAAGCGATCGGATCATCTGTATGCTCGCCGCCATGCCACCGACACCCGACGCCACCGCGCCGGGCGCCGCAGGACCCGACCGGGAGGTGCCCGACCGGGGGCGTGCGGACGCCTGCCCCGGGGCGCTTCGTCTGCATGCGGCCGACGACGGCGCCCTGGCCCGGATCCGCCTGCCCGGCGGCCTGTTGACGGACCGTCAGGCGCTCGCGCTGGCCGAGGCGTCCGAGGTCCTCGGCGACGGCGAACTGGAGACCACCTCGCGCGGCAACGTCCAGCTGCGCGGCCTGGCTTCGCACTGTGCGGCCGAACTCGCCGAGCGGCTGCGCGCCGTCGCCCTGCTGCCCTCGGACACCCACGAGCGGGTCCGCAACATCGTCGCCTCGCCGCTGGCCGGACTGGGCGCGGTCGAGGACGCCGCCGGGATCGCCTCGGGAACCGCCTCGGGCACCGCTTCCGCAGGCGCCTCGGGAGGCGCCGATGTGCAGGCCTGGGTGCGGGAACTGGACGCGCGACTGTGCGCGAGCGGCTGGGCGGCCGGGCTCTCCGGCAAGTTCCTGTTCGCGCTGGACGACGGGCGGGGCGACGTCGCCGCGCTCGACGCCGATGTGACATTGATCGCAGGCCCGGACGGCGCCCGGCTGCTGCGCCTCGGACGCGACGGTCACGGGCACCCGGTCGAGGCCGGGCGGGAGGTCACGGCCGTGCTGGACGCGGCCCGCTCCTTCCTGGAGGCGCTGCGGACGAACGGACGCAAGGCCTGGCACCTGCGCGAGGTGCCCGAACTGCGGCCGGCCGGCTCGGTGCCGCTGCCGGCCTTCGCCGGCTCGGTGCCCGCCGTCGGCGCGCTGCCCGGCGGGCTCTCGGTGGGGCTGCGCTTCGGCCGGGCGAGCGCCGGGCAGTGGCGGGCGCTGGTCGCCGCCTCGGCGGGCGAACTGCGGCTGACGCCCTGGCGCGGGGCGGTGCTGCCCGGCGCGACGGCCGACCGGCTGCCCGCGCTCGCCGCGGCCGGGTTCCGTACCGAGCCGGGCTCGGCCTGGGAACGGGCCACCGCGTGCACCGGGCTGCCTGGCTGCGCCAAGTCGCTGGCCGACGTCCGCACGGACGCGGCCCGGGCGCTGGACGCCGGTACTGCCGTGCGGGCCGGTGCGGGGCTGCCCGTCCACTGGTCGGGCTGTGAACGGCGCTGCGGCCACCCGGCCGGGCGGTGGGTGGACGTGCTCGCGACCGGGCGCGGCTACCGGGTGACGGTGAACGGGGCGCGCGTGGGCGCGACGGCGACCGCGACCGTCGCCGATCCGACGAGCGCTGATCCGGTGAGCGCCGATCCGACGAGCGCTGATCCGGTGAGCGCCGATCCGACGAGCACTGATCCGATGAGCATTGATGTGACGAGCACCGATGCGACGAACGTCCACGTGACGGGCGTCGATGTGACGAACGAGGAGATGGCCGAGGCTGTTGCCGGGGCCAGGAGGACCACGAAGTGATCGAGTACGAGAAGGACGGCGCGTCCATCTACCGCCAGTCCTTTGCCACCATCCGCGCGGAGGCCGATCTGGCCGCCCTCCCGGCGGACGTCTCCCAGGTCGCGGTGCGGATGATCCACGCCTGCGGGATGGTCGACCTGGTCGGGGACCTGGTGTACTCGCCCGGCGTGGTCGCCTCCGCGCGCGCCGCGCTGCGCGCCGGTGCGCCGATCCTCTGCGACGTCAACATGGTCGCGAGCGGTGTCACCCGCAAGCGGCTGCCCGCCGACAACGAGGTGATCTGCACCCTCGCCGACCCGTCGGTGCCCGATCTCGCCCGGGCGATGGGCAACACCCGCAGCGCCGCGGCCATGGAGCTGTGGCTGCCCCGGCTGGAGGGCGCGGTGGTGGCCGTCGGCAACGCGCCGACCTCGCTGTTCCGGTTGCTGGAGATGATCGAGGCGGGCGCGCCGCGACCGGCCGCGGTGATCGGCGTCCCGGTCGGCTTCATCGGTGCCGCCGAGTCCAAGCAGGCCCTGGCCGAGCACCCCTCCGGCCTGGAGCACCTGGTGGTGCGCGGTCGGCGCGGCGGCAGCGCGATGGCCGCCGCCGCCGTCAACGCGATTGCGAGCGAAGAAGAATGACGGAGCGTCAGAATCCCACGGGTCGGCTGTACGGCGTCGGGCTCGGCCCGGGCGATCCGTCGCTGGTGACCGTCCGCGCCGCCGAACTCATCGGCAAGGCCGACGTGGTGGCCTACCACAGCGCCCGGCACGGCCGGTCCATCGCGCGCTCGATCGCCGAACGGTACCTGGCGGGCGGCCAGATCGAGGAGAAGCTGGTCTACCCACTCACCGTCGAGAGCACCGACCACCCGGGCGGCTACCGGGGCGCGCTGGACGACTTCTACGAGGAGGCCGCCGCCCGGCTGGCCGCCCACCTGGACGCCGGGCGCGACGTGGTGGTCCTCGCCGAGGGCGATCCGCTCTTCTACGGCTCCTACCAGCACATGCACAAGCGGCTCGCGCACCGCTACCCGACCGAGGTGGTGCCCGGCGTGACCTCGCTCAGCGCGGCAGCCGCCCGGCTCGGGCAGCCGCTGACCGAGGCCGAGGAGACGCTCACCGTCATCCCGGGCACGCTGCCCGAGGAGGAGCTGACGGCGCGGATCGCGGCCGCCGACTCGGCCGTGATCATGAAGCTGGGACGCACCTTCCCGACCGTCCGCCGGGCCCTGGAGCGGGCCGGGCGACTGGCCGATGCGCAGTACGTGGAACGGGCCTTCATGGCGGGGGAGCGGGTCCTGCCGCTCACGGAGGTCGACGACGAGACGGTGCCGTACTTCTCGGTCGCGGTGCTGCCGAGCAGGGTCGCGCCGCTGGAGCCGGAGGTCCGGCTGTCGGACGGCGTCGGCAGTGTGACCGTGGTCGGCACCGGGCCGGCCGGTCCGCTCTGGCTGACCGCCGAGGCGCGCGGGGCGCTGGCCCAGGCGACCGACCTGGTCGGCTACACCACCTATCTGGACCGGGTGCCGGAGCGGCCGGGGCAGCAGCGGCACGGCTCGGACAACAAGGTGGAGTCGGAGCGCGCCGAGTTCGCCCTCGACCTGGCCCGGCGCGGGCACCGCGTCGCGGTGGTCTCCTCGGGGGACCCCGGGGTGTTCGCGATGGCCACCGCGGTACTGGAGGTCGCCTGTGAGGAGGCGTACCGGGACATCCCGGTACGGGTGCTCCCCGGCATGACCGCCGCCCACGCGGCCGCCTCCCGGGCGGGCGCCCCGCTCGGGCACGACTACGCGACGGTGTCGCTCTCGGACCGGCTCAAGCCGTGGGACGTGGTGGCGAAGCGGCTGCGCGCCGCCGCCGAGGCGGACCTGGTGCTCGCGCTGTACAACCCGGGGTCGAAGTCCAGGACCACCCAGGTCGGGCTCGCCAGGGACCTCCTGCTGGAGTACCGGGCGCCGGAGACGCCGGTGGTGATGGCCCGCGACGTCGGCGGCCCGACCGAGCGGGTGCGGATCGTCCGGCTGGGCGAGCTGGACCCGGCGCTGGTCGACATGCGGACCATCCTGCTGATCGGCTCCTCGCAGACCCGGGCGGTCGAACGGGGCGGCGGCGTGGAGGTCGTCTGGACCCCTCGGCGCTACCCGGAGGAGTGACGGGCGACAGATGACAGCGAACAGATGATGAAATCTGTTCGCTGTCATCTGTCATCCGTTTTCTGTCAGCTGTCAGCTGTCCTCAGCCGGTCGGCCCCGCCCACGTCCCGCGCCCCGAACCCCGCCCCCCGACCGCTATCGGGTCGGCTTGGCGATCAGCAGCTCGGTGTTGTGGTCCTGGCCCGCGCCGAGCAGCGCCGTCGGGCGGCCGTTCGGGTCGTTGTACGACAGCTCGCGGTAGAGCGCGGCGAGGTTGGCGTCCGAGGTGCCGCCGAAGTCCGTCCCGTACGGCGCGGAGGACTCGATCAGCGTGGTGAACAGCGAGAGCGTGCCGTCCCCGTTGTCCGCGATCTCGATGATCCGTCCGTGCTGCGGGTAGTCGATGTGCGAGGCGGTGTTGACCTCCCAGAACGCCCGCTCCGGCACCGCGTGGCCGTGCGGCGTGATCTTGTTCATGTGGGTGTGCCCGTTCACCCACGCGACCACGTTCGGGTAGCGCTGGAGCAGCGCCACCAGTTCGTTGCCGTCGTGCCGCTTCTCGAAGACGTTGCGCGGGTCCGGCAGCAGGTTGCCCATCGTGCCGCTGGTGTGGTGGCTGAAGACGAGGACCAGCTCGTCCGTGCTCCCACCGGTCACCTTGCGCCCGTCGGCGTCGTACCAGTGCCCGCTGTGCGCCTGCAACTGCTGCTCCAGCCAGCGCAGTTGCGCGGTGCCCAGCGAACCGTCGGCGAACCCGGCCTGGTTGGTGGTGTCCAGGCTGATGCCGACCACCTTCTCCGAGATGCGGAAGGTGTAGTAGAGCTTGCCGCTGTTCGCCATGTCCGAGGTGAAGCCGTGCCCGTACGGACCGGCGCCGGTGACCGCCGGGTTCAGGTGGGCCTTGGCGAACTCCTTGAGCGTGAACGGCTTCCGGCGCTCGTCCGGGGTGATCCGGCGCACCGCCTCGCCGTTGGCGATCAGCTTCGCCAGCAGCAGCACGGCGCCCGCCGGGTCGCGGCGCAGCGAGTCCATCAGCTGGGCGGCCGTGGCGTCGTCGCAGCCCTCCAGCTTGTACTGGCCGGTGTAGAGGTCGTTCAGCAGCCCGAGGTCGGGCAGCGAGCCCTCGATGCTGTCGTCGTGGTTGCCGACCGTGGTGTACCAGGGTGTGCGCAGTCCCGGCGCGTCGAAGGGCCGGCCGGCGGCGGACAGGAAGTCGGGTATCTGCGGGAAGCCCTTCGCCTTGTAGCCGTCGCTGTAGGCGAGTTCGGGGTTCCAGTAGGCGGCGTTGCCGGAGTTCTGGACGCCCTCGTAGCGGCCGGGGTCGCCGGTGCTCTGAGCCAGCCGGCCGCCGCCCATGACCTTGAGGTACCAGTCGAGTTCGGCGACCTCGTGGTTGTCGGTGTTGTCACCGGTGGTCATCACCATGCTGAACGGCATCCCGGTGTACGGGCCGCCGGCGAGCGAGTTGACGCGCTCGACGAGCGCCGAGACACCGCGGGCGTTCAGGGCCTCCTGCGGCCGGTACGCGCTGCCGTTGAGCTTGGCCAGGTACTCGAAGCGCACCGGGGACTCGGTGTCCACCAGGTGCAGGTCGCTGAACTGGACGAAGCTGGCCAGGCCGGTTCTGCGGTCGTCCCGTCCGGTGGCCGCCGCCGCGAGGTCTCCGCGCACCACCAGCGGCCAGCCCGGTCCCGCCGTCAGCCGCTTGTAGCCGCCGGTGCCGACCGGCGTGGCCACCTGCTCCAGCGTCGTCCCGGTGACCTTGACCGCCCGTGCGGCGGTCGTCGCCAGCGCCCGGTCGCGCGCCGCGGCCGAGGCGAACTGCGCGCCGCCCAGCGACAAGGCCGACCAGGCGGCGGCCACCGACGTACCGGTGAGGAACGTGCGCCGACTCATCCCTGCCACAAAAACCCCCACATGCTGATGGCCCGGCGAGGAGGTGAGCCCTCGTCCGGGCCCACGTCTGTCATGAACCCGCTTCTGGCGGACCGCCAGATTACTCACTGGTAGGCGTGGCGGCGAGAGTCGTGCAGCGAACTCTTGGGGAACGCGGAGCGGCGCCTCCTCCGCGTCTCGCGCACGGGTGCAGCCCCGGCTCGCCCGGCTGCTCGGGGCTCGCCCGCCGGGGTGCGGAGCGGCATCCCCGCAGCTCGCGCCCGACCCGGCGACCGCCACCCCGGTCGGGTCCGGCCCGGCCGGGTGGGGGAAAATCGGCGACGGCGGCCGGTGCGGACGCCGGGACGGAGCAGGACGGCGCGGGCGCCGTCGGAAACGGGGCGCAGGTGGCCGCAGCGGGAGCCGGGGCGGAATCCGGAGCGGGCGGCCGGGCAGGCCAGCTGAAGAGCAGCGGCCTGCGGCCCGGCTGGACGACGGGCGCCTGCGCCACCGCCGCCACCAAGGCCGCCTACACCGCGCTGCTCACCGGCGAGTTCCCGGACCCGGTGGTCATCACCCTGCCCAAGGGACAGCAGCCCGCCTTCGCCCTCGCCGCCGAGGAGCTGACCGTCCGCGAGCCGTTGACGGGCGGCAAGCCGTCAGCCGTCGACGATGAGCGGCCCGTCGACAATGAGCGAACCGTCGCCGGGGAGCCGGCCGCAACCGAAGAGCCGGGCGTCGAGAAGCGGACCGCCGCCATGGCCGGAGTGGTCAAGGACGCGGGCGACGACCCCGACGTCACCCACGGCGCACTGGTCCGTTCGACCGTACGGTCCGGCGAGCCCGGCACCGGGGTGGTGTTCCGGGCCGGTCCAGGGGTGGGGACGGTCACCAAGGCCGGTCTTCCGCTGCCCGTCGGCGAGCCCGCGATCAACCCGGTGCCCCGGCAGATGATCCGGGACGCCGTCGCCCAGGTGGCAGCCGTGCACGGCGGCAGCGGGGACGTGGTGGTCGAGATCTCCGTCGACCACGGTGCGGAGATCGCCCGCTCCACCTGGAACCCCCGGCTCGGCATCCTCGGCGGCCTGTCCATCCTCGGGACGACCGGGGTGGTCGTCCCCTACTCCTGCTCGGCCTGGATCGACTCCATCCGCCGCGGCGTGGACGTGGCCCGGGCGGCCGGGCGCACCCACGTGGCGGGTTGCACCGGTTCGACCTCGGAGAAGGTCGCGGTCGCGGAGCACGGGCTGCCCGAGGACGCGCTGCTGGACATGGGCGACTTCGCGGGTGCCGTGCTCAAGTACCTCAAGCGCCACCCGGTGCCCCGGCTGACCATCGCGGGCGGCTTCGCCAAGCTGTCCAAGCTCGCGGCCGGCCACCTCGACCTGCACTCGGCGCGCTCCCAGGTGGACAAGGGGTACCTGGCCGAACTGGCCCGTCGGGGCGGGGCGGACGAGGCGCTGGCCGCAGCGGTCGCGGGCGCCAACACCGCACTGGAGGCGGTGCAGTTGTGCGGTGCGGCGGGGGTGCCGCTCGGGGATCTGGTCGCCGAGGCGGCCCGGGCGACGGCGCTCGGCGTGCTGCTGGGCTCGCCGGTCGCGGTGGACGTCATCTGCATCGACCGGGCGGGCACCGTCGTCGGCCGGGCGGAGCCGCTCGGGGCGTGACAATGTCACGAGTGTCACGATGGCGCGACAACATCACCTGGTGATGTGAAGAACTGACGTCCATACGGGGCGAGAATCGGGCAAATGGAGCAGCGCGCCGAGCCCCGATTCTGTCGTCATCTCAACCATGAGATATCGTCTGGCGAGTGACAGGCGACTACCTCACCCGTATCGGCACCCTCATCCGCACCGCGCGCCAGCACCGTGGCTGGTCTCAGGCGCAGCTCGGCGAGGCGCTCGGAACCAGCCAGAGCGCGGTCAACCGCATCGAACAGGGCAAGCAGAACGTCAGCCTTGAGATGATCGCCCGCATCGGCGAAGCCCTCGACAGCGAGATCGTCTCCCTCGGCTACTCCGGCCCGATGCACCTGCGCGTCGCAGGCGGCACCCGGCTCTCCGGCGCGATCGACGTCCGCAGCAGCAAGAACGCCTGCGTGGCGATCCTCTGCGCCTCGCTGCTGACCACCGGCCGCACCACGATCCGCAGCGTCGCGAGGATCGAGGAGGTCTACCGCATCCTCGAGGTGCTCACCAGCATCGGCGTCAGGAGCCGCTGGATCAACGACGGCCGCGACCTCGAACTCACCCCGCCCGCCGAGCTGGACCTCGCGGCGATGGACGTCGAGGCGGCCCGCCGCACCCGCAGCGTGCTGATGTTCCTCGGCCCGCTGATGCACCGCGCCCAGTCCTTCGCCATCCCGTACGCGGGCGGCTGCGACCTCGGCACCCGCACCGTGCAGCCGCACCTGACGGCGCTGCGCCGCTTCGGCCTGGAGGTCGCCACCACCGGCGGCGCCTACCACGCCTCGGTCGAGCCGGGTGCCCCGATGGACCGCCCGATCGTGCTGACCGAGCGCGGGGACACCGTCACCGAGAACGCCCTGCTGGCCGCCGCGCGGCACGACGGCGTCAGCGTCATCCGCAACGCCTCGCCCAACTACATGGTCCAGGACCTCTGCTTCTTCCTGGAGAAGCTGGGCGTGAAGATCGAGGGCATCGGCACCACCACCCTCACCGTGCACGGCGTCCCCGAGATCACCTGCGACGTCGACTACACCCCGGCCGAGGACCCGGTGGAGGCGATGAGCCTGCTCGCCGCCGCCGTCGTCACCTCCTCCGAGCTGACCATCCGACGGGTGCCGATCGAGTTCCTGGAGATCGAGCTCGCGGTGCTGGAGGGCATGGGGCTCGACTACGACCGCACCCCCGAGTACCGGGCCCACAACGGCCACACCCGCCTGGTCGACCTCACCGTGCGCCCCTCCAAGCTGACCGCGCCGATCGACACCATCCACCCGATGCCGTTCCCCGGCATCAACATCGACAACGTGCCGTTCTTCGCCGCCATCGCCGCGGCCGCGCACGGCACCACGATGATCCACGACTGGGTGTACGACAACCGCGCGATCTACCTGACCGAGCTGACCCGCCTGGGCGCGGATGTCAAGCTCCTCGACCCGCACCGCGTGCTGGTCCAGGGCCCGACCCGCTGGCGCGCCGCCGAGATGATGTGCCCGCCGGCCCTGCGCCCCGCCGTGGTGATCCTGCTCGCGATGCTCGCCGCCCAGGGCACCTCCGTCCTGCGCAACGTCTACGTCATCAACCGCGGCTACGAGGACCTCGCCGAGCGCCTCAACTCCATCGGCGCCCAGATCGAGACCTTCCGCGACATCTGACAGTCCGTCATGTCGCTGACCGGCCTCACCCTTCGAGGCCGGTCAGCAACAAGGCAACCTCCAGCCCGGTGTTCAGGTACTCCACGAACACCGGGTTGTTCAACGCCCGGACCGAGCGCCGCTCCCGGACCAGCCCAATTCCCGGTGCCGGCCGTCCGGCGCTACTCGCCGGTGGTGCCGTCGAGGTGTTCGCGGAGGAGGTCGGCGTGGCCGTTGTGGCGGGCGTACTCCTCGATCATGTGGGTGAGGATCCAGCGGAGCGAGAAGACCTCCTCGCCGTAGTGGCCCAGGACGTCCAACGACTCCGCGGCGGCGACGAGTTCCCTGGCGTGGTCGCACTCGCGGCGCCAGACGGCGAAGGCCTCGTCCGGGTCGGCGGTGTCGGTGTCGAACTCGGCGAAGGACCCGTCCGGATGCTTCCAGAAGCCGGGCTGGCCTTCGTCGTTGAGGACGTTGCGGAACCAGCTGCGCTCCACCTCGGCGAGGTGGCGGACCAGGCCGAGCAGGGAGAGCCCCGAGGGTTCCAGTGCGCGGGCGCGGAGCTGTTCCGTGGTGAGGCCCGCGCACTTCATCGCGAGGGTGTCGCGCTGGTAGTCCAGGAAGCCTGCCAGCGTGGCGCGTTCGTCGGCGGTGCGGGGAGTCCGGGTGCGCTGATCATCGGTCATCGGGCCATCCTGCCCCGCGCGCGACGAGCCCGCCCGGAATTTCACGGCGACCACGGCGGGGGCCGTGGTCGTGCTGGTTCTACCGCAGTTGCTCCAGCCAGCGGACCGCGCCCGGGACGTCCGGGACGACCGGTACGCCGGCGGGGACCGGCGGGCGCTCCACGATGACGACGGGCAGCCGGAGCCGGCGGGCGGCGGTGAGCTTGGGGGCGGTCGCGGCGCCGCCGCTGTCCTTGGTGACCAGCAGGTCGATCCGGTGTTCGCGCAGCAGCGACAGTTCGCCCTCCAGCGTGAACGGCCCGCGGTCCAGCAGGACTTCGAACGAGGGCGGCACCGGGGGCTCGGGTGGGTCCACCGAGCGGGCGAGGAAGTGGAGCCCGTCGAGATGGGAGAAGGCGGCGACGCCCTGCCGGCCGATGGTCAGGAAGACCCGCTCCCCGCGACGGGGCAGCAGGTCGGCCGCCGCGGCGAGCGAGGGGGCGGGGAGCCAGCGGTCCCCGTCCGCCCTGGTGAAGCCGGGACGGCGCAGCACCAGCAGGGGGACGCCGGTGGCGGCGGCCGCGAGGGCGGCGTTCCGCGAGATGCCGGCGGCGAACGGGTGGGTGGCGTCGACCACCGCGTCCACGTGCTCCGCGCGCAGCCAGTCGGCCAGGCCCTCGGGCCCGCCGAAGCCGCCGATCCGCACCTCCCCGACGGGCAGCCGGGGTTGGGCGACCCGGCCGGCCAGCGAGCTGGTGACCCGGTGTGCGATCGGGGCGAGTTCGGCGGCCAGCGTCCGCCCTTCGGTGGTCCCGCCGAGGATGAGCAGGTGGCGCATCACGCCCCGCAGGGCTCGTGCGGGCGCTCGCGGTCCGCCGAGTAGAGGTGGCTGTCGCGGAACTGCCCGGCGGCCAGGGTGCGGCCGACGATGATGACGGCGGTGCGGACCACGCCCGCCGCCTTGACCTGCTCGGCGATGTCGCCGACGGTGCCGCGCAGCACCAGTTCGTCGGGGCGGCTGGCCATCGCGACCACGGCGGCCGGGCAGTCGGCGCCGTAGTGCGGGAGCAACTGCTCGACCACGTCGTCCACGTAGCCGGCGGCCAGGTGCAGCACCAGCAGGGCGCCGCTGCGGCCGAGGGTGGCGAGGTCCTCGCCCTCGGGCATCGGGGTGGCGCGCTTGGCGATCCGGGTGAGGATGACGGTCTGGCCGACGGTCGGGACGGTCAACTCCCGCTTCAGCGCGGCCGCGGCGGCGGCGAAGGCGGGCACGCCGGGGACCACCTCGTACGGCACGCCGGCCGCGTCCAGGCGGCGCATCTGCTCGGCGACGGCGGAGAAGACGGACGGGTCCCCGGAGTGCAGCCGGGCCACGTCCTGGCCGGCCTCGTGGGCGGCGACCAGCTCGGCGGTGATCTGGTCCAGGTTGAGCTGCGCGGTGTCGATCAGCCGGGCGCCGGGCGGGCACTCGTCCAGCAGCTCGCGCGGGACGAGGCTGCCGGCGTACAGGCAGACCTCGGCGCGGGCCAGGATGCGCTGGCCGCGCAGGGTGATCAGGTCGGCGGCGCCCGGGCCTGCTCCGATGAAGTGGACGGTCACGAGGCGTTCTCCTGAGGGGTGTCGGGCCTGACGGGGTCGGGCTTGTGGGCGTCGGGCTCGCGGGCGTCGGGCTTGACGGCGGACCACTGGGTCACCGGCATGGCCTGGCGCCACCCGGTGAAGCCGCCCACCGGGACGGCGTGGGCGACGGAGAGTTTGACGAGCTCCCCGCCGTGGCGCCGGTACCACTCGGTGAGCAGCGCCTCGGACTCCAGCGTCACGGTGTTGGCGACGATCCGGCCGCCCGGGCGCAGCGCGGCCCAGCAACCGTCCAGCAGGCCGGGCGCGGTGAGGCCGCCGCCGATGAACACGGCGTCCGGGGCGGGGAGTTCGGCGAGCGCCGCGGGGGCAGGCCCGGTCACCACCCGGAGCCGGGGCACGCCGAGGGCGGCGGCGTTGCGGGCGATCCGCTCGGCCCGTGCCGGGTCGCGCTCGATGCTGACGGCACGGCAGTCGCGGTGGGCGCGCAGCCACTCGATGGCGATCGAGCCGGAGCCGCCGCCGACGTCCCAGAGCAGTTCGCCGGGGGAGGGGGCCAGGGTGGCGAGGGTCGCGGCGCGGACGTGGCGCTTGGTGAGCTGCCCGTCGCTCTCGTACGCGGCGTCGGGCAGGCCGGGGACGAGTGAGGTGCGGGGGCCGTCGCCGAGGTCGACGGCGATGACGTTCAGCGGGTCGCCGGGCGGGTGCGGCCAGCCGTCGGCGGGACCGTCCAGGTGGCGTTCGGCGGGGGCGCCGAGCTGTTCGAGCACCCGCAGGCGGGCGGTGCCGTAGCCGCGGGCGGTGAGCAGCTCGGCGACGGCGGCCGGGGTGGCGGCGTCGGCGCTGAGCACCAGCAGGCGGCGGCCGGGGTGGAGGACGAGCGAGAGGGTGTCCAGCGGGCGGCCGACCAGGCTGACCACCTCGGTGGCCTCCAGCGGCCAGCCGAGCCGGGAACAGGCGTAGGAGACGGAGGAGGGGTGCGGCAGGACGCGCAGGCGCTCGGCGCCGACGGTCTCGGCGAGAGTGCGGCCGATGCCGTAGAACATCGGATCGCCGCTGGCCAGGACGGCGACGCGGCGGTCGGCGTGGGCGGCGAGCAGCCCGGGGACGGCCGGGCGCAGCGGGGACGGCCACGGGACGCGCTCGGCGGTGACCTCGTCGCGGGGGAGCAGGTCCAGCTGGCGGGGGCCGCCGATGACGGCTTCGGCCTCCCGCAGCGCGGCCCGGGAACCGGCGGCGAGGCCGGGCCAGCCGTCGGCCCCGATCCCGACGACGGTGATCGGGGGTGGCAGCTCGGGCACCGGATGGCTCCTCGTCGTTCGGTCCTGCGATGGTGCGGGCCGGCGATCCTGCCGGCCGGGGCAGCCTACCTGGCGGTATGCGGGCGCTTCGGTGCCGGGATCACGCGGGCGATGGAAAACGGCTGACAGATTTCAGCCGACAGCCGACAGCCGACAGCCGACAGCCGACAGCCGACAGCCGACAGCCGACAGCCGACAGCCGACAGCCGACAGATTTCAGATAACAGATAACAGATAACAGATTTCAAACTCTGTTCCGTGTTCGCCGCCACCCGCTCACCGCTCCGCCCAGTCCCCCGACTCGATCAGCGCCGGACGTGCCCGCAGCCGAGCCGCCGCGGCCGGCCCGGCGAGGTAGACCCAGGCCTCCCGAAGCTCACCTGCCGCCGTCCGCACCGTCATCCGCCGTCGCACGTACAGCCCGGTCCCGTCCGCCCGGCACTCCTCCAGCCGGTCCAGGCTCTCCAGGGCCCCGGCGTACGCGCCCGGGCGCACGGTGACCAGCTCGCCCGTGATCCGGCGCCCGGGCGCCGGGTCCGGCACCGCGTACGGGAAGCCGGGGCCGTCGTGCAGCGCGGCGCCCTCCAGCACCGCCGACCGGACGTCGGCGCAGCGCCCGGCGAGATGGACGGCGTGGTTGCGGCCGTCGCTGCGCAGAGTGCCGTACACGAAGAACGGCAGGGCCTCCTCGGATGCGGACACGGGTTCGGCCTCCTCGCCGGGGAGCGCCCACGGTACGTCCTGTGGTCCGATTCCTGATACCGGCTGGCGCTCCGGGCCCTCCATGCGCTGTCATGGCGACTGTTCAGCCAGCACCGTCCAAGGGGGACACACATGACACCCTCCGCTTCCTCCCAACCGGCCGCGACTCCCGGCCCCGCCTCGGCCACCCCCGGCCCGGCCACCGCCGACCCCGGCCCGGCCTCGGCGGACCCCGCCGACCCGGCCGACCCCGGCGCCCCCGGCGCCCCCGCCCCGCTCCCGCCCGCCGACACCCACCCCACCCCCCGGCTCGGCGGCGCGGTCTGGCTGGCCCTCCTGGTGGTCTACATCGTCTGGGGCTCCACCTACCTGGCGATCCGGATCACCGTGGAGACGATGCCCTCCTTCCTCTCCGCCGCCGCCCGGTTCATCACCGCCGGCCTGCTGCTGGCCGGCTACCTCCTGGTGCGGCAGGGCCCGGCGGGCCTGAAGGTGGGTCCGCGTCAGCTCGCCTCCTCCGCGCTGGTCGGCGTGCTCCTGCTGACCGGCGGCAACGGGCTGGTGGTCCTCGGCGAGACCTCCGTCCCGTCCGGCCTGGCCGCCCTGCTGGTGGCCGCCGTCCCGCTCTGGATGGTCGTGCTGACGGCGCTCGGCGGTGACCGCCCGAGGCCCGCCGAACTCGCCGGAGTGCTGCTCGGCTTGGTCGGCCTCGGCGTCCTGTCGGCCCCCGCGATCGGTGGGTCGGTCAAGCCGGTCGGCGTGGTCCTGATCCTCTGCGCCGCGATGCTCTGGGCGACCGGTTCCTTCGCGAGCAAGAAGATCCCGATGCCGGGCAACGTGCTCGCCGCGAGCGTCTACCAGATGCTGGCCGGCGGCTTCTGCGACCTGCTGATCGGCCTGGTCCGCGGCGAGCAGCGGGGGCTCGATCTCGGGGCGATCTCCGGCCGGTCCTGGCTGGCCCTCGCCTACCTGGTGCTGTTCGGCTCGCTGCTCGCCTTCACCGCGTACTCCCGGCTGCTGCGCGACGCCCCGCTGACCCTGGTGGGCACCTACGCGTACGTGAACCCGGTGGTGGCGGTGCTGCTGGGCTGGCTGATCCTGTCCGAGCCGCTGACCGGTCCGACCCTCGCCGGCGGCGCGATCGTGGTGGTGGGCGTCTGCCTGGTGGTGAGCGGCAGCCGGAGCCGGAGCCGCCCGTCCCGGACTGCGAAGCCGACTCGGACCACGAAGCCGCCCCGGACTACGAAGCCGACCCGGCCGGCGAAGGGGCAGTCCGCTCGTAGGTGAGCACGACGTTCCCGCGCTCGAAGATCCGGCTGTCGGTGAGGGTGAAGGAGTGGGGCGCGAAGTCCGCGGAGAACAGTGGAACGCCCGACCCGGCCACCACCGGGTACTGCTTGACGATCAGCTCGTCGATCTCGGGCAGCAGCCGGCCGGCCAGGTCGGCGCCGCCGCAGAGCCAGAGGCCGAGCCCGTCCTCCTGCTTCAGGCGCCGGACGACGCCCAGCGGGTCCTCGGCGGTGACCTCGACCGCCGGGTCCGGGCTGGTGCCGAGCGTGCGGGAGAAGACGATCTGCCGCAGGTGAGCGTAGGGGCTGGTGAGACCGATCGCCAGCCCCGGTTCGTAGGTGCGGCGGCCCATCAGCGCGGTGTCGAACCGCTTGTTCGGGGCCTCCGCGATGCCGACCGCCGCGCGGCCGGGGGTGGGGATGGTCTCGGGGTACTCGGTGAAGAGCGTCGGGGCGTAGTCCTCGGTGACGAACGGCATCAGGAAGTCGGGGTCGCCGTCCGGCGCCGCGATGAAGCCGTCGATGCTGGCGCCGACGAAGTAGCTGAGCTTGCGCATGCAGGTCCTCGGGGTCGGGAACGGGGGCCGGACGGCAGGTCCGGGTGACGGGGAGGGCCGGTTCGGCACCCCCCCGCGAACAACTCTAATCATAGTACTTCAGTCGTAGTGGTTGGCAGGGTGATGGCGAAGGAGAGAATCGATCCATGGTCCAGAACCCCGCTCGCCGCACCGCGCTCGCCGACGCCGTCATCGAGGTCCTCGCCCGCGAGGGCGCCCGTGGCCTCACCTTCCGCGCGGTCGACGTCCAGGCCGGCGTCCCCAACGGCACGGCCTCCAACTACTTCGCCAACCGGGACCACCTGCTGCACCAGACCGCCCGGCACATCCACCACCGGCTCACCCCGGACCCGGCGGTCCTCGCCGAGCTGCTGCGCGCCCCCCGTGACCGCGCGCTGGTCACCGCCCTGATGCACGACCTGCTCCGCCGCATCACCGCCGACCGGGCCGGTTACCTCGCGCTGCTCGAACTGCGCCTGGAGGCCACCCGCCGCCCCGAACTGCGGGCCCAGCTCACCGCCACCGTCCGGGAGCAGCTGGAGGCCAACATCGCCTACCACCTGGACGAGGGCTTCCCCGGCGGCCGGGATACCGTCGTCGTGCTCTACCTCGCCATGACCGGCCTGATCCTCGAACACCTCACCCTGCCCGAGGTGTTGGGCGTCGACGGCCTCGCGGCGCTGGTCGACACCGTCGTCGAGCGGATCGTCCCGGCCGCCTGACCGCGGCGAGCCGCGGGGGAGTGCCGCTCGGTCGGCCGGTCGGCCGGTCGGCCGGTCAGGCGGAGGCGAACACGAAGGCCTCCGCCGGTCCGAACCGGTCGCCGACGTCGCCCACCGGATCGCTCAGCCCGTCAGGTCCCTCCCCGCCGCCTCCTGGGCGGGCCGTCCCCACGCTTCCGGCTCGCGGGGACGGCATCGGGCCGGCCGGGCTCACTCCGCCGGCCGGGCTCGCTCGGCCCGTCAGGCTCACTCGAACCACGAAACGCGCTCGGCCCGTCAGGCTCACCCGGCCCGTCGGGCACCCACGGGTTCAGAGCGAGTACGGCGGCTTCCCCGTCCACCAGTTGCCTGGTGCCTCCGGGTCGCGGCTGGTCCAGTACTCGATGATCGCGCTGGTGAACTCGGCCGCCGAGAGCACACCGTCGCCGTCGGTGTCGAGGTGACGGAAGGCCTCGTCGGCGTCGTCGCGGGAGAGGCCGGCGAAGTGGCCGCGCTGGAAGACGAAGAACTCCCCGGCGTCCACCGTTCCGCTGCGGTCGGCGTCGGCGACGGCGAGGAAGGCTCCGGCGAGCGCGCCGTAGATCTCCCGCGCCTCCTCCGGGGCGTCGGCGAGCGGTCCGGTCGAGGACCGGAACTGCTCGCGGGTGATCGCCTCGGTACCGGCGGGCAGCCGGGCGAGATGCAGGTCGTGCCAGACCGTCAGGTAGGCGCGGACTATCAGGGCCTCGGCCTCCGAGCCCTCCTGGTGGCCGAGCGAGCGGGCCACCGACAGGCCCATCAGGACGTGGTCCCGTTCGGTGAGCAGGCCGTCGCCGTCGGCGTCGAGGTGATCGAACCCGTGGTTGATCTTTGCGATGAGCAGGTCGTCCGACACATGCGCCCCCTCGGCTGGTGATTCCTTGCCCGGTCTCCTACGTCACTTCGCCAGCACGCTAGCGCCTTGAGCCGGACCGGCGCAGCCGAACGAACGGCGAACGACCTGCTTGTTCCCTGCCACCACCGTCCGTCCGGCGGGCCCGACGCACCGCCCGTGCCTCAGTGGACCGCCGCCAGCAGTTCCCTGGTGTAATCGGTGTGCGGCGCCTCGAACAGCCGGTCCCGGTCGGTGGACTCGACCAGCCGGCCCCGGTGCATCACCGCCACCCGGTCGCAGAAGTGCCGCACCACCGCCAGGTCGTGCGAGACGAACAGGAAGGCGACGCCGAGCCGTTCGCGCAGCTCCATCAGCAGGTTGAGCACCTGGGCCTGCACCGACACGTCGAGCGCGGAGACCGGCTCGTCCGCGATGATCAGACGCGGCTGCGGGGCCAGCGCCCTGGCGATGCCGATCCGCTGGCGCTGCCCGCCGGAGAACTCGTGCGGGTAGCGGTCCAGGTGCCCGGCCTCCAGCCCGACCTGCTCCAGCAACTCCGCGGAGCGCTCCCGCCGTTCGGCCGGGTCCAGCCCGGTGTGCAGGCGCAGCGGGGTGTCCAGGGTCCTGGCGATGGTGCGGCGCGGGTTGAGCGAGGCGTACGGGTCCTGGAAGACCAGCTGGATCTCCCGGCTGAGCCGCTTCCGCAGTTCCCGGTCCGGCCGGGTGACGTCCTGCCCGTCGTACAGCACCCGTCCGCCGGTGGGCTGTTGCAGCCCGGCCAGGACCCGCGCGGTGGTGGACTTGCCGGAGCCGGACTCGCCGACCAGCCCGAGCGTCTCGCCGGGGGCGATCCGCAGGCCGAGGCCCTCGACCGCCCGGAGCGGCTCGGCGCGCGGGCCGGGGAAGCGCCGGCGCCCGGGGAAGTGCACGGAGAGGTCGTCCACCTCGACCAGCCACCGCTCGGGACGGTCGACGGCCCGGGGCCGGAACGTCCGCGACGGCGACGGGTCGTCCACCGTCGGCAGGGCGGTGCCGGGTGCCGAGTCCAGCCGGAGCGCCGCTCCCACCAGGGCCCGGGTGTACGGCTCGCGCGGGGCGGACAGCAGTTCGGCCGTCGGCGCGGACTCGATCCCGACTCCGCCGCGCAGCACCAGCGTGCGGTCCGTCGTCCCGGCGACCACGCCCAGGTCGTGGCTGACCAGCAGCACCGCGGTCCCGTGCTCGCGCTGCAACTCGCCGAGCAGGTCGAGGACCTGCCGCTGGACGCGGGCGTCCAGGGCGGTGGTCGGCTCGTCCGCGATCAGCACCTGAGGGTCGTTCATCAGGGCCATCGCGATCATCACCCGCTGGCGCATGCCGCCGGAGAACTGGTGCGGGTAGTCGCGCGTCCTGGCCGCAGGGATGCCGACCCGGTCGAGCATCTCGCCCGCCCGCCGGCCCGCCTCGGCACGGCCCGCCCCCGGGTGGTGCAGCCGGTACATCTCGGCGAGTTGGGAGCCCACGCCGTGGAAGGGGCTGAGCGAGGTGAGCGCGTCCTGGAAGACCAGCGCGGCCTTTCCGCCCCGCACCCCGCGCAGCGCGGACTCCTCGGCGCCGGCCAACTCCTGTCCGTCCAGTCGGATCGAGCCGGTCACGGTGGTGGTGCGCGGGTCGTGCAGGCCGAGGACGGCGAGTCCGACGGTGGACTTGCCGGAGCCCGACTCGCCGACCAGGCCCAGGACTTCACCGGGGGCGAGGTCGAAGGAGAGGCCGCGGACGGCGGTCACCGGAGCGCCGCCGCGCGGGTCGGCGAAGGTGACGGTGAGGTCGCGGACGCTCAGCACCGGCTCGGTGCCCCGCCGGACGGCGCCGGCGTCGGTGGCCTTGAGGGTCCCCGGAACAGTGGAATTCATCGAAGGGCTCCCCATCAGCTCAGCCGGACACGCGGGTCGAGCCAGGCCACCGCGAGGTCGGCCAGCGCGACGAACAGCACCATGAAGCAGGCGGCCAGCAGCACCGCGCCGACCACCGCGGGCAGGTCCTGCCCGGCGACGGCCTCCACGGCGAAGCGCCCGACCCCGTTCAGCCCGAACACCGACTCGGTGATCACGGCCCCGCCGAGCAGCACCCCGGCCTCCAGCCCGATCAGCTGCACCAGCGGCCCGGCGGCGCCGCGCGAGGTGTACTTGAGGTGGGCGCGCAGCCGCCCGAGGCCCTTGCCGCGAGCCGTGCGGACGTACTCCTCGTTCATCGTCTCCAGCAGCTGCGAGCGCGAAAGCCGGGCGAACACCGCCGAGTTGACGAAGCCGAGGACGACCCAGGGGAGCAGCATCCCGCCGGCCCAGGCGAGCGGGTCATCGGCCGGCGGGGTGTAGGAGGGCAGCGGCAGCAGCCCGGTGGAGTACACCAGCAGCCACTGCGCGACGTACCCGAGGAAGTAGATCTGCACGCTGGCGCCGACCAGGGTGAAGCCGGACAGCAGCCGGTCGGTCCGCCGTCCGTGCCGCAACGCGGAGACGAACCCGGTGCCGAGGCCGAACACCAGCAGGACGGCGAGCGCCCCCGCGGTCAGCGAGAGGGTGACCGGCAGGTGGTCGGCCAGCGCCTCGCTGACCGGCTGGTGCAGCCGGTAGGAGTAGCCGAGGCAGGGGGCGTCGCAGTGGATGGTCGAGCCGTCCACGTCGCCGATGTCCCGCCCGGCGACCACCCCGGCCAGGTAGTCGGTGTACTGGGTGAGCAGCGGTTGGTCCAGGCCCATGCTCTGGCGCACCGCCGCGACCTGCCCGCTGTCGCAGCGCGGGCCGCAGGCGGCGCGGGCCGGGTCGGCGGGCGCGGCGTAGAAGAGGGCGAAGGCGGCGGCGGAGACCGCGACCAGGACCGCGAGGGCCTGGGCGGTCCGCCGCAGGACGAAGGAGAGCATGGCCGATCCGGGGTCGACGTGACGGGGGAGGGAAGGGACGGGGAGAGGACGGGGAGGGAGGGGACGGGAGGCGGGGACGGCCCGCCCCGCCGGTGCGGCGAGGCGGGCCACCCGGCCTCAGGACTTCAGGTACAGCCAGGCCAGCGAGACGGTCCCGTAGATCGGGTGGATGAACGCCCCGCCGACGTTGCCGCCGCGCAGCTGGTTGACCGTCGGGTAGGCGTACGGCAGCACCGGCAGGTCCTTCATCACGGTCTGCTCCAGCGCGTACAGCTCCTTGGCCTTGGCGCGCGGTTCGCCGATCTGGTTGATCCGGTCGATCTCCTTGTCGACCGCGGGGTTGCGGTAGCGGGCGGAGTTGATGTCGCTGCCGGCCCGGCCGTCGAAGGAGAACGGGATCAGCGTGGACGGGGTCGGCCAGTCGACCGAGCTGGTCTCCTCGAACAGGTCGTACGGGGAGTCGGGGCGGTGCACCTCGTCCAGGAAGGCCTTGGGGTCGACCGGCTTGGGCACGACGGTGATGCCGGCCTTGCCGAAGCCCTCGACCAGCACCTGGGCGACGCGCTGCCCGGTCGGGGTGTTCCGGTACGCGTAGGTCAGGCTCCCGGGCGCCTGCTTGGCCTTGCCGAGCGCGGCCTTGGCGGCCTCCGGGTCGCCCTCGGGCCTGACCGGGTCGAGGTCGTACTTCTGCCAGTCGATCAGCGCGGGCGAGCTGAGCGTGGTCGCCAGCTCGCCGGTCCTGGCGCCGCCCTGGACCTGGCGGGCCTGCTGGCGCGGGTAGGCCAGGTGGAGCGCCCTGCGGACCTCGACGTCCGGCACCCGCTCGTTGTTGATCATCAGCTGGGTGACGAAGGCGCCCTGCCGGCCGGAGACCACCAGCTCCCTGGCCTTCGGGTCGGTGTCGGCGGTCTGGTACAGCTCGGCGGAGAGGGTGTCGGAGGCGGTGGTGGCGTTGGCGCCGCCGTCCCGGCCGGAGAGGATCTCCTGGTTGAGGTTGAGCGCCTCCTTGCCGTACGTGAAGACGAACTTCTCCGGGTACTGGCTGCGGATCGGGTCGGTCTCGGGCTTCCAGGCCGGATTGCGCTCCAGCACCATCCGGGTGTTCTGGACGTGCTCGGCGATCCGGTACGGGCCGGTCGCGAACGGCAGCCGGTCGTAGTCCGTCCCGGTGTCCTTGTCCCGGCGCACCGGCGAGGAGGAGGACTGCGCGGCCATGTACGGGACGTCGGCCTGCGGCTGCGGGAAGTGGAAGACGATGGTGCGCTCGTCCGGCGTCTCGATCGCGTCCAGGTCGCCGGCCTGCGGGCCCGCGTACTTGGCGCGCGCCGCCTCGTAGCCGGCCTCGCCGGTGAGCCACTGCGGCCAGTACGGCGGGCCGACCTCGTAGCCCTTGCCGAAGGTGCGCTCGATGCCGTACTTGACGTCCTGGGAGGTGATCGGCTGCCCGTCCTCCCAGGCGACGCCCTGCTTGAGCCGGTACGTCCAGGTGCGTCCGCCGTCGGCGGGGGTGCCGGTGTCGGTGGCCAGGTCGCCGACCAGCCTGGCCTTGCCGTCCACGACCTGGTACTGGGTCAGCTGGCGGCCCCAGAGCAGCGAGGCGTTGTAGGTGGCGCCCGCGTAGACCTTCTGCGGGTCCAGGTGGCGGAACTCGACGCTGTTGTACACGTTCACGGTGCCGCCCGCCCGGGCGCCGGGCACGGCCGGGGCCGGTCCGGCGCTCTCCTGCTCGCTGCCGAGCACGGCGGTCAGCGGGGAGGTCTCCTTGGCGGAGGCCCCGGCGGTGCCGGAGCCGGTGGTGCTGCCCGCGCCGGCCGAGCAGGAGGTCGCCAGCAGGGCGGTGGCGATGACGGCGAGGGACGGTCTGGTCCAGCGCATGGCGAATCTCTCCTTGCCCCGGCGGATCATGCCGGGACGGGCTCGGGTTGACGGATGTCTCGGGTTGACGGATGTGAGGGGGTGGTCGATGGGGCCCGGCAGGCACCGGTGCTCCGGTGCGCGGGCCGCGTCGGCTCAGCGGGCGCCGAGCGGGCTCAGCGCGCTCCGGTGCGCGGGTCGAGCGCGTCCCGGACGGCGTCGCCGAGCAGGTTGAAGGCGACGACGAACAGCAGCAGTGCCACCCCGGGGAACACCATGTAGGTGGGGTCGGCCTGGAAGACCTCGGAGCCGCGCGCGATCATCCGCCCCCAGTCGGGGACGGGTTCGGTGATGCCGACGCCGAGGAAGGACAGCGCGGCCTCGGAGGCGACGAAGGTCGGCACCGCCATGGTGGCGTGCACCAGCAGCTGCGAGCGAACATTCGGCAGGAGTTCGTGGACGACGACATGGAACCGGCTCGCACCCTGGGCCCGGGCGGACTGCACGAAATCCCTTTCCCGGAGCGATCGGACGGTGGCCCGCAGGGAAAGTGCGAGCGGAATCCAGCCGAACGCCGAGAAAACCAGGATCAGCACCAGGAACTGCATCCACTCCGGTTCCGCGGTGCCCGGGTCGACCAGCCGGGACTGGATCACCGGGCTGAGCGCGAGCAGCAGGAGCAGGGTCGGAAAGGCCAGCAGCACATTGGCGAGGAATCCGAACAGCCGGTCCGTGATCCCGCCGAGGTAGCCGACCGCCACGCCGGCCAGCACGCCCAGCGTGGTGGTCACCGCGGCGGACGCGAAGGCGATCAGCAGCGAGGTGCGGATGCCGTACAGCAGCTGGGTGAACACGTCCCGGCCGAGGCCGGGCTCCAGGCCGAACCAGAAGTCGCCGGAGATCCCGCCGTTCGGCAGCATCGGCAGGCCGCCGTCGCTGAGCAGGCCGGGGACGTCCTGGCCGTAGTGGTCGACCGGGTTCTTCCCGTACAGCGCGGCGACCAGCGGGGCGCCGAGGGCGAGCAGCAGGAACAGCACCACCACGGCCAGGGCGGTGGCGCCGACCCGGTCCCGCAGGATCCGGCGGAGCAGGCCGTGGGCGGCGGGCGCGGGCCCGGCCGCGGGTGCTGGGACCGTGTCGACCACTGCCATGAGGCGTAACCCCCGAATTCTCCGCCGCCCCATGGGTGAGGGTGCGCTGGTGTGCATTTCCGGTACGGCCTCCGGGGGTTTCCCGGCGGCCGTTCGAGCGACATTGGATCGGATGCGTCCGAGGTTCCGCAAATCACCCGCGGAGGACGTTCGGGTATTTCCCGCCGAATCGTTTCGGGAAATGTGGCGGCTTCATTTCGCTGAAACACTGGCGTTGCAAAACAACGGGCATACCAGAGCAAACCGGACGGGGTGTTCCGCATTCTGAGACCTCCGCCACAGTCCGTCCCGGGTTGGTACGATCCGGGTGGGCCGCAACTGGCGCGCAGGGATGGAATCAACCATCGGGAAGCGGCCCCGTGAATCCTCACGTGCACGTTGCCGAGCGCCTGGGCCCCCGTATCCCCACCAGGAGACCGCCTTGGCCCAGCAGCAGCCCCACACCGCCGCCTCCGTCGCCGCCGACACCGCCTTCCGCAGCGCCCTCGACGTGGTCGCCGGCGTAGAACCGCGGATCGCCGCCGCCATCGGCCGCGAACTGACCGACCAGCGCGCCTCGCTCAAGCTGATCGCCAGCGAGAACTACGCCTCCCCGGCAGTCCTGCTCACCATGGGCAACTGGCTCAGCGACAAGTACGCCGAGGGCACCGTCGGACGCCGCTTCTACGCGGGCTGCCGCAACGTCGACACCGTCGAGGGCATCGCCGCCGAGCACGCCCGCGAGCTGTTCGGCGCCGACCACGCCTACGTCCAGCCGCACTCCGGCATCGACGCCAACCTCACCGCCTTCTGGGCCGTCCTCTCCCAGCGGGTCGAGAGCCCGGCCCTGGAGCGCGCCGCGGTGCGCAACGTCAACGACCTCACCGAGCAGGACTGGGCGCGGCTGCGCCAGGAGCTCGGCAACCAGCGCATGCTCGGCATGTCCCTGGACACCGGCGGCCACCTCACCCACGGCTTCCGGCCCAACATCTCGGGCAAGATGTTCGAGCAGCGCAGCTACGGCACCGACCCGGCCACCGGCCTGATCGACTACGACGCGCTGCGCGAGACCGCCCGCGAGTTCCGCCCGCTGATCATCGTGGCCGGCTACTCCGCCTACCCGCGGCTCGTCGACTTCCGCCGGATGCGCGAGATCGCGGACGAGGTCGGCGCCACCCTCATGGTCGACATGGCGCACTTCGCCGGCCTGGTCGCGGGCAAGGTGCTCACCGGTGACCACGACCCGGTCCCGCACGCCCACATCGTCACCACCACCACCCACAAGTCCCTGCGCGGCCCGCGCGGCGGCATGGTGCTGTGCCGTTCCGAGCTGGCCGAGCACGTCGACCGCGGCTGCCCGCTGGTGCTCGGCGGCCCGCTCTCGCACGTCATGGCCGCCAAGGCGGTCGCCCTCGCGGAGGCCCGCCGCCCCGAGTTCCAGGTCTACGCCCGCGCCGTCGTCGACAACGCCAGGGCGCTCGCCGAGGGACTGCTGCGCCGCGGCGGCAAGCTGGTCACCGGCGGCACCGACAACCACCTGGTCCTCGCCGACGTCTCCGGCTACGGCCTGACCGGCCGCCAGGCCGAGGCGGCGCTGCTCGACTCGGGCATCGTCACCAACCGCAACTCCGTCCCGCAGGACCCGAACGGCGCCTGGTACACCTCGGGCGTCCGTCTCGGCACCCCGGCCCTCACCACCCGCG
Organism: Kitasatospora sp. NPDC036993; assembly: GCF_055607525.1. Taxonomy (NCBI): domain Bacteria; kingdom Bacillati; phylum Actinomycetota; class Actinomycetes; order Kitasatosporales; family Streptomycetaceae; genus Kitasatospora; species Kitasatospora sp. NPDC036993. The sequence continues at coordinate 81,338 of NZ_JBVJRP010000002.1, read as the reverse complement.
GCCTCGGCACCGCCGAGATGGACGAGATCGCCGACCTGATCCACACCGTCCTGCGCGCCACCACCCCCGCCACCACCGGGAAGGGCGCCCCCTCCAAGGCGGCCTACTCCCTGGACGCGGCCCTCCGTGACGCCACCGCCAAGCGGGCCGCCGACCTGCTCGCCCCGTACCCGCTCTACCCGGGCGTCGACCTGGTCTGACGGCCCGCCGGAAGCCGCCGGGGCCCGCACGCAGGCGGCACGCGGACCGCCGGGGCCCGGCCACCGCCGCCCGCGGCCGGCACGGCGGCGCACAGGCCGCCCGGGGCCGTCGAACCTCCGCTCGACGGCCCCGGGTGCCGGGCCGGCGGTCCTTCCCGCCGCCCCCTCACCCGGCCCGATTCCGCTAGTACTGCAGGGACTTGTACTGGAGGAACTCCTCCAGCCCGTGGCGGCCCAGCTCCCGGCCGAGCCCCGAGCTCTTGTAGCCGCCGAAGGGCGCGAGCGGGTTGAAGCGGCCGCCGTTGAGGTCGACCTGGCCGGTGTCGAGGCGGCGCGCGAAGGCGGCGGCGGTGTCGGTGTCACGGGCCCAGACGCCACCGGACAGGCCGTACGGGGTGCCGTTGGCCAGCTCGGCGGCGTGGTCCTCGTCCCGGTAGCGGAGGATCGCCAGGACCGGGCCGAACACCTCCTCCTGGGCGACCGTCATCTCCGGGGTCACGTCGGCGAGCACGGTCGGGCGGACGTAGTAGCCGGTGGGCAGCTCGGCGACCGGCTCCGAGCCGCCGACGACCAGCCGGGCGCCCTCGGCCAGCGCGCCGTCGATGTAGCCGCGCACCCGGGCCAGCTGCCTGGCGTTGACCAGCGGGCCGATCCGGGTCTGCGGGTCGGCCGGGTCGCCGGGGCGGTACCGGGCGGCCGCCTCCTCGGCCCTGGCGACCGCCTCCTCGTACTGGTCCTCGTGCACCAGCAGCCGGGTCAGCGCGCTACAGGTCTGGCCCGAGTTGGCGAAGACGTTGGCGACGTTCACCTTGACCGCGCGGGCCAGGTCGGCGCCCGGCAGCACCACGTTGGCCGACTTGCCGCCGAGTTCCAGGGAGACCCGCTTCAGCCCCCGGCCCGCCGTCTCGGCGACCTGCCGCCCGACGGCGGTGGAGCCGGTGAACGAGACCACGTCCACCTCCGGGTGCCCGACGAGCGCCGCGCCCGCCACCGCTCCGGTGCCGGTCACCAGGTTGAACACGCCCGCGGGGAACCCGGCCTCGTGCACCAGCCGGGCGAACAGCCGGGCCACCAGCGGGGTGTCCTCGGCCGGCTTGAGGACCACCGGGCAGCCGGCCGCCAGCGCGGGGACGGCCTTGGCCACGATCTGGTGCAGCGGGTAGTTCCACGGTGTGACCGCCGCGACCACGCCGGCCGGCTCGGCGTGCACCACCGAGTTGCCGATCCGCTCCTCGAACGGGTGGTCGGCGAGCAGGGCCAGGCAGGAGGTCGCCACGGCGAGCGGCAGCCCGGCGTGCACGGCCCCGGCGAAGCCGACCGGAGCGCCCAGCTCGGCGACGACCGTCTCGATGATCTCGCCCTGGGCGGCGGCGATCCCGTCCCGGAGCCGGGTCAGCAGCGCGAGCCGCTCCTCGCGGGTGGTCGCGCCCCAGTCGCGGGCCGCCCGGCGGGCCGCCGTCACCGCGGCGTCGACGTCGGCCGGGCCGCCGGCCGGCACCGTGGCCAGCACCTGCTCGGTCGCCGGGTTCAGCACGGGTACCGACCCGGTGTCCCCGGAAGGCCGCCATTCGCCGTCGATGTACTGGTCGCTGTACTCCGCGTACTGCCGCACCGATCGTCCTCTCATCCGCTCAGCCGCCTTTAACTAGCAGCGCTAGTCGAAGGTCAGTCAATGCGGCGCGGGCGGCCGCGCGCAAGAGTCAATCCCGACCGGCGGACCTGACGGTTACTTCGGAGCGAACCGCGCGGTGTACTCGTCGAACGGCTCGATGCCCACCTCCGCGCGCCGCTCGTCCAGCCGCTCCGGGTCCTCGCACGGCCACGGCACCGGGCGGCCGTCCGCCACCGCGCCGATCTGCGTCCCGTAGCGCTGCTCCCGGCCCTCGTTGACCGCCAGCCGGTCCCGGAGGAACGCCAGGTCACGGGCGCTCGCCTCACCCCGGGCGACCGCCTCGCCCAGCAGCGCCGCCGCTCGCCGCTGGACGTCGAGCTGCCGGTCCGCGTGCTGCGCGACCAGCCACGCCGCCCGGGCGGCCTCGGCGCCGAGCGTGCGCTCGGTCGGCCAGCCGTGCTCCGCCATGATCTCCGCGAGCCGGTCTCCGTGCCGGGCGGTGAGCCGCCGCCAGGCCGCCTGTTCGGCCAGGTCGGGGCTGTTCGCCAGCAGGGCGGCCGCGCCGTCCTCGGCCATCATCCCGACCAGCTCCTCGGCCAACGCCGACCCGGGCCCGCCGTCCTGCCGATCCGCTCCTCGCGCCATGCCGAGCCACTCCTCGCGTCCGGGCCCTCCCTGCCGAGGACCGCCCGCCACCACGGTAGGCGCGGAGCCCACGACGAAGATCATCCCCGGGGACGGTGACCAGGGGGCGACCTCCACGGCAGAATGGACGCACGGCGGGAACGGAGCGAGGTTCGTGCCCGCCGCGGACGCCGAAGGGCCGGTCGGAGGATTCCGACCGGCCCTTCACCATGCAGTGCGGCGCGACGCTCAGACCCGCGAGGGCTCCGTGGCGGAGGCCGTCGTGGCGGCCTCGGCCTCCAGCTCCTCGCGGACCGCGGCCAGCGAGGGGTTGGCCCAGGCGCTGGCGACGCCCCAGCGGTAGAACGCGAGCCCGATCGCGGCGACGATCAGCAGGTCCCAGCCCCCCGGCAGGTACCCGTGCCCGCCGAAGTCGGAACTGCCCGCCCAGGAGACCCCGGCCATCACGAACAGGTAGGCGACCATCCAGGCGCCCGCCTTCAGGTGCGGCTTGAGCTCGGCGAACGACTTGCGCAGCTCGTACCAGGCCCAGATCGGCAGACCGGCGGCCATCAGCAGGATGACCTTGCCGGTGAGCGGCCAGCGGGCCCAGTAGAGCACCAGCGAGCCGAAGACCATCGCGACCGGGGCGATCACCGGCATGGCGCGCAGCCGGACCGGCCGGGGGAGGTCCGGGGCCAGGCGGCGCAGCGCCATCACGGCGACCGGTCCTGTGACGTACGAGATCACGGTGGCCACCGAGACGATCTCGGCCAGCGAGCCCCAGCCGCGGAAGACCGCGAGGAACAGGAAGGCGACGACCAGGTTGAGCACCAGCGCCGGGCGCGGGATGCCGGTCTTGGCGTCGACCCTGCCGAAGATCTTCGGCAGGTGGCCGTTCTCCTGCACGCCGTGGATCATGCGCGAGGTGGTGGCGGCGTAGATCATGCCGGTGCCGGACGGCGAGATGAAGGCGTCCGCGTACAGCGTGATCGCCAGCCAGTTGAGGCCCCAGGCGATGGCCAGGTCGGCCAGCGGCGAGGTGTAGGAGAGGTTGCTCCAGCCGTTCGCCAGGTCGCCGGCGGGGATGGCGCCGAGGAACGCGATCTGCAGCGCGACGTAGATCACCAGGGCGATCAGGATCGAGCCGATGACGGCCTTCGGCAGCGACTTGCCGGGGTTCCTGGCCTCGCCGGCCAGGTTGAGCGGGGACTGGAAGCCGTTGAAGGCCCAGACGATCCCGGAGACCGCGACGGCGGTGAACACCGCGCTCCAGCCGTTCGGCGCGAAGCCGCCGTGGTCGGTGAAGTGGGCGGTGTCGAAGTGCGCGAAGAGCAGCGCACCGGCCGTCAGCGTCGGGACGACGACCTTGAAGACGGTGATCGCCGTGTTGGTCTTGGCGAACAGCGTGATCGCGAACCAGTTGAGGGCGAAGTAGACGAGCAGCAGCACACTGGCGAGCGCCACGCCGCTGAGGGTCAGCTCCTTGCCGTCGTACAGCCCCTGTGCCCAGCCGAAGTGCCAGGAGCTCATGTACTGGACGGAGGCGGTGGCCTCACCCGGGATGACCGAGACGATGGCGATCCAGTTGGCCCAGGCGGCCAGGTAGCCGGCCAGCGAGCCGTGCGAGTACTGGCCGTACCGGACCATGCCGCCGGCCTTGGGGAACATCGAGCCCAGCTCGCTGTAGGTGAGGGCGATGGTCAGCGCCACCGCGGCACCGATCACCCAGGCGAGGATCGAGGCGGGGCCGGCGAGCTTGGCGGCCCGCTCGGCACCGAACAACCAGCCGGAACCGATGATCGACCCCAGCCCGACCGCGGTCAGGCTGATGGTGCCGAGCGATCGCCGGTAGTTCTGGTGTGATGCCGTCGACGATTCGGGCTCACTCAACGTATCGGTCCTCTCGCTCGTGGTTCATCGGGTGGTGTCGGTGTTTTTGCGATTTTGGGTCGGTATTTCGGACAAACGGAGAGCAGCCTATGGTCCGAAAACGGGCGAAAACCTCAGGGGAAGCTCAAACCGTCCGATTGTTGCCATCTCGTGTCCGCCATTCGGGTGGATTCGGCCCGATGTTGAGACGGACGGCACAGTGTCCGGACGGGGCAGTGTCCGGACGGAGCGGTGCCCGCGCGGGGCGGTGCCCGGGGATGGCGGCCGGGTTCGGCCCGGGGAAAAGGGGTGGCCCGGAAAAGCAAATTCCCCGTGGTCGCCTTTCGGCTTCCACGGGGAATTCGGCTGTGTCCGAGGGGGGACTTGAACCCCCACGCCCGATAAAGGGCACTAGCACCTCAAGCTAGCGCGTCTGCCATTCCGCCACCCGGACCGGGTGTGTGCTTCGGGGGTTTTTTGCTCGCCCCCTCGGCGACAGAGAGAACATTACCAGGGTTCTCGAGTGCTTCTCACCTGCGCTTCCACGGGGCCGCGCGACCGGACATCCTGTGTCCGGGGCCGACGGGACCACCGCGCCCGCAGGGGCAGCCGCGCCCCGTCCGTACAGGTTGGTACGGCCTGGGAACGCGCTCGAATCCCGCCCCAAGCGGTGGTGTCCGCGAAGGAACCGGTCGACTCCGGCGCCGCCCGCGGTCGGTTCCGGCCGGAACCGGTCCGACACGGGCAACTTGTCGACGGTGCCACGGCCGTCGCGACGGCTCTCCTAGCCTCTGTGGACCGAGGGCGCCATGAAGCGGATCGCCTGATTCCCGGGTCGCGGACGAAGGGCGGCTGGACGTGGAGCAGATCAGCGGTGCGGCGAAGGCCGAACCGAGACGCGGCAGGCGGGGCGGGGGGCCGGGCGACGCCGTGGCCCCCGCAGGCCCGGCCGAGGGCGCGTGGCGCTTCCCGGTGCCCGCCACCGAGGCGTCGGTGCCGCTCACCCGGCACGCGGTGCGCGACCGCCTGCTGGAGCAGGGCATGACCGGGGAGCGCTTCCAGGAGCTGGTGGACGACCTGCTGCTGATCGTCTCGGAGCTGGTGAGCAACGCGGTGACGCACGCCGCCGAGCTGTCGCCCCAGGTGGTCACCGAGCTGTCGGTGGGCCGGTCCTGGGTGCGGGTGTCGGTCGAGGACGGGGACCCGTACCGGCCGAAGGCGCTGGAGAACGACACCGGGAGCACCGGCGGGCGAGGGCTGCTGCTGGTGAAGAGCGTCACCCTGCAGGCCGGCGGGGTGTGCGACGTCGAACGCACGGGGGAGGGCGGCAAGGTCATCTGGGCCTCATTGCCCGTCCCCCCGGAGCCCGGCCGCTGACCGGCCGGGCCGGGCCCGGGAGCGGCCGGAGCGGTAGGGAGCGGCCGGTCGGCAGCCGGAGCGGCCGGACTACCAGTCCCGCCCGGCGATCTCCCGGATGCCCGGCAGCGCGGCCTCGAAGACCGTCTCGAACCAGACCGAGAACGGCCGCTCCGCCCGCAGCTCCCGCAGCTCCTGCGAGGTCACGAAGGCGAAGTCGTCGACCTCCTCGGGGTCCGGCTCGACCGGTGCGGTGACCAGGCCCACGAACAGGTGGTTCCACTCCCGCTCGATCAGCCCGGAGGCCTCGTCCGGCAGGTCGTAGCGGACGGTTCCCGCCTCGCACAGCAACGCCGGTGCGACGCCCAACTCCTCGGCGGTGCGCCGGGCGGCGGCGACGAACGGCGGCTCGTCCGGGTACGGGTGGCCGCAGCAGGTGTTCGACCAGACGCCGGGGGAGTGGTACTTCCCGAGGGCCCGGCGCTGGAGCAGCAGCCGGCCCTGGCGGTCGAACAGGAAGACCGAGAACGCCCGGTGCAGCCGGCCCGGCTGCTGGTGGGCCCAGAGCTTCTCCGCGGTGCCGATGGTGACGCCCTCGTCGTCGACCAGTTCCAGCAGGATCTCGGCCCCGGCCTGGGCGGACCCGGTGGCCCGGGGGTCGACCGACACATCGGTCTCCACGTCGAGACCGGTGTCGATCTCGGCGGCGAAGTGCGTCGGGTCGGTCGGCAGACTCTGGGGCATGGGGCCTCTTTCGGGAGCGGGAGCAACGGGAGCATCGGGCGTCTCCGACACACCGGGTGGAGTGCGGCGGACACAGCTGGGGCACCGGCGCCGGCGTCGGGCTCCAGTCTGCCGTATGGGTGGCACTCGGCAGGGGTCCCACGCACAACCGGGCGGATCATGACCTGGAGAAGTCGGAAACCGGGCAGGGAAAGGTCCGGAAAGCCTTCGTAAGGGTCACCGGATTCGCAGAATCGTTCGGGGTGCGTTCGAATTCTGTTCGATCGACTCGGCGCCCCCTCCCCACGGAGTCCGGGTCCGCGCACGGACCGCCCCGAGCCCGCCCCGGGTCCGCCCTCCGGACGGCTCCCCGGCGGGCCGTGGGCGGGCTCCGGGCCCGCCCGTCGTCGGCCCGGGTGCTCCGGGTGCGTTCTGGCCGGTCGTCCCGGTCGCCTACCATCACATACGACACGGTGCCCGGATCCGTGCCGGCACCGGCGCGTCGCCGCCCGGCCCGGTCGAACACCGTTCCGGACTAACCGCGGCGCCGCCATCGGCACGGTCGCCGCGCACAGCACGACGGATCAGGAGACCCGCATGATCGGCCTCGTTCTGGCAGCCGGCGCCGGCCGCCGGCTGCGCCCGTACACCGACACCCTGCCCAAGGCGCTGGTGCCGGTCGACGGGGAGCGGACCGTCCTGGACCTCACCCTCGGCAACTTCGCCGAGGTCGGACTGCGCGACGCCGCGATAGTTGTCGGCTACCGCAAGGAGGCGGTGTACGACCGCAAGGACGCCCTGGAGAGCAAGTACGGCGTCAAGCTCCACCTGGTCGAGAACGACAAGGCCGAGGAGTGGAACAACGCCTACTCGCTCTGGTGCGCCCGTGAGCTGTTCACCGAGGGCCTGCTGCTCGCCAACGGCGACACCGTCCACCCGGCCTCCGTGCAGCGCACCATGCTGGAGGGCAACCGGCGCCTGACCGAGAACGGCACCGCCCCCGGCATCCTGCTCGCCCTCGACACGGTGAAGAAGCTCGCCGACGAGGAGATGAAGGTCGTCGTCGACCCGGCCGCCGGCATGCGCCGCATCACCAAGCTGATGGACCCGGCCGAGGCGAGCGGCGAGTACATCGGCGTCACCGTGATCAACCCGTCCGCGGCCGCCGACCTGACGGACGCGCTGCGCGCCACCTACGAGCGCGACCCGCAGCTGTACTACGAGGACGGCTACCAGGAGATGGTGAACCGGGGCCTGCGGATCGACGTGCAGCCGATCGGCGAGGTCTCCTGGGTCGAGGTCGACAACCACGACGACCTGGAGAAGGCGCGGGAGATCGCGTGCCGGTACTGACCCGACTGGTCCCGTCGCCGCTGTTCGTCGAGATCCGCCCGGGCGCGCTGGACGCGCTCGGCGGCATCCTCGCGGACCAGCGGCTGTCGGCCTCGGGCCGGATCGCGGTGGCGATCAGCAACGGCTCCGGCGCGGCCATGCGCCTCCGCCTGGAGCCGGCCCTGCCCGGCGCCGACTGGTACAACGTGGACGACGGCAGCCTGGACAGCGCGGTGCGGCTGGCCGAGGCGATGCGCGGCGGGCACTACGACGCGATCGTCGGCCTCGGCGGCGGCAAGATCATCGACGCCGCCAAGTACGCCGCGGCCCGGGTCGGCCTGCCGCTGGTCGCGGTCGCCACCAACCTGGCCCACGACGGCATCTGCTCCCCGGTCTCCACCCTGGACAACGACGCCGGCCGCGGCTCGTACGGGGTGCCCAGCCCGATCGGCATCGTGGTCGACCTGGACGTGATCCGGCAGGCCCCGCAGCGCTTCGTGGCGGCCGGCGTGGGCGACGTCGTCTCCAACATCTCCGCCTGCGCGGACTGGGAGTTGTCGCACGCGGTGACCGGTGAGCCGGTGGACGGGCTGGCCGTCGCGATGGCCCGCTCGGCGGGCGAGAACCTGCTGCGGCACCCGGGAAGCACGCAGGACCAGGACCTCCTGACGGCGCTGGCGGAGGCCCTGGTACTGTCCGGCATCGCGATGAACATCGCCGGCAGCACCCGGCCCTCGTCGGGCGCCTGCCACGAGATCTCGCATGCCCTGGACGTGCTGTACCCCAAGCGGTCCGCCCAGCACGGCGAACAGGTCGGCCTCGGCGCCGCCTTCGCCAGCTTCCTGCGGGGCGAGCGTGAGCTGACCGGTCTGATCGTGGAGCGCCTGGCGAGCCACGGACTGCCGGTGACCGCGGCTCAGATCGGCTTCACGGAGGCGGAGTTCACCGAAGCGGTGCACTACGCTCCGAACACCCGACCGGGGCGCTTCACCATCCTCGAACACCTCGACCTCTCCCCTTCCGCAATCAGGGACGCGTACGCCGACTATGTCCAAGCCGTCAACAGCTGACCCCTCCACCGCGGGCGCCCAACGGCCCCCGGTGGACCTGACCCGCCGGCCCTCGACAGAGGAGCTGCGCGCGGTGATCCACCCGGAGGGGATGCTCCAGCGCCGCAGCGCCGAGCACTGGGCCGGACGCCTGTACATGCGGAAGATCTCGCTGCGGATCACCCGCGTGCTCTCCACCATGACGGCGATCACGCCCAACGGCCTGACGTACCTGATGATGTTCACCGGCATCCTGGCCGGTGCCGCGCTGGTCGTGCCGGGCATCGCGGGCGCGGTCCTGGGCGCCGTGCTGATCCAGGTCTACCTGCTGCTGGACTGCGTGGACGGCGAGGTGGCCCGCTGGCGCCGGCAGACCTCGCTCACCGGCGTCTACCTGGACCGGGTCGGCCACTACATGTCCGAGGCGGCCCTGCTGACCGGTCTCGGCCTGCGCGCCACCGACCTGCCGCACCGCGAGGGCAGCGGCTCGCACTGGGAGTGGGCCTTCCTCGGCACGCTGGCCGCGCTCGGCGCCATCCTGATCAAGTCCGAGACCGACCTGGTGGACGTGGCCAGGGCCCGCAGCGGCCTGACGGCCGTCGAGGACAGCGCCTCGGTGCCCCGGTCCTCCTCCGTCGCCAAGGCCCGCAAGGCGGCCTCCCTCCTGAAGTTCCACCGCCTGGTCGGCGCGGTCGAGGCCTCGCTGTTCATCCTGGCCGCCGGGGTCGCCGACGCCGTGCACGGCGGGCTGCTCTTCACCCGGCTCGCGGTGGTCGTCCTGGCGGCGATCGCGATGCTCCAGACCGTGCTGCACCTGCTGAGCATCGTCCTCTCCAGCAGGCTGCGATGAGTGGGCGGAGCGAGCGAATGACCGACAGGCACGCGTGGGTGAACGCCCCCGCCGAGCGGAGCGAGGTGGGCGCATGAACGCGGCGGGCACTGCGGAGGACTTCCGCCTCGGCGCCGTGATCATCACCATGGGCAACCGGCCCGCCGAGCTCAACGCCCTGATCGAGGCCGTCCGCGCCCAGGAGGGCCCCGCGGTCGAGCTGGCCGTGGTCGGCAACGGAGCCCCGCTGCCCCCGCTGGCGGAGGGCGTGCGCGCCGTCGAGTTGCCGGAGAACCTCGGCATCCCGGGCGGCCGCAACGTCGGCATCGAGCTGTTCGGCCCGGACGGCCGGGAGGTCGACGCCGTCCTCTTCCTGGACGACGACGGCAACCTGCCGCGCACCGACTCGGCCAGGCTGCTGCGCGAGGCCTTCACCGCCGACCCGGAACTGGGCATCGTCTCCTTCCGGATCGCGGACCCGGACACCGGGGTCACCCAGCGCCGGCACGTCCCCCGGCTGCGCGCCAGCGACCCGCTGCACTCCTCCAGGGTGACCACCTTCCTGGGCGGCGCGAGCGCGGTGCGCTGCAAGGTGTTCGAGCAGGCCGGGCAGCTGCCCGCCGAGTTCTTCTACGCCCACGAGGAGACCGACCTCGCGTGGCGCGCGCTGGACGCCGGCTGGGCCATCGACTACCGGGCGGACGTGGTGCTGCACCACCCCACGACGTCGCCCGCCCGCCACGCCAGCTACTTCCACAACGTGGCCCGGAACCGGGTCTGGCTCGCGAGGCGGAACCTTCCGGCCCTGTTGGTGCCTCTCTATCTGGGAACCTGGTTCCTGCTGACCCTGGCCCGACGCCCCTCCCCCGAGGCGCTGAAGGCCTGGTGGGGCGGATTCCGGGCGGGCTGGCGCGAACCCTGCGGTCCGCGGCGGCCCATGCGGTGGCGTACCGTCTGGCGACTGACCAGGCTGGGCCGACCACCGATCATCTGATCGCATCAGGTCGAATGATCGATCGCCTCGGCCGGTGACCACACACCGGCCGGCTTCCCCGAGACCCCAGTGGATCCCCATCGGCGCACGGCCGGCGGACCCCCGCCGACCGGCCGCCCCGACCGATCCCGCGTGAAGGACGAATGTGTCGACAGTGAGTGAACCCGTCAGCCTCTCGACCCCCAGGGGGGTGGACGCGGGCCTGACCCCCAAGCAGCTTGCGGAGAAGTACGGTCTGGCGGTGAGCGGTGCCCGTCCCGGCCTGGTCGCCTACACCAAGCAGCTCTGGGCCCGACGCCACTTCATCTGGGCCTTCGCCACCGCCCGCCTGGTGGCCCAGTACACCGACGCCAAGCTCGGCCAGCTCTGGCAGGTCGTGACCCCGCTGCTCAACTGCGCCGTGTTCTACCTGGTCTTCGGCGTGATCCTGGCGAGCAAGCAGGGCTTCCCGGACAACACGTACATCGCGTGGCTGTGCATCGGCGTCTTCGTCTTCCAGTTCACCCAGAACGCCGTGCAGTCCGGCACCCGGGCGATCTCCGACAACCTCGGGCTGATCCGGGCGCTGCACTTCCCCCGGGCCAGCCTCCCGATCGCCTTCACCGTGATCCAGCTCCAGCAGCTGATGATCTCGATGGTCGTGCTGGTCGTCACCGTGCTCGCCGCCGGCGTCGCCCCGGGCCGGACCTGGCTGCTGATCATCCCGGCGCTGCTCCTCCAGACGCTCTTCAACACCGGCGTCTCCCTGGTGATGGCCCGGATCGGCGCCAAGACCAGCGACATCTCCCAGCTGATCCCGTTCGTGATGCGCGCCTGGATGTTCCTCTCCGGTGTGATGTTCAGCATCCAGGACAAGATCCAGACCTGGCCGCACTACATCCAGACGCTGATGTCGCTCAACCCGGCCACGATCTACATGGACCTGCTGCGGCACGCCTTCGCGCCGGTCATCTACAACCCGCACCAGCCGGTGCACCAGAACTTCCCGCCGCACCAGTGGGCGTACGGCCTCGTCTGGGGCGTCGGCATGTTCGTCGTCGGATACGTCTTCTTCTGGAAGGCCGAGGAGGAGTACGGCCGTGGCTGACCTCGATCTGAGCAAGAGCGACACCCCGCGGGACGCGGACGTGGCCCGCGAGCCCACCGTCGTCGTCGACGACGTGCACATCGTCTACCGGGTGCACGGCGCCGGCTCCGGCAAGGGCAGCGCCACCTCGGCGCTGAGCCGCATCATCAAGCGCAAGCGCTCGGCCGGTGTGCGCGAGGTGCACGCGGTCAAGGGCATCAGCTTCACCGCGTACAAGGGTGAGGCGATCGGTCTGATCGGCTCCAACGGCTCCGGCAAGTCGACCATGCTGGCGGCCATCGCGGGCCTGCTGCCGACCGAGAAGGGCGGCATCTACACCAACGGCCAGCCCTCGCTGCTGGGCGTCAACGCCGCACTGATGAACGAGCTCACCGGTGAGCGCAACGTCATCCTCGGCTGCCTGGCGATGGGCATGAGCCCGGCCCAGGTCCGGGCGCGCTACCAGGAGATCGTCGACTTCTCCGGCATCAACGACAAGGGCGACTTCATCTCCCTGCCGATGCGCACCTACTCCTCCGGCATGGGCGCCCGGCTGCGCTTCTCGATCGCGGCCGCGAAGACCCACGACGTGCTGCTGATCGACGAGGCCCTCGCCACCGGCGACCAGGCCTTCCAGCAGCGCAGCAAGCGGCGGATCGAGGAACTGCGCGGGTCCGCCGGTACGGTCTTCCTGGTCAGCCACGACAACAACTCGGTCCGCGAGGTCTGCGAGCGGACGATCTGGATCGAGGCCGGCGAGCTGATCATGGACGGCCCGACCGACGAGGTCGTCGGCCGTTACGAGCGCGGCGAGCGCCCGTAGCCTCGGTGCCGCACAGGGGCCGGTCCCGGATCTCCGGGACCGGCCCCTGGTGCTGCCCGCGGCCCCGGCCGGCCCCGCCGCCGGGGTGAGCGTCCGCGGCCCCCTGGCGGGGCGCTCTTCTCCGGCGCGCCCGGTGGTGCCAGGCTGGTGGGCGCGGGGGCGCTGTGCCGTGCGCCGCGCCCGCGCTCGGACGCGTGTCCGAGTCGGGCCGGTCGTGCCAAGCGGTGTAGAACGGGGGAGTGAGAGCAGTGTCGGCTTCGGCCCAGCCCAGTGATACGCCGGTGAACCCTTCCGCGGGACAGACCCTGGAGAAGGCGGGTGCGGAGAACTTCCCGGTCGCCCCGTTCTTCCTGCCCGCGGCCTGGCGCGACGACCTGATGGCGGTGTACGGCTTCGCCCGCCTGGTCGACGACGCCGGCGACGGCGACCTGGCCGACCCGGCCACCACCGCCCGCCTGCTCGGGGTCGAGCGGACGCCCCCCGCCACCCCTTCGGACCAGTCGGGGCCGCCCACCGCGCAGGAGACCGCCTTCCGGCTCGCGCTGCTCGACGGGCTGGAGCGGGACCTCGACCGGGTGTTCGAGACCGCACTGCGCAACGCCGGCGGTTCCGGAGCCGATGCCGACCGCCCCCGCCACCCGCTGCTGAGCGCCCTCGTCCCGCTGGTCGACCGCCACGGCCTCACCCCCGAGCCGTTCCGCCGACTGATCGAGGCCAACCGGGTGGACCAGACCACCGCCCGCTACGCCACCTACGACGACCTGATCGGCTACTGCACGCTCTCGGCCGACCCGGTCGGCCGCCTGGTGCTGGCCATCGCCGGCGTCTCCACCCCCGAGCGGATCGAGCTCTCCGACGCCGTGTGCAGCGGCCTCCAGGTGGTCGAACACCTCCAGGACGTGGCCGAGGACCTCTCCCACGGCCGGATCTACCTGCCCGCCGAGGACCTCGCCCGCTTCGGCGTCACCGAGGCCGACCTCGCCGCGCCCTCCGCGAGCGGCGCCGTACGCGAGCTGATCGCCTTCGAGGTCGAGCGGGCCCGCACCCTGCTCGATCGCGGCGCACCATTGGTAGGTACGGTTCGGGGGAGGCTCCGACTGCTCCTGGCGGGATTCACCGCAGGCGGCTACGCGGCCCTGGCGGCCGTCGAGGACGCCGGGTACGACGTACTCGCACAGCAGGCGAAGCCGGACAGACGCCGCCTCGCAGCGAAGGCGGCGGCCATCTTCGCGAAGGGAAGGTGAACGCCCGAGTGGCGGCATCACCACTGGCGTCGGCCCAGGTCATGGCGGCGTACCGGTACTGCGAGGCAGTCACCGGGCTACAGGCGCGCAACTTCAGCTACGGCATCAGGCTGCTGCCCGAACCCAAGCGGCTGGCCATGTCGGCCCTGTACGCCCTGGCCCGCCGGGTGGACGACATCGGCGACGGCGACCTCCCGGACGACCGCAAGGCCGAGGCGCTGCTGCGCACCCGGGAACTGGTGGACGAGGTCCGCTCCGGGGTGGTCGCCGAGGACGACACCGACCCGATCAAGGTCGCCCTGGCCGACACGGCCCGGCGCTTCCCGATCCCGCTCGGCGGCTTCGACGAACTGATCGACGGCGTCGAGATGGACCTCAAGGGCGCCGAGTACCAGAGCTACGAGGAACTGAAGGTCTACTGCCGCTGCGTGGCCGGCGCGATCGGCCGGCTCTCGCTGGGCGTCTACGGCTGCGACGACCCCGAGCGCGGGGCGGAGTACGCGGACACCCTGGGCCTCGCCCTGCAGCTCACCAACATCCTGCGCGACCTGCGCGAGGACGCCCTGAACGGCCGCACCTACCTGCCCACCGAGGACCTGGCCCGGTTCGGCTGCGAGCAGGGCTTCGCCCTCCCCAGACCGCCGCTCGGCGCGGACTTCACCGGCCTGGTGGCCTTCGAGGCCGCCCGCGCCCAGGCCGCCTTCGAGGAGGGCTTGCGGCTGCTGCCGATGCTCGACCGCCGCAGCCGCGCCTGCACGGCCGCGATGGCCGGGATCTACCACCGGCTGCTCGGCCGGATCGCCGCCGACCCGGAGTCGGTGCTGCGCGGCCGGGTCTCGCTGCCGGGCTGGGAGAAGGCGTACGTGGCGCTTTCCGGGCTCGCCGGGGGGCGTTCTTGATTCTCACCGCACTTCTGTCACGCTGTGTCAGCGGGGAATCACGTGTGGGTAGTTCCGTGTTGACCGAACGAGTACCGGCTTCAGCGACCGCCTGCGGGCGGTCCACCGACTGCGAGGGGGAGGGCCGATGACCGGGCGAGCCGATGCCGCGCGCCCGGCCGCCGTCGTGGTCGGCGGCGGTCTGGCCGGGATCACCACCGCGTTGCGCCTCGCCGAGGCGGGCCACCGGGTCACCCTCGCCGAGGGCCGGCCCCGGCTGGGCGGCCTGGCCTTCTCCTTCCAGCGCGGCGAGCTGACCGTCGACAACGGCCAGCACGTCTACCTGCGCTGCTGCACCGCCTACCGCGGCCTGCTGGAGCGCCTCGGCGCCACCCGGCTGGTCCACCTCCAGGACCGCCTCGACGTCCCGGTACTCTCCGTCACCGGGCCCGAGGCCGCGCCGGTGCGCACCCTCGGGCGGCTGCGCCGGGCCGGCCTGCCCGTCCCGCTGCACCTGGCCGGCAGCCTGGCCCGCTACCCGCACCTGGCCCCGGCCGACCGCGCCCGGGTCGTCCGCGGCGCGCTCGCCCTGAAGGGCCTGGACCTCGCCGACCCGGCGCTGGACGGGATCTCCTTCGGCGAGTGGCTGCGCCGCAACGGGCAGAACGCCGCCACCCTGGCCGCGCTGTGGGACCTGGTCGGCGTCGCCACTCTGAACGCCAGGGCCGACCAGGTGTCGATGGCGCTCGCCGGGATGGTGTTCAAGACCGGCCTGCTCTCCGACCCCGGCGCCTCCGACATCGGCGTCGCCGCCGTCCCGCTCGGCACCATCCACCACGACCGGGCGCTCGCCGAGCTGGAGCGGGCCGGCGTCCGGGTGCTGCTGCGGGCCCGGGTGGCCGAGCTCAAGCCGGCCGCGCCGCAGCACGCCGTCCGGCTGGAGAGCGGGGAACTGCTCACCGCCGACACCGTCGTCCTGGCGGGCGCCCAGGACAGCGCGGCCGCGCTGCTGCCGCCGAACGCGATCCCGGGACAGGACCGGCTGGCGGGCTTCGGCACCGCGCCGATCCTCAACGTGCACGTGATCTACGACCGCAAGGTGCTGCGCCGGCCGTTCTTCGCCGCGCTCGGCTCCCCGGTCCAGTGGGTCTTCGACCGGACCGCGCACTCCGGGCTGGCCGCCACCCCGTTGGGCCGGGCCCATCCGGGTGCCCAGTACCTGGCGCTGTCGCAGTCCGACGCGCAGGACGAGATCGACCTGCCGGTCGCCGAGCTGCGCCGCCGCTACCTGCCCGAGCTGGGCCGGCTGCTGCCGGCCGCGGCCGGGGCCGAGGTGCTGGACTTCTTCGTCACCCGGGAGCGCACCGCGACCTTCGACCCGGCCCCGGGCAACGGGGCGCTGCGGCCGTCCGCCCGCACCGAGGTCCCCGGCCTGCTGCTGGCCGGCTCGTGGACGGCCACCGGCTGGCCCGCGACCATGGAAGGGGCCGTGCGCAGTGGCCACGCCGCGGCCGACGCCGCGCTCGCCGTGGGCGGCACCCGGGTGCCGGTGGACCGCGGCGACGGGAGGTGGCCCAGGTGACGGCGGGCCCCGCTGCCGGAGAGCCCGCCAGAGCCGACGGGCGTACCGTCGTGCGCACCGGGGCAACCACCGGGAGCGACCCGAGCGGCCGCACCGGCGCCACTCGCACCGGCACCACAGGATTCGACACCAGCCGCACCGACGGCACCCGGCCGCCCCGTGCGGTCCGGCACCACGAGGGAGAGGGAACGCACGTGGAGTCACGCACCGGCTTCGCCGTCGGAGGCACGGCGCACGCCGAACCGGTCTCGGTGCCGGAGCTGCTCGCCCG
Source organism: Kitasatospora sp. NPDC036993 (assembly GCF_055607525.1). Lineage (NCBI taxonomy): Bacteria > Bacillati > Actinomycetota > Actinomycetes > Kitasatosporales > Streptomycetaceae > Kitasatospora > Kitasatospora sp. NPDC036993. Next base: position 64,883 of record NZ_JBVJRP010000002.1, on the reverse strand, counting down.
CAGCCGCACGCTGTGCACTCCGCCGCTACGGGCCGCCGTCGCCCGTTTGGCCGCACCCATGGACACCGTCGCCGCGTACCACTTCGGCTGGATCGACCGGGACGGCACCCCGGTGACCGGCGACGGCGGCAAGGCCGTGCGCCCGGCGCTGGCGCTGCTGTCCGCCCGGGCCACCGGCGCGGCGGCCGAGGTGGGGGTGCCGGGCGGGGTCGCGGTTGAACTGGTGCACAACTTCTCCCTCCTCCATGATGATCTGATGGACGGTGACGAGACCCGACGGCACCGGGCCACCGCCTGGACGGTCTTCGGGCCGGCCCAGGCGATCCTGGTCGGCGACGCCCTGGCGACGCTCGGCACCGAGGTGCTGCTCGACGCCGCGGTGACCGGCGGCACGAGCGCCACCGACGCCGCGCGGGCCGTCCGGCTGCTCACCACGGCGACCCGCCGGCTGATCGACGGCCAGGCCATGGACGTCGCCTTCGAACAGCGCGACAGCGTCACCGTCGCGGAGTGCCTGGAGATGGAGGGCGGCAAGACGGCGGCCCTGCTGGCCGCCGCCTCGGCGATCGGCGCGGTCCTGGCCGGCGCCGACGACAAGGTCTCCGACGCGCTCCAGCGCTACGGCCACCACCTGGGCCTGGCCTTCCAGGCGGTGGACGACCTGCTCGGCATCTGGGGTGCCACCGAGGTCACCGGCAAGCCGCACTGGGGGGACCTGCGCCAGCGCAAGAAGTCCCTTCCGGTGGCCGCCGCACTGGCCGAGGGCGGAGCCGCCTCGCGCCGGCTCGCCGAGCAACTGGCCGACCCCAAGGGACGCGGAGAGGAGAGCGAGCCCGAGCTCGCCGCCCGGGCCGCGCTGATCGAGGAGGCCGGCGGCCGTGCCTGGACCCAGGAGGAGGCCCGCCGCCGGCACACGACTGCCCTCGCCGCCCTGGACGAGGTGCCCATGACCGACGAGGTGCGCGAGCACTTCGTCGCACTCGCCGAATTCGTGGTGGTACGAGAGAGGTGACGTTACGTTGACAGCAACCGCGGACGGCCGGCTCGACCCTGAGTACGATTCCGAGCCGGTCGCGGTGGGCGACCGCCCCCCGGCCCTGCTGGGTACGGGGCGGTGGCAGCCCGAGGACACCGACCAGCTGCGGCCGGCCGGTGAGGCTGACCTCAGACCGGCCGACGCGCGGGAGGCCCTGGCCCGCGCCACCACCCACCTGCTCTCGCTGCAGTCCTCCGAAGGCTGGTGGAAGGGCGACCTGGAGACCAACGTCACCATGGACGCCGAGGACTTACTGCTCCGCCAGTTCCTGGGAATCCGCACCGAGGAGCAGACCAGGGCCACCGCCGAGTGGATCCGCTCCCAGCAGCGCGAGGACGGCACCTGGGGCACCTTCCACGGCGGGCCGCCCGAACTGTCCACCACCGTCGAGGCGTACGTCGCGCTCAAGCTGGCCGGAGACGACCCGAACGCCCCGCACATGCTGGCCGCCGCGCGCTACGTCCGCTCCGCAGGGGGCATCGCGGCCGCTCGGGTGTTCACCCGGATCTGGCTCGCCCTGTTCGGCTGGTGGCCCTGGGAGCGGCTGCCCGAGATGCCGCCGGAGATCATCTTCCTGCCCAGGTGGCTGCCGCTGAACATCTACGCCTTCGGCTGCTGGGCCCGCCAGACCATCGTCCCGCTGACCGTCGTCTCGGCGCACCGCCCGGTCCGTCCGGCCCCCTTCGCGCTCACCGAGCTGCACACCGACCCGGACGACCCGTACCCCCGCCGGCCGCTCGCCCCCGCCAACACCTGGGACGGCCTCTTCGAGCGCCTCGACAAGGCGCTGCACGCCTACCACCGCCGGGCCTTCCGCCCGCTGCGCCGGCTCGCCGTGGCGCAGGCCTGCCGCTGGATCGTCGAACGGCAGGAGGCCGACGGCTGCTGGGGCGGCATCCAGCCCCCGGCCGTCTACTCGCTGATCGCCCTGCACCTGGAGGGCTACGAGCTGGAGCACCCGGTGATGAAGGCCGGCCTCTCCTCCTTCGACCGCTTCACCGTGCACACCGAGGACGGCAAGCGCTGGCTGGAGGCCTGCCAGTCGCCCGTCTGGGACACCTGCCTGGCCACCATCGCGCTGGTCGACGGCGGGGTGCCGGCCGACCACCCGGCCCTGGTCTCCTCCGTCGACTGGATGCTCGGCGAGGAGATCCGCAAGCGCGGCGACTGGGCCGTCCAGCGGCCCGGGCTCCCCGCCGGCGGCTGGGCCTTCGAGTTCGAGAACGAGACCTACCCCGACATCGACGACACCGCCGAGGTGGTGCTGGCGCTAGGCAGGGTCGCCCACCCCGACCAGGCCAAGGTGGACGCGGCGATGGACCGGGGCGTGCTGTGGAACCTCGGCATGCAGTCCAAGAACGGCGCCTGGGGTGCCTTCGACGTGGACAACACCAGCACGCTGCCCAACAAGCTGCCGTTCTGCGACTTCGGCGAGGTGGTCGACCCGCCGTCCGCCGACGTCACCGCGCACGTGGTGGAGATGCTCGCGGAGACCGGCCGCTCCCGCGACCCCAGGACCCGGCGCGGCATCGAGTGGCTGCTGCGCAACCAGGAGGCGGACGGCTCCTGGTTCGGCCGCTGGGGCACCAACTACATCTACGGCACCGGCTCGGTGCTGCCCGCCCTGGTGGCGGCCGGGGTCCCGGACGAGCACCCGGCGATCCGCCGGGCGGTGCGCTGGCTGGAGGACCGGCAGAACGCCGACGGCGGCTGGGGCGAGGACATGCGCTCCTACGACGACCCGGCGCGCTGGGCCGGGCGCGGCGACTCCACCGCCTCGCAGACCGCGTGGGCGCTGATGGCGCTGCTCGCGGCCGGCGAGGGGCCGAGGGGCCGGGCCAACCCGGCGGTGGAAGGCGGCGTGGAGTGGCTGGTGCGCACCCAGCTACCCGAGGGCACCTGGGACGAACCGCAGTTCACCGGCACCGGGTTCCCGTGGGACTTCTCCATCAACTACCACCTGTACCGGCTGGTCTTCCCGATCACCGCGCTCGGCCGCTACCTCAACGGCGAGCCGGGCACGATCCGGACCGACGGCACTCCGCAGATCGGGGCGGCGCGGTGACCACCGCCCCCCTGCTGGTGCTCTGCGCCCTGGGCCCCGAGGTGTGGGCCCTGCGCGGCGGTGACTGGCGCGGCTCCGCCGGAGGGTCCCCGGTGCTGGTGCGCACCGGGGTCGGCCGGCGGCGCGCCGGGCTGGCCGTGCGGCGGCTGCTCGGCTCCGCGCCCGACGGCTACGGCGCCGTGGTGGTGGCCGGGTTCGGCGCCGCGCTCGGCCCCGGTGTGCTGCCGGGCGACGTGGTCGCCGCCGACGGCGTGCGCAACGCCGAGGGCCACCTTTATCCGCTGGACTCCGGGGAGGCGCTGACCGGGGCGCTGAAGGCGCGCGGCCTGAGCGTCCACACCGGGGCGCACCACACCGCCGACCACGTGGTGCGCGGCATCGAACGGCGGGCCCTGCACCTCCAGGGCGCGCTCGCCGTCGACATGGAGGCCGCCGCCGTCCTGGCCGCGCTGCGCGAGGTGCGGCCCGCGCTGCCGGTGGCCGTCCTGCGGGTGGTGGTGGACACTCCCGAGCACGAGCTGCTGCGGCCCGGCACCCTCCCCGCCGGGGTGCGCGCCTGGCGGACCCTGCGGGCGACGGTGCCCGCCCTGGTCGACTGGTACCGGCAGGAGCGCGCGCCGGGCTCCGCAGACCTGAACCACCCCACATCCTCGACGCTCCCTCAGGAGGCGAGCTAGCCATGGCCATGCCGTTGCGCCAGACGTTGCGGGTCGGCACCTACCTCATGCAGCAGAAGCTGCTCAAGCGACGGGACAAGTTCCCGCTGATCGTGGAGCTGGAACCGCTCTTCGCGTGCAACCTCGCCTGCGAGGGCTGCGGCAAGATCCAGCACCCGGCGGGCGTGCTGAAGCAGCGGATGCCCGTGGCCCAGGCGGTCGGCGCGGTCCTGGAGTCGGGTGCGCCGATGGTCTCGATCGCCGGTGGCGAGCCGCTGATGCACCCGCAGATCGACGAGATCGTCCGGCAGCTGGTCGAGCGCCGCAAGTACGTGTTCCTCTGCACCAACGCGCTGCTGATGCGCAAGAAGATGGACAAGTTCACGCCCTCGCCGTACTTCACCTTCGCGGTGCACATCGACGGCCTGCGCGAGCGGCACGACGAGTCGGTGGCCAAGGAGGGCACCTTCGACGAGGCGGTGGCGGCGATCAAGGAGGCCAAGCGGCGCGGCTTCCGGGTCACCACCAACAGCACCTTCTTCAACACCGACACCGCGCAGACCGTCATCGACGTCCTGGACTACCTCAACGACGAGCTCAAGGTGGACGAGATGATGATCTCGCCCGCCTACGCCTACGAGAAGGCCCCCGACCAGGAGCACTTCCTCGGTGTGGAGCAGACCAGGGAGCTCTTCCGCAAGGCCTTCGCCGACGGCAACCGCCGGCGCTGGCGGCTCAACCACAGCCCGCTCTTCCTGGACTTCCTGGAGGGCAAGGCCGACTTCGAGTGCACTCCCTGGGGCATCCCCAACTACTCGCTGTTCGGCTGGCAGCGGCCCTGCTACCTGATGGCGGACGGCTACGTGCCGACCTACCGCGAGCTGGTCGAACAGACCGACTGGAGCAAGTACGGCCGCGGCAGGGACCCGCGCTGCGAGAACTGCATGGCGCACTGCGGCTACGAGCCGACCGCCGTCCTCGCGACCATGGGGTCGTTGCAGCAGTCGCTGCGCGCGATCACCGAGACCGTAAGCGGCAACCGCGGCCGCTGAAACGGGAGTTGACCTCCAGGTCGGCACCCCGGCCCGGGCCCCACGCGCCCGGGCCGGCTCCGCCCCCGAGGGGGATGGGCACCAAGCCCGTCTCTCCCCCCCCGGGGCGGAGGCATCACCGCACCGCTTCGAGTCGTGAGGTGTACCCATGTCACTGCTCTCCCGCGTCACGTCCCCGGCCGAGCTGCGCAAGCTCCCGGCGGTCGAACTCCCGTTGCTCGCCGACGAGATCCGCGACTTCCTGATCGACGCCGTCACCCGCACCGGCGGCCACCTCGGGCCCAACCTCGGCGTGGTGGAGCTGACCATCGCGCTGCACCGGGTCTTCGACTCGCCGTACGACCGGATCGTCTTCGACACCGGCCACCAGAGCTACGTCCACAAACTGCTCACCGGCCGGCAGGACTTCACCCGGCTGCGGATGCGCGGCGGCCTTTCCGGGTACCCCTCGCGGGGCGAGTCCGAACACGACCTGGTGGAGAACTCGCACGCCTCCACCGCGCTCTCCTACGCCGACGGCCTGGCCAAGGCCGCCCGGCTGCTCGGCCAGCACGACCGGCACACCGTCGCGGTGATCGGCGACGGCGCGCTCACCGGCGGGCTCGCCTGGGAGGCGCTCAACAACATCGCCGAGGCCCGCGACCGGCCGCTGGTCATCGTCGTCAACGACAACGAGCGCTCCTACGCCAGGACCGTCGGCGGCCTCGCCAACCACCTGGCCACCCTGCGCACCACCCAGGGCTACGAGCGCTTCCTCGCGCTCGGCAAGGAGGCCCTGCAGCGGACCCCGCTGGTCGGCCAGCCGATCTTCGACGCGCTGCACGGCGCCAAGAAGGGGTTCAAGGACGCCTTCGCCCCGCAGGGCATGTTCGAGGACCTCGGCCTCAAGTACCTCGGGCCGATCGACGGCCACGACCTGGGCGCGGTCGAGCAGGCCCTTCGCCAGGCCCGCAACTTCGGCGGTCCGGTGATCGTGCACTGCCTCACCGTCAAGGGGCGCGGCTACCGCCCGGCCGAGCAGGACGAGGCCGACCGCTTCCACGCCGTCAACCCGATCGACCCGTACACCTGTCTGCCGATCTCGCCCAGCGGCGGGGTCTCCTGGACGTCGGTGTTCGGGGACGAGCTGGTCACGCTCGGGGCCGAGCGGCCCGACCTGGTGGCGATCACCGCGGCGATGCTCCAGCCGGTGGGCCTGGCCCCGTTCGCCAAGGCCTTCCCGGACCGCACCTTCGACGTCGGCATCGCCGAGCAGCACGCCGTCACCAGCGCGGCGGGCCTGGCCACCGCCGGGCTGCACCCGGTGGTCGCGGTGTACGCGACCTTCCTCAACCGGGCCTTCGACCAGGTGCTGATGGACGTCGCCCTGCACCGGCTGGGCGTCACCTTCGTGCTCGACCGCTCCGGGGTGACCGGGCCGGACGGGGCCTCGCACAACGGCATGTGGGACATGTCGATCCTCCAGGTCGTGCCAGGCCTGCGGCTCGCCGCGCCGCGCGACGCCGAGCAGCTGCGGGCCCAGCTGCGGGAGGCCGTCGAGGTCGGGGACGCGCCGACCGTCGTGCGCTTCCCGAAGGGCAACGTCGGGCCCGCGGTGCCGGCCGTCGAGCGGATCGGCGGGGTGGACGTGCTGCTGCGCACCGGGCGGGAACCGGAGATCCTGCTGGTCGCGGTCGGTACCACCGCCTCCGCCTGTCTGGACGCGGCCCGGCTGCTGCTCGCCGAGGGCTTCACCGCGACCGTGGTCGACCCGCGCTGGGTCAAGCCGGTCGACCCGGTGCTGTCCGAACTGGCCGCCGCTCACCGGCTGGTGGTCACCGTCGAGGACAACGGCCGTACCGGAGGCGTCGGTTCGGCCGTCGCCCAGGCGCTGCGCGACGCCGACGTGGACGTGCCGGTGCGGGTGCTCGGCCTGCCGCAGGAGTTCCTCGGCCACGCCTCGCGCGGGGAGATCCTGGAGGAGGCCGGGCTGACCGGGACCGGGGTCGCCGCGCAGACCGCCGTCGTCGCCAAGAACCTGCTACCGACCCGAGGAGCGAACCCGCGCCATGCCGGCTGACCCAGACCGCCCCGCCTTCGACCTCGCCGCGCTGATCGCCGAACGAGGCGGCGAGCGCTACGAGTTGCACAGTCGCTACCTCAACCCGCAGCTGCCGCGGATGCTGCACACGATCGGCTTCGACAAGTACTACGAGCGCGCCCGGGGCCAGTACTTCTACGACGCCGAGGGCAACGAGTACCTCGACATGCTGGCCGGCTTCGGGATCTTCGCGCTCGGCCGCCACCACCCGGTGGTGCGCTCGGCGGTCCGGCAGGTGATGGACCTCGACCTGCCGGACCTGGTCCGCTTCGACTGTTCGCCGCTGCCCGGGCTGCTGGCCGAGCGGCTGCTCTCCCGCACCCCCGGGCTGGACCGGGTGTTCTTCGGCAACAGCGGCACCGAGGCGGTGGAGACCGCGCTGAAGTTCGCCCGGTACGCCACCGGGCGCCGGCGGATCCTCTACGCCGACCACGCCTTCCACGGCCTGACCACCGGCTCGCTCTCGGTCAACGGGGAGAGCGGCTTCCGCAAGGGCTTCGACCCGCTGCTGCCGGACACCGCCATCCCGCTCGGCGACATCGGCGCGCTGGCCAAGGAGTTGAAGCGCGGCGACGTCGCCGGGCTGATCGTCGAGCCGATCCAGGGCAAGGGCGTCCAGGCGCCGCCGCCCGGCTGGCTGCGCGCCGCCCAGGCCCTGCTGCACGAGCACCGGGCGCTGCTGATCTGCGACGAGGTGCAGACCGGTCTCGGCCGCACCGGCGAGTTCTTCGCCTACCAGCACGAGGACGGAGTGCTGCCCGACCTGGTCTGTGCGGCCAAGGCGCTGTCCGGCGGGTACGTGCCGGTCGGGGCCACGCTCGGCAAGAGCTGGATCTTCGAGAAGGTGTACTCCTCGATGGACCGGGTGCTGGTGCACTCGGCCAGCTTCGGGTCCAACGCCCAGGCCATGGCGGCCGGGCTGGCGACCCTGGAGGTGATGCACGACGAGCAGGTGGTGGAGAACGCGCGCAAGGTGGGCGATCACCTCCGCGAGCGGCTGGCCGCGCTGGTCGACAGGTACGAACTGCTCGCCGAGGTGCGCGGGCGCGGACTGATGATCGGGATCGAGTTCGGCCGGCCCAAGTCGCTCAAGCTGCGCACCGGTTGGGCCGCGCTCCAGGCGGCGCGCAAGGGGCTCTTCGCGCAGATGGTCGTGGTGCCGCTGCTGCAACGGCACCGGATCCTGACCCAGGTGTCCGGAGACCACCTGGAAGTGATCAAGCTGATTCCACCGCTGATCATCACCGAGCGCGACGTGGACCGGTTCGTGGACGCCTTCACCGGGATCATGGACGAGGCCCACCGGGGGAGCGGCCTGATGTGGGACTTCGGGCGGACGCTGGTCAAGCAGGCGGTCGGAAACCGCTGAGGCCGGGGACGCGGTCGGCGTGGAGTGGGAAGCCGGCCCGGCTTCCCACTCCGTGGGAGACACCGCGTCAGAGTTCGGTCCGGCGGCGCCGGATGACCACCACCAGGTCGACGGCGGCGAACAGGGTGAGCAGGCCGCAGGCCACCGCGAAGCCGGTGAGGGTGCCCCGGCCGGGTGCGCCGTGGGCGGGAGCGGCGGCAGCCCAGACGGCGAAGCCCACCGTGGCCAGCGCGAACAGCGGGGTGAAGGTGAGCGAGAGCAGGTAGCGGAGCCTGAGGGCGCTGCGGGCGGTGGCGGGCTCGGTGCCGCTGCGCCACCGTCGCGGGGTGGTGGTGCGCATGCCGTTCACCTCCGGACCGCGCGGGTCGGGCTACGATTCCAGCGTACGTCCGAGGACGAGAGCCGGGGGAGGCGCGATGTCGGGTCCGGACGCGAGGGGTTCGGCGGGGTCGGGTGCGGCCGGCGAGGACGCCGAGGGCTACGCGGGGCTGCGGATCGAGCGGGCCAGGGAGCTGGCCCGGCGGCACGGCTGGGCCTCGGTCCGGGTGCTGGAGCCGGGGGAGCTGATGACCATGGAGTACCGGCAGGGACGGCTCAACCTCGCGGTGCGCAACGGTGTGGTCGAGCGCAGCTGGGAGGGGTAGCCGCGGGGCTCGTGTCGCGCTGCGCGGGTACCCGTGCGGCCCGGGACCGGTACGGCGGGTGGCGGTGGACGAAGTGCCGGTGAAGGCGCCGTTCGGCCGCGGCGACCAGGGGTTCCAGCAGCGGCAGGGAGAGCAGGACGAGCAGTCCTGCGGCCCAGCCGGCCAGCACGTCGGTGACCCAGTGGGTGCCCAGGTAGACCGTGGTCAGGCCGATCGAGCAGGCGGTGGCGGCGGCGATCAGCGCGCCGGTGCGCCGCCAGCGGACGGCCAGGTAGGCGAGCACGCCCCAGGTGACCACCGCGTTGGCGGTGTGGCCGGAGGGGAAGATGGTGCCGCCGGAGAACAGCTCGGGCGAGCCGACGTACTGGGCGTAGTGCGGGCCGAGCCGGCCGGTGACGATCTTGACCGCGCCGACGGTGACGTTGAGCAACAGCAGTGCGATGCCCATGACCAGCAGCGGGCGCAGTCTGCCGATCCTGTGGGCCCGCCAGCCGAGCCAGGCGAAGGCCGCGATCGCCGACGGGCCGCGCTGTCCGGCGACCACCCAGGTGTCGAGCAGCGGCTCCAGCCGGGGCCACCGCTCGTAGGGGCGCAGCAGGCGGACCGACCAGTCGAGGTCGACCAGGGCGGTGTTCAGCAGGACTCCGGCCAGGACGAGCAGGTACCCGCCGAGGGTGACGGCGAGCAGGGCCGTCTGCCGTCGGCTCATCGGGGGCCAGCCGGGTTCGCGGTGGTCGGGGCCGATCGGGGTGAGGGTGCCGGGGGGTGCGGGGCGCACCCGGCTGCCGGTCTGGGCGGTGCGGCGCTCCGGCCCCTGGCGCGGAAAGGGAACGGGGGTACTTCTGGATTGCACGGGGTGACCTTACCCATCCGGACAGGGCTATTCCGGTGGTAATTGTCATTTTCCCGGGAAATCGACAATCGGGTCGACCCCGGACGGTCCGCTGGGTGATTTCCCCTATTCCGGTATCGAATGTCAGTGTGGTGGTCGAATGATTCTGCAAAAGCCCCGGTAAAGGAAACGGAGTGGGAGGCCGGTGCGACCGGCTTCCCACTCCGTGGTAACCCTGTGTAGGTTCCGTGCTCAGTCGAGGGGGCCGCCCGCGACGTAGATCACCTGGCCGGAGACGAAGCCTGCGCCCTCGCTCGCGAGGAACGAGATGGTGTGGGCGACGTCCTCAGGCCGACCGACCCGCTGGACCGGGATCTGAGAGGCCGCGGCCCGCTTGAAGTCTTCGAAGTCCATGCCGACCCGGGCCGCGGTGGCGGCCGTCATGTCGGTCGCGATGAAGCCGGGGGCGACCGCGTTGGCGGTGATCCCGAACTTGCCCAGCTCGATGGCCAAAGTCTTGGTGAAGCCTTGGAGACCGGCCTTGGCGGCCGAGTAGTTGGCCTGGCCGCGGTTGCCCTGGGCCGAGGAGGAGGACAGGTTGACGATGCGGCCGAAACCGGCGTCGACCATGTGCTTCTGCACCGCGCGGGTCATCAGGAACGCGCCGCGGAGGTGAACGTTCATGACCGTGTCCCAGTCGGACTCCGACATCTTGAAGAGCAGGTTGTCGCGGAGCACGCCCGCGTTGTTGACCAGCACGACCGGGGCGCCGAGTTCGGCGGCCACGCGGTCGACGGCGGTCTGGACCTGCTCGGCGTCCGAGACGTCGGCGCCGACCGCCAGGGCCCGGCCGCCGGCGGCGGTGATCCGGTCGACGGTCTCCTGGCCGGCCGCCTCGTCCAGGTCCAGGACGGCGACCGCGTAGCCGTCGGCGGCCAGTCGGGCGGCGGTGGCGGCGCCCAGGCCGCGGGCCGCGCCGGTGACGACGGCGACCCGGGGGGCGGTGCTCTGCTCGGTCATGCTCGCTCTCGTCTCTCTCTGGATTGCCTTCCGGGGAGAACCCCCGGTGAGGGTGGCCACACCCTACCGGCGGGTAGGGAGGGCGGCCAGGGACGAGAGACGCAGGTGACGGTGGGTAAGGACCGACCGGTCGGCTTTCTGCTGAGAACGGGTTACTGCAAGGCCTTCGCAGCTCGTAAATATGCCAATGTTGCCGAACCTGCGTCTACTATCCGCCCCTGCCTGCCAGCAAGGGCCCGCCGTTTGTATAGTGTCCGCCAGCAGCCACCGGCTGCACGGCTGGAGCGCCCTCCCTCATAGCTGGACGCCCACTCGCCGTTACTGCCCCACCCGGGTGTCCCACACACACCGGGTGTGACATCGGGACGGATACATGGTGCTGGGGGAGATCCCGACAACCCGCGTGTCTGCGCGACTGCAGCAGTCGCCCGGACACCTCATTCGCGTGGCACAGCAGGTTCACACCCGCTTGTGGTCCGAACACGTCGGAGCCGATCTCACGGCTCCGCAGTTCGCCGTGCTGCTGGTCCTGGCCCTCGAACCGGGTGCGGACCAGCGGACGGTGGGCGAGCGCGCCTCGCTGGACAAGGCCACGATGGCGGAGATGGTCGCGCGGCTCGTCCGCCGCGGCCTGGTGCTGCGCAGGCGAGACCCGGCCGACGGCCGGCGCAAGCTGCTGGCGCTCTCGCAGAGCGGCGCCCAGGCGGTGCGCGAGGCCACCGGTGGTGTGGTCCGCGTGCAGCGCGTCCTGTTCGAACCGCTCGTGGCGGAGGAGCAGGTCGAGATCGTCCGGGTGATGGCCAAGATAGCCAGGCTGGAACCCGCGGCGGTCGCCGTCATCACCGACGCGCGGCCGATCTTGGACGCCCAGCGGGCGATCGGCTACCTGATCAGGGTGAGCCAGCAGGTGCACACCAAGCTCTGGTCGGAGCACGTGGGCGCCGAGCTGACGGCTCCGCAGTACGCGGTGCTGGACGCGCTGGAGCTGGAACCGGGCGCCGACCAGCGCACGGTCGGCGAGCTGGCCTCGCTGGACAAGGCCACGATGGCCGAGATGGTGAGCCGGCTGGTGCGCCGTGGTCTGGTGCAGCGCCGGCGCGACCCCTCGGACGGACGGCGCAACCTGCTCTCGCTCTCACCGGCGGGACAGGACCTGCTGCACCGCTCGGCCGCTGGGGTGGCCGAGGTCCAGCGACTGCTGCTGGCACCGCTGGAAGTGGAGGAGCACGAGGCTGCACTCGCGCTCATCGCGAAGGCGGCCAGGCTCTAGGTCAAACTTTCGCCGCAGTAGCCAAAACGATTCGCCAAAACACCGGGGTCCCACGGCCGTCGGCTCCGGCGGATCGGGGTACGCCAAAGGCCGCCCGCTCCGGAAGAGGGTGCGGGCGGTCTTCGCATGACCGGACGTCAGACCGGCGGAGGGCCCGGGGGCCGGGCCCCCGGACCTGGTGTCAGTTCCAGTCGAACTCCTGCGGGTCCGGACCGATCCGCTTGCCGGTGGCCACGGCGGCGATCGCCGCGAGGTCCTCGGCGTCCAGCTCGAAGCCGGCGACATCCAGGTTCTCGCGGATCCGGGACGGGGTGACCGACTTCGGGATGGCGATCACACCGCTCTGGAGGTGCCAGCGCAGCACCACCTGGGCGACCGTACGGCCGTGCTTCTCGGCGACCTTCACCAGTGCGGGCTCGGCGAGCAGGTCCTTGCCCTGGCCCAGCGGGCTCCACGCCTCGGTGGCGATACCGTGCTCCGCGTGGAAGGCGCGCAGCTCCGTCTGGGGGAAGTACGGGTGCAGCTCCACCTGGTTCAGGGCCGGGGCGACGGAGGCCTCGTCCAGCAGGCGGGTCAGCTGCTCGGTGCCGAAGTTGGAGACGCCGATCGACTTGACCCGGCCGTCCGCCTTCAGCTGCTCGAAGGCCTTCCACACGTTCGGGTAGCTGCCGTGCATCGGGCGCGGCCAGTGGATCAGGTACAGGTCGATGTAGTCGAGGCCGAGCTTGGCCAGCGAGGCGTCGAACTCGCGCAGCACCGCGTCGCGGCCCTGCTCGCCGGACCAGTCGCGGGTGCCCGAGTTCCACAGCTTGGTGGTGACGTAGAGGTCCTCGCGGGCCACGCCGCCCGCCAGTGCCTCGGTGATCGCCGCGCCGGTGCCGGTCTCGTTCTCGTAGATCGCGGCGGTGTCGATCGAGCGGTAGCCCGCCTCGATCGCGGCGCGGACGGCGGGGGTGGCCTCGGCGTCCGGGACCTGCCACACGCCGAAGCCGAGCTGCGGGATCTGCGCGCCGTCGTTGAGGGTGACGGTGGGGATGATGCTCACGGGAAGGGGTGCCCTCCTGGTCGTCCAGTTGTTCCAGTGGGGGCAACTGGTGCCCGGGTGTGATTGTTCCCGCCGAACGGGCGAATCTTGGGTGAAGCTTTGCGGGGGTTTGCCCGGGGCGGCTACCGGACGAAGGAGGGACGGAGAATGCCCTGGTGGGAGCCCGGGCGCGGGAGTGTGAGGGGGTGTGCGCAGGGCGTGCGGAGCCGGCGCGCGGGGGGCGTGCGGGTCCTGACGGGTGGGGGAGTGCGGGGGTGCCGGGCGGCCGCGGCGGAAAACCCGTTGCGCGGATCGCGCGGGGCTTGGCAGGCTCGCGGCCATGACCTCCTGACTTCCCGGCCCTTCGTGCCCATCCCGTTTCCGTCCGGTGTCTCCGCCGGACGCGTCGTCGACGTCGCCGTGCTGCCGCGCCGGCGGGCCGCTGCGTCGCCTGGCCGTCACGCACGCCGTGTGCCCCGGCACCCTGCTTCCTCGTGCTCCCGCGCCCTCGCACCCTCGCACCGCTCGTATCGGAGTGTCATGCTGCTCACCCCCCTGCCGCTGGCCGATCCCGGCAGTCCCGACCTCTCCTCGCCCCTCGCCTTCCTGCGGTGGTTGCAGCGCAGCCAGCGCCGCGGGCAACTGCTCGCCACCTGCTGGACGCTGATCGAGATGGGGTGTCAGGCCGCCCTGCCGGTGCCGCTCGGGTTCGGTGTGCAGGCCGCGGTGGACGGTGATTCCGGCGGAATCTGGCGAGCCGGCGCCCTCCTCCTGCTGCTGGGCGCGGGCGCCGCGCTCGGCGCCGTGCTGGCGCACCGTCAGGCGGTCTGGAACTGGATCCACGCGGCCACCCACGTGCGGCAGTTGGTGGCACGTCAGGCCTCGGATCTCGGGGCCGGGCTGTCCCGCCGGATCGCCACCGGCGAGGTCGTCGCGGTGGGCAGCGGGGACGTCGAGCGGATCGGCTGGTACGTCGAGCTGGTCGCCCGGGTGAGGTCCGCGGTGGCCGTCTGGCTGGCCGTCAGCGTCGCGGTGCTGGTGGTCGATCCGGTGCTCGGAGCCGGGGTGCTGCTCGGTGTTCCGGTGCTGGCGGCCTCCGTCTGGCCGCTGATCGGGCCGTTCGAGCGGCGCTACGAGGAGCAGCGGGCCCTCGGGGGCAAGGCCACCGAGCTGGCGGCCGACACGGTCGCGGGGCTGCGGGTGCTGCGCGGCATCGGCGGCGAGGAGCTGTTCCTGGACCGGTACCGGGCCGCTTCCCAGAAGGTCCGGGTGGCGGCGGTCCGTTCGGCCCGGATCTGGTCGCTGATGCAGGCGCAGCAGGTGTTGCTGCCCGGCCTGTTCGTGGTCGGCGTCACCTGGTACGGCGCCCGTTTGGTGGCCTCCGGCGAGCTGGCCGTCGGTACCCTGATCGCCGTGTACGGCGCGACGGCGTTCCTGGCCGCGCCGCTGCGGATCCTGGGCGAGGCCGCGCACGCCTGGAGCGTCGCCCGGGTCTCCGCGGGGCGGACGGTCCGGGTGCTCTCGCTCGACCGGACCGGTGGGGCGGCCGAGGCCCAGCCGGTCCCGCCGACCGGGTCGGCCGGGCGGGTCACGCCGGCCAGGCCGGAGAAGGCCGACCTGTACGACCCGGAGAGCGGCCTGACCGCGCGGGCGGGAGAGCTGACCGCGGTGGTCTGCGGTGACCCGGACTTCGCCGGGACGCTGGCCGAGCGGCTCGGTGGCCACGTCCCGCGGGCCGAGGGCGAACGGGCCCGGGTCTCCGTGCGGCTCGGCGGCACGGACCTGGACGCGGTGCCGCTGGCCGAGGCCAGGGCGGCGGTGCTGGTCCACGACAAGGAGCCGGTGCTGCTCTCCGGCACGTTGGCCGAGCTGTTCGACATCCCGTCCTCGGGGCGGGTCCCGGCCGCCGAGGCCTTGGCGGCGGCCAGGTCCGACGACGTGCTGGCGGCCCTGGTGGAGGGCTCCCCGGAGTGCGGGGGAGACCCGATGCTCGCCCGGATCACCGAGCGCGGGCGCTCGCTCTCCGGCGGCCAGCGCCAGCGGCTCGCCCTGGCCCGAGCGCTGCTGGCGGACCCGCCGGTGCTGGTGCTCGACGAGCCCACCAGTGCGGTGGACGCGCACACCGAGTCGATGATCGCCACCGGCTTGCGGGGCGTCCGGGCCGGCCGCACCACCGTGGTCTTCGCGACCAGCCCGCTGCTGCTCGACCAGGCGGACCGGGTGGTGCTGCTGCACGAGGGCCGGGTCGCGGCGGCCGGGCGGCACCGCGAGCTGATGCGCAGCGAGCCGGCCTACCGGGTCGTGGTCACCCGCGAGGAGGAGGCGGTTCAGCCGGTGGGTGGGGCCGTATGAGGACCGTCGTCGACTTCCCTTCCAGGCAGCAAGCGAGGAGTACGTCATGAAGCCCCCCGTCCACGAGGAGCAGGGGCCGGCCGCCACCCTGCCGGTCGGCTCCCCGGCCGCCGTGCGCGGCTATCTGATGCTGCTCGCGCGGCGGCATCGCGCCGGGTTCTCCACGGTGGTGGGGCTGCACTCGGTCGCCACGGTGGCGGGGCTGGTCGGGCCCTGGGTGCTCGGCAGGCTGGTCGAGTCGCCGGCCACCGGCACCGTCGGGTCCACCGTCACGGTGGCGGTCGCCTGGTACCTGCTGGCGCTGGTGGCACAGGCCGCGTTCACCGGATGGTCGCGGATGCGCGGCGCGGTGCTCGGTGAGCGGGTGCTGGCCGACCTGCGCGAGGACTTCCTGGTCCGCTCGGTGGCCCTGCCGACGGGAGTGCTGGAGCGGGCCGGCACCGGGGACCTGGTCTCGCGGGGCACCACCGACGTCGACCGGCTCGACAAGTCGGTGCGCGAGGCGGTTCCCGAACTCGCCGTCGCCTTGGTGTCGTTGCTGCTGGTGTTCGGCGCACTGCTGGTCACCTCGCCGCTGCTCGCGCTGACCTCGCTGGTCGGGCTGCCGCTGCTGCTGGTCAGCTCGCGCTGGTACTTCCGGCGTGCGCCGCAGTCCTACCGCAGCGAGTCGGCCGGGTACGCGGCGGTGAGCAACGTGCTGGCCGAGACGGTGGACGCCGGGCGGACGGTCGAGGCGCTGCGGCTGGGGGACCAGCGGGTCCGGCTGACCGACCGCAAGCTGCGCGAGTGGCTGGCGTGGGAGCGCTACACGCTGTGGCTGCGCTCGGTCTGGTTCCCGACCATCGACGCGGTCTACACCTCGGCGGTGCTCGCCACCATGGTGCTCGGCGGGCTGTTCGCCATCCGAGGCTGGATCACCGTGGGCCAGTTGACCACCGGCGTGCTCTACGCGCAGATGCTGACCGGCCCGGTGGACCTGATCCTGCGCTGGTACGACGAGCTCCAGATCGGCCAGGCCTCGCTGGCCCGGCTGGTCGGCGTGCGCGAGGTGCCGGAGCACGAGGGGGACGAGTCCGTCCGGCCCGACGGTCGCCGGGTGGAGGCGAAGGACGTCCGGTTCGGCTACCGCGAGGGAGCCGACGTCCTGCACGGGATCAGCCTGGACGTCGCCCCGGGCAGCCGGGTCGCGCTGGTCGGACCGTCCGGGGCGGGCAAGTCCACCCTCGGCCGGCTGCTGGCCGGGATCTACGCGCCAGGCCGCGGCAGCGTGACCCTCGGCGGGGCGGCGCTGGCGCGGATGCCGGCCGAGCGGGTGCGCGCGGAGGTCGCCCTGGTGAACCAGGAGCACCACGTCTTCGTCGGCACCCTGCGGGACAACCTGCGGCTGGCCGCACCCGACGCGGACGACACCGAGCTGCGGTCCGCGCTGGACGCGGTGGACGCCGGGGGCTGGGTGGACGCGCTGTCGGAGGGCCTGGACACCGAGGTCGGCTCCGGCGGCACCTCGCTCACCCCGCCGCAGGCCCAGCAACTGGCGCTGGCCCGGCTGGTGCTGGCCGATCCGCACACCCTGGTGCTGGACGAGGCCACCTCGCTGCTCGACCCGAGGGCCGCGCGCCACCTGGAGCGCTCGCTCTCCAGGGTGCTGGAGGGCCGGACGGTCATCGCGATCGCCCACCGGCTGCACACCGCGCACGACGCGGACGTGATCGCCGTGGTCGAGGGCGGGCGGATCAGCGAGTACGGCAGCCACCCGGAGCTGGTCGCGGCCGGCGGACCGTACGCGGCGCTCTGGCGGTCCTGGCGGGACGAGCGGTAGTGGGCGGGACGAGAGGTCGCGGCCGGTCGGACAGGTGATCTTGATCGGCGGGTCGGAGTGTTGTCAAACCCGTACGGGTCGGATTGACCCGTACGGGTTACTCCCTGGCCCGTAAGGGCGCGTAGCCGGGCAAATCGGTGCTCCGGCCCGCAGACTGCTCCGGTGACCAAGATTTCAGACAGCTCGTCCCGATCCTCGCGCGGTGAGATCGGCGGAATTCCCACGCGCTACATCGGGATCGGCGTCATCGTCGTCCTCGCCGTGTGGTTCCTGTTCGCCAACCTCGACAAGGTCAAGATCCAGTTCTGGGTCTTCACCGTCACCGCGCCGCTCTGGATCGCGCTGCTGGCCACCCTGATCGCGGGCGTCGCCCTGGGCTGGCTGCTCAAGGGACGGCGCAACAAGTGACCGCAGCTCCCGGGCCGGCCCCGGCCGGTTCCTCCGGCTTCACCCCACTGATCGAGCTGCGCGGGGTCAACAAGCACTTCGGGGACCTGCACGTGCTGCAGGACATCGAACTGACGGTGGGGCGCGGCGAGGTCGTCGTGGTCATCGGCCCGTCCGGCTCCGGCAAGTCCACGCTCTGCCGGGCGATCAACCGGCTGGAGCCGATCGAGAACGGCACCATCCTGATCGACGGCCAGCCACTGCCCGCGGAGGGCAGGGGCCTCGCCAGGCTGCGCGCCGAGGTCGGCATGGTGTTCCAGTCCTTCAACCTGTTCGGGCACAGGACCGTGCTGCAGAACGTCTCGCTCGCCCAGATCAAGGTCCGCGGCCGGTCCAAGGCGGAGGCGGAGGCCAAGTCCCGGGCGTTACTGGAGCGGGTGGACCTCGCCGCGCACGCCGACAAGTACCCGGCCCAGCTGTCCGGCGGGCAGCAGCAGCGGGTCGCGATCGCCCGCGCGCTGGCGATGGATCCCAAGGCGCTGCTGTTCGACGAGCCCACCTCGGCACTCGACCCCGAGATGATCAACGAGGTGCTGGACGTCATGCGCCAGCTCGCGAGCGAGGGCATGACGATGGTCGTGGTCACCCACGAGATGGGCTTCGCCCGGGCCTCCGCCAACCGGGTGGTGTTCATGGCCGACGGCCGGATCCTCGAGGACCGAGCCCCGGAGGACTTCTTCGGCGCCCCCGAGAGCGAGCGCGCCCGGGACTTCCTGTCCAAGATCCTGAAGCACTGAGGCGGCGCCGTGAACCGTCAGACGACGCCCGTGCCGGGGCCCGCGAGGAGGCCGGCGGCGCGGGCGCGGGCGGGCGGGCGCGTGCTCGCCGCCGTCCTGCTGCTCACCGCGCTGGCGGCGGGCTGCGGCAAGCCTGGCACCCCGCCGCCCAAGGGCCCGCAGCCCAGCGCCCTGCCCAGCTACCAGGTGCAGGACGCCTCCGCGATCACCGGTTCCCCGACCCTGGACGCCGCCCGCAGCCGGGGCCACCTGGTGGTCGGCGCCAAGGAGGACCAGCCGTACCTGGGGCAGAAGAACCCGGCCACCGGGGTGTACTCCGGCTTCGACATCGAGATCGCCAAGATGGTCGGCGCCTCGCTGGGCTTCCCGCCGGACCGGATCCAGTTCAAGACCATCGCCTCGGCCAACCGCGAGACCGCGCTGCAGAACGGCCAGGTGGACTACTACGTCGGCACCTACACCATCAACGACAACCGGAAGAAGCTGGTCGGTTTCTCCGGCCCGTACTTCATCGCCGGGCAGTCGCTGCTGGTGCGCAAGAACAACACCACCATCCACGGCCCGGAGGACCTGGACGGCAAGAAGGTCTGCTCGGCGGCCGGCTCGACGCCGTACCAGCGCATCCAGACGAAGTTCCCCAAGGCCAGGCTGATCGGCTACGACACCTACTCGGCCTGCGTGGACAACCTGATCACCAACCAGGTCGACGCGGTGACCACGGACAACGCGATCCTGCTCGGCTACGCGGCCAAGGTGCCGGACGAGCTCAAGGTGGTCGGCCCGCTGTTCTCGACCGAGCCGTACGGGATCGGGGTGCCGAAGAACGACACCGTGCTGCGCGGCGCGATCAACGACGCGCTGGAGCACCACATGCGGAACGGCGACTGGCAGAGGGCCTTCGAGGCGACGCTCGGCCTCTCCGGGGAGCCGGCGCCGACCCCGCCGCAGATCGACCGGTACTGAGAGGGCCGCGCCGTGAAAACGCTGACCGACAACTGGTCGACCTACTGGGACGGGTTCCTCGGCACGCTCTCGCTGTTCGTGGTGAGCGCCGTGCTGGCGCTGGTGCTGGGCGTGCTGATCGCGGGCTTCCGGGTCTCGCCGGTCAAGCCGCTGCGGGTGTTCGGCACGCTGTGGGTGACGCTGCTGCGCAACACGCCGCTGACCCTGCTGTTCTTCATCGTGGTGCTGGGTCT
This sequence comes from Kitasatospora sp. NPDC036993, assembly GCF_055607525.1. Lineage (NCBI taxonomy): Bacteria > Bacillati > Actinomycetota > Actinomycetes > Kitasatosporales > Streptomycetaceae > Kitasatospora > Kitasatospora sp. NPDC036993. The sequence continues at coordinate 45,284 of NZ_JBVJRP010000002.1, read as the reverse complement.
GCCCCGGTTCGACATCACGATGCCCTTCTACACCTTCGCGGTGCTCGCGCTCGGCTGCTACACCTCGGCCTTCGTCTGCGAGTCGATGCGCTCGGGCATCAACACGGTGCCGACCGGGCAGGGTGAGGCGGCCCGCAGCCTCGGCATGAGCTTCGGGCAGACGATGAGCCTGGTGGTGCTGCCGCAGGCGTACCGCTCGGTGGTGGCGCCGATCGGCAGTGTGATGATCGCGCTGGCGAAGAACACCGCGATCGCCGGTTCGTTCAGCGTCACCGAACTGCTGGGCACCTACCGGACCATCAACGAACTGGGTTACAGCATCATCTGGACCTTCGTCTGGATCGCCGTCGGCTACCTGATCATCACCCTGGCCGTCAGCGCCGTCTTCAACCTGCTGGAACGACGAGTGGCGGTGTCCCGATGACGGTCGAATCCTCCGCGCTGTACGACGTCCCGGGACCGAAGGCGCTCGCCCGGCACCGGCTGTACGGCGGGATCGCGCTGCTGCTGATCGCGGCGGTGATCGGCTGGGTGGTCTACATGCTGTTCCACACCCACCAGTTCACGTCCGCCAAGTGGCAGCCCTTCGAGTACCGGGGCGTGCAGGACCTGCTGCTGCGCGGGCTCGGCAACACCCTGAAGGCCTTCGGCTGGACGGTGCTGTTCGCGCTGCCCTTCGGCGCGCTGCTCGCCGCCGGGAGGCTCTCCGACCACCGCGTGGTGCGCTGGTTCGCCACGCTGGTGGTGGAGTTCTTCCGGGCGATGCCGGTGCTGGTGATGATCTTCTTCGTCTTCGTCGCGCTCAAGGTGCAGCCGCTCTGGGCACTGGTCTCCGGGCTCGTGCTCTACAACGGCTCGGTGCTGGCCGAGGTGTTCCGGGCCGGTGTGCTCGCGGTGCCCAGGGGGCAGCGGGAGGCGGCGTTCGCGCTGGGGATGCGCAAGACCCAGGTGATGACCTACGTGCTGGTGCCGCAGGCCGTCCGGGCGATGCTGCCGGCCATCATCAGCCAGCTGGTGGTCGCGCTGAAGGACACCTCGCTGGGCTTCCTGATCACCTACGAGGAGTTCCTGCACGCGGGCAAGCTGATCGCCACCAACCTGGACTACGACCTGCCGTTCATCCCGGTGGTGATGGTGATCGCGCCGATCTACATCGGCATGTGTCTGCTGCTCTCCTGGCTCGCCCGCTTCGTGGAGCGGCGCAGCCGGCGCAGTCCGAGCATGCGCGGCGGGGCGCCGGTGGTGAAGGCCGGGGTGTCGATGGGGCTGCCGCCGTCGGCGCAGCAGTGAGCAGCCTGGTTCGGGGCTGAATCAAAGGTGCGGGTGGGGTCGGGGCCGGTACCTCCAAATTCCTCTTATGATTCTCGGACGCCGAAGGGTGCCCGCGGGGCGCTGACCGGAGTCGGTGGGTCGGGTAGGAGGGATCATGGAGCCGGTGTTCGATTCGCGGCACATCAGGACGTTCCACGAGGTGGTCCGGGCCGGCTCGTACTCGGCCGCCGCCCGTGAGCTCGGCTATACCCAGCCCGCCATCACCCAGCAGATGAAGGCACTCGAACGCGCGGTCGGCGTCCCGCTGTTCACCCGTGCCGGACGCGGACTGCGGCTCACCGAGGCGGGCGAAGCGCTCTCCCGGCACGCCGAGCTGATCCTCGGCAGCATGTCCGCCGCCCAGCAGCAGCTCGCCGCGCTGGCCCGGCTGCGCGCCGGCCGGGTACGGGTCTGCGCCTTCCCCAGCGCCAACGCCACCCTGATACCCGAGACGATGGCCCGGCTGCTGGCCGAGCACCCCGGCGTGCGGGTCGAGCTGCTGGAGGCCGAGCCGCCGGACTCCGTCCAGCGGCTGCTGCGCGGGGAGTGCGACATCGCACTGGCCTTCCGCTACCCGGGCGGGGCCACCGAGGTGCCGGACGGGCTGGACGAGATCCCGCTGATGGAGGACCTGCTCACCGTGCTGCTGCCGGTCGGGCACCCGCTCGGCCGCCGGCACGCCGTACGGCTGGCCGACCTCGACGGCGAGCGCTGGATCGCCGGCTGTCCGCGCTGCCGGGCCAACCTGCTGCACGTCTGCGCCGAGGAGGGCTTCGCACCGGACATCGTGTTCTCCACCGACGACAACCTCGCGGTGCAGTCGCTCGTCGCCGCCGGGGTCGGGATCGCGCTGATGCCGGCGCTGGTGCTCTCCTTCATGTGCCACCGCAAGGTCACCGGGCGGGCCGTCGAACCGCACCTGCGGCGGCAGGTGAGCGCGTACGTGCTGCGCGAGCACCGTCGGCTCCCCGCCACCGGGCTGGTACTGGACCACCTCCGGCAGGCGGCGGCGAGCCGGGTCGGCTGCTGACCCATAAGCATTGATGGGGGGATTGCTTAGGAACCCTCCTTGGACGTGATGGGTCGATGGGTTCGAACCTGTTGGCATGACACCCTCAGTCACGGTCGGCAGCGACCGGCTCACCGAGCGGATGACCGCGCTGATCAGTGAGATCCGCGCCGTCGTGGACCGCGGACTCCCGCCGGAGCTCACCGCCTACCTGGTCGGCGAGCGCCTCGCCCCGCACCTGCTCGCCGCCCCGGACGGGCCCGACGGGCTGCTCACCGCCGCCCAGTGCGAGGGCGACCCGCAGCGCTACCGCCAGCACGTCCTGCACGCCGAGCAGGACGGCGGCTTCTCCGTCGTCGCCCTGGTGTGGCTGCCCGGGCAGCAGACCCCGATCCACGACCACGTCTCCTGGTGCGTGGCCGGTGTCCACCAGGGGCAGGAGAGCGAGACTCGCTACCGGCTGGTCTCCGAAGGCCCCACCGCCCGACTGGTCGAGACCGAGCACGTGGCCGGCCCGGCCGGCACCGTGGCCGCCTTCGCCCCGCCCGGCGACATCCACCTGGTGCGCAACTCCTGTAGCAGCACGGCGATCTCCATCCACGTGTACGGGGCGGACGTCTCGCGGCTCGGCACCAGCATCCGGCGGGTCTACCGGCTGCCCGCCGACCGGGAGCAGTGAGCGCGGCGTGGCACTGACCCTCCGCCAGCGCGCCGTGCGCACCGGCTCGCTGCCCCCGCTGCGCGGGGACGTTCCCGGCCTGCTGCTCGCGGCCCTCGGGGTGGCCGCCGCCCTCGGGGTCCACGCACTGGTTCCGGCCGTGCCCGAGCTCACCGCCGCCGTGCTGCTCGGCATGCTGGCGGCCCACCTGCCCGGGCTGCGCCCGGTGGTCCGCGGGATCGCCAGGCCGGGGCTGTCGACGGCCGGGAAGCGGCTGATGCGGCTCGGGATCGTCTTGCTCGGGCTGAAGCTCAGCCTGGGCGACGTGCTCGGCCTCGGCTGGGCCACCGTCGCCATGGTGCTCACCGTGGTCGCGGCCACCTTCGCGGGCACGCTCTGGCTGGGCCGGCGGCTCGGCCTGCCCGGGGACCAGCCGCTGCTGGTCGCCACCGGGTACTCGATCTGCGGGGCCTCGGCGATCGGCGCGGTCAGCCAGGCGGCGGGCAGTGAGGAGGAGGACGTCGCGGCCTCGGTGGCGCTGGTCACCCTGTGCGGGACGCTGGCGATCGCCGTGCTGCCACTGCTCCAGCACCCGCTCGGGCTCGGCGAGGTGGAGTTCGGGCGCTGGGTCGGGGCGAGCGTGCACGACGTGGGGCAGGTGGTCGCCACCGGGCAGACCGGCGGGGCCGGGGCGCTGCGGGAGGCGGTGCTGGTGAAGCTGATGCGCGTGGTGCTGCTGGCGCCGCTGGTCGCGGGGGTGGCCGTGGCGGTGCGGCGGCGGTTGCGGGCGGCCGCGATGGCCTCGGCGGTTGCCGTGGGTGTGGGTACGGGGGCGGGGGCTGCGGGGGGCGCGCTCGGTGGCGGGGCGGGTGAGAAGTCGGCGAGAACGGGCCGCCGTCCGCCGATCGTGCCGCTGTTCGTGGCGGGGTTCCTGGCGATGATCGCCCTGCGGACCACCGGGGTGCTGCCCGAGCGGGCGCTCGGCCTCGCCGCGGACGCCCAGAACCTGCTGCTGGCCGCCGCGCTGTTCGGCCTCGGCAGTGCGGTGCACCTGCCGACCATGGCGCGCACCGGCGGGCGGATCGCCCTGCTCGGGCTCGGCTCCTGGGTGGTCGTCGCGGGAGTCTCGTACGCGGGAGTGCTGGTCACGACCTGACGGGCCGGGGTGCGGACTCGGCTATTGTCGGGCGGGTGCCCGCCCTGCCCGTACGGGCAGGGCGGCCCCGCATTCGAATTCGCCCGAGTCCGCCGGTGTTTGCCTGCACCTGCCTGCGGTCGCCCGGGTTCGCCAAGGAGGACGGATGACCACCGCACTGCCCGGACGCGACGGCCAGGAGGCCGTCGTCACGCTCGACCGGCGGGAGGGCCCGTACGGCGAGGTGGTGCTCCGGCAACGCGGTCGGGACTTCGAGATCATCGCCAACGGCTGCTTCCTGATGGACACCGCCGACGGGCGCTCGGAGCGGCTGCTGGTGCAGGCCGCCCTCGACGAGCTGGACCGTACCGGCGCTCGTGCCGGTGACCGGGCAGAGCGGCCGTCGGTGCTGATCGGGGGCCTCGGGGTCGGCTTCTCGCTGGCGTACGCGGCGGCCGAGCCGCGCTGGGGACGGATCGCCATCGTCGAGCGGGAGACCGCGATCATCGACTGGCACCGGACCGGCCCGCTCGGAGCCTTCTCGGGTGGTGCGCTGGACGACGAGCGGGTCGAGGTGCTTCACACCGACCTGCTGGAGTACCTCGCGGCGGCGGACGGCGCGCGCTACGACGCGCTGTGCCTGGACATCGACAACGGGCCGGACTGGACCGTCACCGAGTCCAACGACGGGCTGTACGGCGCGGACGGGCTCGCGGTGTTGTGGCATCGGTTGGAGGTGGGCGGGGTGCTGGCAGTGTGGAGTGCGCGGCCTTCGGCGGGTTTCGAGGAGGTGCTGCGGGCGGCGGGGTTCTCGGACGTGGTGACGCACGAGATTCCGGTGGCCCGAGGGGTGCCGGACGTGGTGCACCTGGCTCGGCGGGCGGGCTGAGGCCGGGGGCGGGGTCGGGAGCGGTTGGCTCGGCCGGACTGGGTCGCGGGTTGCGGGTTACGGGTCGTTGGTGAACTTGGCGGTGGTGGACGGTGGTTGATGCCTCGTGTTTCAACCAGGTTCGGTGCCGCGGCAGTTGATCGGTCGGTGGGTGGGGGGATTGGGTGACTGAGAGCGGGAGTCCCTCGGAGCGGATCGCGGCCGAGCTTCGACGGCGCATCGTGGTGGGGGAGTTGACGCCGGGGGCTCGACTGCCCTCCACCCGGCGGATCACCCGGGAGTGGGGTGTCGCGATGGCCACGGCGACCAAGGTGCTGAACCGTCTGCGGGAGGAAGGGCTCGTCCGGGCCGTCCCGGGGGTGGGCACGGTGGTGGCCGGGAAGCCGGAGCCGGCGGTGGGCCGGGCGAGGCAGTCCCAGCCGGCGCCGCAACGGCCGTCGCGTGAGATGCCGCAGCAGACAGCGCACGGGGACGGGCGCTCGTTGGCCGAGCCCGCCGGGGCGCGGCGGGTCGGGGCCGGCGGCGAGCGCGACCTCACCCGGGAGCGGATCGTGGTGACGGCGGTCCGGGTGGCGGACGAGGAGGGGCTGGCGGCGCTGTCGATGCGCCGGGTGGCGACCGAGCTGGGGGTCGCGACGATGTCGCTCTACCGCCATGTGCCCAGCAAGGACGAGCTGTTGCGGTTCATGATGGACATGGCGTTCGGCGAGCAGCCGCTGTCCGAGCCGCCGGCGTCGGACTGGCGGGAGGGGCTGGAGACGGTCGCCCGGTTGCAGTGGCGGATCTACCGCCGGCACCCGTGGCTGGCCTCCACGATGTCCTTCACCCGGCCGGTCCTGGCGCCGGACGCCGCACTGCACACCGAGCGGTCGATGGCCGTCCTGGCGGGGCGGGGGCTGAGCTGGGAGGAGATGGCCCAGACGGCTGTGGCCCTGGCGGCGTTCGTGTGCGGGCTGGCCGTCCACTTCGAGCGGGAGGCCCAGGCCGAGCAGGACAGCGGATTGTCCGCGGACGAGTGGATGGAGCGCGTGGACGACGAGGACCACGAACGGCTGATGGCGAATCCGGAGCAGTTCCCGATGTTCGACGCGCTCAACCGGGGGCCGGAGATCGACATGAGCCTGGAGGCGCTGTTCGAGTTCGGGATGGCGCGGATGCTGGACGGGGTCGGTTCGGTGATCGAGCGGCGGGGTGACGGGTAGCGGGTGGCGGCGAACAGCCGACAGCCGACAGCCGACAGATTACAGATAACAGATTTCAGCTTTCGTTCGCTGAAATCTGTCGGCTGTCACCTGTTCGTTGCGGCCTGTTCGTCGCGTCCCTGCACAGCGATACCCCGGCTCCGGCCCTGGCTCAGCCGAACGGGCGGTTCTCCGGCTCGGCGTCCGCCTCGTCCGCCGGCTCCGGTTCGGCCGCGGACAGGTCCGGAAGGCTTCCGAAGGCGAAGGGATTGAAGTCCGGCGGCGGGATCATCACCGGAGTGCCCTTGCGCGGGGCCGGCTCTTCCTCGCTCTCGCTCTGCTCCGGACCCCGCTCCGCCGCTTCGGCGGCGGGCAGAGCCGGGGCCGGGACGACCGGCGGGATCGAGGGCGGCGGCGGGACGGCCGGCCCCTGAGCGGAGACGGTGGTGCCGAACGGGTCGGCCTTCTGCTCGCCCGCGACCGTGGTGCCGAACGGGTCGGCGACCGCGGTGACCGGAGCGGCCTCGTCGGGACGGGCGGCGGGCGCGTCGCCCGACAGCTCCGGGAGGTCGCCGAAGGCGAAGGGGTTGAAGTCCGGCGGCGGGATCATCACCGGCGTGCCCTTCGGCCGGCCCCCGGCGCCCGGCCCCGCGCCGCCCTCGGTGGCGGCTGAGACCTCCGCGACCGGCGCGAAGGGGTTGAAGTCCGCCGGAGGCACCCGTACCGGCGTGCCGCGCAGGTGCACCGGCACCTCCTCCGTCTCCGGCACCTCCTCGACGGCCGGAGCGGAATCCCGTGTCGACGCCGGAGCGGGCGCAGGCGCCGGAACGTGGCCGGCCACAGCGGTCGGCGCGGGTACGCCGTCCCAGCCGAACTGGATGCTCTTCAGCAGCTCCGCGAACGCCTCCGTGTACAGCTCCCAGTCCTCCGGCCGCGCCGTGGACAGCTGGGCGCACAGCACCGTCCCGCCGTCCGGCAGCGGTACGAAGGCCTGGACCGCAGAGGTGACCACCCAGCGCCGCTGCCCGTCGGCGGTCAGCGGCCCCGGCACCGGGACGGTCCGGCCCTCGACCAGGACGGCGGCCGGCCCGGCCGGCAGCAGGACGGTCCACACCTCGGCGTGCCGCCGGACGGTGGCCAGTTCGGTGGCGAGCGCGGTGATCGGCAGCGGGTGCCGGGCGAGCGAGACGACGAGGGAGGCGTCCGAGGCACGGTCGTCCAGCTCCAGGGCGCAGACGCCGGCGTACACGACGCCCGCGTCGCGGACCAGGTCGGCGAGGGTGGCGGAGATCACCGCGAAGTCCCGCCGGGGTTCCGGGCCGGTGGCGCTGAACAGTTCCTCGGAGACCTCGGCCAGGTGCCGGGCCAGTTCCTCGGCGGCCGCCACGGTGGCCGGGGCGGCACCGTCGGTCCGCCCCGCGTCGTCGGGCAGCGGCGGCACGGTGCGGACGGAGACGCCGGGCGGGCCGCCGGGGGAGGTCAGGGCGTGGAAGCCGGGCGGCACGACGAGCCGGACCTCGGTGCCCGCGCCGGTGGGCAGTTCGACCGGCTGCCGGGTCTGCTGCCCGGCTGCCAGCGCGGCCAGCGCCGGGGCGAACGGCGGGCGCAGCTTGGCGTCGGCGAACTCGCCGGTGACCGGCAGCTGGAAGAGCGCGGCCGAGGTGGTGCCCCGGTCGGCGATGGCACCGCGCACCGCGCCGCCGCCGTAGCGGGTCTGGAGCGCGGCGACCACCCGGTCGGTGAGCCGCGCGCCGGTGCCAGGACGGGCGGTGCCCGCGGTGGTGACCGTGCCGAGCCGGCCGAGGGCGCTGTGCACCGGGCCGTTGGGGGCCAGCGGCAGGCCGAACAGCGCCTCGGCGGCGGGGTGTCCGACCGTCCGCGGGGCGCTCAGCGAGGCCGCCGGATGGCGGGAGGTCTGCTCGTCGAAGAGGGCGTCGGTGAGGGTGCCGAGGGTCGCGCAGACCTGCTCCGCTGCCGCGAAGGGATTGGTCTCCGCGCTGAACTGGACGTCCTGGGTCACCTGGTGAGCCCCCCGCTCTGCTCCGTCTGCCGCCGGTGGTTCGGGTGGGACCGGGCCCGCCGCGGCGGCGTGTCGTCAGATCCCGGCTCATTCCTATCAGAGCCCACTGTCCTGACCGAACCGCAGGATGACCCGATGATCAAATCGGACGACCGCTCCAGGTCACTCGGCGGCGGCGCCGGTGGCCTGCGCGGACCCGTCCTCCGGGGCGTCCGCGGCAAGCGCGGTGACCGCCTCGACGATCCCCGGCACCGCGAACAGCCCGGCGAGGTCCCGCACCAGGCGTCCGGTCGGGCCGTCCCGGCGCTCGTCGGCGAAGAAGGTGGCCAGTTCGGCTGCGAGCACCGGCTCGCGGGCGGCGGTGAGGGCGAGCGCCGCGACGAACTCCTGCACCAGGTGCAGCTGGAGCTCCTCCAGCGGCACGGTGCGCTCGGCCAGCCACTCCAGCGAGGTGATCTCGGCGTTGGCGATCCAGGCCCGGACGGTCAGCCGCAGTCCGACGCTCGGCGCGGGGATGGCCAGATGGGCCAGGATCTGCTCCTGCGCGGCCCGCCGCACGTCGTCGATCACCGCCGAGGTGCCCGCGCTGGCCGCCACCGAGCCGCCGCGCAGCAGTGCGGCGAAGCCGGGCCCGTGGCTCTGCACGAAGTCCAGGTAGCGGCCCATCACCCGGTACAGCCGCTCCGACAGCGGCCCCTCCATGCGCTCCTCGAACCGGGCCGACAGCTCCTGCCCGGCTCGCCGCAGCGACTCCTCGTACAGCGCCTGCTTGCCGGGGAAGTAGTGGTACACCAGCGGCCGGGAGGCACCAGCCGCGGCGGCGATGTCGTCGATCGACACCTCCTCCGGCGGGCGCCGGCTGAACAGTTCCAGCGCCACGGCGATCAGCTGTTCCCGCCGCTCGTCCACGCTCAGCCGCCGACGCGGCCGTTCGCCCGCCGCCGCCCGGGCGGATGCGGAGGTCCGTGCTGCGCGGTCGGCCGTCGGCGACGGCGTACGGGAGGCCATGCGCGTCACCCTAGTTCGTCGATGGCGTTCCGGTGGAGCCAGGGGGCCACCGCTACCCGGCAGGCCCCCGCCCGCAGGACCCGGCTCGAACGCCGAGGTCGGGGTGGGCCTATGCCGCCCGGAGGTCCAGGTAGCGGCGGTAGGCCTCCAGACCGTCGGGGACGAAGGCGTCACGGGCGAGGCGGTCGTCGAGTTCGGCGGCGGTGAGCCAGGCGTGCCAGGCGACCTCGGACTGCTGGGGGGAGACCGGGCCGTCCCACTCGGCCTCGTACATGTCGCACCACCAGGAGAGCCGGTCCTGCTCGAAGAGGAACTTGAAGAGCGGGCGAGGGGCGATGCCCTGGACGCCGAGTTCCTCCTCGGCCTCGCGGACGGCGGCTTCGACGTAGGTCTCGCCGGAGCCGACCACTCCGCCGACGAACATGTCGTACGCGCCGGGGGCGAACAGCTTGGTGTCGGTACGGCGGTGGACGAAGATCCGCCCGGCCGGGTCGCGGACCAGGATGAAGACGCAGCGGTGGGTGAGCCCGCGCCGGTACACCTCGCCGCGCAGGGCGGTCCCGATCACGCGGTCGTGCTCGTCGACGACGTCCAGGAGTTCTTCGGCAGGGTTGGTCATGGTGGACAGGTTAGGGTTTCGGCGCTCGGTTCGATCGAATTCCGTTCCGATTTCGGTCGAAGGGAATCGTGGTCGAACGTGAATGGCACGAGAAGCAGCGGAACTGGTCGAGGGCGGGGCGCGTGGTGGAGGTCTGGGGCGAGACGGCCGAAGGGTTCGAGTCCGTACGGGCGGCCTTCGTACGGAACTTCGCCGACTACGGCGAACTGGGCGCGGCCTTCGCGCTGTACGTGCGCGGTCGCAAGGTGGTCGACCTGTGGGGCGGCGACGCCCGTCCCGAGGTAGGCGGCCGGCCGGCCCCCGCGGTGCCGTGGACGGCGGACACCGCGCAGGTGCTGCGCTCGGTCACCAAGGGTCTGACCGCGACCACCGCGCTGCTGCTCGCCGAGCGCGGTCTGCTCGACCTGGACGCCCCCGCGGCCTCGTACTGGCCGGAGTTCGCGGCGGCGGGCAAGGGCGCGGTGCCGGTGCGCTGGCTGCTCTCGCACCAGGCCGGGGTGCCCGCGCTGGACGTGCCGCTGCGGCTGGAGGACGTGCTCACCTGGGAGCGCGCGGCCGCCGCCGTCGCCGCGCAGGCGCCCGCCTGGGAGCCGGGCACCGCGCACGGCTACCACCCCTACACCTTCGGCTGGCTGGTCGGCGAGGTGGTGCGGCGGGTGAGCGGCCGGACGGCAGGCCGGTACTTCGCGGAGGAGGTCGCCGGGCCGCTCGGGCTGGACCTGTGGATCGGGCTGCCGTCCGGCGTGGCCCCCAGGGTCGGCAGGCTGGTCGACCTGCCGGCTCCGGAGGCGGCCAGGACCGGCCCGAGCGGGCTGCGGCTGCGGCCCAAGCAGTCCGTCCGGGACGCCTACCAGGACCCGGCCTCGCTGACCGCCCGCTCCTTCGCCTCGGTGCGCCCCGGGGTGGACCTCAACGACCCGGCGGTGCAGGCCGCCGAGATCCCCGGCGCCGGAGGCATCGGCACCGCCCGGTCGCTGGCCCGGTTCTACGCGGCGCTGATCGGCGCGGCCGACCGTACGGACGGCTCCGGTGCGCTGCTGCCGCCGCTGCTCGGCCCCGAGGTGCTGGCCCGCGCGGTCGGTCCCGTGGTGAGCGGCCCGGACCGGGTGCTGATCGTCAACTCGACCTTCGGCCTCGGCTTCTGGCGGCACGGTCCGACCGCGCCGATGGCCTCCCCGGCGAGCTTCGGCCACCCGGGGCGGGGCGGTTCGCTGGGTTTCGCCGACCCGGAGCTGGGGCTGGGCTTCGGCTACGTCACCAACGGCATGCAGCCGGGCGTCACCGGGGACGTCCGCTCGCGGAACCTGATCCGCGCGGTGCGGGGGTGCCTGGGGCTCGACCGGTAGCCTCAGGCCTGGCCGGTCTCGAAGCGGGTGACCTTCCCGGCGTCGACGGTGAAGCGCCAGGCGGTGCGCATCTCGCCCCAGGTGTCGTTGGTGAAGGTGGCGACCAGCGCGCGGCCGCCGTCCGATTCGGTCTGGACGTTCATCCGGCCGTGGGCGGTGAAGATCTCACGGTCGATCCAGTCGGGCAGGTTCCGGTCGGAGCCGTCGTCGGACATGGTCGCGTCCTCGGTGAGCAGCCCGACGAAGGCGGCTCGGTCGCCCGCGTTGATCGCGGTGACGACGGCGCGGACGACGGGGTCGCTGAGGTTGGCGGCGGCGATGGTCACGGGGGACTCCCGGAGAGGGCGACGGGTTGGGGGAGTCCTGTTCTACGGCGTTCGCGCGGGCCGTCCGGGCATGTCGGCGGCATGTCGGCGGCGCGTCGGCGAATCGGCCGCATTCATGTGCTTTGATCCCCGGAACAGGCGGTTCGCCCCCGGAGCCCGCCACGGGGAGTGGCGAAGGAGCGGGAGGTCCTCGGGCCTCCCGCTCCGCATTCGCACCAGGAGCCCCCGGCGGGACCGCCCGGGCGGGGCGGGCCTAGAAGAAGCCGACCGCGTCGGGGGAGTAGCTGACCAGCAGGTTCTTGGTCTGCTGGTAGTGCTCCAGCAGCGCCTTGTGGTTCTCCCGACCGATGCCGGAGTTCTTGTAGCCGCCGAAGGCCGCGTGGGCCGGGTAGGCGTGGTAGCAGTTCGTCCAGACCCGTCCGGCCTGGATGGCGCGTCCGGCCCGGTGGGCGGTGTTGAGGCTGCGGGTCCAGACGCCCGCGCCGAGCCCGTACTGGGTGTCGTTGGCGAGGGTGACGGCCTGGTCGAAGCCGTCGAAGCGGGTGACCGAGACGACCGGGCCGAAGATCTCCTCCTGGAAGACCCGCATCGCGTTGTCGCCCTCGAAGACCGTCGGTGTCACGTAGTACCCGCCGGCGAGCGCGCCGTCGAGCTCGGCCCGCTCGCCGCCCACCAGGATCTTGGCGCCCTCGTCCCGGCCGATCTCGAAGTACGAGAGGATCTTCTTCAGCTGCTCCACGCTGGCCTGCGCGCCGACCTGGGTCTCGGTGTCCAGCGGGTCGCCCTGGCGCATCGCCCGCACCCGGTCCAGGCCGTCGGCCAGCAGCCGCTCGTAGATCGACGATTCGATCAGCGCGCGGCTGGGACAGGTGCAGACCTCGCCCTGGTTGAGCGCGAACATCGCGAAGCCCTCGACGGCCTTGTCGTAGAAGGCGTCCGAGTCGGCGGCGACGTCCGCGAAGAACAGGTTGGGGCTCTTGCCACCGAGTTCCAGCGTGACCGGGATCAGGTTGTCGGCCGCCGAGCGGGCGATCAGTCGGCCGGTGGTGGTCTCGCCGGTGAAGGCGAGCTTGCGGATCCGGGGGCTGGCGGCCAGCGGGGCGCCGGCCTCCTCTCCGAAGCCGGTGACGATGTTGAGCAGGCCGGGCGGCAGCAGGTCGGCGGTCAGCTCGGCGAGCAGCAGCACCGAGGCCGGGGTCTGCTCGGCGGGCTTGAGTACCACCGCGTTGCCGGCCGCGAGCGCCGGGGCGAGCTTCCAGATCGCCATCAGGATCGGGAAGTTCCACGGGATGATCTGGCCGACCACGCCCAGCGGCTCGTGGAAGTGGTACGCCACGGTGTCCTCGTCCAGCTGGGAGAGGCTGCCCTCCTGGGCGCGCAGCGCACCGGCGAAGTAGCGCAGGTGGTCGACGGCGAGCGGGAGGTCGGCGGCCAGCGTCTCGCGCACCGGCTTGCCGTTCTCCCAGCTCTCCGCGACGGCCAGCTGCTCCAGGTTGGCCTCGATCCGGTCGGCGAGCCGCAGCAGCACCTGCGCCCGCTCGGCGGCCGGGGTGCGGCCCCAGGCGGGGGCGGCGGCGTGGGCCGCGTCCAGGGCGGCCTCGACGTCCTCGGCGGAGCCGCGGGCGACCTCGGTGAACACCTCGCCGGTGACCGGGGTCGGGTTGCCGAAGTACTCGCCGCGCACCGGGGGCGTCCATCCGCCGCCGATCCAGTGCTCGTACCGGGAGCGGTAGGCGACGATGCTGCCGGGGGTGCCGGGGGGCTGGTAGACGGTCATGCTCGGTGTCTCCTCGCTGCGTCGGGGCCGCCGGGCACGGCTCGGGCCAAGGGCGGCGCGCCGGACCGCCCGGTCGGGGGGTGGTCCGGCGGGAGGGTGTGGACACGCAATCGGAGCGGCGTCCCGCAGGGGCGCCCGCCGTCGAGCACGATAGCCGCCGGGTGCCCGGCGCGGCTACGGTCCGTACGGCGGTCCCGTACGGAGGGTGGGCCCGCGGGCCGTTCTCGGGGGTGTGCCGCGGGGTGCGCCGTCGTGGAGCGCCCAGGTGTCCCGGCGCGGATCGCCGCGGATCGCCGCGGATCACCGAGGGTGTCCCGGACCGGATCGCTGACGCTGTCAGGACCGGATCACCGGGGGGCGTGCGCTCCGGCCGTGTTCCCGCGCCGTGCCGCCGCACGCCGCCTTGTGCCGGTGGGGCCGCTCTCGGGGCGCGCCGCCGCGCGCCGCCGCCTGGAGTGGCCGGCGATCCCGGGGCGTGCCGCCGCACGCCCGTCGGGCGGTTCCGGGCCCGCGCAGGTCAGACCGCGTGGTACCGGCCGGTGCGGGCCTCCCAGCTGAGGTAGCCGGCCAGCCAGGTGAGCAGCCCGTCCGCGTACCGTCGGGCGATCGTGCGTTCGATCCGGGAGAGGCCCAACTCGCGGTAGACGTCCGGCAGCCGGTCGCTCAGCTCGGCGCAGCGGTCGACCATCAGCTGGGCCTCGGCGATGACCGCCGCGCAGGCCTCCTCGGCCGAGCAGCGCCGCTCCCGCTGGACGATCATGACCAGGTTGTTCACGTCCCCGCGCGGCGCCTCCAGCGGGTAGGACCGCACGTCGTTGCTGAGTGACGGTATGTCGGCTGCCAGCTGACGGAGTTGACGTAGCACCGGGTGGTGCAGGACGGCGGCGGGCACCTCGAACTGACCGAGGCGTTCGACCATGTCGAAGATGGTCTCCATCGCCGCGGTGCCCCGTCGCAGTTCCAGGTAGCCGTCCCGGTCCGGTGGCCGGCTGGAGATCCGGCCGGCCGCCTCGGCCGGGTGACTGGCCAGGTAGTACTCCCAGTTGTAGGCCGCGCGGGCCTGCCAGCGGGCCGGCATGCCCTGCACGCTGCGGTTCCACAGGTCGGCGAAGGCTGTCTCGACCGCGGAGCCCTGGTCGGGGCGGGCGCCGTGCAGGACGGCGATCAGCCGTTCGCAGATCGGGGCCACCTCGGCCGGGCGGCGGCCGAGCGGGCCGTCGAACTGGTCGTCGAAGAGGAAGTAGAACCCCATCAGGTCGGCGGCCAGGGCGAGTTCGTCCGGTCCCGCGTCCGGATAGCCGAGCGCGGCGAGGTCCACCACCTCCCAGTGCGCGTAGCCGGGATGGTCGGCGTCGGGCAGCAGCGGGTGGCGGGTCAGCCAGTCCCTGTGCAGCGCGGTGGCGCGCAGGCCGTGCGGACTGCGGCGGTGCGGGAACGGGATCTGAAGTGATGTGTCGTCAGACATCGGACTCCCGGTGCAGCGGAGGGTGGGGGCGCTTTTTGTTCGAGCACTGAGCGTGGGGGGAGTTGACGCGGCGGGGAGCGGATGGCGGGGGCGGGTCGGGCAAGATCATCTGCGCCTCGAAGGCCGTAGGGTATCTGATGTAATGATCGGACGTTAGGGATATAGGGCAATTGCCCTTGGTAAGCCGTCCGAACCCTCACCGTCAGCCCCAGCCTGCACGAACGCCCCACGAGGCGGCCCGTACGGCGCTAACCTCGGCTCCACGCAGTGATGGAGCTGTGACGCAAGCGGGCGAGGCGGAGGCACGACGGTGACCGAGCAGGAGAACGCAATTCGGGCGGGTGCTGGTTCCGCCCACGACGGTGAAGGCGCCGCGCCCCGGGTCCGGCTGCGCGACCGCGACGCCGAACTGCGTTCGGTGGAGGCCGCCGTCGACCGGCTCTGCCGCGATTTCGCCGCCGGCGGCACCGAGATCGGTGACCTGCTCACCTTCTCCGGCCGCCCCGGCATCGGGAAGACCAGCCTGCTGCACGAGGTCCGGCGCCTCGCCAAGCTCCGCGACGGCGCCACCGTGCTGTTCGCCCGGGGCGGCGAACGGCAGTTCAAGGAGCCGTACCACGTGCTGCGCCAGCTGCTCCAGCCCGTGCTCTCGGACCTGAAGCCCGACGTGTTCCGCCAGGTCATGGGCACCTGGGAGGAGGTCGTCGGACCGGCCATGGGCCTCAAGCAGCCCAAGGCCGGCGCCCGCCGCCTCGACCCGCAGGGCGTGCGCGACGGTCTCGACTACGTCCTCACCCAACTCGCGCCGCGCCGCGCGCCGATGGTGATGATCGTCGACGACCTGCACTGGGCGGACGGGGAGTCGCTCTCCTGGCTGACCAAGTTCGCCATCCGATCGAGTGAACTTCCCGTCCTGCTGGTCTTCGCCTTCCGGGAGGACGACAACGACTGGCCCGCCGAGACCCAGGAATTCCGCCGGGACGTCCTCCTGCTCAAGGGCCGCAAGCACGAACTCAACCGGCTCACCCTCAGCTCCGTCACCGACATGATCCGGGCCGAACTCGGCGACAGGGCCGAGGACGCCTTCTGCTACGAGTTCTGGAACGTCGTCAACGGCAACCCGTTCGAGGCCAACGCCCTGCTCGACCAGGTCCGCGACCAGGAGCTCGAACCGGTCGAGGAGAACTCCCGGCAGCTGCGCGAACTCGCCGTCGACGCCACCGGGATGACCCTCAAGAGCTGGCTGGACCGGCTCGGCGCCAGCACCCTACGCTTCGCCTGGGCCTGCGCGATGCTCGGCACCGACATCCGGGTCGACCTCGCCACCCGGATCTCCACCCAGAGCACCGAGGGCGCCCGCGAGTCCATCAAGCAGCTGCGCAAGCAACGCGTGCTGACCCAGACCCCCAACGGGAACCTGGAGTTCGTCCACCCGCTGATCGCCAGCTCCATCTACAACACCATGCCGGACGCCACCCGCCTCGGCATGCACGGCATCGCCGCCGCCGAGATCGAGAACGCCGGACTCGGCCTGCTCGCCGCCTCCCGTCACCTCGTCGAGACCCACTCCGGCGAGGGCGACGACCGGATCGTCAGGAAGCTGCGCCGCGCCGCCGTCGAGCACCAGCTGATCGGTGCCCCGGAGGCCGCCCAGCGCTGTCTGAACCGCGCGCTCAACGAGCCGCCCGCCGACGAGATCAAGGCCGAGGTGCTGTACGAACTCGGCTGCTCCGCACTGCTCACCGACCCCGTCGCCACCGTCAACCAGCTCAAGCTGGCCCTCGACCCCGACGAGGTGCCGCTGCGCCCCGAACTGCGCGTGGACGCCAACTTCCGGCTGTCCGAAGTGCTCGCCCACAGCGGCGAGCTGGGCCAGGCGGCCCTGGTCTGCCAGGACGCGGCCCGGCTGACCATCGATCCGGCCGGGCGCCAGCGGCTCCAGGCAGCCTCGTTCATGTGGCACGCCTTCCGCAGGTCGGAGGAGGACGGCCCGGGCCGCTCCGCCCGCCTCGAAGAGATGTGCCTGAGCCTGAGCGGCCGGGAGGCGGCCGACCGGGCCGTGCTCGCCATGCGCGCCTGGGACCTCACCCTGCGCGGCGCCCCGTCCGCGGACGCTCTCGCGCTCGCCGACGAGGTCCTCGAGGGCGGTCGGCTGCCCAAGGGCCTCGGCTGGACCGACACCACCTGGGGCTTCGAACTGCCCTCGATGCTCGGCCTGACGTAC
This sequence comes from Kitasatospora sp. NPDC036993, assembly GCF_055607525.1. Taxonomy (NCBI): domain Bacteria; kingdom Bacillati; phylum Actinomycetota; class Actinomycetes; order Kitasatosporales; family Streptomycetaceae; genus Kitasatospora; species Kitasatospora sp. NPDC036993. The sequence goes on along the minus strand of NZ_JBVJRP010000002.1, from coordinate 28,316 downwards.
ATCTACAACGACCGCATCGCCCAGGCCGAACGGCTGGCCGCGGACGCCATCATCCAGTTCGAGATCGCCGGTTGGAGCGGCGCCCACCGGGGCTTCGCGTACTTCCTGATGGGCCTGGCCCGGTTCCGCCGCGGCCTGCTCGCCGAGGCCGAGGACTTCCTTCGCCGGGCGTACCGGATCTCCGAGCGGATCGGGGAGAGGCTGCCGCTGGCCTGGGACGCGATCGGCGTGCTGGTCGACACCCTGATCGCCCGCGGCCGGGTCGACGAGGCCTGGACCACGGCCAACGACTTCGGCTTCCACCCGCCGTACCACCCGACGGCCATGGTGCTGCCGGACGCCGCCTCGCTGTACGGCAAGCTGCTGGTCGCCAAGGACCGGTACGCGGGCGCGGCCGCCGCGCTCACCGAGGCCGGCGCCCAGCTGGAGGTCCGCGGCTGGCACAACACCGTCTGGGCGCCCTGGGCCGGCCACCTCGCCATCGCGATCGCGGACGACGAACCCGAGCGCGCCCGCGACTACGCCCAGAAGGCGGTCAGGGACGCGCGCGCCTTCGGCACCGCCTCGGCGATCGGCACCGCGCTGCGCCTCCACGCCAGGATCGAGGACGGCCAGGCGGCGGTCGAGCTGCTGGAGGACGCGGTGGCGTACCTCGGGCAGTCGCCGGCCGGTTACGAGCACGCCGTCGCGCTGGTCGACCTCGGCGCCGCGCTGCGCCGGGTCGGACGGCTGGACGACGCCCAGGAGTACCTGTACCAGGGCATCGAGCTGGCCCAGCACTGCTCCGCGGAGGGGCTGGTCGACCGGGCCAGGCGGGAGCTCGCCAACTACGGCCTGCGGCCCAACCGGCTGGGGCTGCGCGACTTCAGGGAAACCATCGAGACGCTCAGCAACGCGGAGTGGGAGGTCGCCAAGCGGGCCGTGCAGGGCGTGCCGCCGCAGCGGATCGCCGACGAGCTGGGGGTGCCGATCGGCCTGGTCAACCGACGGCTGGCGGCGGTCTACCGCAAGGCGGGCAGCGGGCCGGACGGTCTGGCCTCGGCGCTCGGGCTGCCGCAGCAGCAGCGGGACGCGGGGCGGCTGGAGAACCTGGACGACTAGCGGGGCCTGGACACGGCCCGCGTCCGGGGCGCGGGTACTGCCCCCGGCGGGGTTCCGGTACGGCGCCGGGTGGTCGTACGGGCGCCCGATGGTGGTGGCGCGCGCCCGGCGCGACAGGCGGCGTGTGGGCGCGTGGAAGCGCCCCCGCTGCCGCCGCCGTCGCTAGGCTGACGGGCACGGGGCTGCCGCGGCGACCCCTCGACGGACCCGGAACCGGGGCGGCCGCGGTGCGACGTGGCCGCCAGTGAGGAGCAGGCCATGGCGAGCGAGGCCACCAGCGTGCGGCACGAACCCCTCGACCCCTCGGGCGCGGGCGCCGCGATCGAGCGCTGGACGCTCACGGCCGGCCCGTACGAGGCGAGCGTGCTCACCCTCGGCGCCACCCTGCACACCCTGAGCGCGCCGGACCGCTCCGGCCGCTCCGCCCAACTGCTGCTGTCCACCGACCGGCTGTCCGAGATCCTCGGCCCGGCCAGGCACTACGGCACAGTGGTGGGCCGGTACGCCAACCGGATCGACCGCTCGTCGGTCACCATCGACGGCGAGGAGCACCGGCTCGCCCCGACCGGCGGTGGGATGACCCTTCACGGCGGCCCGGACGGCTTCGCGCACCGGATGTGGGCGGCCGAGCCGGTCGAGGGCGGGGTCCGGCTGACGCTGCACAGCCCGGACGGGGACCAGGGCTTCCCCGGCGCGCTGGACGTCACCGTCGCGTACACCCTGGACGCGTCCGGCGAGCTGGTGATCGACTACCGCGCCGTCACCGGCAAACCGACCGTCGTCAACCTGACCAACCACGCGTACTTCAACCTCGCGGGTGAAGGCGCCGGCGACATCCTGGGGCACCTGCTCACCCTGGACGCCGACGCGTACACCCCGACCGACGAGCGACAGATCCCGTACGGCAGGACCGAGCCGGTGGCCGGCACGCCGTTCGACTTCACGGTGGCCACGCCGATCGGCAAGTCGGTGCACGACGAGCACCCGCAGCTGACCGGGCCCGGCGGCTACGACCACAACTGGGCGCTGCGGGCCCGCCCGGCGGACGGCGGCCCGGCGCGGGCGGCGCTGCTGGAGGACCCGGTCAGCGGCCGCACCCTGGAGGTGCTGACCACCGAACCGGGCATCCAGGTCTACACGGCGAACAAGTTCGGGGGCGCGGTCACCGGCGCGAGCGGCGTCCCGTACGGGCCGTTCGCCGGGATCGCGCTGGAGACCCAGCACTTCCCCGACTCCCCGCACCACCCGGCGTTCCCCAGCACGGAGCTGCGGCCGGGGGAGGAGTTCCGTTCGACGACGGTGCTCCGGCTGGGGACCAACTAGGGCTTCTCCGGTCAGGGCTTCGCCGGCCGTGCCTGCGCCAGGTCGCGGCGCATGCAGAGCCGGGGCCAGCGGTCGAGGCCGTGCTCGGCCTCCTTGCGCCGGATCTCGCGCAGGCCCGGGGTGAGTTCCTCCGCGGCCAGCGGGCGGAAGCCGCAGCGGGCGTAGTAGGGGGCGTTCCAGGGGACGTCCGCGAAGGTGGTGAGGGTGAGCGCGGGGGCGCCGGCGGTCGCTGCGAGGTGTTCGATCAGCGCCCGGCCGATGCCGCGGCGGGCGTGGTCGGGGTGCACGGAGACCTGTTCGATGTGCAGCGCGCCGTCCACCGGCTCGGCCAGCAGGTAGGCGGCGACGCTTCCGTCGGGGGCCTCGGCGACCAGGGCGACGCCCTGCTCCAGGTAGTGGGCCAGCTCCTCCGGCGCGGGGGGTTCGTCCTCGGCGATCTCGGGCATGCCGATCGCGGCGAAGGGGGCTCCGGCGGCCCGCTCCAGCTCGGCGAGCAGCGGAAGTTCGTCCCTGGTGACGGTTCTGATGCGCATGCGTCCAGTCTGCTGGAGAGCGCTTTCGGCCACGCACGGTGGTCTCGTCGGCCAATCCGGCGAGGGTGAATCGGGCGAAGCTGATCAAATCGGTCCACTGTCAACTACCGTGCGGCAACGCCCAGGACACGTGGGTGTAACGATCGGCTTTTCTTGCAGAAATTTGCTGCAAGAACTTTCCGTCACTCTTGCGCCGCTGTTAACTTCCTTCCGAGCCCGACGGCAGCAACGGTGCGGTCGGCAGGAGGCAGCCATTATGCGCCTGCCTCCGAACATCTCGGGCACCCCCACCCTCCCAAGGAGTTCTCATGCGGCGTGGCATCGCGGCCTCTGCCCTCGTTGTGGCCCTCGCGGTCTCGATGGCTGCCTGTGGCAGCAGCGGCTCCAGCTCCGACGGCAAGGCCGACGGGCCGGTCACCCTCACGTACTGGGACACGTCGAACGCCACCAACGAGGCGCCGGGCTACCAGGAGCTCGTCAAGAAGTTCGAGGCCGCCAACCCGAACGTCAAGGTCGACTTCGTCAACGTGCCGTTCGACCAGGCGCAGAACAAGCTCCAGACCGCGATGGGGGCCAAGGGCGCTCCGGATGTCTTCCGCTCCGAGGTCGGGTGGACCGCCGCCTTCGCCAAGGCCGGCTACCTGGAGCCGCTGGACGGCACCCCGGCCGCCGCCGACACCTCCGCCTTCCAGCCGAGTCTGATCCAGCAGGCCACGTACCAGGGCAAGCTGTACGGCGTGCCGCTGGTGACCGACACGCTCGGCCTGCTCTACAACAAGGAGCTCTTCACCAAGGCCGGCATCACCGAGGCGCCGAAGACCTGGGACGAGCTGAAGGCCGACGCCGCCGCCGTCAAGGAGAAGGCCGGCGTGGACGGCTTCTGGCTGAAGGCCGCGGACGGCTACTACGCGCTGCCGTTCCTGTTCGGTGAGGGCACCGACACCGTCGACGCCGCCGGCAAGAAGATCACCATCACCTCGCCGGAGGTCGTCAAGGCCGTCGAGACCTACAAGACGATGTTCACCTCGCCCGGCACCGCCAAGGCCGACGTCACCACCGACGCCTACGCGCACATGATGGACGCCTTCACCAGTGGCAAGGTCGCGGCGATCATCCAGGGTCCCTGGGAGATCACCAACATCTACAAGGGCTCCGCCTTCGCCGACAAGACGAACCTCGGCATCGCGGCCGTCCCCGGTGGCTCCGCGGGCAAGGCAGGCGCCCCCACCGGCGGCCACAACATCTCCGTCTACGCCGGTGCCGACAAGGGCCACAAGGCCGCGGCCGAGAAGTTCGCCGCCTTCATGACCTCGGCCGAGAGCCAGGCGTTCATCGCGCAGAAGAACGCCACCCTGCCGACCCGCTCCGACGCCTTCACCGCCGACGTCAAGGCCGACCCGGGCATCGCCGGCTTCCAGGCCGTGCTGAGCAGCGCCAAGCCGCGCCCCGAGCTGCCCGAGTACAGCTCGCTGCTCGCCTCGCTGAACACCAACCTGGGCAAGGCCGTCCAGGGCACGAGCACCCAGGACGCGCTGAACACCATCGCCACCGACTACGCCAAGCTCCTCCCGGGCTTCGCCAAGTAGTCCCCGTGCCAGGCCCGCCGACCGGCGGGTGACAGCGAACGAATGACAGCAGACGGATAACAGATGACAGGTGACAGATTTCATCATCTGTCAGTTGTCCGCCGTCGGCCTGTCACCCGCCACCTGCCACCCGCCGCCCCCGGCGGGCCGCGGCCGTCGGCTCCCTCCGAGAATTCCCCCCGAGAAGGTGCAAACGATGTCAGTCGCCGTGCAGGGCGCCACCGGCAAGGGCAGCCGGGAGCGCGAGCAGCGTCCGGGCCTGCTGGAACGCGTCAAGCGCTCCTACGCCAAGCACTGGTACGCCTACGCGATGATCGCCCCGGTCGTGCTGGTGCTCGGCGTGCTGGTGCTCTACCCGCTCGTCGAGGGCGTCTGGCTCACCCTCACCGATGCCAACAGCCTCAACGCCGCCCGCAAGATCGGAGTCAACGAGATCCCGGCGAGCTACCGGTTCGTCGGCTTCGACAACTACGCCGACATCCTGTGGGGCCCCGGCTCGTACGACCGCTTCTGGTCGCACTTCGTCTGGACCATCGCCTGGACGGCCATCTGCGTTTCCCTGCACTACACCCTCGGCCTCGGCCTCGCCCTGCTGCTCAACCAGAAGCTGCGCGGCCGCGCCGCCTACCGGATGCTGCTCATCCTGCCGTGGGCCGTGCCGGCCTTCGTCACCGTCTTCTCCTGGCGCCTGATGCTCGCCGACGGCGGCGTCGTCAACAGTGCCCTGGCCCTCCTGCACCTGCCCGAGCCCGGCTGGCTCACCGACCCGTGGGCGCAGAAGGCGGCCGCGATCATGGTGAACACCTGGGCCGGCGTGCCGTTCATGATGATCTCGCTGCTCGGTGGCCTCCAGGCGATCCCGGCCGAGCTGTACGAGGCCGCCGAGATGGACGGCGCCACCGCCTGGCAGCGCTTCCGGTACGTCACCCTGCCCGGGCTGCGCGCCGTCTCCTCCACGGTCGTGCTGCTCGGCGTGATCTGGACGTTCAACCAGTTCAACGTGATCTTCCTGCTGTTCGGCAGCGGCGCCCCCGACGCCCAGCTGCTGGTCACCTGGGCGTACCGGCTCGGTTTCGGCCAGATCCCCCGGGACTACGCGCAGTCCGCCGCCTACGGCGTGATCCTGCTGTCCATCCTGATCGTCTTCACCGCCTTCTACCGGCGCTGGCTCGCCCGCAACGAGCAGGCCAACGGCTGAGGCCCCGGACCCAGTTGACCCACGAAGGCAGGTAACCCCGATGAGCACCACCACCGAACTCCCGGCCGGCCCGGCGACCGCGGCCCCGGCCGCCCGGCCCGCCAAGGTCCGTCTCCGCGGCGAGCGGAGCCCGCTGGCCCGGGCGCTGTCCCACGGCACCCTGGCCGTGGCCGGACTGATCGCGCTGTTCCCGGTCGCCTGGATCCTGTTCGTCTCGCTCGGCCCGGACAAGACCGACTACCTCCACCCCGGTGAGATCCTCGGCAAGCTCACGTTCGCGAACTACCGGCACGTGCTGTCCGACACCGACTTCTTCACCTGGTTCGGCAACGCCGTGCTGGTCTCCGGCATCACCACCGTGTTCGGCGTGCTGGTGGCCGCCACCACGGGGTACGCCGTCTCCCGGATGAAGTTCCCCGGTCACAGGCCGCTGATGTGGTCGCTGCTGGTGACCCAGATGTTCCCGATCGCGGTGCTGATCGTGCCGATGTACACGATGCTCTCCGAACTCGACCTGCTGGACAGCTACCTCGGCCTGATCCTGGTCTACTCGACCACCACCGTGCCGTACTGCGCCTGGCTGCTGAAGGGCTACTTCGACACCATCCCGGTGGAGATCGACGAGGCCGGCCGGGTCGACGGGCTCTCCCCGTTCGGCACCTTCTGGCGGCTGGTGCTGCCGCTCGCCCGCCCGGGCCTGGCGGTGGCGGCCTTCTACTCCTTCCTCACCTACTGGGCCGAGGTGCCGTTCGCCTCCACCTTCATGCTCAGCTCCGACAAGTACACGCTGGCCGTCGGCCTCCAGACCTTCGTCAGCGAGCACGACGCCCAGTGGAACCTGATGGCCGCGACCGCCGTGCTGATCGCGATCCCGTCCGCGGGCTTCTTCTACCTGGTGCAGCGCAACCTGGTCACCGGCCTGACCGCCGGTGCCTCCAAGTCGTGACGCCCGGCGCCGCACACCCGGCGCCCACGGCCCCCCGCTCCTCCGATCCCCGAGGGATACCGTCCATGACCCAGAACCTGGCCGACACCTCCCGGCCTGCCGCCGACACCGCTCACGAGGCGAACGTCAGTGCGTCCAGAGGCTGGTGGCGGGACGCGGTCATCTACCAGGTGTACCCGCGCAGCTTCGCCGACTCCAACGGCGACGGCATGGGGGACCTGCCCGGCATCCGCAGCCGTCTGCCCTACCTGCGCGACCTCGGCGTGGACGCGGTCTGGCTCTCGCCGTTCTACGCCTCGCCGCAGGCGGACGCCGGCTACGACGTCGCCGACTACCGCGCGGTGGACCCGATGTTCGGCACCCTGCTGGACGCCGACGCCCTCATCAGGGACGCCCACGAACTGGGCCTGCGGATCATCGTCGACCTCGTCCCCAACCACTCCTCGGACCAGCACGAGTGGTTCCAGCGCGCCCTGCGCGAGGGCCCCGGCTCGGCGCTGCGCGACCGCTACCACTTCCGCCCCGGCAAGGGCGAGCAGGGCGAACTGCCGCCCAACGACTGGGAGTCCATCTTCGGCGGCCCGGCCTGGACGCGCACCGCGAACCCGGACGGCACCCCCGGTGACTGGTACCTGCACCTGTTCGCCCCGGAGCAGCCCGACTTCAACTGGGAGAACGCGGCCGTCGCCGACGAGTTCCGCTCGATCCTGCGGTTCTGGCTCGACATGGGCGTGGACGGCTTCCGCATCGACGTCGCCCACGGCCTGGTCAAGGCCCCCGGCCTGCCCGACCTCGGCGGCGCCGACCAGCTGAGGCTGCTCGGCAACGAGGTCATGCCGTTCTTCGACCAGGACGGCGTGCACGAGATCTACCGCAGCTGGCGGAAGATCCTCGACGAGTACCCGGGCCGGCGGATCGGCGTGGCCGAGGCCTGGACCCCGACCGTCCAGCGCACCGCCAACTACGTCCGCCCCGACGAGCTGCACCAGGCCTTCAACTTCCAGTACCTGGGCACCGGTTGGGAGGCCGACGCGCTGCGTGAGGTGATCGACCTCTCGCTCGACTCGATGCGCCCGGTCGACGCCCCCACCACCTGGGTGCTGTCCAACCACGACGTCACCCGGCACGCCACCCGGTTCGCCAACCAGTCCGGCCTCGGCACCCAGATCCGCACCCCCGGTGACCGCGAACTCGGCCTGCGCCGCGCCCGCGCCGCCACCCTGCTGATGCTCGCGCTGCCCGGTTCGGCGTACGTCTACCAGGGCGAGGAGCTCGGCCTGCCGGACGTCACCGACCTGCCCGACGAGGTCCGCCAGGACCCGTCCTTCTTCCGTCAGGCGGGCCAGGACGGCTACCGCGACGGCTGCCGCGTCCCGATCCCGTGGTCCGGCACCGAGGCCCCGTACGGCTTCGGACCGGTGGCCGGCGGGCCGTCCTGGCTGCCGCAGCCGGCCGAGTGGGCCGCTCTGAGCGTCGAGGCGCAGACCGGCGACCCGACCTCCACCCTGGAGCTCTACCGCAGTGCGCTGGCCGTCCGCCGGGCGCAGCCGGACCTCGGCGCCGGCACCGGTGTCGAGTGGCTGGAGAGCCCCGAGGGCACCCTGATGTTCCGCCGCGGCTCCTTCGTCTGCACCACGAACACCACCGGCCGACCGGTACGGATCGCGGCTCCGGGCGCCCTGCTGCTGGCCTCGGCCGACCTCGTGGTGGACGCCGGCGAGACCGTGCTCGCTCCGGACAGCACCGGCTGGTGGGCGGTCTGACGTGGTTGGAATAGGCTTCGGGACCGTGACTACGGCGCGACTCTCAGACATCGCGGCACAGGCGGGGGTCAGCGAAGCCACCGTCTCCCGCGTGCTCAACGGCAAGGCGAACGTTTCCGCCACCACCAGGCAGAACGTGCTGGCCGCACTCGACGTGCTCGGGTACGAGCGGCCGACCAGGCTGCGGCAGCGCAGCGCCGGACTGATCGGTCTGATCACCCCGGAGCTGAGCAACCCGATCTTCCCCGCGCTGGCCCAGGTGATCGAGCAGGTGCTCAGCCGGCACGGCTTCACCCCGGTGCTCTGCACCCAGACTCCGGGCGGCTCCACCGAGGACGAACTGGTGGAGATGCTGGTGGACCGGGGAGTGGCGGGCATCGTCTTCGTCTCCGGGCTGCACGCCGACACCACCGCCGCCCACGACCGCTACTCCAGGCTGGCCGGGCGCGGGGTGCCGTTCGTGCTGATCAACGGCTTCAGCGAGAAGATCGACGCGCCGTTCATCTCGCCGGACGACCGGGCGGCTATGTGGATGGCCGTCCAGTACCTGGCCGAACTCGGGCACGAGCGGATCGGGTTGGCCGTCGGGCAGCGCCGGTACGTGCCGGTGCTGCGCAAGATCGAGGGCTTCACGGCGGCGATGCGCGAGGTGCTCGGGCGCAGCCAGGCGGAAGCGGAGGACCTCGTCCACCACACGCTGTTCAGCGTGGAGGGCGGGCACGCGGCGGCCGGCGCGCTGCTCGACAAGGGCTGCACGGCGATCGTCTGCGGGAGCGACATGATGGCGCTCGGGGCGATCCGGGCGGTGCGGCAGCGCGGACTGTCGGTGCCGCAGGACGTGTCGGTGGTCGGCTTCGACGACTCGCCGCTGATCGCCTTCACCGAGCCGCCGTTGACCACGATCCGGCAGCCGGTCGAGGCGATGGCCACGGCGGCGGTGGACGCATTGCTGGAGGAGGTCGGCGGGAACGCGGCCCAGCGCGGCGAGTTCATGTTCCAGCCGGAGCTGGTGATGCGCGGGTCCACCGGGGCCTGCGCGCGCTGAGCTCCGGCCGTCACGGCCGACGAAGGGGTCCCGGAGGGCGGGTTGCTCTCCGGGACCCCTTCGGTGTGCGCGGGACCGGCCCGTGCGGGCCGCCGGCGGTCAGCCCTCCTGGGCGTCCTGGCGGCCGACGGTGAGGCGGTTTCCGTCGGCCGCTTCGCCGGTGCGGGTCTCGGTGCGGCGGCCGCGGGCCAGGTAGTCGCGCAGGACCAGTTCGACGGCGTCCTGCGGGTTCTTGGTGCCGGAGAGCATCATCGCGTCGATCGCGAGGTTCGCGTCGAGGGTGACGGTGACCTGGGCCATGTGACTCCTCCTCGGGTGCAGAGCAGCAGCATGCCCGTTGGGGCGGCGATCCACCACGGGAATCGGCGGAACCGGGGGAGGGGACGCCGGAGCCCCCGGGGAGGAGCGACCAGACTCTCCCCGGGGGCGGCGGGTGGTCAGCGTTCGGACGACGGCTGACGGCCGACGGAGGACAGATGACAGATGTTGAAATCTGTCATCTGACATCTGTTACCTGTTATCTGTCATCCGTCAGAGGTTCCCTGCCGGCTGTCACCGTCGTCCGTCGGCCGTGTGCCGTCCTCAGACCCGGCCGGCGAAGTCCGGGGCCCAGTTGGCGATGTTCTGCTCGCGGACGCCCGAGCTCGGGTTGGCGGCCTCGACGTACTTGCCGTTGCCGACGTAGATCGCGACGTGGTAGACGCCGGAGTCCTTGCCGTTGTTGGACCAGAACAGCAGGTCGCCCGGCTGGAGGCTGTCCAGCGAGACGTGGGTGCTGGCGGCGGCCTGGTCGGCGGCGACGCGCGGGACGGAGACGCCCGCGGCCCGCAGCGCGGCCTGGGTCAGGCCGGAGCAGTCCCAGCCGCCGTTGCCGGTGCCGCCGTAGACGTACGCCTGACCGACCTTCGACTCGGCGAAGGAGACCGCGGCGGCCATGCTGCCGGTGGCGGCCGGAGCCTGGGTCTGGGGCTGGGTCTGCGGGGCGGGCTTGGCGGCCGGCTTGGCGGCCGGGGCCTGGGGCTGCGCGGTCGGCTGGGCGTTCACGGCACCGCCGTTCGCGGACTGGCCGGACTTCTGCGAGCGGTCGAACCAGGTGGAGTCCGAGCCGGACTTGGTGGCGGAGGACTGGCCGGCCTGGGCCCGCCCGTTGCCGCCGAAGGACAGCTGCTGGCCCGGGTAGATGGCGTCCGGACCCTCGGTCAGGGTGCCGCGGTTGAGCTCGTACAGCCGCTGCCAGCCGCCCTGCACGCTGTGCTCGTCGGCGATCGAGGACAGCCAGTCGCCCTCGACCACGGTGTAGTCGCCGCTCTGGGCCTGCTGCTGGCGCTTCTGGGCCCACGCGCTCCGGTTGCCGGAGTCGGCGGAGCCGGTGGCGGCCTGCGCGCCGTCCTGGGCGGGTGCGGCGGGCTTCGCGGCGGGGGCCTGGGGCTGCACGGGCTTGGCGGCCGGCTTCGCGGCCGGGGCGGCGGGCTTCGGGGTCTGCGCGGGCTTGGCGGCGGTCGAACCGGTGCCGGCACCGGTGGTGGAGCCCGCCGAGGTGTCGACGGCGGCCGGGGTGCCGCCCTTGGTCAGGCCGGCCTTGACGGAGCAGACGGGCCAGGCGCCCGGGCCCTGCGAGGCGAGGACCTTCTCGGCGACGGCGATCTGCTGCGCCTTGGTGGCCTGGTTGGCCTGCTGGGCGTAGGCGGTGCCACCGAAGGCGGCCCAGGTGCTGGAGGTGAACTGGAGACCGCCGTAGAAACCGTTGCCGGTGTTGATGGCCCAGTTGCCGCCGCTCTCGCACTGGGCGACGGCGTCCCAGGTGGAGACGGACGCGGCGGAGGCGGTGCCGGTGGTGAGGCAGGGAACGGTGAGGCCGACACCCGCGACGCCGAGGGCGGCGATCACGCGACGGGTGCGGCTGGACAGACGGTTGCCGTTGGTGGGCAGCATGAAGACGCGTTCCTCTCCCACGCCTGCGAGGTGAGCTGTCGGATTCGGGCTGGAGTTGCCCGGCCGCGCCATGGGCGCGGCTTCACCCCTAGCCCTGGACCGTTCCTGGGATCGGTCCGGGGCGACTTACCTGTGGGTCCCCCGCTCCTGCCGTGGTGCGTTTTCGCGCTGCCAGGACATCCGACGGCAGGACTCGGCGTCGCGGATGAACCGGGTTCGTGTGGTCACGAACGGGAGCACGTTAATCAGACTGAAGTTCAAACCGCAAACTCCTGTGACGCGCATCACGGTTTAGTGGAAATCGCCAAAATTGCCGTCCGTCATGATCGTAAATGATCGTTTTCGGGCAATGCTGTTGCTGAAGGCGACAACTGGCTCCGCTTCAGAAGGGGTGTGACGGGGCGTCGAGGCGAGGAATCACGCCCCCTGGGAAGCGGCGGAGCGGCCGCGATTCGAGCGCCCCCGCGCGCGCTGCCTATTTCCTTTCAAATGGCGCCAGATCGGACATTCCACTTCATTGACACCCCGTTGCCGACTTCCTCCCGACTGCCTCCCGGACAGGATGGGGAAACAGCACGAGGGGCCCGGAACGCACGAGCGTTCTGGGCCCCTCGGTGCGCGCGGAGCGGCGCGCGGCGTCGACTACCGTCCGGCGCGTCCCTCGACGGCCGCGTGGGCGCCACGAGCGCCCTCCACGACCCCCTCGGCCTCGGCGGCGGCCGCCGCCTCCGCCTCGGCCCGCGCCAGGTCCTCCGGGGACGGCGTGGGCAGCGCGGCCAGGTAGGTGGAGGCGATCAGCTGGCCCACCGACGGGTACGCGCCCAGCGGCGCGGCCGACGGGCAGCCGGACTCCTCGGCGGCCGTGGCGAGCAGCTCGGAGTCCGCCTCGGGGCCGATCACCAGCGGGGCCAGCGCGGGGCGCTGTGAGCCGGTGTCACGGAGGTGGTTGACGGCCGCGGCCACCGAACCGGGAACGTCGAGCGCGGCGGCGACGACCGGAACGGCCAGTCGGGCGGCCAGCAGCACACCGGTGATGCCGGCCGCGGCGGCCGCGTCCTCGCCGCCGACGGTGGTCAGGACCACGCCGTCCGCGGCGGTCGCGATGGCGAACAGCCGGGCGCGGTCGGCCCGGGCCAGTCCGGCCTCGGACAGCCGGACGTGCACACCCTCGGCCAGCAGCGGGTGCGGGCCCAGCGGGTCGGTGACGGGTGCGCCGTACTCGGCGGCGAGCGCGTGAAGCCCGGTCAGGAAGGTGTGCGGGCCGGGTACCAGCGGCACCAGGACGGGCATCGGCTGTCCGGCCTCGGCGGCCAGGCTCAGCAGCTCCGCCACGGTGCGGTCCTCGCCGCCCACGCCCTCGGTGCCATTGCCGTTGCCGGGCAGGTAGCCGACCGCGGTCCGGACGCCGTTCTGCTCGGTGCGGACGATCGAGAGGAGCTCCTCGACGACCGAGCGGGACTCGGGCCCGGCGGTCGCGGGTACGGCGAGCACCAGGGCCGGGGCGCCGGCCGGAATCTCGGGGCGCTCAGGACGACGATGGCGCCCCCGCGCACGGGAGCCTGGAGTACGGACGGGCAGTGGCGCGCCCGGGATGGCTGCGGTGCTCATGCCGGAGATCGTAGGACATCGGCCCGTCCGGCTTGCAGTCGGCTGCCGTACGGGTTTCGCGCGGCCGCGGTGCGGAGCCGGTGAGTCTCCGGCGCCGGTCCTGACGCTTTGCCTACAATCCGGACATTCCTCGCCCGATCCCCGAGTGGGCGTCAGCATTGCTCGCCATTGCTCGACGCGATCCGAGGGGGCGGGCGTTGCGCCCGTGGCGCGTGAGATGTCTCACAGTGCGCGGGTGGCTTGACAGAGGGTCACGAAGATGCGACTCCCGGCATTCGAAGATCAACATTCAGCGGGGAGGTGCTCACGGCCGGTTATCGCGCGCCCGGTGATTCCATCGGCTATGTCCGTTTACGTACCGTCAGGAGAAAGGCCCGTGAAGAGTTCGGGGCCGCGGATGAAAGGCCTCGTGCACCTGCACCGTCCCGTGCTGATGCACGTGCACTGCGGCTATCATCGCGTCAAGTGAGGCGTTGTGCCGGACCGGTACGGGGCCGGTCCGTTCGTTCGGCGGTGCCGGGGCGCCGCGCTGGACGACAACTCCGGAGCTCTTCGGGAGACTTCTATGCACGACTCGCAGGACACGCACGGCTCGTACGACACCTACAACGGGATGGCCGCCGCCGATCTCCGGGGGGTGGTCTGGCAGAAGAGCCTGCACAGCAATTCCCAGGGCAACTGCGTCGAGTTCGCGGCCCTGCCGGGCGGCGATGTGGCGATGCGCAACTCGCGGTTCCCGGACGGTCCGGCGCTCATCTACACCCGGGCCGAGATCGCCGCCCTGCTGCTGGGGGCGAAGGACGGGGAGTTCGACCACCTGGCGGTCTGACCGACCGTCGTGCTCCGTCATCGGAGGGCCGTCGTGGGTGCCGACACCACGACGGCCTTTGTCTTTTCCGGCACCCTTCCTGGCGTCCTTCCCGGATTCGTCCGGCGGGCGTGACCGCTCGCGGACCGGGGGAGCCGGAACGCCTCGGCGGGACCTGGGGAAAGGGGCCGGAGTGTGGTCCTCCCGGGGCTTCCCCCGGCCGGCCACGCGCAGGTCCGGCGCGAGTCCGTGCCTGGGCGCAGGGCCCGCTTCGGGCGTGGCACCCGTCCCGGGTGCGGGGCCCGCTCGGGGCGCGGTGCCGGCCCCGGTCGCGATCCCCGGTTCCAGCCGCAGCTCCGGTTCCAGCCGCAGTGCCCGTCCCGGGTGCAGTACCGGTCGCACTGCCGGTCCCAGTCGCGGTGCCGGTTCGGGCGCGACACCCGGGCTAGGCCGAGCGCCGATGCCGGCCGCCGACCTCGACGGGACCGTCGAGCGGTGAGCGGCCGCCGAGTTCCGGATGTCCGTCCAGCGGGGAACCGCCGGTCGCCTCCGCCTCGAACAGCGCCCAGACCACCTTGCCGCTGCCCAGCGGGTGCCAGCCCCACGAGCGGCTGAACGACTCCACCAGGTGAAGCCCGCGGCCCGATTCGGCGACGAAGTCCGCCTCCCGGGCGACCGGGCCGATGCTGCTCGGATCGCTCACCGCGCAGACCACCTGGGGTGCGCGGTGCACCAGGCTTATTCGGATCGGCAGCCGGCCGTCCGCGGTCGGCTGTACGGGAAAGTCGTACTCGCCCTGGACGCCGCCCGCATGGTCGGGCCGTGCGCCGACCGCGTGCCGGAGCGCGTTGGTCACGAGTTCCGAGGCCACCAGCGCGACATCGTCGAACAGTTCCGTCAGGCCCCAGCGCTTGAGCGTGATCCGGGCGAAGTCGCGCGCGGTTCTGACGGCTTCAAAGCGAGGAGCGAGCGTACAGGTGACCACATGGGGGTCAACCGCCAAAGCCGTACCGGTGCTCATGAAGAGCTCCTCCCATAAGGGGGCGGACACGGCTGGACCCGCCGGGGTCATGCCGGTCACCTCCGACTCGCTCGGCCGCTCGGCCGCCCCTTCGACCAGGCGCGCGCGCACTCGAACGCCCGATGGCGCGGGGGACGCCGTCGGGTCGGTGCGCGGAGTCGCGCGTGGGGTCGACGCGGAGCCCGCGGGATTGCCAGGGATGTGCAGGTGCACGTGCACCATGGTGGTGTGCGCTCACTGCAGATGCAAGAGTCGATTCACGTGCAGTCGCACTATTGGCATATGCAAGCGCCGAATGCACGTGCATCCTGGTGCGTGGAGTGTGGAACTGATAGGAACATCCGTCAGTATCGGCACCGTGAGCGCTCAACTGATGGCAGACTGTGCGCTGTTTGCCCTAGGTGGAGGTTTCGACCGCATGACCACAGTTCAGCCGGGCGGCGGCTCGATGGTCCGCCGGATCCTCCTCGGTTCGCAGCTGCGCCGCCTCCGTGAGGCGCGCGGCATCACCCGAGAGGACGCGGGCTACGCGATCCGGGCCTCCGAGTCCAAGATCAGCCGGATGGAACTCGGCCGCGTCAGCTTCAAGGAACGCGACGTCGCCGACCTGCTCAGCCTGTACGGCGTCGACGACGGCATCGAGCGGGAAGCCCTGCTCGGCCTGGTGCGCGAGGCCAACAAGTCCGGCTGGTGGCACAGCTTCAACGACGTGCTGCCGGGCTGGTTCCAGACCTACGTCGGGCTGGAGGAGGCGGCCCAGCTGATCCGCACCTACGAGGTGCAGTTCATCCCCGGGCTGCTCCAGTCCGAGGAGTACGCACGGGCGGTCTTCGGCCAGAGTCGGCCGGTCATCAGCGAGGAGGAGGTGGAGCGACGGGTCAGCCTCCGTCTGCGTCGGCAGAAGCTGCTGGCCGAGGGCGCGAGTCCGCGCCTGTGGGCGGTCATCGACGAGGCCGCGCTGCGCCGGCCGGTCGGCGGGCCCAAGGTGATGCGCGGTCAGGTGCAGTACCTGATCGACGTCGCCGAGCAGGCCAACGTGGTGATCCAGGTGATGCCGTTCCGGTTCGGAGCTCACGCGGGCGAGTCCGGGGCGTTCACGATCCTCCGGTTCCCCGAGCAGGACCTCGCCGACGTGGTCTACCTGGAGCAGCTCACCAGCGCGCTCTACCTGGACAAGCGGGACGACGTCGACGCCTACATCCAGGTCATGGAGCGGCTCTGCGTGGACAGTCTCACGCCGGAGCGCACCATCGACCTGCTCGCCTCGATCCTGAAGGAACGCTGAGCCGCTGCCGCCCGGGGCCTGTGAGCTCCCTCGCTCGCGAGGCCCCCCGGCAGCCGGTCACCAGGCCGCCCACCCGCCGTCAGTCGCGGGCCGGCGGCCGTTCGCGTTCCGGCGGGGACGGCTGCGGCGGGCGGCCCAGTTCCCAGGCCAGGTCGTAGCGGCGGAAGAGGTCGGCCCGGATCGGCGCCAGCGAGATCTCGGCGCCCGGCAGCAGCACCCCGATGCAGCCGCCCATCAGCGCGCTGCGCAGCACCGCGTGCTCGGCGATCGGATCGGGTGCGCCCCAGTCGTGCAGGAGCCTCTGGAGGATGGCGCCGAGCTGCTGCTGCTCCGGGTCCTGGACGAAGGCGCCGGTGTCCGGGTCGAGGATCAGTGCCAGGTGCGAGCGCATCACCCGGGGGTGGTCCAGCGCCAGCCCGAGGACGGTGTCGATCGCCCGGGCCAGCCGGGTGTCGGGGGAGGAGCCGGAGGGCAGTCCCGCCAGCGCGTCGGCCAGGGACTGGTGCATCATCCGGTGGGTCGCGGACTGCATCAGCAGCCGTTTGCCGTCGAAGTAGTACGAGAGCAGTCCACGGGCGAGTCCGGCCCGTTCGGCGATGTCCGTCAGCGTGGTGCCCGCGTAACCGCGCTGGTCAACCAGCTCGACGGTGGCCCGCATGATGCGTCGGCGGGAGCGTTGCCGCATCTCCTCATTGACCGAATCCCCGCGAGGTGCCATCGTGTCTGCTCCGAACGTTCGTTGGCTTCGAGCCAATATACTTGCGGAGCCGACAGCCGCACCGTGGAACCGCGCCCCCGGAGGGCGCTGCCCGGGCGGCGGCCACGAAGACGGCCGGCTCCACCAACACGGGGGTTTGGTGGAGCCGGCGCCATTGCCCGACGGTCCGGAGGCCGGCCGTGGGCCGGCCCGCGGGTCAGCGCTGGGCCAGGACTTCGGTCCGGGCCGTAGGCGATCCGGCCGGCGGGGCGTCATGATCCGGTACCGGTAGGGGAGTTGAGTTCCCGCGCCGGTCCACCAGGGCGCCCGCCGCGGCGACCGCCAGGCCGACCAGCGCGATCGCCGTGACGAACATCAGGGCCGGCCGGTAGCCGTCCAGCTGGGCCTGCGGGCTGTCGCCGCCCGCGCTGCCGGCCGTGATCATCGCGGTCGACCCGGCCAGCACCACCGCGGTGCCGACCTGGATCGCGGTGTTCACCAGGCCCGAGGCCAGGCCCTGCTCCTCGTTGGCCACGCCGTCGGTGGCGGCGATGTTCACCGAGGGGAAGGCGAACGCGAAGCCCACGCCGAGCAGCAGCATCGAGGGCAGCACCAGGCCCGGGTAGGAGCTGTGCTCGTCCAGCCGCAGGAACAGGGCGAAGGCGGCGACCAGCGAGAGCAGGCCGATCGGCAGCAGCCGCCCGGTGCCGAAGCGGTCCACGATCGGGCCCATGAAGGGTGCCGAGAGCGCGATGAGGGCCGCGGCGGGGAGCAGTCCGAGGGCCATCTCCAGGGCCGACCAGCCGAGCAGGTGCTGGAGGTAGAGGGTGACCACGAACTGGAACCCGCCGTACGCGCCGGTCATCGCGAAGGCGACGACGTTGGCCCGGGCGACCGAGCCGTTGCGGAAGATGCCGAGCCGGACCAGCGGGTGCGCGGTGCGGCTCTCCACCAGCAGGAAGGCGGCGGCCAGGACGGCGACGACGAGCAGCGAGCCGAGGGTGCGCAGGCTCAGCCAGCCGGCGCCCTGGGCCTCGGTGACGGTGAAGACCAGCAGCAGGACGGTCGTGGTGCCGGTGATCGCGCCCAGCACGTCGTAGCCGCCCTTGGCGGGCTCCTCGGTCGGGCGGGGGAGCAGTCGGACGGCGAAGACCAGGGCGATCAGCGCGACCGGGACGGGCATCAGGAAGGTCCAGCGCCAGCCGACCGAGGTCAGCAGGCCGCTGAGGACCAGACCGAGCGAGAAGCCGCTGGCGCCGCAGGTGGTGTAGATCGACAGCGCGCGGTTGCGGGCCGGGCCCTCCGCGAAGGTCGTGGTGATGATCGACAGGCCGGCCGGCGCGGTGAAGGCGGCGCTGACGCCCTTGAGGAAGCGGGCGGCGATCAGCAGTGCGCCGTCGTCGACCAGGCCGCCGAGCAGCGAGGCGGCGGCGAAGACGCCCAGGGCGACCAGGAACACCCGGCGGCGGCCGAGCAGGTCGGCGGCGCGCCCGCCGAGCAGCAGCAGGCCGCCGTACCCGAGCACGTAGCCGGAGACCACCCACTGGAGGGTGGAGGTGGAGAGATGCAGGTCGGAGCCGATGGACGGGAGGGCGACGCCCACCATGGAGACGTCCAGGGCGTCCAGGAACATGGCGGCGCAGAGCACGATCAGGGTGCCCCAGAGGCGGGGAGTCCAGTGCGGCCCGCTGGTTGACGGGGCGTCGGGTGACGTGACGGTCGCGGTGGTCATGGAGAGGACAGTACAT
The DNA here is from genome assembly GCF_055607525.1 of Kitasatospora sp. NPDC036993. Taxonomy (NCBI): domain Bacteria; kingdom Bacillati; phylum Actinomycetota; class Actinomycetes; order Kitasatosporales; family Streptomycetaceae; genus Kitasatospora; species Kitasatospora sp. NPDC036993. Next base: position 9,722 of record NZ_JBVJRP010000002.1, on the reverse strand, counting down.
GCACATGCATTCAATGCAAATGAATTAGATGTGAACGCAATAATTGACGATGCACGTGCTAGGGTGGCGGCGTGGCTGAACTCGACTCCCCGGCGGAGGCAGGTCTCGTCGCGCAGTGGCGCGAGCTGCTGGCCCGGCACGCCGCCGCGGCCTGCACGCTCGACCGTGAGCTGGGCGACCGGTACGAGCTGGGCATGAGCGAGTTCGAGGTGCTGGAGCGCCTCGTCGAGGAGTGCGGGGGCGGTGGCGGGCGCGCGGTGCGGGTGAGCGAGCTGGCCCATACCGTCCACCTGAGCCAGAGCGCGCTGTCCCGGCTGATCGCCCGGCTGGAGAAGGCCGGGCTGGTCGCTCGCGCGATGTGCGAGAGCGACCGCAGGGGCGTCCTGCTCACCCTGACCGACGCCGGTCGGGAGCGCTACGAGCAGGCCAGGCCGCTCCACCGCGAGGTGCTGGGGCGGACCCTCGGCGACGAGCCAGGCCAGGCCTGCGGATCGCCCACGGACTGACGGGCCGGCCGGCCGCCCGGCGGATCGTCGGGGGTCACGCGTCGGCGTGGGAGCGGTCTCAGAGCAGTGAGTGCAGCCCGGGCGCGGCGGCCAGAAGGACGACCACGACGGGCGCCGCGAGGGCCGCGACGGTGAGCCGCAGCCGGTTCGGCACGGTGAGCCGCGGGCGGCCCGCGAGCAGCCGGTCCACCCGCTTCGGGGACTGTGCCAGGCCGGGTGGGCAGGAGCCGAACACACCGCGGTCCAGGTTGAGTTCGGCCAGCGCCAGGGCGGTGGTGTGCCGGCCGTGCCGACGTGCGGCCCGGTCGTCGGCGGCCAGCTCGACCAGCTCCGCCACCTGGCCGCGGAAGGCGCTGAACACCCGGACCCCGGGGAAGCCGGAGGCGAGTGCCTGGGCGAACTGCTGGAGCCAGTGGTGCCGGGCCCTGACGTGGCCGCGCTCATGGCTCAGCACGGCCGCCAGCTCCCGGTCGGTCAGCTGCTGGAGGGCGCCGGTGGTGACCACCAGGCGGGAGTCGGGGCCGGGCAGCGACCAGGCCTCGGGGCGGACGTTCTCCAGCACCACCAGCCGCTCCCCGCGACTCCGGGCGGTCTCGATCGTGTCGGGCAACTCGGGCGCGCGGGTCGCCAGTTGGGCGTGCCGGCGGGTGCGCAGCGCCTTGGCCGTACGGACCTCCCTGGTGAGCGCCAGCACCGTCTGCACCCCGCCCGCCGCCAGTACCGCGGCACACAGCCGACCCCAGCCCTCGGCGTCCTGGAGGCCGTACGCGGCCTCCACGCCGCGCGGCGCGCCCGCGAACACCAGTGAGCGCAGCTCCGGCAGGGCGGCGGAGGCGGCCAGCACCAGGCCCAGTGCGCAGCAGAGCAGCACGGCCACCACCAGGCACTGCCACACCAGCAGGGCCAGCACCGGTTCGCGCTCCGCCCAGCGGGCCCGGGCCAGCAGCCTGGGCGCGAGGGTCGAGAGCAGCAGTCCGAGCAGCAACAGGCCGATCAGGGCGGGCATCGATGGGCTCCCCGAGTACGCACGGAACGCGACAACGCGCTCCCCGTCAACCTATGCGCTGGCGACGCCCGGTGGAACGGCTTTCGACCGGCCAGTGACCAACGCCACGCCCGAGCCGGGTTTTTGGGGCCCGACGGGGGCGGGCCGGGGGCGGGCGGGGCCGGACCGGCGGGGTGCCGGGTGGGGCGGTGGGGCCGGTGGGGCCGTCACATGGTCAGGAGCATGGCGAACATGCCGATGCCCATGGTGAGTCGGCAGGCCTGGGGCAGCCCGGCGGTGCCGATCGCGAGGGTGCCCGCCGGGGTGCGCAGCAGTCGGCTGCCGGCCCAGAGGGTGTAGCCGCCGAAGTAGAGGAGGAGGATGCCGGTCAGTGCCGGGAGGCCCAGGGTGGCGTCGTGGTGGTGGTGAGTGTGGCCGGAGGTGGCCGCCATCGCGAGGGCCATGTACGTCATGGCGAGCGCGCCGACGGCGTGGTGCAGCCGGTGGGCCCGGCCTGTGGGGGCGTGTGCGGCGGCGAACAGGAAGGCGGCGGCGGGGAGGCCGAACAGTGCGGCCCAGACGGGGGCGGGGACGATGGCGCCGGTGACGGCCATCGCGGCCATGCCGAGCCCCATCAGGGCCTCGGCGGCGTCGGACTCGCGGGCGAGCGGCCGGTGCGCGCCGCCCGGGGCGCAGGGGGAGTGGCCGAGCCTGACCAGACAGGAGGCGCCGGCGCCTGCGGTGAGGAGGGCGAGGAGCCAGTTGACCAGGGTGGGTCCGTGCAACGGCGGCCTCCCGGGGCGATGGGCGACGGAGGGCGGCGAACAGCGGACGGCAGACAACTGACAGGTGACAGATGATGAAATCTGTTCGCTGTCATCTGTCATCTGTTATTGCCGACTGCCATCCGTCCGCCGATCCTCCGCGCGCGGCGACGGTCGTCCGGTCCACGATCACCGCACCCGGCCGGGCGCTGCCAGGGCGCGCACAGGGGCGCACAGTGGTGTCACCGTTGCGAAAGCCCCGACCGCGCACCGGCCCGCACCCCAGCCCGCCCCGGCCCACTTCGCCGGGCCCACCTCGCCGCGCCCACCTCGCCCCGGCCCACCCGTGGCCGGCCCCGTCCGCGCCCGCCCGACCGTCGCGGAGGCCTCAGCCCTGGAGCCGCCCCGAGGCGACCACCCGGCTGAGGAACTGCCGGGTCCGCTCCTCCTGCGGATCGCCGAACACCTGCTCCGGCGCCCCCTGTTCGAGCACCACTCCGTCGTCCAGGAAGCAGACCCGGTCGGCCACCTCGCGGGCGAAGCCCATCTCATGGGTGGAGATGACCATCGTCATCCCCTGCTCCTTGAGGTCCCGCACCACCGACAGCACCTCGCCGACCAGCACCGGGTCGAGCGCCGCGGTGATCTCGTCCAGGAGCAGCAGCCGGGGCCCGGTGGCCAGCGCGCGCACGATGGCGACCCGCTGCTGCTGCCCGCCGGAGAGCCGGTCCGGGTACTCCTTCGCCTTGGCCGCCAGCCCGAGCCGGTCGAGCAGTTCCAGCGCCCGTGCCTCCGCCTCGGCCCGGGCGACCCGGTGCACCCGGCGCGGCGCGAGCGTGATGTTCTCCAGCACCGTCAGGTGCGGGAACAGGTTGTACGACTGGAACACCACACCGATCCGCCGCCGCACGGCGTCCTCGTCGGCACGCGGATCGGTGATCTCCTCGCCGTCCAGGAAGATCGCCCCGTCGTCGATCCCCTCCAGCAGGTTGACGCACCGCATCAGGGTGGACTTGCCGGAGCCGGACGCCCCGATCAGTGCCGTCACCGAGTGCTCGGCCACGGCGAGGTCCACGCCGCGCAGCACCACCTGGCCGCCGAAGGTCTTGCGCACCGACTCCAGCCGGAGCACCTCGCTCGCCGTCACACCGCACCGCCCTGGAGCCGGCGGCGGTTCGTCCGGGCGGTCAGCCAGTCGGCGAACCGGGTGAGCGGAATGGTCAGCACGATGAACACCAGCCCAGCGATCAGGTACGGCGTGAAGTTGAAGGACCGGGCCGCGATGATCTTCGCCGCGTACACCGCGTCGATCGCGCCGCCGATCGAGACCAGCCCGGTGTCCTTCTGAAGGCTCACCAGGTTGTTGAGCAGCGGCGGTACGACCCTTCGGACGGCCTGCGGCAGCACCACGTACCGCATCGCCTGCGCGTTGGTCAGCCCCAGCGAGCGGGCCGCGGCGCGCTGGCTCGGGTGCACCGACTCGATGCCGGATCGGAACACCTCCGACACGTACGCCGAGTACGTCAGCACCAGCGCGGCCCCGCCCAGCAGCAGCGGATCGGTGGTGACTCCGGTCAGCCGCAGCGCCGGCACCCCGGTGATCATCACCAGCAGGCAGATGATCATCGGCAGTCCGAGGAAGAAGTCCACGTACGCGGTGGCCAGCAGCCGCACCGGCAGGAAGACCGGCCCGCGCAGCGTCCGCAACACCGCCAGCAGCAGCCCGAACACCAGGATCAGCGCCCCGCAGCCGAGCATCAGCTCCAGGTTGAGCCGCAGCCCCTTCAACACCTCGGGCAGCGCCTGACGGGCGTAGTCGAGGTTGAAGAAGGTGCGCCGAGTCACCTCCCAACCGGGGGAGTTGACGACCAGTAGGTAGAGCACGACGGCCGTCGCCAGGGTCGACGCGGTGGCGATCAGCGCCGAACGGCGGGCCCGGGACCGCCGGTACGCCTCGTGTGCCAGCCGCCGCTCGGAGGGGCGGTAGCCGCCCTCCGCCTCCGGGGCCCCGGCCCGTGCAGCCTGCTTCCCGGTCCGTGCAGTGGGCGCCCCGGCCCGCGCCGCCGAGGTCTTGGTGAGTTCCGCCGGCGCGGTGTCCGGTGTCTCCCCGCTCAGCTCGGGGCCCAGGTCAGCGCTCACTTCAGCACCGGCGCCGAGACGGCGTCGGAGAGCCACTGCTTCTCCAGCTTCGCCAGCGTGCCGTCGGCGCGCAGCGCGTCCACCGCCTGGGAGACGCAGCCGGTCAGCTTGGAGCCCTTGTCCAGCACCAGGCCGAACTGCTCGGCCCGCGCGCCCGCCTCGAACTGGCCGACCACCTGGGCCTCGGGAACCTCGGCGCCGGTGATGTAGAAGGCGGTCGGCAGGTCGACGACCAGGGCCTCGATCTGGCCGTTCTTCAGCGCGGCCTTGGCCAGGTCGTTGGAGTCGAAGACGGCGGGCTGGGTGCTCGGCTTGATGGTGTCGGTGATGGTGTCCAGGCTGGTGGTGCCGACCTGCGCGCCGAGCTTGGTGGTCTTGAGGTCGGCGATGCTCTTGGCGCCCGCCGCCTTGGAGTTCTTCAGCGCGATGACGGTCTGGCGCACGTCGTAGTAGCCGGAGGAGAAGTCGACCGCCTGCTTGCGCTCGTCGCTGACGGACACCTGGTTGATGTCGAAGTCGAAGTCCTTGGCGCCCGGCGCGGTCGCCTTGTTGAACGGTGCCACCACCCAGCTGACCTTCTCCTTGGGATAGCCCAGCTTCTCGGCGACCGCGTAGGCCACGGCGGACTCGAAGCCCTTGCCGTTCTCCGGCTTGTCCTCGGAGAACCACGGGTCGTACGCGGGCTTGTCGGTGCCGACGGTCAGCGTCCCGCCCGTGCGCGTCGCCAGCGCCCCCGGCGCGCAGCCCGCCGCCGTCACGGCCGCGCCCGAGGCACCGGAGGCGGCGTCGGACTTGGAGTCCTGCGGAGCGCAGGCGGTCAGCACCGCGGCGGCGGCGACCAGCGCGGCGACGGGCAGTACGGCGGACGGCTTGCGGAGGGTCATGGCGGGCTCCAGGGGAAGGACCGGGCGGGACGGGGAAAGGGCGGCGGCACGGGAGGGCGCGGCGAGGCGGGCCGGATCCCGGCGGGTCACTTCCCCCGGTGGCGGCGCCGGAACACACACGGCATGGTCGGCGTACGGGCCCGCGTCCGCGGCGCCCCCCCGAGCCGGACCGGCGGCAGCCGGGTCGGCGGCAACCGGTCAACAACAGCGGCGACAGCGGCAACAGAGGCCGCGCGCGCGACGGCGGACGTGCCGACGGGAGGGCGCCCGGAACGGGCTGTCGTGGCGTTCGGCCACCGTGATCACCGCCGGGAGCATGCGGGGAGGTTCGCATCAGAGCGGCGCATCTGTCCAGATCATCCAGATCAGTGTCCACATGTCGGACGACCCGCCTCTCGCCGGAGGTTTCGTCCCCGGAGCGGCGGCGCGCCGGAACTTTGCCGGTCCTGACCCCCTTGAACAGGAGAACCTTTCGTACTTATGGTGGCCTCGTTGAAATAACTCCTGTCGAAGTGAGTCCACGATGCAGAATCTTTCGCCAAGGCTCGCTGCGGCGGCCGACGCCCCGGTCTCGACCCTCGCCGGCCACCCGGCCTGGCTGCGCCTGAAGGAGGCCGTCGAGACGCTGCGCCCGCTGCAGTCCAAGGACGGCTCGATCGACCTGGCCGCCGTCCAGCGGCACACCGTCGACCCGCTGGTCGCCAGCGTCCGCACCGCGGTCAAGGAACTCGCCCCGAACTTCCCGCACGACGCCGCCTACCTGGACGCCGTCGACGCGGACCTCGCCAAGTGGGCCGACACTGGCTACCGCGAGCCCGACTTCCTGGACTCGCTGCTCGCCTTCCAGCCCGCCGACCAGCGCGAGGACGGCCTGGAGCACCTCGTCGTCTTCCCGATGTACACCCAGAACGGCAACCCGGACCGCAACCTGGAAGCCGTCCTGCTGAGCGTCGTGTGGCCCGACTGGCTGGCCGAGCTGGAGCGCACCCGCTTCGACAACCCGATGTTCGTGCCGATCACCTTCACGGACTTCACCGCCGGCTACGACACCAACTCCGCCGTGCTCTTCCCCGAGACGGTCGCCGTGCGCAAGGCGCCGGAACGTTTCACCTGGGGTGGCATCTTCTGTGACCGCGAGGCCGCCCGCTTCCGCGCCGTCTCCACCAGCGCCGTCCGGCAGCTGGGCCTGGAGATCCCGGCCGACGCCGAGGGCCTGCTCCAGGACCAGCAGCGCGCGCAGGAGACCTTCGTCCTGTGGGACCTGATCCACGACCGTACCCACAGCCACGGCGACCTGCCGTTCGACCCCTTCATGATCAAGCAGCGCAGCCCGTTCTGGATGTACGGCCTGGAGGAGCTCCGCTGCGACCTCACCACCTTCAAGGAGGCGGTGCAGCTGGAGTCCGAGGGCAACCCGCACGCCCGCGACGTCCAGTACGCGGTCCTCTTCGACCGCCTGTTCCGCTTCCCGGTCTCCGGTGACCGGGTGCGCAACTACGACGGCCTCGGCGGCCAGCTGCTCTTCGCCTACCTGCACAAGCACGAGGCCCTGAGCTGGCGCGACAACCGCCTCAGCATCGACTGGGAGCGCGCCCAGCAGGTCACCAACGCGCTCTGCGGCGACATCGAGAAGCTGTACCGCGACGGCATCGACCGGCCCAAGCCGGCCCACTGGATCGCCGCCTACGAGCTGGTCTCCCGGTACCTCACCCCGCACCCCGCCTCCACCTGGGCGAAGGGTTCCGAGGCCCTCCCGCTCGACATCACCGACGGCAAGGCCCTCAACAAGGCCCTGTGCGACGCCGTGCTCCCGGACGAGTTCCCGCTGAGCATGTTCTACGAGGCCCTCAACAAGAAGCTGAGCGGCGTCATCGCCTCCACCGCCGGTATCACCGGTACCAGCACCCAGGGAGCTGCCGCGTGACCACCTCCACCAACGCCCCGCTGGCCGGCAAGGTCGTCGCCGTCGCCGGAGCCAGCGGCCCGGCCGGCCGCGCCGTGCTGCGCCGCCTCACCGCCGGCGGCGCCACCGTGATCGGCGCCGACATCGACGCCCAGCGCCTGGAGTCCGCCCTGGACGCCACGCGGGTGGCCGTCCGCGGAGCGAAGGTCAGCGGCCAGGTGATCGACCTGCTCGACCCGCAGGAGGTCCACGACTGGGCCGACCACCTGGAGTCCGAGCACGGCCACGTGGACGGCCTGTTCCACCTGGTCGGCGGCTGGCGCGGCGGCAAGTCCTTCTTCGACACCCGGCTGGACGACTGGGACTTCCTGCACGACACCGTCGTGCGCACCCTCCAGCACACCTCGCTGGCCTTCCAACCCGCGCTGCTGCGCAGCACCGCCGGCCGCTACGCGATGATCTCCGCCGCGGCCGCGCACAAGCCCACCGCCGGCGGCGCCGCCTACGCGGCCGCCAAGGCCGCCACCGAGGCGTGGACCCTCGCCATGGCCGACTCCTTCAAGAAGGAGACCACGGCCCCCGACGGCGAGCCCACCGCGGCGGCTGCGATCCTGGTCATCAAGGCGCTGGTCAGCCCCGAGATGCGGGCCGAGAAGCCGGAGGCGAAGTTCGCCGGCTTCACCGACACCGCTGACCTCGCCGACCACCTGGCGGGCCTCTGGGACCGCCCCGCAGCAGAACTGAACGGACAGCACCTGTGGCTGACAGCCCGATGACCGACCTCACCCGTACGGACGCGGTACGGCGGCACGACCCCGCCGTCCGCGGCTTCGCCAGCGACAACTACGCCGGCGTGCACCCGGAGGTACTCGCCGCGATAGCCCTGGCCAACGGCGGTCACCAGATCGCCTACGGCGAGGACGACTACACGGCCCACCTCCAGGACGTCTTCCGCCGCCACTTCGGCGAGAAGGCCGAGGCCTACCCCGTCTTCAACGGCACCGGCGCCAACGTGGTCGCCCTCCAGTCGCTGCTCCCGCGCTGGGGCGCGGTGGTCTGCGCCGAGTCGGCCCACATCCACGTGGACGAGGGCGGCGCCCCGGAGAAGATGGGCGGCATCAAGCTGCTCACCGTCCCCACCCCGGACGGCAAGCTCACCCCCGAGCTGCTCGACCAGCAGGCCTGGGGCTTCGGTGACGAGCACCGCGCGCAGCCGCTCGCGGTCTCCATCACCCAGAGCACCGAGCTCGGCACCCTCTACACCGCCGACGAGATCCGCGCGATCACCGAGCACGCCCACCAGCTGGGGATGCTCGTCCACGTGGACGGCTCCCGCCTGGCCAACGCCGCGGCCTCGCTCGGCCAGCCGCTGCGCGCCTTCACCACCGACGTGGGCGTCGACGTGCTGTCCTTCGGCGGCACGAAGAACGGCCTGCTGTTCGGCGAGGTCGTGGTGGTGCTCAACCCGGAGCGGGTGCGCAACATCAAGTACCTGCGCAAGACCTCGATGCAGCTCGCCTCGAAGATGCGCTTCGTCTCGGTCCAGTTCGAGGCGCTGCTCTCCGGTGACCTCTACCTGCGCAACGCCGGCCACGCCAACGCGATGGCCAGCCGCCTGGAGGCCGCGGTCCGGAAGATCGACGGCGTCGAGGTGGTCCGCCCGGTCCAGGCGAACGCGGTGTTCGCGATCCTCCCGCGCGAGGTGAGCGAGCGGCTCCAGAAGCGCTACCGCTTCTACTTCTGGAACGAGCACACCGGTGAGGTCCGCTGGATGTGCGCCTTCGACACCACGGAGGCCGACATCGACGCCTTCGCGGAGGCCATCGCCGAGGAGATGGGCCGCGCCTGACGGTGCCCCGACGACGGATCGTCCCGTCCTGCGACAGCAGGGCGGGACGATTTGCATGTGGCGGGCCGGTCCCCGTACAGTTCCGGAGTCGCCGCGGGAGACCGGGGCGGCAAAGCGGAAAGCGAATCCGATGAATGAAACTCCGGAAAACGGGGGCGGAAACCATCTGATAAGCTGGAAACACGAAAGAACGAAGCCCGGAGGGCCTGCTGGAAGGCAGTCCGAAGGAAGCGTCCGTTCCTTGAGAACTCAACAGCGTGCCAAAAGTCAACGCCAGATATGTTGACATCCCCGGCCTCAGGTTTCCTGGGGTTGGAGATTCCTTTTGAAACAAACACTAGCGAGGACGCAGTGCGCGGGACCGCCCTATTCCGGTGGTTGCCGTGCCGCTCAACGCGAGTGTGAACCCGACTACGGGTAAACATTCACGGAGAGTTTGATCCTGGCTCAGGACGAACGCTGGCGGCGTGCTTAACACATGCAAGTCGAACGGTGAAGCCCTTCGGGGTGGATCAGTGGCGAACGGGTGAGTAACACGTGGGCAATCTGCCCTGCACTCTGGGACAAGCCCTGGAAACGGGGTCTAATACCGGATATGACCTTCCTCTGCATGGGGGTTGGTGGAAAGCTCCGGCGGTGCAGGATGAGCCCGCGGCCTATCAGCTTGTTGGTGGGGTAATGGCCTACCAAGG
>NZ_JBVJRP010000001.1:544297-707626 GCF_055607525.1 Kitasatospora sp. NPDC036993 | reverse complement strand
TCATCCAACTCGCCGGTGTCTTCGGGGCTTTGACGCCCTGTCCGACGTTTCAAACTCTAGCCGATCCCCGCTCCGAAAAGCGAATCCGACCGCAATCCGATAAAATGCGCACGCCGAATAAGCCCCAGGCCGTCACGCGGAAAAGCGAAACGACCGGCACGAACCGGAAGTGGTGATTCAAAGGATTGGCCACCCGGGGGCCGTCCGCGCAAACGCGTGTCCGGTGCTCCCTGCCAGGCAACTCGAAGAACTCTAGACCTCTGGGGTGGCCGGGTCAAGCGGCGCAAGCGGATTTTCGGCGCCCTCCTCCGCCGGCAGCTGGAAGGCCAGGACGGCGACGTCGTCGTCGTGCTCGGAGGTCACGCCCATCGCCCGGAGCAGCCGGGCGCAGATCACCTCGGGGGCGCCGATCGCGCCGGTCAGGGTGCGGGCCAGGAGGTCGAGGCCTTGGTCGATGTCCTCGTCGCGGCGCTCGACCAGTCCGTCGGTATAGAGGACGCCGGTCGTTCCGGGGAGCAGGCGCAGGGTGTGGGAGACGTGGGTGCCGCCGCCGGTGCCGAGCGGCGGGCCGTTCTGCTCCTCGCTGCGCAGGATGGTGCCGTCCGGGCAGCGCAGCAGCATCGGGAGGTGTCCGGCGGAGGCGTAGGAGAGGGTGCGGCGCCGCGGGTCCCAGGCGGCGTAGGTGCAGGTGGCGATCTGGTTGGCGTCGATCTCCATGGCGAGGCCGTCGAGCAGGCGCATGACCTCGTGCGGGGGCAGGTCGAGGCGGGCGTAGGCGCGGACGGCGGTGCGCAGCTGGCCCATGACGGCGGCGGCGCGCAGGCCTCGGCCCATCACGTCGCCGATGACCAGGGCGGTGCGTCCGCCGTCGATGGCGATGACGTCGTACCAGTCGCCGCCGACCGCGGCCTCGGCGCCGCCCGGCTGGTAGGTGGCGGCGACCCGCAGGTCGGCCGGCTGGTCGAGCTTCTGCGGGAGCAGGCTGCGCTGGAGGGTGACGGCGGCCTCGCGCTGCCGGCGTTCGGCTTCGCGCAGCCGGGCGGCGGCGAGCACCTGGTCGGTGACCTCGGCGGCGAAGACCAGCACTCCGGCGGGCGGGCCCTCGGCCGGGGCGTCGCGGTTCTCGCCGGTTCCGAGCGGGACGCAGGAGACGTTGTAGTAGCGGTTGCCGGTGAGGCCGAGGATGCAGCGGGCCTTGACGCTGCGCGGGCGGCCGCCGCGGATGACCTGGTCCATCAGGGGCAGGACGCCCATGGTGCCGAGTTCGGGGAGCGCCTCGCCGGCGGGCAGGCCGGTGGGGCGCTCGCCGAACAGTTCGCGGTAGGCGCGGTTGGCGTAGCCGAGCTGGTGGTGCGGGCCGTAGGTGACGGCGACCGGCGCGGGGATGCGGTTGAGGACCTCGCGCAGGTGCTGCGGCTTGTGCGGGTCGAGGAGCTCGGTGGTGGCGGTGGGGCCGCTCGGGTCGCGGGGGCTGGGCACGACGACGCCGTCGGGGCAGGGCGTGCCGTCTCCGGGGCCGGTCCCGTTGGCCGGGACGGCACGCCAGGGGACTCCGGTGAGCCGGGCGCTCCAACGCATGAGGTTCAAACGACGCCCGCTTCCTCGTTTTCCAGGCATATCATCACTTTTTGTGTACGCGAAAGCACACGGGGTAATGACCAGGTCGGGCTGATCCTGTCAGGCGGAGGCCCGGTTCCGGAAGTCGCGCGCCCGGCGTGGCCGCCCGATCCACCACCCGATCCGCCGTCCGATCCGCCGTCCGATCGACCACGGGCCCGGGTCGGCGGGTGCGGTCACCCGGGGGCATCCGGTCCGGCGTCGGTCTGCCGTCCGGACTTCGGATCGAACCCGCCCTCGAAGGCCGAGCGCGGGTGCTCCATCGCTCCCAGCGAGACCACTTCTCGGGAGAACACCCCGCCGAGCACCCAGTCCATCAGCACCCGGACCCGGCGCTCCGCGCTCGGCAGCCGTCGCAGGTGCCTGGCCCGGTGCAGCCACCAGGCCCGCCGGCCGGTCAGCTTCCCGCCCCGCCGGGTGTGCGCGACGGCCCGGCGCGGGCCGAGCGAGGTCGAGCAGGCGGCGGGCCCCGGCCGGTAGGCCGCCAGGCCCGGGGCGTGCGGCCCGCCGTCCAGGGCGACCACGACGTTGCGGGCGAGCAGCTCGGCCTGGGCGAAGGCGTGCTGGGCGTTGGGGGCGCAGGGGGCGCCGTCCGCGTTCGGATCCGGTACGGCGGCGCAGTCGCCGGCCGCCCAGACGCCGGGCAGGGCGCGGCCGTCCGGTCCGACGGCCTGGAGGGTCGCCAGACATCGGACCCGGCCGAGGGTGTCCAGCGGCAGGTCGGTCTCGCGCAGCAGGGGGGCCGGCCGGACACCCGCCGTCCAGACCAGGGTGCGGGCACCGAAGCGGCTGCCGTCGGAGAGCGCCACGACCCGGTCGGCCGCGGACTCCAGGGTGGTGCCCAGCCGGATCTCGACGCCGCGTTCGCGCAGTTCGCCGAGGGTGTGCTCGGCGAGCTCGGGCGACTCCTCGGCGAGGATCCGGTCGGTCGCCTCGACCAGGACCCAGCGCAGGTCCTCGGGACGGACGTTGTGGTAGGTGCGCACGGCGGCGCGGGCCATGTCCTCCAGTTCGGCGAGCGCGCCGACGCCCGCGTAGCCGGCGCCGACGAAGACGAAGGTGAGCGCGGCCTCGCGCAGCGCGGGGTCGCGGGTCGCGGAGGCGAGGTCGAGCTGCTCCAGGACGTGGTTGCGCAGGCCCACCGCCTCCCCGACGGTGGAGAAGCCCAGGCCGTGCTCGGCGAGGCCGGGCACCGGTGCCGTCCGGGAGACCGAGCCCGGGGCCACCACGAGGACGTCGTAGGGCAGTTCGACAGGCGCGGGGGGTTCGCCCGGGCCGGCGGCGTCGGCGAGCGCCCGGCGGGCGGCGTGTTCGATCCGGGTGATCCTGGCGGTGAGCACCCGGCAGTCCGGCAGGACCCGGCGCAGCGGGACGACCACGTGTCTCGGGTCGATCGAGCCGGCCGCCACCTCGGCCAGCAGCGGGTGGTAGGTGAAGTAGGCCTGGGGTTCGACGACGGTGATCTCCGCCTCGCCGCGCCGCAGCCGTTCCCGCAGGGCGCGCTGGAGGTGGAGTGCGGCGGCCGTTCCGGCGCAGCCGCCGCCGGCGATCAGGATCCTGATGGTGCGCCTCCTGCCGATGTGACGTTTCGCCCCGGCCCCGCGGCCGGGGGTGTCCCCCCGTTCACGCCCCCTATGAAGTACCGGCGGGGGGCGTCTTGTCCACAGTCCGTACGGTGCTGGTTGCGACCCGAGTGGCCACCGGGGCCAGATGTGCTTGCCGGGCGACTTTCTGACGCACTTTCGGCCGCGAAGAGTGGTGAACTATGGTCGGATTGTGTACCGGGGCGGCCGTCGCCATGACAATCGGCGGCGACGCACCGTGGAGCGGCCATTACGGCCAGTTCCAGCGTTGGCGTGAGAACCCGACTGGGGGACAGTCATCCGGGGAAGGGTAGTTCCCGGACAGGGCCCCGGACGGTGCCGACGCGCCGAGCCGGACGTGGACCCGGCACGGCGGCACGAACCGTGGTCACCGGAACGGGACGGGCGGCACGAGCGATGGTTCATCGGGTCATTTCTGACGGGCTGAGCTGCACCGGGGGGTGCAGGGGCGGGCGACGACAGGGTCCGGTTTCGGACGCCTGCGGGGGAGAGTTGGGATGATGGAGCAGGAGCAGGTGTTGGGGCGGGTAGGTGCACCGCAGGCCGGACCGGGCATGGTCCCCGAGCAGCGTGGTCCGGTGGATCTGCCGCCACAGGGCGGATCGGGACAGGCCGCGATGGCGCGGGCCCCCGTGCCGTACCGGGCCGAGCCGGCGCCGGCCGCCGTGCCGGTGCCCGGGGCCCGGCTGCGGGTGGACGCCCGGCGGAACCTGGAGAGCGTGCTGCGGGCGGCCCGCGAGGTGTTCGGCGAGTTCGGCTACGGCGCGCCGATGGAGGAGGTCGCACGCCGGGCCGGGGTCGGGGTCGGCACGGTCTACCGACGCTTCCCGAGCAAGGAGGTGCTGGTCCAGCGGATCGCCGCCGAGGAGGTGGCGTGGCTGACCGCGCAGGCCCGGGAGTCGCTGTACGGCGGCGACGGAGCCTGGGAGGCGCTGGCCGGCTACCTGGCCCGCGCGGTGAGCAGCGGCGCCGGGCGGCTGCTGCCGCCGGAGGCGTTCCGGTACGCGGAGGAACTGGGCCGGGTGCCCGAGCAGCGGGCGCCGGAACCACCCGCGGCCGTCCGCTTCGACCTGCGCGGCGAGGAGGCCCGTTCCGGCGGGGTGGTCGAGCCGTCGGCGGCGGACGCCGATCCCCGGCTGCTGCTCCAGTTACTGGCCGCCCTGGTGGCGCGGGCCGGTGCGGCGGGCGAACTGCGGCCGGGCGTCACGGTGTCGGACGTGGTGCTGGTGCTGACCGCCTCGGTGCCGGTGCACGCGACCCGTGCCTCGGTCTCCGCACCGGCGGCCGGCGGTTTCTCGCCGATTTCTCCGCAGACGGACGGCCAGTCGGCCGCCGGACCCGCGGACCGGCTGCTGGAGATCCTGCTGGACGGCCTGCGGGCGCGCTGACGCCCGGCGGCCGGCCGGGCGTCACCCGCGACGGACACGGGAGTTGGAGGGATGACCGGCGCGCGGCCCGAGTGCGCGCGCCGGGTGTGGGAGTCGCACACCCCGTCGCCGCACGCTGGGCGAACGCACCCGCGACGGCCCCACGGAGGAGGGACGGCGGCCGGTCCGGCTACCGTCGGTCCCTGCGCTATGCCATCCTTTGCCCGTGGTTGGAGTCAATGTCCCGATGCGCGCCCTTCGCGCGCCGTCGGCGCCGTACGTCGGGGAACCGTGCGCCTACGCACTCCCGCGCGCCCTGCCACACTACGGGGGCTGTCGTGGAATCTGGGGTCCGTTGTGAGCGCCGAGGAACAGAACGACTACGGGTACGGGCTCGACTTCGGAGGCTTCTCCGGTAGTACGGCCGGGGGGTCCGCCGCGGGCCCCGGTGGTACCGGCGGTGCGGGCCAAGTGCCGGGCGCCGCCGCGGGTCCGACCGCCGGTCACGTCCCCGACCAGGCCGGGATGCCCAGCCGCGAGTCGCTCTCCGCCTCCGGCGCCGCGCTGCCGCCGGGCCGGGTGCCCGGGCAGGCCCCCGCGGGCCTCGGCGGCGTCGCCCCCGAAGCGTTCGTCGGCGAACCTTTCCCCGGCCGGACCGCCCGGCCGACCGTGCCCGCCCCCGCCGACCCGGTGGACGGCGAGCGCCCCGCCTCCGACGCCGAGTTGACCGCCAGGGTGCGGGCCGGCGACGACACCGCGTACGAGGAGATCTACCGTCGGCACGCCGACTCGGTGCGCCGCTACGCGCGCACCTGCTGCCGGGACAACTTCACCGCCGAGGACCTCGCCGGCGAGGTGTTCGCCCGCACCCTCCAGGCGCTGCGGGCGGGCAAGGGGCCCGAGTTCGCCGTCCGCGCGTACCTGCTGACCGCCGTGCGCAACGTCGCCGCCGCCTGGCACCGCAGTGAGCGGCGCGAGCAACTCGTGGACGACTTCGCCGTGTTCGCGCAGACCTCGGCCGCCGTGGTCGACTTCGACCTGGCCGACCCGGGCGCCGACGCCTGGGCGATGGCGATGGCCGACCAGCGGATGGTCATGCAGGCCTACGCCGAACTGCCCGAGGACGACCGGGTGGTGCTCTGGCACACCGAGGTCGAGCGGGAGTCGCCGAAGACCGTCGCGGTGATGCTCGGCAAGACCGCCAACGCCACCGCCGTCCAGGCCCACCGGGCCCGTGACCGGCTCGCGGCCGCGTTCCTCCAGGCGCACGTCTCGGGCAGCCAGGAGAGCGGGTGCGAGGCGTACGCCAACCGGCTCGGGGCGTACGCGCGCGGCTCGCTGCGCAAGCGGGCCTCGGCGGAGGTCGGCCGGCACCTCCAGGAGTGCGACCGCTGCACGGCGGCCTGCCTGGAACTGACCGAGATCAACACCGGGCTGCGCGCCCTGCTGCCCGGCGGGGTGCTCGTCTGGATCGGCGTCGGCGGGTTCGGCGCCGCCGCGGCCGCCGTGGGCGGTGTCGCCGCGGTCGGCGGTGCGGCCGCCGCGGGCACGGCCGCCGCGTCCTCCGGGACCTCGGGCGCCGCCGCGGGTGCGGCCGCCGCCGGGTCGGCCGGTGCGGCCTCCGGCGGGAGCGGGGCCGGCGCGGCCGCGGCCGGCGAGGGACTGGGCACCGCGGCCAAGGCCGGGATCGCCGCCGCGATCGCGGTGGCGGCGGCCGCCGTCGCCGCGTACGCGCTCACCGGCTCGCCCGAGCCGAAGCCCCCGGCGGCCGCTCCGCCGGTCACCAGCGCCCCGGCCGTCCCCGCCCCGGCGCCGCCCGCGACCGCGGCTGCGGCCGCGCCCGCTCCTGCTCCCGCGCCCGCCGATGCCCCCGCCCCGGCGCCCGGCGCCGCCGAGCCGGCTCCGGCGGCACCCGCGACGAGCCCCGGCGCCAAGCCGGCCGACAAGCCCGCCCCGGCGCCCCCGTCCGCCGCCACCCGGGCACCGGAGGAACCCACGACGCCCGCGTCCGGCACCCCGAAGGCGCCGAAGCCGACCACCGCTCCCCCGGTCGTGCCCGTGCCCACCCTGCCGCCGCTGCCCACGCCCGACGTGCCGGTCATCCCGACGCCCACCGTGCCGCCGGTGCCGACCCCGACCTTCACCCAGCCCTCGCCGCCCGCGCCCACGGACTTCTGGGGCAACTCGCTGCCCGTGCTCAAGCCCGGCAACAACCGGGTGCCGCCGCCGGAGCCGAGCATCCGGCAGAAGGGCAGCGACGCGTTCTGGCAGCGTGACGGCGGCTGGATCGGCGGCGACTACCACCAGCACGCGATCACCGTGCACGCCCCGGCGACCACCCTGATCGACCTCAACCGCACCTGCACGTCCTTCGACGCGGTGGCCGGGGTGGACGACGCCACGCTGTCGCCGGGCGGGGTCGTCTTCTCCGTCCAGGGCGGCGACGGCACCACGCTGTGGCGTTCCCGTCCGCTGGCCGTCGGCGACGAGGCGGTGCCGGTGCACGTGCCGCTGGCCGGGCAGAAGTCGGTCAAGCTGGTGGTCGCCCCGGTCAACGGGATCTGGTCGGCGCTGAACGTCGCGAACTGGGCCCAGGCCCGCTTCCGCTGCTCGTGACGAGGGCCCGCGCCGGGCGGTCGTGACGGGCGGTCGTGACGGAGGCCCGCTCCAGGGGTCCTGGAGCGGGCCTCGGGTCCGCGGCGATCCAGGCGGGGGCCGCCCGGGGACGTCAGATGGCGCAGGAGCCGTCCGCGCAGGCCTCCCCGGCCGGGGCGACCTGCACCGGGACGGGGCGGCGCTCGCCGATCTCGGTGGCGACCTGCTCCAGCACCTTGCGGAAGGTCGCGGCGTCCTGACCGCCCTGGACGGCCCACTTGCCCTCGAAGACGAAGGTCGGCACGGCGCTGATGCCCAGCTCCCGGCCCTCGGCCAGCTGGGCGTCGACCTCGGCGGTGCCCTCGTCGCCCGCCAGGTAGCCGGTCACCCGGTCCCGGTCCAGGCCGGCCGACACGGCGACGTCGGTCAGCGCGGCCCGGTCGCCGACGTCCACGCCGTCGGTGAAGTGCGCCTTCAGCAGTGCCTCCTTCAGCCGGCCCTGGACGGCGGGGCCGTACTCCGTCTCGGCGAGGTGCAGCAGGCGGTGGCCCAGGAAGGTGTTGGCGTGCAGCGCGGCGTCGAAGTCGTAGCTGATGCCCTCGGCGCGGCCCAGCTCGGCCACCTGCGCGTCCATCGCCACCGACTGCGGGCCGTAGCGCTCGGCCAGCCAGGCACGGTGCGGGCTCGCCGTCTCCGGGGCGTCCGGGACCAACTGGTACGGACGGTAGACGACCTCGACCTGCTCCTTGCCTGCGAAGTCCGCGAGGGCCTGCTCGAAGCGGCGCTTGCCGATGTAGCACCAGGGGCAGGCGATGTCGGACCAGATCTCGACCTTCATGCGGATGGCTCCAGGGGACGTCTTGTGGGATGCGGACAAGATGGGTGAACGATGAACCATCTCGGTACATTCCCGGCACCTCATGGGCGTCCCGGCCGGTCAGGCCCCGGACGGGCCGGTCAGACCCCAGGCGGGCCGGTCAGGCCCCGGACGGCGCGGGGACCACCAGCACCGGGCAGGCCGCGTGGTGCACCACCGCCGAACTCACCGAACCCAGCAGCAGCCGGGCGAAGCCGCCGTTGCCCCTGGTGCCGATCACCAGCGTGTGCTGCCGGGTCGCCGCCTCCAGGAGCACCTCGATCACGTTGCCCAGCACCACGTGCAGCGACAGCTCCCCCGCGTACGGCACCGGGCGCTGGCGCTGGACGACGGCCACCGAGCGGCGCAGCCCGTCCGCCATGCTCTCGACCAGCGTCTCCACGCTCTCCTGCACCAGTTCCGCCATCCCCGGCGGGTAGCCGGCCGGCGCCGGGTTGACCACGGCGAGCACGTACAGCGGCAGCCCGAACAGCCCGGCCTCCGTCATCGCCCGGTCCAGCGCCCACAGCGACCCGTCCGACCCGTCGCACGCCACCAGCACCCCCGGCACCCGCCCGGCGGGCGGACGCCCGAGCACGGACAGCACGACCGGCACCTCCCTCCCCGCGCTCCCACCGGCCACCGCACGTCCTCCTCACCCCGGATGCACAACCCCGCCATCATCACCGGCCCCCCGATCCGGAACCGGCAACCGCGCCGCAGGGAGGAGGCGGCCGGAGAGGCGGGCGGCCGGAGAGGCAGCGGGCCCGGACCGGGTCAGGGGCTGAGGGCGGGCTGCCGCGGACCGGGCAGGCCGGTCCAGCAGGCGCCGTGGCGGCGGGCGCGGACGCGGCGGAGCCAGAGTTCGGTGGCGACGAGGTCGGCGAGGCCCGCGAGGGCGAACGGCGAGAGGGCGGAGGGGTCCGCGGAGCGGGCGAGGCCGGCCCGGACGGCGGTCAGGTCGATGAGGCCGGCTTCGGCGAGCAGGGGGGCGTCGAAGAGTTCGGCGAGGCCGTCGGCGGCGAGGCGCAGGCCGGCCCTGGCGGGGGCGGTGCGGTCGGGGCGGGGGGTGCGGCCCCAGTCGGGGGGCAGGTCGGTGCGGCCGGCGCCGGTGAGGACGGCGCGCAGGAGGGCGTGCCGGGCGCCGGGCTGGAGGCGGACGTCGTCGGGCAGCAGCCGGGCGGCCCGCACCACCTGGTTGTCGAGGAAGGGCGCGTGCAGCCGCTGGCCCGGCTGTTCGGCGGCGTGCACGAGCGTGCGGAAGGAGCGCGCCTGCCGGTAGAGGGCGTGCCGGGCCCGATGTGCGCCCGGATGCTCCTCGGGCGCCGGCTTGCGCGCCGCCAGGCGGAGCCGCAGGGCCACCGCGGAGAGCGCCTCGTCGGAGAGCCAGCGGGCGGCCGGGCCCGGCACGCACCAGGCGAGGTCGGCGGCCGAGCGGGCCCCCGCGGTACCGACGCCGTCCGGGACGTGGCGGGCGGTCAGCTTGGCGGCAGCCTCGTCCAGCGCCTCGGCGTAGCGGACCCGGGAGAGCCGGTGGGCGGCCCGGAGCACGGTGAGCGGGGTGCGCAGCGCTCCGGTGAGGACGCCCGCGGCCGCCCGGTCGGCACCGGCCAACGCGGCGACCGGGGGCAGCAGTTCACGCGTCCGGCCGGCCCGGATCAGGTCGGCGAGCCTGGCCGGGTGGCCGTCCAGGACCTGCCGGGCGCCGTAGCCGGTGAGGTGGTCGGTGCCGCCGGCGTCGAAGCGGGCCTCGGCGCGGGCGGCGGCGACGAGTTCGGGCCCCGGCTCGTCGGTGAGCCGGCCGGCCTGCGGGTCGGCGCCGGGGCCGGCGTAGGGGAGGGTGTCGGGGCCGGGGTCGAGCACGGTGTGCCGCAGCCGCGGGGTGTCGGGGGCGAGCGCGAGGCCGGCCGGGGGGTCGGTCTCGCCGAGCGTGACGGCGGCCAGCTGTTCGGGGGCGGCGGGCCCCTGAACGGCGGCGCGGGCCCAGGAGCCCTTGACCGCGCCGCTCCTGGCCCCGGCGGTGGCCACCCGGGCCGCCGCGGTGGCCGAGGGCAACGGTGGCAGCGGTACGGCGGCGGCGAGCAGCGCGACGGTCGCGGAGGCCGTCCCGTACGAGAGGTCGACGCCGAGCCTGGCCCGCCCCGCGGCGTCGAGGGGCGGGGCGGTGGTGCGGACCCGGGAGCGGACGGACTCCAGCAGCGCGCGGGTGAGTTCGCGGACGGCGGGCGCCTCGTCGCGCGGCTGCTCGGCGCCGGCCGGGTCGTCGTAGCCGGACAGGTACGGACGGCCGCCGCGGACGGCGAGCAGGTGGCCGGGCGGCACCTGCTGGACACCGAGGTACGGGGTGCCGGTGCCGAGCGCCTCGGGGGACTCGGGGCAGGCGAGCCGGGCGGCGAGGTGGCCAGTGTCCAGCGGGGCGCCGACCAGGTCGGCCAGTGGCAGGGCGGCGGTGGCGTACGCGGTGCCGCCGGCCCACGGGGTGTGGAAGACCGGCCGGGCGCCGGCGAGGTCGGTGAGCAGCAGGGTGGAGCGGGTGCCGGAGCGCAGCACCACGGTGTAGCTGCCGGGCCAGGCGGTGAGGTGGCGGACGGCGCCGCCGCGGGCGGCGGCGAGGCCCGCGGCGAGTTCGGCGTCGGTGGCGCCGCAGTGGCCGAGGACGGCGAGCCTGGAGGTGGCGGGGGTGTCCTCGGCCTGGTCGGGGGTGGTGGGCCCGGTGCTGACCACGGCGGCGGCACCGGGGCGGAGGGTGACCAGGCGAATCTCCCCCGGGCGCCAGTCGCCCACGGCCCAGAGCGGGTCGGGCCCGGTCCACAGAGGGCGCGCGGCGATCGGCGTGACCGTGCCGAGCACCTCGTGTGCCGGAGTGCCCGCGCTCGGCGCACCCGTGCACCAGCCCGTCAGCCACCGCATCGTGCCTCCACCGGACGAGGACCTGCATCCGTGCGGCGCGTTCGCCGCCCGCCGGGCGGCCGGGTGGTGTGCCGTGGCGGCCCGGGCGCGTCCCGACGTGCCCCCGCAGCCCGACGCGCCGTCAGGAGACATCGTGCCATCGCCGGACGCCGCCGTGGCCGGTGTTGCGGGTTCCGCCTCCGTTCGAACCGATCGCGCGACGGCCGTGCCGTCCCCCACGCGGCGTTGCCGCGGCCGTACGGGCCGGAGCGGGCGCGCTCCGCGGCGCCGGGCGGCTCCGCCGGCCGATCACTTCGGGCGGGCAAGTCGGGTGCACCGGCCGGGAGTTCGGATCGTCCTGCGGTTGCGGGGTCGGGCGGGCCGGACCTCCCCCTCCCCGGCCCGGACCGCCCGCGAACACCTTTGTCATGGGCATCGCGAGATGGCCGAAAGGCGTCGCCCAGCCCGGGAGGGCATCCGCATGCCCTCCCGGACTTCACCGCCGCCCGCGGGGATGGAGACGGCGGCTTCCCCCGGCCTGCCGGGTCCTCGACGGCAGGCCGGCCCACGACCACCAGCGAATCGCCGACCAGCCGGTCGGGCCAGGGGGCACGGCCGGGCGCACGTGAACACGGGACCGGAGCACGAGGCTCCGGCGCGCGGCGCGGGCGGCCGGATCCGAGTGGTCCGGACCAACTCCCGTGCGACACCGCCGAGTGCACGATCCCGCCATCCGGAATGCGACCTCTTAACCGTCGGAACGCGTCCGACTACTCTAGGTGCAGCAGCTACGGCCCGGTGCCGCCCGGGCCCCGCGCACAAGGCCGCAGGAGGTGCCGCCGCCACCATGACCGTCAGCCCACGAGGACCGAACGAACGGCTCGGCACGCTCCTGACCCTCGCCCAGATCAGCAACGCCGGACTGGCCCGCCGGGTCAACGACCTCGGCGCCCAGCGCGGACTGACGCTGCGGTACGACAAGACCTCGGTGGCCCGCTGGGTCAGCAAGGGCATGGTCCCGCAGGGGCCGGTCCCGCACCTGATCGCCACCGCGATCGGCGGCAAGCTCGGCCGGCCCGTCCCGCTGGAGGAGATCGGCCTGGGTGACACCGACCCGGCGCCCGAACTCGGCCTGGCCTTCCCGCGCGAGGTCGCCGACGCGGTCCGCTCCGCGACCGACCTGTGGCGGATCGACCTCGACCTGCGCCGCGGCCCCGGCGGCGGCCGCTGGAGCGACAGCCTGGCCGGCACCTTCTCGGTCGCCGCCTACGCGACCCCCGTCTCCCGCTGGCTGATCACCCCCGCGGACGGCTCGGTGGCCCGCGAGGTGCCGCGCTCCCCCACCGACACCTCCTCCTACCGGGTCGGCCACTCGGACGCCGCCAAGCTCCGCGAGGCGGCCCAGGAGGCGCGCCGCTGGGATTCCAAGTACGGCGGCGGGGACTGGCGTTCGTCGATGGTGCCGGAGTGCCTGCGGGTGGAGGCGGCACCGCTGCTGCTCGCCTCGTACAGCGACGCGGTCGGCCGGGCGCTGTTCGGCGCGACGGCCGAACTGACCAGGCTGGCCGGGTGGATGGCCTTCGACACCGGGCAGCACGAGGCCGCCCAGCGCTACTACATCCAGGCGCTGCGGCTCGCCAGGGCCGCCGCCGACGTGCCGCTCGGCGGCTACGTGCTGGCCTCGATGAGCCTCCAGGCCGGCTACCGGGGCTTCGCCGAGGAGGCGGTCGACCTCGCGCAGGCCGCGCTGGAGCGCAACCGGGGCCTGGCCACCGCCCGCACCATGAGCTTCTTCCACCTGGTGGAGGCCCGGGCCCAGGCCAAGGCCCGCAACGCGGCGGCGTGTGCGACGGCGCTCGGTGCGGCGGAGAGCGCGCTCGAACGGGCACGCGCCGGGGATCCCGATCCGGCGTGGATCGACTTCTACGCCTACGACCGGCTCGCCGCCGACGCCGCCGAGTGCTTCCGCGACCTCGGAGTGCCCTCCAAGGTCCGGCAGTTCACCCGCGAGGCGCTGGCCACGCCCACCGAGGGCTACGTCCGCTCGCACGGCCTGCGGCTGGTGGTCTCGGCGATGGCCGAGGCGGAGGCGGGCAACCTGGACGCCGCGGTCGCCGCCGGCGAACGCGCCGTCGAGGTGGCCGGCCGGATCTCCTCGCAGCGGAGCCGGGAGTACGTGGTGGAGATGCTGCGGCGGCTGGAGCCGTTCCAGGGTGAGCGCCGGGTGCGGGAGCTGACCGAGCGGGCCCGGGCGGTGATCGTCGCCCCGGCGTGAACGCCGGGGCGAGCAGCGGGCCGTACGGCAGGACGTCGCGGCGGTGCTGCGCCGCGCCGTCGAGCCCGGCGAGCTGCTCGCCCACTGGACCTCGCGGTACGGCCGGGCGCTGCCCAGCCGCTCAATCGCGGCGTCACGGACGCCATCGCGCGCCGGTACGGCGCCCGTTCGCTGCTCGAATACGACACCGCGGGCAAGGGCTACCGCTCCGGCGCTCCTGGCGTCGATGCACCCGGCTCCTGATCTTGCGAAACCCTGGGCAGTGCGCGCCGTTCCGTCACCCGCCGGGTTGCCGGCAGCGCCGTCCCGCACCCGACCGGCCGGTCACCTGCCGCCGACCGCGCACGATCCAGGTAGCTTGCAGCAGCTCGAAGCCGTTCAGCCTCGTCGGCGAAGAGACCGAGTGCCGTGTTGCAATTCGAGCAGAGCAATCCACGCGTCGCCCCGGTCGCGTGACAGTGGTCCACCACGAACCGGCTGGCGAAGGCCGTACGGCAGATCGCACACCGCCGCCCCTGTGACTCCCACAGCGCACCGATCTCCGCACGATCCAAGCCGTACTTCCGGGCCCAGATGCGGGCTCGCTCGGCGCCTCGGCATCGCCAACTTCGCTTTTCAGAGGCGAACTTCCGCTGTTCGATTCGCTCACGGATATCTATGGGGCCGCACACCGAACACAGGGCCGTCCGACTCGCCTCGTCTATCTCCGTGAGACAGTGCCTGTTCCGGATGTTCGCCGCGAGCAGATCTGCCAGTTCCGGCGAACTGTACCGACACTTGGGCGAGCAGAATCGCTTGTTGGACGACGGGTAGGCATCGAACGTGGCATCACACTCGATCCCCTTACACACCCGGCTCTGCTTGCTCGACTCCCGAATCGGCCGACGGCCACTCCCAGGCCGCCTGATCCGCACACCGATCCCGCGGAGTGCACGGATCACGGGCTTGTAGGTTTCGAGCCCGCATTCTGTTGCCAGACTTTGCGCAGACTCTCCGCTTTCATAGCGCCGACGGACTTCATCGAACGAGATCTGCCACGGAGTTCGAGGTCGTCCCATACAGGCGATTATGCTGTCGCCGGCTCCGTCGGCTCTGGGATTCGCAACAAGTCATACCGGAGCAATTCGCGAGGCGGCTCAACACCGTTCGGCGCCCCGGACGGACGCCCGCTGGTCCTGGGAGGAGTAGCGGCGGCGCCGGCCGGGGGCCGCCGCCGGGAAGGAGCCACCACAGAGGGGGACTCCTTCCTTCGTCCTCCTCGCGGCCTGGCGGTGGCGGCCCGCAGGGCCCCGCCGGGGCCCGGATGAGCCCGGTCACAGGCCCGGCCGGAGCGCCCCGACAGCCCCGTAGACTCGGGTGATTGTGACTGCCACCGCCCCGATCCCCCAGCCCTCGCCGTCCGCCCGGATGTCCGCCGCGCCGGCCGCCTACCCCGCGCCGATGTACCCGCACAAGGCCACCGAGGCCCAGCACCGCGAGCGCCGCATCCGCAGCTTCCAGCCGCGCCGGGGCCGGATGACCAACGCCCAGGCGAGCGCCCTGGACCGGAGCTGGGAGACCTACGGCATCCCGATCGACGGCACCCCGCTGGACCTGCCGGAGCTGTTCGGCGGGCTGCCGGTGACCCTGGAGATCGGCTTCGGCATGGGCGAGACCACCGCCGCGATGGCCGCCGCCGACCCGGCCATGGGCATCCTCGCCGCCGACGTGCACACCCCGGGCCACGGGAACCTGCTCGGCCTGCTGGAGCGCGACGGTTCCCGGAACGTCAGGACCGCCGCCGGCGACGCGGTGATCCTGCTGCGCGACATGCTCCCGGACGCCTCGCTGGCCGGTCTGCGGGTCTACTTCGCCGACCCGTGGCCCAAGCCCAAGCACCACAAGCGCCGGCTGGTCCAGCCCGCCTTCCTCGACCTGGTGCTCCCCCGGCTCGCCCCAGGCGCCCTGGTGCACTGCGCCACCGACTGGGAGCCGTACGCGGAGCAGATGCTGGCCGTGCTGTCCGCCTCGCCCGAGCTGGAGAACCTGCACCCCGAGGGGGACGGGACCGGCTGGACGGAGCCCGCGGACCACCCGGACGGCAGCATCCCCGGCTACGCCCCGAGGCCGGACTGGCGTCCGGTCACCAAGTTCGAACGGGCCGGGATCGCCAAGGGCCACGTCGTCCACGACCTGCTGTTCCGCCGCCGCTGACCCACCGGCGCCGTTCGAACAGGCGGCCGCGCGGCAGCCGTACGGGCGGGGAGGGGCCGGACGGTTCGTCCCGAGTCCTCCCGGCGGGCCGCCGCGGTGGCCTACCCTGTGCCGCATGGGCAGCCCGTCCGGCGGCGGGTCCGGGACGAACGGCCGGACGACCGGTCGCGCCGCCGCCGACGCAGCGGAGGCGGTCCCGAGCACCGGCGGCACCCGGACCATCCCGGGGCCCCGGAGGCGCCGGGCCCACCGGCTGCTGCCCCGGCCCGCCCCCGCCCTGCCGGTCTTAGCCGAGGCACCCACGGCCGTCCCGGCCGTCCCGGCCGCCGCGGCCCCGGCCGCCGCTCCCGCCCCGGTCACCGCCACCCCCGGGGCCCCGCCGGGCCGCAACCGTTCGGTGGCACTCTCATCCGTCACCGCGACCGCCGTGCTGACCCTGATCGGCTGCGGGGTGCTGATCCTCCACCTGGTCCAGCGGCAGACCGGCACGGTCGGGCTGCTGGTCGGCCTGGGCCTGGCGATGGTGCCGCTGCCGTTCGTGCTCGGCGGCCTGGCCTGGCTCAACCTCACCGCCAGGGTCCCGCTGCGGCACACCGTGTTCTGCCTCGGCTGGGGTGCCTGCGCCGCCACCACCGTCGCCATCCTGGCCAACAACTGGACGGCGAGCTACCTGACCCGGCACCGGGGACCGTTCGGCGAGCTGCTGGGCGCCGGGATCGCCACCCCGGTGATCGAGGAGACCGCCAAGGCCACCGCCCTGCTGGTGCTCCTGCTCCCGCTCGGCCAGCGGCTGCGCTGCCACGGCCGCCGCACCGGGCGCCCCTGCGCGCCGCTGCTGCGCCGGCTGCCCGCGCCCCGCAGCCCCCGCCCGTACCCGCGCCACCCGGTCGGGCCGCACGCCCGCGGCCGGCTGCGGCTGCGCCCGTACCTGCGGCCGCTGCCCTACCTGCGGCCGGCCCCACCCGCCGGTGGCCCGCCGCACCACCGCTCCCGGCCCCGCACCCTGGCCGCCGGGGTGGTGCTCGGCGGGATGACCGCCTGCGGCTTCGCGTTCACCGAGAACGCCCTCTACCTGGGCCGGGCCTTCACCAGCGACCAGCGGCAGCGGCTGGACAGCATCGGCCTCGGCGACCCGCCCAGCCTGCGCGACTTCGACAGCACCGTGCAGACCTTCGTCCTGCGCGCCCTGCTCTCCCCCTTCGCCCACCCGCTGTTCACCGCGCTCACCGGGATCGGCCTGGCCGTCGCCCTCACCACCGCGCGGCGCTGGCTGGCCCGGCTGGCCGTGCCCGCCGGGCTGCTGATGGCGATGACCCTGCACGGCACCTGGAACGCCGCCGCCGACCTCGGCACGGACGGCTTCCTGGTGGTCTACGGGGCGCTGATGGTGCCCTGCTTCGCCGCGCTGGTCTGCTTCGCGGCCTGGGCGAGGTCCCGCGCGTCCCGGCACCCCCCGCCCGGCCGGCGGCAGGCGGAAGGCCGGGCGGAGGGACGGGCCCGGGGACGCGCTTCCCGGCAGCCCGCCGAGGGCGTCTGAGGAACCGATTTCCCATCTCGGCGACTTCCCCGTATTGTTGTGTTCACCGACGCGGGGTGGAGCAGCTCGGTAGCTCGCTGGGCTCATAACCCAGAGGTCGCAGGTTCAAATCCTGTCCCCGCTACTCAGTAGCCGAAAGGCCCGGAGGATTCTTCCTCCGGGCCTTTCGCGTTCCCAGGTACGGGCAGGGCACGGTCCTGCCACGAACCTGTAACGGCGGCCTGTCCCGTAATCCCCTGTCAGCGGCCTGAACCATACTGAGGAAAAATTCATCCGATTGGGGGCGGCTCGACCACCCCGGACAGGAAGCACCACATGTTGTCGAAGCGACTGGTCAGTACCACCGCGCTCTGCCTCGTCCTGGCAGCCGGCACCGCCGCGTGCGGCAGCTCCACGAGCGACGGCAAGGCCGGCTCCGCGCAGAAGCTCGACACCGACAAGCTCAGCGCCCAGGACATCTCGAAGCAGGCCAAGGAAGCCCTGGCCTCCGCGGGCTCCCTCAAGATGGTCGGCAACATCAGCAGCGACGAGGGCAAGATGGAGCTGAACCTGACCCTCGACAACAAGAGCCAGTGCACCGGCAGCATGTCGATGCCGGGCATGGGCAAGTTCGACATCATCAGCGACGGCAAGACCTCGTACGTCAAGCCGGACACCGCCTTCTGGACCAACATGGGCGGCCCGAACGGCGCCAAGGCCGCCGAGCTGTTCAAGGGCCGCTACCTGACCGGCTTCGAGAACGACCCGTCGATGGGCTCCCTCATCAGCGTCTGCAACCTCGCCGAGTTCAGCAAGAAGATCACCGAGGACAAGAGCAGCAGCGACAAGGTCGAGAAGGGCTCCGCCGGCAACGTCAACGGCGTGAAGACCTTCAGCCTGAAGTCCACCGACTCCGACGGCGAGACCTCGACCATCCACGTCGCCACCGAGGGCAAGCCCTACCCGGTGCGGATCGAGCACACCGGCGCCAAGGACGGCAACGGCCAGATCGACTTCACCGACTTCGACAAGCCGCTGACCATCCAGGTCCCGCCGGCCGACAGCACGATCGACTTCACCAAGTTCCAGGACCAGCTCAAGACCGCCTGAGCGGCGGACGCGGGTACCGCGGAATAATCCGTTGCCCTCCCCCGGGTGCGCTGCCTACGCTGGCAGCACACTGAAGGGAGGTGATCCTGAGTTGAGTTCCATCAGGATGTGTGAGGTGGCTGCTCGCTAGAGCGCCCCTGCCTGCGCAGGGTGAGGCCCCAGGCCTCCGGCAGGCGAAATCCATAGCAGTCACCCGGCCCGCGGGCTCACCGGTTCATCCCCGGTGCCTCGGCGCCTGGCCAGTGCACGGGCCGGCGCGGAGGAGCAGCCCGCGGGTCGTCTGCGTTCCCGGGGAGCTTCCGGCATCGGTTCCGGAGGCTCCCCGCGGCGTGTCCCGGGGGACGGGTCGGGGGGACGGGTCCGGGGGGCGGACCCTGGGAACGGGTCCGGGGGAAGGGCCTTGGGCGTCCGGCGGACGTTCTCGTGGGCGTTCAACCGGAGGGACGGCGGCGCTAGAGTTCGGCGCGGGTCCCGGAGCGGAGCCGCGCGGACACAGGGGGTAGGGGATGGCGAAGGCGAGGCGGCCGGGCGGCGGGACGACGCCGCGGACGGCGCGGTGGGGCGCCGGAGTGCCGGCCGGGACGGGGCTGGCCGGGCTGCTGCTGTTCGCGCTCGGCCGGGAGCACGCCTGGCAGGCGATCGGCGGCGGGCTGGTGGTGGCCGGGGCCTCGGTGGTGCTCGGCGGCGGGCTGGGTTTCCTGTTCGGGGTGCCGCGGGTGCGCGGCGGCGCGGGAGAGCCGCAGGGCTCGTACGCGCCGAACACCAATCTGGAGCAGGTCTCCGACTGGCTGACCAAGGTGCTGCTGGGCGTGGGGCTGACCCAGCTGGGCTCGCTCGGCGAGCGGCTGCACGACCTCGGCACCGCGCTGGCGCCCGCGCTCGGCGGGGGCCGGGACGTGGTGCCGTTCGCGGCGGCGCTGGTGCTGTACTTCCTGATCCTCGGCTTCCTGGCCGGCTGGCTGGTGACCCGCCTCGCGCTGCCGCAGGCGCTGACCGAGACCGACCAGGCGCTGGACCTCTTCCTCGCCGGGCAGGACCGCGACCGGCACGGCGACAAGGTGGGCGCGGACGACCTGCGGGTCCGCGCGATGCAGCAGCTCGGACTGCTGGGCGGCAGCGCGGAGCACCCGGCCGCGCTGGCCGGGCAGCTGCCGCCCTCCTCCGGCGCGCCCGCCGGGCCGGAGGGCGTGGTGGCCGAGGTCCGCGCGACCGCGCGGCGCTCGGCGCTGACCGCCGACCAGGTGCGGGCGCTCTTCGCGGACGGCTCCGAGGGCCGGCGGATCCAGGCGCTCGCCCTGATGCAGGGCGATCCGGCGCTGGCGGACCTGACCAGCGTGCTGGACGCGATCGAGCACCCGCGCTCGGGCTTCGAGCAGTACCACGCGCTGCTGGCCGCCCGGGGGCTGCTCTCCCTGCTGCCCGCCGCCGGGGCGCAGCGGCTGCGGGACGCGGTGGCGGCCCAACTGGTCGACCCGCAGGGCATCCCGTACGGGTCGGACCGCAGCTGGCTGGCGGAGAAGATCCTGTCCCGGCTCCCGGCGGCGGCCCTCGTACCGGCCCAGCCGGGCGCTGGGGGCAACTCCTAGACGGGTGAGTCCGGTTGCCGGGCCGAGCGGGCATCAGGGCCTCGGGGAGATGCGGACGGTTCGCCCGTTCGTCTCGTTCGCCGCCGAAGCTCAAGCCGCGCGGGCCGAGTGACCCTCAAGGGAACGGTGGGGTAAACCACCTTCCAACCCCCCTGTACGCAGCAGATATGACTTATCGTCACGACTTTTCCACAGGCAGTTCGGCCATGTAGCGTGCGCAGCAACGAAACAACCCCCGCCGGTGCTCGCAACACCGAACGGGGGTCTGACCGACACGATCGACCGACTCTAAGGAATCGATCCTGTGGCTACCCACGACAATACCGCCATGGCCGCCCCCGGGTACGGCAAGCAGTCCGCCCCGGAGCAACTCCCCCGCTCCGCGACCGACTTCGCCCACCTCCCGGCCCGCGAGGCCTACCTCGCCTCGCTCATCGACCACCTCCCCGACGGCGCCGCCATGGACGTCAAGACCCTCGCCGTCCTCCAGCCCCACTACGGCCAGATGGCCTGCCGCACCGCCCTCACCAGGCTCTCCACCGCAGGCCACCTGCGCCGCGTCCGCGAACGCCTCAGCTCCACCGACTGCCGATGGGTGTTCCACACCTACTTCTCCCGCACCCCCCGCTCCGACGCCTGGTGGAACCACTTCCTCGCCACCGGCGGCACCAACGACAGCGGCGACGCGTCAACGCCCGCCGACCCCGACCCCCCGGACGAGCGAACGCCCATCCGCAACCACACCCCCCTCCCCTCGGCCGCCTACGCCGCCCTCGCCGGCCTCGGCCTCACCGACCCCCGCCTCGCCCTCTCCGCCGCCGACTGCACCACCCTCGAACCCCTCGCCGCCGAATGGTTCGCCCGAGGCACCACCCCCGCCCTCTTCACCATCGCCCTCACCAACAGCCTCCCGCCCGACATCCACAGCCCGGCCGCCTTCACCCGCCGCCGCCTGATCGACAAACTCCCCCCGGAACGCCCCCGCCCACCACAGACGACCCGCATCCCCGAATGCACCACCTGCCGCACCCCCTGCCGCCCCCACGCCCTCCTCGGCGGCCTCTGCCGCACCTGCCACGGCACCCCCACACCCCCACCACCCCGCCCCGGCGCACTCCCACCAGCCGCCGTCCACCGCCACGCCGCCCACGTCAGAGCGGCACTCAGGCGAAACAGCGCCTCATCCCCGCCTGCGTACGCCTAGCCGGCCCGGACGGTGAAGCGCAGTTCGGGGCGGTCCCAGGTGATCCTCCCGTGGGCGGGGAAGGTGCCGACGCGTTCGGCGCCCACCCGCAGGTAGAAGCGCTCGGCGGGCGGGTTGGAGACCACCCGCACCTCGGTGATCCCGGCGCCGCGGGCCAGCTCCAGCATGTGGCCGATCAACTCGCGCCCGGTGCCGCGCCCCTGGGCCTCGTCGGCGACGAACATCAGGTCCAGTTCGGCCGGTTCGCGGATCAGCGCGTAGAAGCCGAGCAGTTGCCCGGCGGCCCGGTCGGCGGCGAGGAACACCTCGTGGCGGGCGATGTAGTCGGGCGTCACCCGGTAGCCGTCGATCATCGCGGCGTACTCGCCGCGGTAGGCGGAGCAGGTCTGGATCAGGTCGGTGAGCCGCTCGGCGTCGGTCTCGTCGGCGCGCCGGATGGTCGTATCGGTCATGCGGGAGAGTATAGGAGTGACCCCTGACAGTGACTCTTACATGCTCCCTGGGAAAGCGGCCCGGCGGTGGTGGTCGGCGGCCCGCAGCACCAGGAGTCGGAGGGTGCGGCCCTCCACCGGGCCGGAGAGACGGCGGACCTCGCTGGATATCCGGCGCTCGCCGAGCGCGTACCGCAGCCGGTCGAGGTGGCCGCAGCGGCGGCCGTACCCGTCGTTCAACGGCTGCACCCGGACCTCGCCATCCGGGGAGGTGACCCGGACCAGCTCCGCCAGCGCGGCCGACTGGCCCTCCAGGCCGAAGAGTTCGGGATAGGCGAAGAGCAGGTGGCCGCTCAGGGTGAGGGCGAAGGCGCCGTCCGCGAAGGGCAGCCGGGGCAGCGCGGCGGCCACGTACTGCTCGGGGTGGGCGGCCGAGTCGGCGGCGAACAGCCGCCGGGCCCGGTCCCAGCTGCGCAGGTACCGCTCGGCGTGGTCCGGGCGGGGCGCGGGGTAGAGCCGCGGGCGGGCGGCCATCGCGGCGGCCATCGCCACCCGGGCGGCCAGGGCGCGGTCGGCGACCGCGGGCAGCGGCAGCGCGTACGCCGGGTCGACGGCGATCACCCGGCAGCCCAGCTCGCGCGCCTCGGCGGCCAGGCCGGCCGCGCCGCCGGGACAGTCCAGCAGCGGCCCGGGCAGGGCGGCGAGCCGGGCCCGGGTGAGGCCGAACTGGGCGCAGTACTCGTCCAGCGGGCGGGAGGTGACCAGGACGTCCGGCTGAGCGGGGGGAAGGCCGGCGGCAGCCACCCGGTCATCCGAACACGGGGCGGCCCCGCCCGCATCCGGAGGACGTCCGGGGCGCGGGCGGGGCCTGGGAGTGGGCGGAGCCGGCGGTCAGCGGCCGAGCAGGCCCCGGACGGCGGCCCGGTTGACGTTGGTCAGGCCGCGGACCAGCTGGGTGGTGAGGAAGACCAGCAGCACCCCGAGGAGCGACAGCGCGGCGATCTGCCAGGGTGCCTGGATCTCGTACACGTGCTGGACGCCGTCGCCGTCGCGGAAGTCGAACAGCCGGTACCCGTTCCAGGGCGTGTAGGCCCGGAAGACCCAGTGGTACAGCGGGTAGAGCGCCAGCGACCAGCCGAGCAGCAGGAACACCAGCGTCACCACGAAGCTGAATATCGCCCAGGGGAACATCACCACCTGGTACAGCACGGCCTTCCAGCCGGCCCCGTCCGCCAGCCGCGCGGTGATCGCGCCCCAGCTGCCAGGGCGGACCTGGCGCACCGGCTCCGGGCCGGGGACGTCCAGCGCCAGCATGCCGCGCACCCGGGCCCGCTCCAGCCGGCCGAAGCCGCGGGCGAGGCTGGTCAGGGCGCCCAACACGGGCAGGCCGAGGACGGTGACGAAGGTGCCGAGGCCGAAGCAGAACATGGTGATCGAGACGGCGAACCCGGCGATCGCCACCGGCAGGCCGGTGAGCGCGTAGCCCACCTCGCGGTAGTAGTACGCCGAGAACGGCGCCCGCCACGCGGCCGGCCGCTGCCCGGTCCTGCGGGCCGCGGCGGGACGCGGGACGCCACCGTGACCGCCCAGGACGTCCCACTCCCGGTCCTCCATGCTGTGGCTGCTGCTCATGCTCCCGGCCCCTCGTTCTGGCGTTCGTTCGTCCCGCTGACGAGGTCCAGTCTGGTGGACGCGCCGACCGGGCGTGATCCGGAGGCCTGGCGGATCCGGGGTGGGGTTAACCCCCCTCCCCCCGGGCGGCCGGGCCCGGCCACTCGTCGGCGAGCAGCGCGTAGAGGTACGAGTCGGACCAGACGCCGTCCTTGAACCCGTCGTGCCGCAGCCGCCCCTCCCGCCGGAAGCCCAGCCGGGTGAGCACCTTCACGGAGGCCGCGTTGTCCACGTGGACCCGGGCGGTCAGCCGGTGCAGGTCCAGCGGGCCGAAGGCGAGGCCGCGGAGCAGGCCGACGATCTCGCCCGCGTAGCCGCGGCCCCTGACCTCGTCGGCCAGCACGCACCCCAGGTCGGCGGAGCGGTGCCCGCCGAGGACGAGCGAGGCCTGCCCGACCGGCGGCGCGTCCCGCGGGTCCTCGGCGTCGGCGAGCCTGGTGACGGCGAGCCGGTAGGTGTCCCGCTCCCCGGCCATCGCCTCCTCCAGGTAGAGCTCGATCTGGTCGGCGCAGGCCTCCCGGTCGCACGACCCGAAGGGCAGGTACCGGGTGACCTCGGGGTCGCCGAACAGCGCGTGCAGCGCGTCCACGTCGCCCTCGGTGTGGTGGTACTCGCGGATGGCCAGTCGCGGGCCGGTGAGTCGTACGGGGAGCATGGCTGCCGACCCTATCCCCGCCCGGCGGCTACCGTTCGGACTATGAACGACGAAGACCTGCGGCTCGCCCCCCGCACCAAGGCCGCCGACCTGCTCGCCTGGGCGGCCGAGCAGGGCCGCGCGCCGGTGGCCGAGGGGCCGCTGCGCACGGTGCTGGCGCTGCTGGAGCTGGGCGAGGGCAGGATGCACGACGGCTGGCCGGAACTGACCTCGAACGCGGTGGAGCACCTGCTGTACGAGCGCCTCCACCTGTACGTCCAACCCGCGCCCGAGGAGGACCCGCTCGCGTACGGCGACGCCGTCCGGATGCTGGCCGACCACCAGCGGGCGGCCCGGCGGCTCAACGCCAAGCGCCAGGAGCGGCTGCACGCGGAGGCCGAGTGGCAGGGCGAGGTCGCGGCCGGACTGCTGCGCCGCGCCGACCTGGTGACCTGGCCCCGGCTGTACGCGCTGCTGCTGCACGCGCACGGGGTGGACGTCGCCGACGGGGAGGCGGTGCGGGACTGGCTGGCCGGTTTCGGCGGGCTCGCCGAGGAGGAGCGGCTGGCCGCGTACGAGGACCTGGCGCCGGCCGGCTGGCTGGACGAGCCGGACGAGCAGGGCTGGGGCTGGAGCCGGGTGCTCTCGGTCGGCATGGCCACCGACGGCGCGCGGCGGCTGCTGGAGCAGGGCCTGATGCGGCGCAGCTACCGCAACCTGGCCGAGCTGACCGCGCTGGGACGGCCGATGCCGGACGAACTGGCCGGGGACTTCGGCGAGTTCGAGGACGCGGCGGTCGAGGCGGCGCTCGACCTGTTCGGCGAGTGGACGGTGCCGGGGCTACCGCGGCTGCTGGTGGAGGAGTTCCCCGAGCTGGCGCCGGAGCCGGGCCAGGAGGAGATCGACGCGTACCTGGCGCAGCTGCCCGCCGAGGAGTGAGAGACCGCGAAGACCCCCGGCCGGGAGCTCGTGCTCCGGGCCGGGGGCCTTCGCGGGGGCGTCTGCGAGCGGGGGCGTCTGCGAGCGGGTGCCTCAGCCGGCGGGTGCCGTGAGACCGGGGGCCGTCAGGCCCGGGGCGTCACGGGTTGAGGCCGCGCTGCTGGAGCCAGGGCTCCGGGTCGACCGGGGCACCGCCGCCGGGGCGGATCTCCATGTGCAGGTGCGGGCCGGTGACGTTGCCGGTCGCGCCGACCTTGCCGATCTGCTGGCCGGCGACGACCTTGCCGGAGCCCTTGGTGATCGAGGAGAGGTGGCAGTACCAGATCTCGGTGCCGTCGGGCAGGGTCTCGACGATCCGGTAGCCGTACGAACCGGCCCAGCCGGCCGAGGTGATGGTGCCCTGGCCGAGCGCGTGGACCGGGGTGCCGGTGTCGGCGGCGAAGTCCAGGCCGGTGTGCAGGTTGGCCCAGTAGCGGGCGCTCTGGCCGTAGTGGGCGGAGAGCCGGTAGTCGTCCACCGGCAGGGTGAGGGCGGCGGCCTTGGCCCGCTCGGCCTCCTCGGCGGCGCGCTTGGCCTCGGCCTCCTTGGCGGCGGCCTTGGCCTCGGCCTCCTGCGCGGCCTGGACCCTGGCGGTCTCCTCGGCGGCGGTGCGCTGGCTGTCGGCCTGGTGCTGGATGCGGGCGGCGAGCGCGAGGCCGGGGTCCGCGGAGAGGGCGACCGGGGCCTCGTCCGGGGCTTCGACCGCGGGGGCGGCGGCCGGGGTGGCCGAGGCGAAACCGGTGGCCCCCAGGGTGGCGGCGACGGCGGTGACGCCGAGCAGCGGGGAGGTTCCGCGGGTCTGACGCGGCATCCGGTGGCGGTTGGTCTCGGCCTCCGGGCCGAAGGCGTCGGGGCCTTCCGAGCCGGGGTGGTCGAGGAGCTGGGTACCGGCTGCGGGGCCGGCCGGGTGTGCCGGGGTGTACGTCGACGCCACGGAGGCGCGCTCCTTTCCTTCCTTCGCGCCTACCGGGTTAGCTGACGGGTTCGGAGCAGGAAGGTCTCCTACGGCCGGGCCTGGGCCCCGCCGATTCACCCCAGGGAACGTGGTTCCCCGGCTCCCTGACCTGCCCGGAGGCCGGTCGGTGGGATTAGGCACCGCGCACGGTGCCGTCTGGGTACGGCGTTGACGACCGCGCTGCGTTATCAAACGTTAATCCTAGGAGGCGCCGATTCCAAGCCATCCGGTGGAAGCGACTGTCGACCATATGATCGGACGTCAACGAACGACCCCTCATGCACGGCTCCATCTGAGTACTCCTACTCATGTGCGGTCCGGCCGGGCGGCCGCATCCTGACGCCATGAGCGCACCGATGCAGACCCGCACGACGGCCGCCTACTACATCCAGGCCGTCCTCTCGTTCGCCCTGTCCGGCACCACCCTCGCCGTCGGGATCGCCTATCTGCCGGTCGGCGGGTGGACCCGGGCGTTCCTCGGAATCGGCCTCCTCTACACCGTCACCTCCGCGTTCACGCTGGCGAAGGTGATCCGGGACAAGCAGGAGACCAACGAGATGGTGACCCGGGTCGACCAGGCCCGGCTGGAGAAGCTGCTCAGCGAGCACGACCCGTTCAGGGTCGAGGGCGCCTGACCCGCCCCCTTCCCGGATCGCCGCCCGCCGGCCGCTTGACGGCTAAGGCTATTAGCCTTAGCTTTATGGCTATCGGCAGCAACGCCGATGCCCCGCCCCGGCGGCCCGAGGAGGACCCCCATGAACGGCACCATCACCCCGAGCACCCAGTACCTGACCGTCCCCGGCGGCCGGATCGCCTTCGACGACACCCGGCAGGGCGACGGCGCCCCCGTCGTCCTGCTCCCGGGCATGCTCGACAGCCGGGCCGCGTACCGGCACCTGCGCCCGCTGCTGGTCGCCGCCGGCCACCGGGTCGTCACCATGGACCTGCGGGGCTTCGGCGAGTCCTCGATCGCCTGGGACGACTACGGCCCGGCCGCCCTCGCCGGCGACGTCCTCGCCCTGCTCGACCACCTCGGCATCGAGCGCGCCGTCCTCGCCGGGAACTCGTACACCGGGGCGACCGTCGTCAGGGCCGCCGGGGATGCGCCCGGGCGGGTCGCCGGGATCGTGCTGATCGACGCCTTCGTCGAGACCCCGCCGCCGGGCGCCCTGATGCGCGCCGCCATGGGCCTGATGGGCGCGGCCCTCGTCCACTGGCCCGCCGCCTGGGGCTTCTACCTGCGCCGGATGGCCTTCCCCGGCGCCAGGCCCGCCGACTTCGACGCGTACGTGGACGGGCTGGTCTCCGACCTGCGCACCCCCGGACGCAAGACCGCCACCCGCGGGTACGTCGACGGCGACTCGGCGCCGGTCGGCTGGACGGCCGCGGTGCGGTGCCCCGCGCTGGTGGTCATGGGCAGCAAGGACCCCGACTTCCCGAAGCCGGAACTCGTCGCCGACCGGCAGGCCGCGGCGCTCGGCGCGCGGAAGGCGATGATCGAGGGGTCCGGGCACTACCCGATGGCCGACAACCCGGCGGCCACCGCGGACGCCCTGCTGCCCTTCCTCGCCGAACTCGGCTGACCGACCGCCGCCCGCCGGCCGCCCGACCGTCGCCCGCACCCGCCCGACTTCCGTACGGAGAGCCCGAACCCATGCCCCGCGTAGGACTGACCCCCGACCAGGTCGTCGACCACGCCCTCGCCCTCATCGACGAGCAGGGCGCCGAGGCCCTCACCCTGGCCTCCGTCGCCGCCAGGGCCGGGGTCGCCACCCCCTCGCTGTACAAGCACGTCAGCGGCGGCCTCGCCGAACTGCGGCGGCTGATCGCCGTCCGGGTCACCGGGGAGCTGGCAGACCGGCTGGCCGAGGCGGCGGTCGGCCGCAGCGGGGACGACGCCGTCGCCGCGGTGCTGCGCGCCTACCACGCGTACGCCACCGAGCACCCGCACCGCTACAACGCCCTCCCCCAGGCCCCGCAGCCCGACGACGACCTGGCCCGCGCGGCCGCCCGGCTCGTCGGCGTGATCATCGCCGTCCTGCGGGAGTACGGCCTCGACGGCTCCGAGGCGATCCACGCCGCCCGCACCGTCCGCTCGCTCGCCCACGGCTTCGCCTCCCTCAGCGCCGCCGGCGCCTTCCGGCTCGCCGAGGACCTCACCACCACCCACGACCGCCTCATCACCACCCTCACCACCGGCCTCCGCGCCTGGCCTGTTTAGCCCAGCCGCCCGGGCCCGGCTCGGTCACCATCCGCCCCCCGGGGAAATGGGGTATCAAGGGTCAGTGCCCCTGGAGCCCGCCGGCAGTCCGACCACGCGCAGCGCGATGCGCTGCGTGCGCCTGCTGCTCGGCTGCACCAGCGCCGCCGGACTGCTCGGCACCGTCCTGGCCGAGGGCCCGGGCTGGATCACCGGCGAGGGGTCCGTGCTCTACCTGCTGGACTCCGCCGGGATGCTCCGGCTGATCGCCTCGCACGGGCTGCCGGACTGGGCGCACGAGCGCTACGGCGTGGTCGACCCCGCCGGTGAGCTGCCCGCCGCGATGGCCCTGCGGCTGCGCCGCCCGTACCTGCTCGGCCCCGAGCACACCAGCGTCGACTACCCGGACGGGAACGCCGGCATGGGCACCGGGATGATCACCGTGATCACCCTGCCGATGGTCGTGGACGAGCGGCCGATCGGCGTCCTCGCCCTCACGCTGGCCCACCGGGGCACCGTGCCGCGCCGCGACCTGGACGTCCTGGAGACGGTCGCCGAGGCCTGCGCCCACCGGCTCTCCCACCTGCTGGACCACGCCGACGCCCACCTCCCGCACGGCACCCGGGCCCCGTACGGCGTCCGGGCGCCCGAGGACCCGCGGGCGGCCGACGGCCGCCCCGCCGGGCCGGCCCACCCGCTGCTGTCGCTGGCCGTGCGGGCCGCCGGGCACGGCGCCTTCGAGCGCGACCTGGTCACCGGGGAGAGCTACTGGGACGCCGAGGCGTTCCGGCTGGCGGGCCGCCCGGCCGCCCCGGACGGCACCGCTCCCGAGCTGGACCGGCTGGTCCACCCCGAGGACCTGCCGGACGTGCAGGCCGCGCTGGCCGAGGCGCTGGCCACCGGCGGCCGCTACCGGATCGGCTACCGGGTGGTCCGGCCCGGCGGCAAGGTGGCCCGGGTCGAGGAGTCCGGCGAGGTGATGCTGGACGTGCACGGGCGGCCGGTGCGGATCGCCGGGCTGCTCGCCGACGCCGGGCACCGGGGGCAGCCGCCGGCCGAGGAGCGGAACTCCCCCGCCGCCGCCAGGACGGCGCTGCTGCTGACGCTCACCCGGGCGCTGTCCAGGGCGGTGACCGTCCGGGACGTCACCACCGCGGTCACCGACGTCGCCCGCCCCGCGCTCGGCGCCTCCGGCATCGTCCTGGACCTGGTGGACGAGGGCCGGCTGCTGCCCGTCTCGCACACCGTGTACGGGGGCCCGCGGCGCACCGAGCTCACCCGCCTGGCGGACCTGTCCGAGGACGTGATGCAGCGGTCGCTGACCCGCTCCGCCCCGCTGTTCAGCGACCCCGCGGCGGCCCGCACCCGGCGCGACCCGCTCTCCCCGGCCGCCTGGGCGGTGCTGCCGCTGGTCGCCTCCGGGCAGCAGGTCGGCTCCTGCCTGATCACCTTCGCCGCCGAGCGCGCGTTCGGCCGCGAGGACCGCACCCTGTACTCGGCGTTCGCCGGCATCCTCGCGCAGTCCCTGGAGCGGGCCCGGCTGTACGACACCCACCACCACCGGGCCACCGAGCTGCAGCGCGCGATGCTCCCGCGCACCCTGCCCCGGCTGCCCGGGATCACCAGCGCCGCCCGCTACCTGCCGAGCACCGAGGGCATGCAGATCGGCGGCGACTGGTACGACCTGCTGCGGCTCCCGGACGGCCGGATCGGGCTGGTGATCGGCGACGTCCAGGGGCACAACGCCGAGGCCACCGCGGTGATGGGCCAGCTGCGCAGCGGCCTGCGGGCGTACGCGACGGACGGGCACGACCCGGCTGCCACCCTGACCCGGACCAGCCGGCTGCTGGCCGAACTGGACACCGAGCTGTTCGCCACCTGCCTCTACCTGACCCTGGACCCGGCGGACGGCGTGCTGACCGCGGCCAGGGCCGGCCACCCGGCGCCGGTGCGGATCACCGCCGACGCCGCCGCCGTCGAGCTGGAGCTGGAGGGCGGGCCGCCGCTGGGCGTGGCCCCGGAGCGGCCGTACCCGCTGGCGGTGGGGCGGCTGGCGGTCGGCGAGACGCTGCTGGCGTACACCGACGGGCTGGTCGAGGACCGCGAGGAGGACTACGACGAGTCGGTGCAGCGGATGCTCGGCGGGCTCGAACTGTGGGCCCGGCGGGCCGGTCCGGGACGGGTCGGCCCGGCGTCGGCGCTGGAGCGGCTGGCCGACCTGCTCACCCTGAACGTGACCGAGCGGCGGTCCAGGCCGGACGACGTGGCGCTGCTGCTCCTGCACCGGACGGCGCCTCTTCCGTGACATCGTGCACACAGGTCCCACACATCGCCGGACGCGATCCGGCCGACCGGCTTGAATCCGCCGCCTCCCGCGGGACCGGCCGGAGCGTCGCGAGGCCTCGTCAGGCCGTGGGGTCGGGGTCGAACGACTGCCGATTGACGCCGAATTGACTCGATATTGACGAGATCCGGTCACTTGGCGAGATCCGTTCACACCTTCGTAGGATCATCACCCTAGAATTCGCGCGTGACGATGACTCAGTGGTGCGCAACGGCAACCGGCGTGCTCGCCGTCCTCGCCCTCGTGACCGCCGCGCGGTACCGCGCCGTGTCCGTCACCCAACGCGTCCGCGCCGACCGGCTCCACCGCGAACTCGCCGCCGTCCAGGAACAGCTCGCCGCCGGGCTCTCCCGCCGCGGCGCCGAACTCGCCGCCGTCCAGCAGGAGCAGGAGCACACCGCCTCCACCCAGCGGGCCTTCCTCAGCGTCGCCCGCCGGATCCTGGTGATGGCCCACGACCAGCAGGCGCTCCTCGACGAGATGGAGCGCACCCACGACGACCCGGCGCTGCTGGAGGGCCTGCTCAAGGCCGACCACGCGGCCGCCCAACAGGCCAGGCTGGCCCAGACCCTGGCCGTGCTCTGCGGCGCCAGGGCCGGCCGGCACTGGCCGGAACCGGTCGCCCTGGAGGACGTCGTCCGCGGCGCCCAGTCGCGCATCCTGCCGTTCCAGCGCGTGGTGGTGCGCAGCCGGATCGAGACCGCGGTGGTCGGCGCCGCCGCCGAGGCGCTGATCCACGCGATCGCCGAACTGCTGGACAACGCCACCCGCTACTCCCCGCCCAGCACCCAGGTGTTCGTCACCCTGATGCCGGTGCACAACGGCGCCGTCGTCGAGATCGACGACGGCGGCGTGGGCATGCCGGAGCAGGCCGTCGCCAAGGCCGCCGCCGCGCTGGCCGGCGGCAGCACCCTGGAGGTCTCCCGGCTGGGCGAGGTGCCGCAGCTGGGTCTGGCCGCCGTCGGCCGGCTCGCCGAGCAGTACGGCTTCCGGGTCACGCTCAGCTCGGCGCCCTCCCCGTACGGCGGCGTACGGGTGGTCCTGCTGCTTCCGAACGCGCTGCTCACCGAGCCGCTGCCGCCCACCGTCCCCGGCCTCGGGCCGGACGACCGGGCGTTCAACCCCGGGCCCCGGCCGGTCTCCCCCGCCGGTCACCCCATGGTGGAGACCCCGCCGCCGGGACGGCCCGCCGCCGACACTCCCCCGCCGCTGCCCCGCCGGAGCCACCGGCGCGCCCGCACGGGCCGCCCCGCCCAGCACGCCGCTCCCCCACCGCCGCCCGCGCCGCCCTACCGCTCGGCCCGGGACGCGCAGGCGTTCATGGCGATGTTCCAGGCCGGGACCGCCAGCGGCCGCTCGGCCGTCCGGGCCCAGGCCCAGTCCGACCCTTCCCTGCCCGCTTCCCCCCGACTTCCCCAGCGCTCCGGAGAGTTCCATGACCACCACCCCTGATCTCGGCTGGCTGCTCGCCGACATCATCGCCGTCCCGCAGGTCCAGCACGCCGTGGTCGTCTCCAACGACGGCCTGGAGATCGGCCGCAGCGCGGGCATCGCGCGCGAGGACGCCGAACGGCTCGCCGCCGCCTGCTCCGGGCTCCAGTCGCTGGCCCGCGGCGTCGCGACGGGCTTCGGCGGACCGGGCAGCGCCACCCGCCAGATCATCATCGAGTACGGCGGCGGCTACCTCTTCGTCGTCGCGGCCGGGGCCGGCGCGCACCTGGCCGTGGTGGCCGGCGACGCCGTGGACGCCGGACTGGTCGCGTACCAGATGCA
Organism: Kitasatospora sp. NPDC036993; assembly: GCF_055607525.1. NCBI lineage: Bacteria > Bacillati > Actinomycetota > Actinomycetes > Kitasatosporales > Streptomycetaceae > Kitasatospora > Kitasatospora sp. NPDC036993. Next base: position 675,828 of record NZ_JBVJRP010000001.1, on the reverse strand, counting down.
GGTCCTGGTCGAGCGGATCGGCAGCCACCTCACCAGCCCGCCGCGCGTCGACCACGCGGCGGGGGGCCACCGGTGAGCGGCCCGGTCCGCCCGTACGTCATCACCGGTGGGCGCAGCCGCCCCACCCGGTCGGAGCTGGCCGTGGAGAGCCTGGTCAGCGCGTTACCCGGACCGCCGGAACTGCCCGAGCACCCGCTGCTGAACCGTGAGCACCGGCGCATCCTCGGCCTCTGTCACAGCCTGCTGTCCATCGCCGAGGTGGCGGCCCACCTGGGGCTTCCGCTCGGCGTCGTCAAGGTGCTGGTCGGGGACCTGTGGGACCTCGGCGCCGTGCAGGTGCTCCCGCCCGTCCCGCAGGCCGAACGCCTGCCCGCAACCCTCCTGGAAGAGGTGCTCGTTGGCCTCCGCCAACTCCGCTGAGACCGTCCCCGGCGCCGCCGGGTCCGCCGACGGGCCGCAGTACCTGCCCTCCTCGGTGCAGGGCGCGGTCAAGATCCTCGTCACCGGACCGTTCGGGGTCGGCAAGACCACCCTGGTCGGCTCGCTGAGCGAGATCACCCCGCTGCGCACCGAGGAGACGATGACCGCCGCCAGCAGCGGCGTCGACGACCTCACCGGGCTCGCCGGCAAGAGCACCACCACGGTGGCGCTGGACTTCGGCCGGATCACGCTCAACTCGCGGCTCGCGCTGTACCTGTTCGGCACGCCCGGGCAGCAGCGGTTCTGGCCGCTCTGGGACGACCTGTCGCGCGGTGCGCTCGGCGCGATCGCCATGGTCGACCTGCGCCGGCCGGACGAGAGCTTCGACGTGCTCGGCCGGCTGGAGGAGCAGCGCATCCCGTTCGCGGTCGCGGTCAACACCTTCCCGGGTACGCCGAGTTACCCGGAGGAGGAGCTGCGCTCGGCGCTGGACCTGCTGCCCGAGGTGCCGATCCTGTACTGCGACGCGCGTGACCGGCGGCAGTCCTACGACCTGCTGATCGACTTCGTCGACCATCTGCACCGCAGCTCGATCCTGGAGCTCCAGCGGTGACCGCCCCCGAGCCCACCGGGGCACCCGGATGCCCCGTCGCCCACGGCGGCGGCCCGCCCGGCGGCCCGTCCGGCCGCGGACTGCCCACGGGCGTCCCGCTGACCCCGCTGTTCGGCCAGTCCGTCGCCGAGGACCCGCACGGCCTGTACGCCCGGCTCCGCGAGCGCTACGGTCCGGTCGCCCCGATCGAGCTGGAGCCCGGGGTCGAGGCCTGGCTCGTCCTCGGCTACGCCGAACTGCTCGAACTCACCCGCAACGAGGCGCTGTTCTCCAAGGACTCGCGCCGCTGGCGGGTGCCCGCCGAGGGCCGGCTGGCCGCCGACTCCCGGCTGCTGCCGATGACCTCCTGGCGGCCCACCCTGCTCAACCTGGACGGCGCCGAGCACCAGCGGCTGCGCTCCGCGGTCTCCGACACCCTCGCCCAGATCGACCACCGCCAGCTGCGCGGGACGACCGAGGCCGCCGCCAACGGGCTGATCGACAGCTGGGGTCCGGACGGCACCGCCGACCTGATCGCCCAGTACGCCCGTCCGCTGCCGCTGCTGGTCTTCACCCAGCTGGTCGGACTGCCGGTGGAGAGCGGGCCGCGGGTGGTCGAACTGATCAGCCACTTCGTGGACAGCAGTTCGCAGTCCCAGCGCGCCGGAGCGGAGTTCCAGGCACTGCTGGTCGACCTGGTGCGCCGCCGCCGGGCCGCCCCCAGCGCCGACCTCACCTCCTGGCTGCTCGCCCACCCGGCCGGGCTGACCGACGAGGAGGCGGTGCACCACCTGGTGGTGCTGCTGGTCGCGGGCAACGAGACCTCGATCAACTGGACCGGCAACACGCTGCGGCTGCTGCTCACCGACCGGCGCTTCCGGGCCACCCTCACCGGCGGCCGGCTGACCGTCTCCGACGCGCTGGAGGAGGTGCTCTGGCGCGACCCGCCGACGCAGAACTTCCCGGGCCGCTGGGCCACCGGCGACACCGTGCTCGGCGGCCAGTACATCAGCGCCGGCGACATGCTCGTGCTCGGCCTCGCCGCGGCCAACGCCGACCCGGCCGCACAGGGCGTCTCGGCCGCCGCGCAGGGCTCGCTCGGCGGCAACCGGGCGCACCTCGCCTGGGGCGCCGGCGCGCACGTCTGCCCGGCCCAGCACCCGGCCAGGATCATCGTCGAGACCGCCGTCGAGACCCTGCTGCACCGCCTGCCGGACCTCCAACTGGCCGTGCCGGGCGGCGACCTGGCCTGGCGCCCGTCCCCGTGGTCCCGGGCCCTGACCGCCCTCCCGGTGCTCTACAGCGCCTTCACCCCGCCCCGCCCGCCAGCCCCCGAGAGGCCCGCATGGACACCGTCACCGACTCCGGAACCCGCGCCGAACCCGTCAGACTCGACCCCTTCGGCCGCGACCAGCACGGCGAGAACGCCCGCCTCAGGGCGGCCGGCCCCGCGGTCCTGGTGGAGCTCCCTGGCGGGGTGGTGGTCTGGGCGGTAACCCACCACGACGCCCTCCAGTCGCTGCTCGCCGACCCCCGGGTCGGCAAGGACGCCCGGCTCTGGAGCACCTTCAGGGAGGGCCGGCTCCCGGAGGGCTGGCCGCTGCTCAACTTCATCGTCGTCCCCGGCATGGTCACCGCCGACGGCGAGGACCACCGGCGGCTGCGCGGGCTGGTCTCGCAGGCCTTCACCCCCCGCCGGATAGCCGCGCTGGCGCCCGCGATCGAGGCCCGGGCGATCGCGCTGCTGGACGAGGTCAGCCGGCTGGAGGGCCCGTTCGACCTGCGCAGGCACTTCGCCTACCCGCTGCCGATGCAGGTGATCGGCGAACTGCTCGGCCTGGCGCTGGAGCAGCAGGACGAACTGCACGAACTGTCCGACACCATGGTCTCCAGCTCGGCCACCCCGGCGGCGGCGCTCGCCGCGCAGCGCGGCCTGAACGCGCTGCTGGCCTCGGTGGTGGCGGCCAAGCGGGCCGAGCCGGGCGACGACCTGACCACCGCCCTGATCGACGCCCACGAGGCCGGCCGGCGCCTCGACCAGCAGCGGCTCAGCGAGGCCGAACTGGTCGGCACCCTGCTGCTGATGCTGGTCGCCGGGCACGAGACCACGCTCAACCTGATCACCAACGCGGTCCGCGCCCTGCTCACCCACCCGGACCAGCTGCGGCTCGTCCTGGACGGGGAGCAGCCGTGGTCGGCGGTGATCGAGGAGACGCTCCGCTACGACTCCCCGGTCGGGCAGTTCCCGCTGCGCTACGCGATCGAGGACATCGAGGTCGGCGACGTGGTGATCCGGCGCGGCGAGGCACTGCTGGCCTCCTACGCGGCGGCCGGCCGGGACGAGGGGCACCACCGGGACGCCGACCGCTTCGACCTCACCCGGCAGCCCGCCAAGCACCTGTCGCTCGGCCACGGCCCGCACTTCTGCCTCGGCTCCGGGCTCGCCAGGCTGGAGGCCGAGACGGCGCTGCGACACCTGTTCGCCCGCTTCCCCGGGCTGGCCCTGGCGAAGGGCGCGACCGACGAGCCGATCGCCTCGTTCGTCAGCAACGGTGTGCGCACCCTGTGGGTGACGGTCTGAGCCGGCGGGTTACCTGAGGGCGGTCCGCGTCGTTCGGCAGGGCATGAAGAAACTCGCCACCCTGGCCGCCCTCACCATGGCGGGCCTCGCCCTCGCCGTCCCGGCGGCTTCCGCCACCACCCAGACCGCCTCCTCGCCGGACGTCACCGGCGGGCTCACCGACGGGCTCGAAGTCTCCCCGGCCGACCTCGCCCTGCGGACGGTGGGCAAGCTCCCGCTGGTCGGCAAGCCCGCCAACGAGATCGAGGCGATCGGGACCAACCAGATGAGCCACCCGGGGCTCAGCGGGCAGGTCCTGAACTGATCCGTCGCCCACCTGCCCGTGGGCGGTCGGCCGACCCCCGCACGGCCGGCCGCCCACGGTGCCCGGCCGCCGGGTGTCCGACTGCCCGAGCTGTCCGGCCGCCCGGGGTTTCCGGCTGCCGTGGTGTCCGACTGCCCGGAGTGTCCGGCCGCCTCGCTCAGCCCGCGGACAGCCGGTTGAGCTCCGGGTAGCCCAGCCCGTCGGCGAGCGCGGTGAACGTGCCGTGCCCGTACACCTCCTCGGCGGCCCGGCGGACCGCCGCGTACGCCACCTCGGCCAGTCCGGGGCCCAGGCTGATCCGGGCCACGCCCAGCTTCGCCAGCTCGGCGACCGACGGGGAGCCGGGGCCGGCCAGCACGTTCAGCGGCGCCGGGACGGCCGCGACCAGCGCGGCGATGGTCTCCGGGTCGGACACCCCCGGGACGAACACCCCGTCCGCACCCGCCTCGACGTACGCCCGCAGCCGCCGCACCGCTTCCTCCGGCCGGTCCTCGGGGGCGCCGATCCCGTGCAGGAAGACGTCGGTGCGCGCGTTGACGAAGAGCGGCACGCCGGCCGCGTCCGCCGCCGCCCTGGCGGCCGCGATCCGCTCGGCGGCCTCCTCCTGCGGACGGCCCTCGTCCTCCAGGTTCACCCCGACGGCGCCGGTGTCGAGCAGCGCGGCGATGGTCTCGCCGACCCCGGCGGCGGTGTCCGCGTAGCCGCCCTCCAGGTCCGCGGTGACCGGCAGGCCGACCGCGCGGACCACCTGGGCGGTCCTGGCCAGCACCTGCCCGGGGTCGGCGCCGCCGCCGTCCGCGCGGCCGAGCGACCACGACACGCTCGCGCTGGCCGTCGCCACCGCCCGTGCCCCGGCGGCGGCCACCAGCCGGGCGCTCGGCACGTCCCAGGCGTTCGCCAGCACCAGCGGCTCGCCCGGGCGGTGCAGCTCGCGCAGCAGCCGGGCCTGCTCCCGCCGGCCGGCCCGGTCGGTGGCGCTCACCTCGCGGCCGGGCTCATGCGGGTGGAGACGCCGATCCGGTTCCAGGCGTTGATCGTGGTGATCAGCGCGATCAGCTGGGCCAGCTCGGTCTCGTCGAACTGCGCGGCGGCCTCCGCGTACACGGCGTCCGGCACGTGGCCCTGGGTCAGCAGGGTGACCGACTCGGTGAGGGCCAGGGCGGCGCGCTCGCGGGCGGTGAACCAGGGCGTCTCGCGCCAGGCCGGGAGGGAGAGCATGCGGTGGTCCTGCTCGCCGTGCTCGCGGGCGTCGGCGGAGTGCATGTCGATGCAGAAGGCGCAGCCGTTGATCATCGAGGCGTGCACCTTGACCAGTTCGGCGATCACCGGGTCGACGCCCTCCCTGGAGGCCCGGTCCAGGGCGACCATCGCCTGGTAGAAGGCGGGGGCGAGCTTGTGCATCGGCATGCGCTGCTCGGGGGCGGGCACCGGGGCCCCGTTCGTCACGGTCGTCTCGTTCGTCGTCATGGCCGCCAGCCTAGGAGCACGGTGGCCTGCCGTCCTGGTGCATTCGGCCACCCGCATCGTGGGCCACTTCCGGCGTGCGAACGGCCGTGCGAGGATCGCCGGGAGGGGATCTCCGGCGGGTTCACCGGCCGGATCGCCGACCGGACGAGGTCAGGGGCAGCGGGTCGTGTGTACGGCGTTCGTCAGCATCGAGCCGGCAGCGGCGGTGCCGGTCCTGCTGCTGTCCGTCCGGGACGAGTACCTGGGCCGTGCCTGGCTGCCGCCGGACCACCACTGGCCGGACCTGCCCGGGCTGCTCGGCGGACTGGACCTCGCGGCCGGCGGCACCTGGCTGGCCGTCGACCCCGCCCGGCGCACCGCCGCCTGCCTGCTGAACGGCTTCGGCCCGGCCGCCCCCGCCGACGCCCGGCGCACCCGCGGCCGGCTGCCGCTCACCGCCGTCCGGGAGGGCGGGGTCGGCCGGCTCGACCTCACCCCGTACGACCCGTTCCACCTCGTCCTGGTCCGGGCCGACGGAGCCCGGGTGTCCAGCTGGGACGGCGGGCGGCTGGAGGAGCGCGAACTGCCGTCCGGCCTGAGCGTGGTGCTCAACGACGGGCTGGAGGGCCTGGCCGCCGGCCGGACCACCTCGGAGCGGATCCGCGCGCTGATGGCCGCGCGCGCCGCCCACTTCCGGGCCCGGCTGGCCGCCGAACCCCGGCCCGAGCCGACCGGCGCGGGCCCGGCCGCGGCGGCCTGGGGCGGCTGGCTGCCGATCGTCGCCGGGAACGGGCTGGCGCCGGACGCGGACGCCGCGCTGATCCAGCGGCGGGACTTCGGCGACGGGCGGATCTGGGGCTCCTCGTCGATCTCGCTGCTCGCGCTCGGCCCCGGCCTGCTGCGGTACGACTTCGCGGCCGCACCGGTGGCCGCGGACGGAACGGGGTGGCGGCGGGTCGCGGTGGACTGACCGGGGCCGCGTCGGCGGCGGGCGGAAAGGGCTTGAACCTGACGCTGCGGGAGGCGGCATCGTGGCCCGGGTCGAGCCCGAAGGAGATCCCCGTGAACCGCCCCGACCACCCGCGGCGCCCCCGCCGCCTGCTCGCCGTCCTGACCGTCGCCCTGCCCCTGGCGGGCACCCCGGCCGCGGTGACCGCCGTGATGCCGCTCGGCGACGCGGCGCACCGGGCCGTCCCGTCCGCCACCGTGCCGGCCGCCGTGGCGGCGGCGCTGATCGGCCGCTTCGCCCCCGGTGTCCTCCGGCCGTACGGCCGGTGAGGATCCGCGCGGCGGACCCCGGCTTCCGTCCGGGCCGGCCCCGGCCTGCCGTCCGGGCGGGTCTCAGACCTCCGTCCGGGCCGACTCGGCCAGCACCCGGGCGAGTTCGGCCGGCCGGGAGAACATCGGCCAGTGCCCGGTGTCCAGCTCCACCAGCCGCCAGTGGCCGTCCGCGACCAGCCGGGCGACCAGCGGCGGCGGCTCCGGCCAGTCCAGCAGGCACTTCACGTACACCGCCGGGAGCGCGCTCAACGGGCCTTCCAGGACGGCCGGTTCGGTCAGCGAGGGGCCCGGGTGCGGGGTCGCGCCCGCGGTGATCCTGGTGATCTGCTCGACGGTCAGCCCCTGCCCGGCGAACTCGGCCGGCGGCAGCGGCGGCCACCAGCCCCCGTGCGCGGCGAGGTCCGCCCGCAGCCCGTCCGGCTCCGGTATCTGGTCGGCGAAGGACTCCCCCGCCACCGGCACGTTGGCGTCCACCAGGACCAGCCGGGCCAGCCGGTCGCCGATCCGTTCCGCGGCCTGGCCCACCGGGATGCCCGAGTAGCTGTGCCCGACCAGCACCACCTCGCGCAGGTCCAGCCGCTCCACCTCGGCGACGACGTCCGCCACGTGCGCCCGCTGCCCGGCGGGCGCGCCGCTCTTCTCCGCGAGCCCGGAGAGCGTCAGCGGATACGCCCCGTGCCCGGCCGCGCACAGTTCCGCCACGACCTCGTCCCACGCCCGGGCACCGAGCCACGCGCCCGCCACCAGTACAAAGTTCGCCATGGGCGGCACGGTAGCGCGCGGGTCCCCGGACGGCCCCGGAAGCGACGGGAAACAACACGTGGAGGAAGCGTGACGGACCCGGCGGGCCGGCCGGCGGGGTGCCGGCCGGCCCGCGGGCACCGCCGGACGGTCAGGCCGTGAGGCCCAGGGCGGCCAGGCGGACCGGGTCGGTGAGGATGTCCATCGCGGTGATCCGGCCGCCGTGGATGGTGAACGACATGACCGACAGCGGGCGGCCCCCGGCGAAGGAGACCACCCCGGGCGAGCCGTTGACCAGGACCAGCCGGCCGCCGGCGGCGAAGCGGGCGAAGGCGATCGCCTGCGAGGCGACGTCGGCCGCGCCGCGGCGCAGCACGCCCGGCACCAGCGCGCCGCCGTCGGAGCGGGCCACCACCCCGGGGTCGAGCACGGCCAGCAGGGCGTCGAAGTCGCCGCCCCTGGAGGCGGTCAGGAAGGCCTCCACCACCTCGCGCTTGCGGGCGTTGTCGGAGTCCGCTGCCGGGGTGGCGCCCTGGACCCGGCGGCGGGCGCGGCTGGCCAGCTGCCGGGTGGCGGCGGAGGTGCGGCCGAGCACCTCGGCGATCCCGTCGAAGGGCACCTCGAACAGGTCGTGCAGCACGAAGGCGACCCGCTCCGCCGGGGAGAGCGTCTCCAGGACCACCATCAGCGCGATCCCGACCGAGTCGGCGACCAGGATCTCGTGCACCGGGTCCAGCGCCGACAGCCCGCTGACCACCGGGTCGGGCAGCCGCACCTGCCCGTCCTGCTCGGGCAGCGGATCCTCCCGGCGGGAGGCGCGGGAGCGCAGCTGGTCCAGGCAGACCCGGCTGACGACGGTGGTGAGCCAGGCCCCGAGGTTGCGCACCCCGCCCACGTCGCCGCGGCTCAGCCTCAGCCAGGCCTCCTGGACGGCGTCCTCGGCCTCGGCGATCGATCCGAGCATCCGGTAGGCCACCGCGCGCAGTTGGGGGCGCTCGGCCTCGAACCGCCCGGCGAGTTCGGCCGGTTCGGCCGGTTCGGCCGGTTCCGGGTCGTTCCGGGGAATGTCCTCGCTCACCCTGTCACATCCTCGCGTCGGGATCCGTCGGTCCGATGACGGACGCTAACCGACGGGGAGGACACCGTGGCCACCGCCCTCACCGCCCGCACGCGGACCCCGGCGGGCCGTCCGTCCCCGCCCCACCGGGCGAGAATGGGACCGTGAGCACCTCCTGGACCGCCTTCGGCGGCGACCTGCACCTGGACCTCACCGAGCGGCGGGCCGCCGGCGCCGGGCTGCGGGCCGCCCTGGAGGACGCGCTGCGCGAGGCCGTCCAGGACGGGCGGCTCGCCCCCGGCACCCGGCTGCCGTCCTCCCGGGCGCTCGGCGAGGACCTCGGGGTCGCCCGCAACACCGTGGTCGAGGCGTACGGCCAGCTCACCGCCGAGGGCTGGCTCAGCTCCCGGCAGGGCTCCGGCACCACCGTCGCCCGGCGGGCCGCGCCGGAGCCGGTCCGGGGCAGGCGGCCCGCCGCCCGGCCCGCGCCACGGCGGTCGACCGCCCCGTACGACCTGACGTCCGGCCGGCCCGACCTCTCCCTCTTCCCCCGCACCGCCTGGCTCGCCGCCGCCCGCCGCGCCCTCGCCACCGCACCGCACGAGGCCCTGGACTACGGCAGCCCGCTCGGCCGGATCGAACTGCGGCAGGCCCTCACCCACTACCTGGCCCGGGTCCGCGGCGTCCGCACCGACCCCGACCACCTGCTCGTCTGCACCGGCGTCACCCAGGGCCTCGGCCTGCTCTGCGCCGCCCTGCGGGACCGCGGCGCCCGGTCGCTCGCCGTCGAGGAGTACGGGCTGCCGCCGCAGCACGCGGTCGTCCGGGCCGCCGGGCTCGCCACCGTGCCGGTCCCGCTGGACGCGGACGGCGTCCTGGTCGACCGGCTCGACCGGCTCGACCCCAGGGCCGGCGCCCTGCTGCTCACCCCGGCCCACCAGTACCCCACCGGCGCGGCGCTGGCCGCCGAGCGGCGGGCGGCGGCGGTGCGGTGGGCGCGCGAGCAGGACCGGTACGTCATCGAGGACGACTACGACGGCGAGTTCCGCTACGACCGGCAGCCGCTCGGCGCGATGCAGGCCCTGGACCCGGAACGGGTGGTGTACGCCGGGACGGCCGCCAAGAGCCTCGCCCCCGGCCTGCGGCTGGCCTGGCTGGCCCTGCCGGACGCGCTGGTCGAGCCGGTCGCCCGGCTGAAGGCACTGGCCGACACGATGTCCCCGGTGCTGGACCAGCTGACGCTGGCGGAGCTGATCACCTCCGGCACGTACGACCGCCACGTGCGGCGCTGCCGCCTGCACTACCGGCGCCGCCGCGACCGGCTGGTCGCCGCGCTCGCCGAACACGCCCCGCACGTCCGGGTCACCGGCATCGCGGCCGGCCTGCACGTCGTGCTCCGACTGCCACCCGGCTCCACCCCCGAGCCCGAACTCCTCGCCCGCGCCGAGCACTTCGGCCTCTCCCTCAAGGGCCTCGCCTGGCACCGCGCCGCGCCGGCTCCCGCCGACGCCCCGCCCGCCCTGGTCATCGGCTACTCCACCCCGCCGGACCACGCCTTCCCGGCGGCGGTGCGGGCGCTCTGCGAGCTGCTGCGCACGGCGTGAGGGGGCGAACGGGGGAGCCGCGGGGAGCCCGGCGGGAACGGCAGCGGTCCGCCCGCCTCCCTCGGGGGCGGGGGCGGGCGGACGGTCCTGGGGCGCGGACTACTTGTTGCGGCTGCCGAGTTCGAACAGGAGGATGATGAAGCCGGCGAAGGCGTGACCTCCGACGGTGTAGATCAGCAGGCGGAGGTAGATCCGCTTGTTGGCCCACTTCCCGGCGTCCATGGTCTTCGGGCCGGCGGGAGTGTCGGGGGCGATGGTGGTGGTGGGATCGGCCATGGTGATCTCCTCCAGGGTGTTCTGACGGCGGGTCAGTGGACGGCGGTCGGGCCGCCGCCGAGGCAGAGTTCGCCGCCGGGGCTCTGCAGCAGGGTGTGGACGAAGAGCAGTTCGACGCCGCTGTCCGACTCCGCGGCGATGCAGTGCGGGGTGAGCGAGTCGTAGTGCGCGGAGTCGCCCACCCCGAGGTGGTGGACCCGGTCACCGAGGGTGACCCGGAGCGCGCCCTTCAGGACGTACAGCCACTCCTCGCCCGGGTGGACCCGGACCACCGTGTCCTGCACGCCCGGCGGGACGTGCACCCGCAGGGCCTGCATCGCGCGGCCGGGGGCCCCCGCCCTGCGGTAGCCCCAGCCGCCGGCCCGGCCCGGCTCGATGGCACCGCCGCGGACGACCGGGTCCGGCTCGGCCATGGTCTCGCCGAGGAGTCCGGAGACCGAGGTCCCGTACGCGCGGGCGAGGCCGAGCAGGACGGGCAGCGAGGGCTGCCGGCGGCCGGTCTCCAGCCGGGACAGATAGGCTGGGGAGAGCCCGACCCGGCCGGCGGCCACCTCCAGCGTGAGACGGCTGCTGAGCCGGTGCTCACGGAGACGGGCGGCGAGGCCGGCGACCTCCTGGTCGTCGAGTTGTTCGCCCGTGGTGGCGGCACCGGTGGAGCTGCTGGTCATGTGTCCAGTGGACACCCGGCGTGCCACATGGGCAAGAATTTTGCCTCAGAGGCAATGCCTCCGACGTCCTTGCTCACGGCACCCCCGCTCAGGGCCGCGGGATGTTCCGCAGGTTGCTCCTGGCCAGGTCGATCATGCGCCCGACGCCGCCCGAGAGCACCGTCCTGCCCGCCGCCAGCGCGAAGCCCTTCAGCTGGGCGGCGGTGATGTGCGGCGGGATGGACAGCGCGTTCGGGTCGGTGACCACGTCCACCAGGGCGGGGCCTGGCCGCTCCAGCGCCTCCGCCAGCACCTCCCCGACCCTGGCGGGATCGGTCACCCGCTTGGCCTGGATGCCCATCGCCCGGGCGATCCCGGCGTAGTCCACGTCCCCGTTGTCGATCTCGGACTCCGGGTAGCCGGAGACCAGCATCTCCAGCTTGATCATGCCGAGCGCACCGTTGTTGAAGACCACCGTCTTCACCGGCAGCCGGTGCCTGGCCACCGTGAGCAGCTCGCCGAGCAGCATGCCGATCCCGCCGTCGCCCGCCATCGCGACCACCTGCCGTCCCGGGCAGGCCAGCTGGGCGCCGATCGCGTGCGGGAGGGCATTGGCCATCGAGCCGTGCAGGAAGGAGCCGATCACCCGGCGGCGGCCGTTGGGCCGGAGGTAGCGGGCGGCCCAGACGTTGTTCATGCCGGTGTCCACGGTGAACACCGCGTCCTCGGCGGCCACCTCGTCCAGCACCGAGGCGACGTACTCGGGGTGGATCGGCAGGTGCTTCTCGATGTCCCTGGTGTACGCGCCGACCACGTCCTCCAGCGCCCGGCAGTGCTTGCGCAGCATCCCGTCCAGGAAGGCGCGGTCGCTCCTGGCGTCCAGCAGCGGCAGCACGGCCCGCAGGGTCGCGGCCACGTCGCCGTGGACGGCCAGGTCGAGCGCGGTGCGGCGGCCGAGCCTGGTGGCGTCGTGGTCGACCTGGACGGTGTGCGCCTGCGGCAGGAAGGAGTCGTACGGGAAGTCGGTGCCGAGCAGCACCACCAGGTCGGCGGAGTGCAGCGCCTCGTGGCACGCCCCGTAGCCGAGCAGCCCGCTCATCCCGACGTCGTACGGGTTGTCGTACCGGACTAAGGTGCGTACGTACGAGAGAGGCAAGAGCACAGAGTGATACCTGCACAAAGGGGACCGCGCGTCCTCGGCGCTACCCGACTCAGCCGGTACCGGGACAACAGCACTTCCCCTGAGCGTCAGGAGGCAGCGGTAGAGCGCGTGGCCGCCGACATTGGCGGACACGTCGTCGGGTGGGCCCGCGACATGGATGTGTCGGCCTCAAAGGTCCCGCCGCACGAGCGGCCGGAGCTGGGCGAGTGGATGCGTCGCCCCGACGAGTTCGACGTAATCGCCTGGTGGCGTCTGGACCGGGCCGTCCGCAAGATGGCGGACATGGCCCAGCTTGGCCAGTGGGCCAAGGACCACAAGAAGCGGCTCATCTTCGCCGAGGGGCCCGGGAGCGCCCGGCTTGAGCTGGACTTCGGCTCCCCCATGTCCGAGCTGATCATGATGGTGCTCGCCTTCGCTGCCCAGATGGAGGCGGAGGCCATCAAGGAGCGCACGACCGGGGCATCCGAGTTCCTGCGCTCGGTCGGCCGCTGGTCCGGCGGGCCGGTCCCCTTCCACGCGAGGCCGGTTCCTCACCCGACCGAGGATGAGGGATGGTGGCTTGGCCTCAACGATGAATCGGATGACCCAATGTGGAACACCGCAGAAATCGGCGACCACATGGTGGATATGGCACTCAACGACAAGAGCCGCCACGCGATATCCGACTGGGTGAACAAGAATCACCCGGCCGTAACTCCGGCAAACCACCGGCGCAGGCTTGCCGGGCGAGAAATCGACCCCGATGCGCGCTGGAACCCCGGAATGGTCACCGACTATCTCAGGAACCAGCATCTCACCGGCCGGTTCACGCACAATGGCAAGGTCGTGCGAGATGAGAATGGCGAATACGTGGTCAGGGGCGACGCCCTGATTCCGATCGAAGCTTTCAACCGACTGCAAAACAAGCTCGACGAGACTGCCGGAACGGCCCCGGAGAGGCGATCCGACGCACACCCGCTCCTGGGAATTCTTCATTGCGGAGTCTGCGGCGGACGACTTTACCAAGGCTGGCTTTCGCCAGGCCCGAACCGCAAAGAGCCAAAGCGCCAATACCGCTGCGCGGCAAGGGCACACGGCAAGTCATGCCGAAAGCCTGCATATGTGATCGCCGACGCCGTGGATCGCTACGCGGAGGACCAGTTCCTTACAGCATTCGGAGAAAAGGAGGTGTTCCAGATCATTGCAATACCCGGACAGGACCACAACGCCGAAATCGAGGAACTGACAGCAGACGTGGAGGAGCTGTCGGCTCAACTGGTCGGATTGCGCGGCACCGCCGCTGCGGCAGTCGCACGGCAGCTTCAGGCCCGGTCCGACAGGCTTGACAGGCTTTCCGCTGCACCTGTCATCCCGCCGAGGACGGAGGTCATCGCCACCGGCGAGACCTACGCGAAGCTGTGGCGCAGCGAGGACACGGAAGGCAAGCGGGACCTCCTCCGGCAGGTCGGAGTACGAATAGAGGTTGGAGAGACGACCCGAGGAAGCCGGGACGTGACTCGCCGCCTGTCGTTCGACATCGGGGTGTTCACGGACCCCGAAGCAGCGGCACTTGCAGCCGTTGAGCGAGAGGAACAGCTCGCGTAACACTCTCTAGCCCCGTCCGGCCCCTGTGGGTCGGGCGGGGCTTTCGCATGCCCGGTCCTCGGCACAGAAGCAGGACGAGAGAAGCCGCATTTCTGTCCTGGAAGTGACGAAGTGACGAAGTGACGAGTATCTGGCATCCACCCTAAGAAGAAATCCGCCCTTACTCTTACGCGCCGATGCGAACCGTGCCTCACTCCGTCACTTCGTCACGCCTCCCGCAGGACGCGCCGAACCTACGTGCCTTGCAGGGCGGTACCCGCGTGAGGGCTGGATCCCCCGCCGCAACCCCGGCCGGGGGCACTCTGCCCGCCCGCAGGGCCGTGACAGCCGATCAGCCGCTGTGAGGCCCGCCACAGGGCGGTTTGTAGGACCCCGCCAGGCCGGCGAGCAGGCTGGGGCCTGTCCTTGCTCGGCTGCCGCTTGGTACGCGCTGTGGGGGTCCTACAGGCGCCGTGCGTCGGCCGCCAGCGCGAGCGACCCGATCCCTTAACCACTCCCCATAAATACCCATGACAGCGGAGGTAGGCCGCAGGGTGGTCCCGTTAGGAAAGAAGGTAAGTGTTGTACCTACTTCTGTATCTATCTATAGGAGTACTCACATATAGCTCTGTAGGGGTATTGGGGAAACCTGTATCACCACCACGCTACTTTCCCAACACCACTTCGGGAGGCCGCTCCTGCTGACCATCGGAATCGCCTGCGGCCGGTGTGGCAGGACCCTGGCGGGCCGACAGCGCGCCGTCTGCTCGAACGCCTGCCGTCAGGCACTCAAGCGGGCCGAGAAGCGGACCACCGCCGATCTCATGGGGCGTCCCTGTGATGCCTGCGGCGACGCTTCCGACTACGCCAACGGCCACGGGGCGTGGTGTGAGGCACATACAGCCAGGGCCCGACACGAGGACGCCGAAGCAGCACGCTGGGACGCCATGTGCGCCCTGGAAGGCTGCGAGAACAGCGCCGGATGGGACGGCATGGGCCGGGCCCGCAAGTACTGCTCGAACGCCCACAGCCAGAAGGCGTACCGGCTGCGTAAGGCCGCTGCCGCTGCTGCCGTTATGGCTCCCCGGTTGACTCTGACGCCAGGGAGCGGACGGGAGGGCGTTACCCGCTCCGAGTAACCACAGGTGCCGGGGTGGTGGGACACCCCGACGCCTCGGCTTCCCCTGGCCCTAACTGAATAGCCGTTGATTCCGCCCTGCTCCGCCGATCTCCGGCAGCGCAGGGCTTTTGCATGCAGAAAACCAAAGGACCCAAATGTTTGATCGCAGGGAATTTGTGAGCTCGGTCATGGCGAAGGTTGTGGCAGAGAATGAATCGGAGGAAGGTCGTCCCGCCAAGGTCGATTCTCCGGACGTGACCTCACCGGAGATCACCGCAATGCGCGAGAAGGTGGCGAAGTCGTCCGGCCTTTCTCTGGCGCTGGCTGGCCGGCTGAGCGGAACTACTGAGGCTGAGATTAAGGCGGATGCCGATCGCCTCATGGAGGCAATTCGGTCTATGCCCGCGAACCTGCGCACTCAGCCGAAGTCCATTCTGCCGACTGGTGGAGCTGTCGACCAGCCGCCGCACCACCTGGACATTGACCCGATAAAGCTTGCGGCCAACATCATGGCCCGCCGACTGGGGAGCTGAATATCAATGACCGAAACTAGTGGAATCCCCGAAATCTCGGACCCGTCCATTCGCGCGCTCAACCCGGAGGGCTCGAAGGGAAACGGTCAATTCGGCTGGCACTTCTGGTGCGACCCGGCCGACACCGACGACACGGCGGAGGGCTGTGAATGACTGAGTACCGAAATGCCAACTTCCTGCCCGCCATGGAGGCGACGGCGAGCGTCCTCACCTTCTCGGCAGAGGGCCGCCCCTCGCTGGCTTTCCGGCCGGTGATCGGCTGGCTTTCGGACCCCGTGCTCACGTACGCCGAGAAGACAGGCGGACACTCGATCCCGTACGCCATTCCGCTCGTTCTCACCGCTAGCGGTGTGGCGCACGGAATGTCCCCGGCGGAAGTTTCCCCGAAGGAAACCGGGGGCGGAATCCGCGTGCCGGCCGATGAATTCCTATTGGGCGTATCGCCGACCCGGGCCGAGGCCCAGCAGGTGTACGGCGCCGTCCTGGATTCAATCGAGCGCCTGTTGGTCGACATCGCCGAGCAGCAGGCAGCCGCCGAGGCCGAGGCCCGAGAAGCTGCCGAAAGTGCGGCACGCGCCGAGCATGAAGCCGCTAAGCATGCTGCCGACATAGCTGCCGCAAAGGTTGCACAGCGAGCCGACGTGATCAGCGGCGCCGATGCGCTAATTGCCGAGAACCGCGAATTCATCGCATCGCATTCCGTCACCACGCCTGAGGAGAACACCCATGCCTGAGAATCTGACGTCGGAGCAGCAGCGCGCGAAGCGCCTTGAAATGCTCCGCACCCATGCCGAGAGGGCCATCCCGTATTACGTTGACCTGGTGACCCCGGATTCCGTGCGGGCCGCCCTCGCGGAGCTGGAGAGCACTCGGGAGCGCCGGGACGCCGTGGACGACCTGGTGGGCGCGCTTCGCATGGAGCTGGCAGGCCTGGATGAGAAGGACGCCAGGGCCGCCAAGGACGCGCTCCGCGACGGCAAGCCGATCCCCAAGGCCACGAACCGGGGGCCGCTGGAGAACAAGCTTGCCGAGGCCGAGCGTCAGCAGATGCCGCTGTACGAACTGGCAGCCGAAGCGGCCCACGCGGTGAAGGCCGCAGCCATCGCAGTCCGCGCGGACTGGCGACAGGCCATCTGCGAGGAAGTCGAGAAGACCCGCACCGAAGCGCTGGCTACGACCGCCCGGCTTACCGCTCTCATGGATCAACTCAGCAACTACGCAACGGCAGTTGAGATCATGGACGGCGACCTTGCCCAGCCGTGGGGGGCGAACGAGCGACAGTGGCGGATCATGGCCCCGCGCGGCGGAATCCCGTGGGATACCGACCGGCGAGCGCTGGACCGGATCGCCTCGGACCGGCTGGAGTACTCGACCACCTATCCCGGCGGTCTGCCCGGCCGACTGAGCCCCGACGCCGATCCGGCGGAGGAGCACAACCCGCTGGCCATTCCGTCGGCCCCGTTCGGCTCCCGAGGATGGTGACCGGGGGCCAGGCGTGGGAAGGCAGCGACCGGCGGGCACGCCTGCCGCGCAACTGGGCCACTCTCCGCCGCAGCGTCATGCAGCGCGCTGGCTGGCAGTGCGAATGGATGCGGGCGGACACGGGCCAGCGCTGCCCCGAGGTGGCGTCCGACTGTGACCACGTGGTCCCCGGCGACGACCACAGCCCGAGCAACCTGCAAGCGCTGTGCGGCTACCACCACGGGGTGAAGTCGGGCCGTGACGGTGGCCTGGCCGCTGCTGCCGGTCGGAAGCCCGGCGGCCGGTACTCACGGCTGCGCAAGCCACCCGAGCACCCTGGTTACGTTGCGTAGCACCTCAGGGTGGGGGAGGACTCCCCTCCCCCTCTCTCAGGGATCGGTGCCGATAGCAGGAATCGGCCTCTCTACGGGTCTGGGAGTTCCGGCCGGGCCCGCGTGTCACCCGCTGTGACCTGGCCAAGCGCCTGATTCGCTGCCCGGCTCACCCGCGCGTGCACAGCGCGGGTGCACCTGCGCGCCCGCCCGCGCACATGTGAGGGCGGCCGAGCCCAGGAAGCCCCACAGAGCCGCCACCCGGGGCCTTGGTCGGCCCGACAGCCGGCCGGGGCCCAACGGGTCCACCGGACCGACCACGGGCCGCCAAGTACCCACTGTGGCAACAAGACTGGAGATGCCCATCCGAACACCCTTCGTTCATCCGCCATGCGGCCGAGAGTGGTCCGGCCAGCGCGCCGAGCACTGCCCGGCCTGTCACGAGACCTTCGCCAGCACCCGAGCGGGAGACGCCCACCGAACCGGCCCGCACGACGCCCGCAGGTGCCTGCCACCGGCCACGGCTGGACTCTGGCAGGACGCCCGGGGCCTCTGGCACCGGAAGCCCTATCGGGACCGCTGAGCAGGCCCTTGCCTCCGTTCTGCCCTCGCTGGGCAGGACGGGGGCTTTCGTCGTTTGCCATGACGCCCTCTTGCGCTGATCGGCTGACGGGTCGATAGTCGTGCAACTGAGTGCAATCGACTCGACACAGGGAGAGGTCATGAGGTTGCGTTTCCTGGGGATCATTCCGAACACCCCCGTTGACGACTCGCCGACGATCTGGCTGGACGAGGACACGGGGGATCTGTTGATCCAGTCCTACAAGGCCACGGAAGACGAGGTGAAGGCGTGCCAGCAGATCGGGTCAATCCCCGGTCACAGCACCGACGTTCCGGCTCACGAGACGATCATTCGGCTCCCGGCCGTGATGCTGGAGTACATCCCGCGACCGGAGGGCGTCAACGGTGAAGTACCCCGTACGTGAGGGCCTGGCTGGGGCCCAGCGCTCCGCCGTGCACCTTGAGATGCGCGACAGCTACACGCCGGATGATCCGGAGTTCGCTCGCTGGCGCGCTGGCCATCGGTACAGCAACGATGCGGCCAACCTGCCTGATTGGTGGGCTACTTGGGCCGAGCTGGTGGCCGAGACAACTCGACGCGGTGTGGTCATGAGGCGGGCCCGAATCGTCTCGGAGCCTGTGACGGACTACATCCGGTATGAGCATGACCTCACGTTCGCCAACGTCGCAGCGGGTGAGCAGGTCCGTTGGTTGCCCCGGCGGAAAGCTGCGGACATCGCGCTGCCGGGAACGGACCTGTGGATGTTCGACGGGTCGGCCGTGCTGTTTACCTACTTTTCCGGGGACGGGGAAGTAGTGGACCGGGAATGGCGCACCGAACCGGCCGTCGTGGAGCTGGTCAAGTCCGCCTTTGAGACCGTGTGGGAGCGGGCTACCCCGCACGAGGAATACAAGCTGGCCTGACCCACCATGTCCGTTTCTGGATCGTCTCACGTCCAAGCCGCCCGGCAAGTCCTTGCAGATCGCCTCCGGGAGATGTGCAAGGACGCCGGGTTGGACGGCAAGCAACTGGCGGTGCTGTGCGGCTGGCACCCGTCCAAGGTGTCCCGGATCTCCACCGGCAAGACCTCCCCGTCCGCCGATGATCTCCGTGTGTGGTGCAGTGCGTGCGGCAGGGAGGATGAGACGGCGGACCTGGTTGCCTCCCTGCGGGCCGTGGAAGGCATGTGGGTCGAATGGCGCCGCATGGAGCGTGCAGGGCTGAGAAGGGCGCAGCAGGCCGTTCTGCCCCTGTTCGAACGAACCCATTGGTTCCGGGCCTACTCGTCATGGCTCGTACCTGGACTCCTCCAAACACACGGCTACACCGAGGACGTGTTGCGGGCCGTCCAGCAGAGGCGCGTAACAGTCGACGATGTGGCCGATGCCGTGGCCGTGCGGATGGAACGGCAACGCGTGCTCCGCGAGGGGCAACGGCGTTTCGCGTTCCTGCTTGAGGAGTCCGTACTTCGCAACGGACTTGGTAACGCTGATACCCAGGCCGAACAGCTTGAACGGCTGATCACGGTGAGCACGCTTCCCAATGTCAGCGTCGGGATCGTCCCCGCCCGGCTGCACCGCACACGGATGCCAGTCGAAGGCTTCTGGATCTTCGATATGGCTCAGGTGAACGTCGAGCTTGTGTCTGGGCATCTGACGTTGACGCAGCCCAGCGAGGTGGCGATGTATGCCGACACCTTCGCCACGCTGTCGGACATGGCGGCCTACGGCTTGAAGGCACGTGCGCTGATCACTGCTGCCATTGGTGCTCTCGGGTGATGGCGTGCAATCTCGTAGAATTTTGTGGCTCCCAACTTGTCTGACTTCCTAGCGTGTTGCCCATCGGTTCCAGCGACGCCGAGGGAGTGGCCCGCATGGCGGTGAGCACCAACACCCGCAAGATCAAGACCCGCGAGGAATACAGGGCGGAGCAGCGGAAGCGCGCCCCCGCCGGGGATGCGCTGGCCGACTACGACCCGGCATACGCCGCCAAGGCCATGGGGCGGGGCATCCCGAAGGACTGGCCCCTGTGCACCTGCGGTGCGGACACCTGCCCCGACAGGGGGATCGCGTGACGCTGCCCACGATCCCCACCCTGGCGGTAGGTGCGCCGGAGAACCCCTGTCTTGAATGCGCCTACTTCGATGGGGTCGACGCGCAGTACCCGGCTGACACGAATCCCACCATTGCGCGGCACCTGGTTCGGTGGCGGCAGAGGCACGCCGACGACGGCGAGTGCACGAACCCGGTGGTGGTCCCGGATGAGTGACCACCAGGACGACCGCCAGACGGCCACGCAGGACCCCTCAGGGGACGCTGAGCCCGTGGACCCGTTCGAGTGGCTGAGGACCCACCCATGGCCCCGTAAGCGGCCCGCCGGGCCCCGGCCGGTCCTCACCCCCGAGGAACACGCCGGGGTCCCCCTGTCGGCCGAGGACAGGCGTCGGCGCGCCGAGTTGCTGGCGCGGGTCCGCGAAGCCAACCACCCGAGGCACTGACGCCCCGGCCCACCCATACCCCCGCCCCGGCCGTCGTCCCTGGCAGGCAGCCGACCGGAGCGGGTTCCGCAACACCGAACGGCCCGGACGCCAAACGGCGACCCGGTACCGCCTCGCTGTGAGGAGACACCAGTATGCGCAACACGCCGACCGAGCGCCCGCCCGGCCCGATGCCGCCGGACACCCCGGTGACCCCGGCCGCCGGCTGAAACCCCCGAGGGGACGGCTCCGCCCCGACTCGCGGACGGAGCCGCCCCCTTGGGTCTCACCAGGACTCACCCACAGGAGGGAACGCACATGGGAAAGCACGGTGGAGGATCGGGCGGGGACGGCCCCGGCAAGGCCGGTGGTGGTAGCGGCGGCGGGCACTCCGGCAAGCCCGACACCGCGCCGCACGACGGCCAGCGGGATGCGCCGCCCACCAACCTGCCCAAGCCGTCCAAGCCGTAGGGGGAAACCATGACGTGGGACAAGCTGACCGACGCACTCCGGCAGTCCGGGGCGTTGTCGGCCGACTGGGAGAAGACGTTCCGCACCACCCCGCGCGACCTGTTCACCCCGGACCAGATCTTCCACGACGGCGCATGGATCGACCGCGCCGAACACCCGAACCGCTGGGCCGAGTTGGTCACCTCCAACCTGGCCCTTGTGACGCAGGTCTACGACAAGACCGACACCCCGTCGTCGTCCAGTTCCATGCCCACCGTGGTCGCGCAGATGCTCCGGCACCTGGACGTGGCCGAGGGCATGCGGGTCCTGGAGGTGGGCACCGGTACCGGCTGGACGGCGGGTCTGCTGGCCCGCCGGATCGGCGCGGAGAACGTGACCAGCATCGAGCTGGACCCGGACCTTGCAAGCCAGGCCCGATACCGGCTGTACGCCGCCGACCTGCGGCCCACCGTCCTCGCCGGTGACGGCACGCTCGGCCACCCCGAGGGCGCACCGTTCCAGCGGGCCCACTTCACTGCTGCCGTCCAGCGGGTGCCGTCTGCGGCCGTCGAGCAGGTGGAACCCGGCGGCGTCATCCTGGTTCCGTACGGCACGCCGTTCTGCAACGGGGGTCTGCTGCGGCTCACCGTGGCCGAGGACGGGCAGTCGGCGAGCGGCCCGTTCGTCGAGGACGTGTCGTTCATGTGGGTGCGCGACCAGCGACCGGACAGCGGCGCGTTCGACATCGAGGACGTGCGGCACGGAGCCTCCGGCATCGACCCCGCCGAGGTGGCGGAGCAGACGCACGCCGCCTTCGCCATCGGCCTGCGGATGCCGGACCTGTTCCGCCAGGACGTGTGGGCGGGTTACGACCGGTTCGGCACCGGCCGTGCCGAAGTCTGGGACGGGGAGTCGTACGCCCACTGCCGCCTTGCCGACTGGGACGGCAAGCACGCCGTCTCGCAGTCAGGGCCCCGCAACCTGTGGGACGAGGTGACTGCGGCGCACGCCTGGTGGGTACGCAACGGCAAGCCGGACCTCACTCGATTCGGCATGACCGTGACCGTGGCCGGTGAACACCGCCCGTGGCTGGATGAGCCCGGGAACACCATCGGCTAACCCCAGACCGGCCCGGCCGTCGCTACGTCCCCCACTGGGCGGCCGGGCCACCCGCTAGGCACAGCGACCCGAGGACGCGGTAACGTACGCACATAGGTCCGATACGGGTTGTCGAACTGGATCCACTCCTTGCCGCGCAGGGAGTGGCCGACCGGCGCGTTCAGGGCCTGCGCGGCCGCCATCACCTCGGCGTGCGCGTCGCGCACCCCGGCGCCGCAGAACAGGACCACCTTGCGGGCCGCGTTGAGCAACCCGGCCAGCTCCTGCACCTGGGACCAGGGCGGCGCGGCCACGGCCTGCTCGGTGAGGAAGTGGCTGGTGCCGGTGGGCGCGACGGCGGAGAGGGCCGCGACGTCCCCGGGGAAGGCGAGCACCGAGACGCCGTGCGAGCCGAGCGCGTGCTGGATGGCGACCCGCAGCAGCCGGGGCAGCTGGCCGGGGGTGGAGAGCATCTCGCACCAGTTGCTGCAGTCGGTGAACACCCGCTCGGGGTGGGTCTCCTGGAAGAATCCGGTGCCGATCTGCCCGGACGGGATGTGCGAGGCGAGCGCGAGCACCGGCAGGCCGCTGCGCTGGGCGTCGTAGAGGCCCTGGATCAGGTGGGTGTTGCCGGGGCCGCAGGAGCCGGCGCAGACCGCGAGCCGGCCGGAGAGCTCGGCCTCGGCGGCGGCCGCGAAGGCGCCGGCCTCCTCGTTGCGCACGTGCACCCAGCCGATGCCCTCGGAGCGGCGGATCGCGTCCACGACGGGGTTGAGGCTGTCGCCGACGACGCCGTAGACCCGCTCGACCCCGGCCTGCCGGAGCACCTCCACCATCTGTTCGGCCACGCTCGCCACGGCTGCGCTCCTTCGGTCGGCACGGGACACCTGCACCCTGCGCCGGGGCCGGGGGCGGCGCAGCCGGGGTGGGCCGGACGGGTGAGCCCGGCGGCGGGCGGGCGAGCGCGCGACGGGCGTGAGAACGCGACGGGCGTGCGGGCGCGAGAAGGGCCCGCCCCGGCTGCGGAGCGGGCCCTTGCCCGGCGGGCTACTCCGCCGCCAGGTGGTCCTGCTGGCCGAGCTTGCCCGCCACCAGTCCCGCCTGGGGCTGGCGGCGGGCGGGTTCGCGGCCCGGCGGCTGGGCGACCCGCTCCTGGGCGGGCGGCAGGGTGGTCGGCAGGGTGACCGGTGAGCCGGCCTTGACCTGCACCGCCTCGCCGTCGTGCCGCAGGTGGACGACCTCGCCGCGGCGCAGCGTGTACGTCGTCCCCCCGTGGCTGATGTCCACGCCGAGCAGCTGCCCGCGCACCAGCAGCGAGAAGCTCAGCCGCATCAGCCCGGACGGCAGCCGGGGCCGGAACGAGAGCGAGTCGCTGTGGTCGCGCAGCCCGCCGAAGCCCGCCACCAGGGCGATGCAGGCTCCGGCGAGCGAGGCCATGTGCAGGCCGTCGCGGGTGTTGCCGCCCAGGTCGTGCAGGTCCATCAGGGCCGCTTCGGCGGTGTAGTCGTACGCGAGGTCGAGCTGGCCGACCTCGGCGGCGATGACCGCCTGGGTACAGGCGGAGAGCGAGGAGTCCCGGACGGTCAGCCGCTCGTAGTAGGCGAAGTTGCGGGCCTTCTGCTCGTCGGTGAAGGCGTCGCCGCGGACCTGCATGGCGAGCACCAGGTCGGCCTGCTTGACCACCTGCTTGCGGTACAGGTCGAAGTACGGGTAGTGCAGCAGCAGCGGGTACTTCTCCGGCGGGGTGTGCTCGAAGTCCCAGACCTGGTGGTGGGTGAAGTCGTCGGCCTGCGGGTGGACGCCGAGGCCCTCGTCGTACGGGATGTACATCGCGGCGGCCGCGTCGCGCCAGGCGGCGGTCTCCTCGGTGTCCACGCCGAGCAGCGAGGCCTCGTGCGGGTGGCGGACGGCGGCCTCGGCAGCGGCGCGCAGGTTGCTCTGCGCCATCAGGTTGGTGAAGACGTTGTTGTCCGCGACGGCGCTGTACTCGTCGGGGCCGGTGACGCCCTCGATGCGGAACTTCCCCGCCACGTCGTGGTGGCCCAGCGAGCGCCACATCCGGGCCGTCTCGACGAGCAGTTCGAGCCCGTACTCGCGCTCGAACTCCTCGTCCCCGGTGGCCCGGACGTAGCGGGCGACGGCGACGGCGATGTCGGCGCCGATGTGGAAGGCGGCGGTGCCGGCCGGCCAGTACCCGGAGCACTCCTCGCCGCGGATCGTCCGCCACGGGAACACCGCGCCGGCCAGGCCGAGCTGGACCGCCCGCTCGCGGGCCAGCGGGAGGGTGGTGTGCCGCCAGCGCAGGGCCTGGTTGACGGCGTTGGGCAGGCAGTAGGTGAGCACCGGCAGGACGAAGGTCTCGGTGTCCCAGAAGCTGTGCCCGTCGTAGCCGGGGCCGGTCAGCCCCTTGGCGGGGATGGCCCGTTCCTCGCTGCGGGCACCGGCCTGGAGGACGTGGAAGACGCCGAACCGGACGGCCTGCTGGAGCTCGACGTCGCCCTCGATCGCGATGTCGCTGGTCTCCCAGAACTCCTTGAGGAAGTCGGCCTGTTCGGCGACCAAGCCGTCCCAGCCGGTGTACCGGGCGGCGGTCAGCGCGGCCTCCACCTGGTCCCGGACGGCGGGCAGCGAGCGGGTGCCGGACCAGCCGTAGGCGATGAACTTGGTCAGCCGCAGCCGCTGCCCGGGCTTGAGCACGGTGGTGACGCTGATCCGGCAGTGGTCGGCCTCGGACTCGGCGACGGTGTCGGACTTCTCCGGGCCCTCGATGACGTGGTCCATCCCGGCCGCGACCCGGATGCCGCTGTAGCGGGTGCGGTGCACCAGGACGGCCTTGGTGGCGCCGGCGTGGTGCGCCTCGGGCTGTAGCGGCGCCTCCAGCACGGCGGCGGCCCGCGGGTCGCCCTCGGGGCCGCCGGGCAGCTGCTCGTTGGCGACCAGCTCGGACTGGAGCACGATCCGCACCGGGCCGTCCACCGCCTCGACGCTGTACTCGACGGCGGCGATGGCGCGCTGGGTGAGCGAGACCAGCCGGGAGGAGCGCACCCTGATCGTCCGCCCGGCCGGGGAGGTCCACTCGGCCTCGCGGTGGAGCAGGCCCTCGCGGAAGTCCAGCCAGCGTTTGTGGCTGATGAGTTCGCCGTAGCGCAGGTCGAAGGGCTCGTCGTCCACCAGCAGCCGGATGATCTTGCCGTTGGTCACGTTGATGACGCTCTGGCTGGACTCCGGGTAGCCGTAGCCGCCCTCGCCGTACGGCAGCGGGCGCAGCTCGAAGACGCCGTTGAGGTAGGTGCCGGGCAGGCCGTGCGGCTCGCCCTCGTCCAGGTTGGCGCGCAGGCCGATGTGCCCGTTGGAGAGCGCGAAGACGGATTCGGCGCGGGCCATCGAGGCCAGGTCCAGGCCCTGCTCGGTGATCTGCCAGGGGTCGATCGCGAAGGTGTCGGCCGGACTCATGCCCGCTCCTCCCCCAGGAGTTCGGAGAGGTCCCGGACGACCACGGTGGCGCCGTCCCTGCGCAGTTCGGCGGCCTGGCCGGTGCGGTCCACCCCGACCACCGCGCCGAAGCCGCCGGCCCGGCCCGAGGCGACCCCGGCGAGCGCGTCCTCGAAGACCGCGGCGTGGGCGGGTTCGACGCCGAGGGCGCGGGCGGCGTACAGGTAGGTGTCGGGGGCGGGCTTGCCGGGCAGGCCCTCGGCCTTGGCGACGTTGCCGTCCACGATCACCTCGAACAGCTCCTCGATGCCGGCCGCCCGCAGCACGTCGCGGCAGTTGGCGCTGGAGGAGACCACCGCGCTGGGCAGCCCGGCCGCGCGCAGCCGGTGCACGTAGTCGACCGAGCCCTGGTACGGCTGGACGCCCTGCTCCCGGATCAGCCGTAGCACGGTGTCGTTCTTGGCCCGGCTGATCCCTTGCACGGTACGGGAGTTGGGCGGATCGTCCGGGGTGCCCTCGGGCAGTTCGATGCCCCGGCTGAGCAGGAAGGCGCGGGTGCCGTCCAGGCGCGGGCGGCCGTCCACGTGGGTGTCGTAGTCGGTGACGGCGTCGAAGGGGACGAACTGCCCGCCGGTGCGGGCGGCTTCGGCGCGCAGGAAGGCGTCGAAGGTGTCCTTCCAGGCCGCGGCGTGCACCTTCGCGGTCTGGGTGAGCACCCCGTCGAGGTCGAAGAGGAAAGCACGGATGTCGTCCGGTAGCCCCAGCATGGGTGCAGTCTTACCCGGGAACGGGGGGAAGCCGCCCATTTCCCGGCGGCGCGTCGCGGGAAGGGCGGCTTCCGGTTGCCCGGCCGTACGGGACGGCGCTACGGCGAGTCGGGCATCTGCGCCTCGGGCGCCTCGACGACCGCGAAGAGCGCGCCCTGCGGGTCCCGAACCACCGCCATCCGGCCGGACTGCATGTCGAAGGCCGGCTGGATCACCGAGCCGCCGGCCTTGACCAGGGCGTCCACCGTGGAGTCGGTGCTGTCCACCGAGAAGTACGTCATCCAGTGCGAGGGCGTGCCCGGCGCCAGGTAGCCGGGGATCTCCTGCATGCCGCCCACGGTGCGCTCGCCGACGTTCAGCGAGACGTAGCCGCCCTGGATGGCGGCCGGACGCAGGCCGAGGGCCGGCTGGTAGAAGCGGCCGGCCGTGCCGGTGTCGGCGGTGTTGAGCTCGTTCCAGACCACCGCGCCGGGCTCGTTGACCACGCCCGCGCCGATGAAGTCCATCGCCTGCCAGACGCCGAACACCGCCCCGGTCGGATCGGCGGCGACCAGCATCCGGCCGACCGTGCCGACGTCCATCGGGTCGTACAGGACCGTGCCGCCGGCGTCGATGATGGACGTCCGGGCCGCGTCGGCGTCGTCCGAGGCCAGGTAGGTGGTCCAGGCGACCGGCGGCTCCGGCTGCCCCTCGGGCGCCATCTGCGCCATGATCCCGGCGACCGGCCGGCCGTTGAGCGTGCACACGGCGTAGCCGCCGAACTCGGCCGGGCCGACCTCGCCCTGCCAGCCGAACAGGTCGCGGTAGAAGTCGAGCGCGGCCTGCTGGTCGCTCGCCATCAGGTCGACCCAGCACGGGGTGCCGGGCTTGTACGGATCGGTGACTACGGGCATTGCTGGGCCTCCCGGAGGCAGTGGTGGCCGGCTGTGGTGGTCGGACCGTCCGGCCGGTCGGGCCGCGTGGGGGCTCGGCCCGGCCGGGGCGACGGCGGTACACCGCCACCATCGGCCCGCCGCCGCGATCCCGCCACCGGACGGCGCCCTCGCGGGCGACCCGCGGGCCCGCTCCGCCACGGGGTTCCCCCGGGGTCCGTCACGGGGTGCTCACGGGCGCGTTCGGGGCGTGCTCACGGGGCGTCGTGGCGGTGCCCGGTGACGAAGTACGGCTGCACCTTGCCGCTCTGCGCGTAGTCCTTGAGCCGGACCAGCAGTTCGGCCCAGGCGCCGGCCACCGCCGGGACGCCCTCCTCGCTGCCCGGCTGCCAGCCGCCGTGCCGGAACAGCAGCCGGGTGCGCCCGGGCCCGGCCCGGTGGCCGGGCGCGCCGGGTTGATCGGGCGTGCCGGGCTCTGCGGGCCGGTCAGGCGTGCCGGGCTCGGCCGGCCGGTCGGCGAGCTCCCAGCTGATCCAGGTGCCGGCCCAGTGCGGCGGGAAGGCCCCGGCGTTGGTCCACACCACCCGGTCCTGGTCGGCCCGCTCCACCCGCAGCCGGAACGGCTCCGGGACGTCGGGGAAGTCGAACAGCAGGACGTCGCCGTCCCGGTCCACGCCGGTGGTCCACCAGGCGGCCAGCCCGTCGTGGGTGGTGAGCGCGGCGAGCACGACGGCCCTGGGGGCGGCGATGTCGAGCTGGAGGGCGATCTCGGGCATGGGGTCCGCCTTTCACGGTGACCGGTGGGATCCCCGCCCAGGGGCTACGGGCCCACCATGGCACGACCCCCGGGCCCGCGCGCCCCGGAGGGCGCCGGCCCGGGGGTCGTCCCCGCGCTGTCCGGTGCCGGCGGTCAGCCGCCGCTGCCGTAGCTGGTGTTGGCGCAGAGGTCGTCGTCCGCGGAACGGGCTTCGTTGGTGACGCTGGTCGGCAGCGGCTGCGGGGGCGCCTGGACGCCCGGGGTCGCACCGGGCGCGGCGCCGCCGGCGGGAGCGCCGGACGCCAGACCCGTCGCGGCCGCGAAGTCCTGGCCGACGATCACCGAGATGCCCCGCGCGCTGCTGGACTCCAGGCTGGCACCGGGGAAGAGCGCGGCGACCTTCTCGGCGTTCGCCTTCTGCCCGGAGCCGTACTCGATCGAGGTGGTCTTGTACTTGGTGCTGGCCGCCTGGCCCGCCGTGCTGGCGGTGAACTTGGCGGCCTTCAGCTGCTCGGTCCCCTTGCCGGCCAGACCGTTGACGCTCGTTCCGTTGTAGACCGCCACCCTGATCGCGGAGTTGGCGGCGTCCCCGGCCGGCGCGGCCGGGGTGGTGGGCGCGGCCGGCTGCGGGGCCGTGCCGGTGCCGCCGGCCGGGGCGTCCGGCTGCTGGCCGGTGGCGTTCTGGCCGTCGATGGTCTGGTCGGCCTTGAGGGTCTCCCAGAGCTTGTTGGCATCCGGCTGGACCAGGTCGAGGTCCTTGTCCTGGGTGCGGTAGCGCCAGGGCGCCGTCACGAACTTGAGATCGTGCATGTCGATGTTCTTCAGCGACAGACCGAAGGAGAGCAGCTTGTCGGCGGAGTCCAGGCCGGGGTCGACGATCAGTGACTTGGTGGCGGCGTCGGCCAGCGGAAGGAGGGTGGTGGGGTTCATCCCCTCCTTCTTGATCTTTCCGGCGAGCGAGCTCAGGAAGGCCTGCTGGCGCTTCATCCGGCCGATGTCCGAGCCGTCGCCGATGCCGTGGCGCAACCGCACGTAGTCGAGCGCCTTCTGACCGGAGACCGTCTGCTTGCCCTGCGGCAGGACGAGTGCGCCCTTCTTGGGCAGCTTGGGATTGATGTCGCCCTCGTAGATCGGCTGCGGCAGGCAGATGTCCACGCCGTTGACGGCCGAGGTCATGGCGGCGAAGCCGTTGAAGTCGACCACCATCGTGTGGTCGACCCGGATGCCGGTGATCTTCTCCACCGTGTTCTGGGTGCAGGCCGGGTTGCCGTCGTCACTGCCGCCCGTCGAGAACGCGGCGTTGAAGAGGTCGATGTTGCCGCCCTTGGTCCACTTGCCGTTGGGCAGCTTGCAGGAGGGCATCTCCACCTTGGTGTTGCGCGGGATCGAGATGCCCACGGCGTGCTTGTGGTCGGCGTAGACGTGCAGCAGGATCGTGGTGTCCGAGCGCGCGCCGCCGTCCTCGCCGCCGCCGAGGTCGGCGTTGTTCTTGCCGCGGCTGTCCGAGCCGATCAGCAGCACGTTGACCGGCTTGTTGCCGTCCGCGTCGGCCTTCGACTCCGGCGGGCGGTTGGTGGCTATCGCGTCGCCGTCGAAGGACTTGATGTTGGCGTTCAGCTTGAGGTAGATCGCGCCGCCGGCACCGGCTATCAGCACCAGCACGCCCGCCGCCGACCAGGCGACGATCTTCTTCACGTTCTTCTTCGGCTTGGCGCTCTTGCGCGCCGCCGCCCGGCCGCCGCCCGCCGAAGCCGCCTCCGTCCTCCCGCCGCCACCGCCCCGGCCGCCCTTGCCCTGGGCAGCGCGGCGGGCCTCCGCCCGGCCACCGGAACGCGGGGACGGCACGGCGCCACTGCCCTCCGCGCCCTCGGTCGAGAGCGCGGAGGGCACGTCCTCGCCCCGAGCCGGGCCCTCGCCCCACTGACCTGCCATGCGCGTACCTTTCACCGACGGAAGCGACGCCCCTGACGATCCGGCGCACCGCACACAGAGAGACGGTCCGGACCGTTCCCAGGTTGCACATACGACCTTCGGCACCATCCGACGATCGTGGCTTCCGATCATATTTAGGCCCGACACGGTCACCGACCTCCGGCCCTCGGACAACCCCGCCGATCGACGGGCAACACCCCGCCAGAACAGTCGAAAACGCCCGATTCCGACGTGACCCATGCCACTGCGCCGCCCCCGCACCGGCGACGGGTTCCGGCCACCGGCGCGGCTCGCCGCCGGCGCGGACACCTCACCACAACGCCCTTGCGGACAGCGGAGTTGGGCGCACGGCCGACGCCGGCGCCCGGGTCGGCGGCACCGTCCGACGGGGCACCCGTACGAGTGCGCCCCCGGTCTGCGGGACGCACCACGCGGACCCGAAGGAGGGAACGGAAAGAGGCCGGATCAGAGTTCACCTGACCCGGCCTCGGCTCGGTGGGCCGCCAGGGGCTCGAACCCTGAACCTACGGATTAAAAGTCCGCAGCTCTGGCAATTGAGCTACCGGCCCCAGCTCCACCCACGTCCACGCAAGTCCACATTTCCGCAGGTCACACGGTGTCACGGCTTCACGGCCGCCTACACCGTTCTACTCCGGTCCACCCTCGGATCAGGCGGTTCCGTCCCCGCACCGTCCCCGCTCCATCCCCGCACCGTCCCCGCGATGGCCACCCGACGGGCCGACGAACCCTCCACCATCGGCAGCGACCAGGGGCGATGCCAGGCAAGGAACTCGACCCCTTCGGATCTTCCAACACGAGGAGCGAGGATTTCACCCCCTCGGCGAACCAGCAACCAAGCTACCTGATCGCGCCCCGTACCGGTCCGACTTCTGGGTGCGTGGCACTCGCCTTCCTCTGCTGCTCCGGAGAGTGTTGACCACCCATCCTTCGCATCCGGCTGCGTGGCAGCCGGCCACAGGGTAAGGCCACTGGCCGCGGCGGGCGAAGGCAGGAACCTGCCGTCGTCAACGCCGCCCTGCGGGAGCACTGAAGCCGACGTACTACCGACAGCCGCGTATCGGCGCGGCGACGAAGTGCGCGGATCGCTTGCCGCGGCTGCCCGAGCGGGAGGCGGGGGGATGTTCCTACCTGGTCCCACCGGACGTCGTCGGCCGGTCCTCGCTGGCGTGCGGAGATCCCCCCGGGCCGCAGCGCCGTACGCGGGCGTCGACCCATTCGCACAGCTCGTCGAGTGCGGCTACGGCCCGGCCGTGGTCTCCGGTGATCAGGTAGTCGTTCTGCAGGCTCGAGAAGGCGCTGTTGAGGAGCGTCGCGGTGGTCAGGGCGCCGTCCTCGGAGAGGCCGCGGAGCGTGAAGCAGGAGGCCACGAACTCGGCGCGGCCGCGGATGAACCCCGGCCCGGGGAGGGCGAGCCGGCCCGCAGCGGCGAGTCCCTCGATCTCGCGGATGAGCCGGGTCATGGCCAGTTCCTGCGGGCCGAGGGTGCGTTGCCAGGCCGCTTTGACGATGACGCTGACCGGGACGGCCGGGTCGCGCCACGCGGGTGTCGCCAGGAGGGCCTGGTGCTGTCGTTCGTCCAGGCGCTCCAGGACCGCGGTGACCAGTGCCTGCTTGTCGGCGAAGTGGTGGGTGAGGACGCGTGTGCTCTGGCCCATCCCCTCGGCGACGGTGCGCAGCGAGAAGTGGCCGATGCCGGTCGCGGCCAACTGGTCGATGGCGGCGTCGACGACTTCGCGCCGACGGTCGGGGTTCACGGGTCTGGGCATGCGGCACCTCCTGCCCGAAGACTCTCACGCCATGGGGGAAACAACTGTTACCCTAACGGCGTGAACCCCTCTGCTACCCGCAGGCCCTGGTGGCTCTACGTGCTGACGTTGGCGGCATTCGTCGTCCAGACCGACGACTTCATCATCGTCGGGGTGCTGCCGGAGATGGCGGGCGATCTCAAGGTCGCCGAGCCGACCGCCGGTCAGCTGGTGACGGCCTACTCCCTCGTGTACGCCTTGGCCGCCCCGGCGTGGTCGCTCGTCTTGACGCGGGTGTCCCGCCGCGTGGCGCTGATGTGCGCGCTGGCCTTCTTCACCGTGGTCAACTTCGCCGTCCTCGCGGTGGGTTCCTACCCTCAGCTGATGGCCCTGCGGGTGCTGGCCGCCGGGGCCGCGGCCGTGGTCCTCCCCAGTGCGCTGGCCCTGGCCGGCGCACTCGCTCCCGCCGAGCGGACGGGCCGGTACCTGGCCACCGTCATGGTCGGGCTGACGGGTGCCGTCCTGGTCGGGGTGCCCGCCAGCACCTGGATCGGGGCGGAGTTCGGTTGGCGTGCGACGTTCACGTCCTGCGGACTGGTCGGCATCGTCGCACTCGTGGGGGTGGCGCTGGCCCTCCCGGCCGTCGAGACCCCGAGGGGGGACCAACGCGGAACGCTCGCCAGCCTCCTGCGGCCGCTGCTGAGCGGCGCCGTGGCGGCCATCCTCGTCGTCACCGTGCTGGTGGTGGCCGGGAACCTGGCCTTCCAGACCTACATCTCCGTCTACCTGGCCGCCCTGGCGGGCGCCGGCCCGCGGACCCTCGCCGTCCTGCTGGTCTGCGCCGGGGTCGGGGGCATCGCGGGAACACGTCTGTCCGGCTGGCTGGCGGACCGCTACAAGCCTCTGCGCGCCTTCGCCCTCGCCTGTGGCGTCTTCTGCGTCGCGATGCTCGCGCTCGGCCTGCTCTGGCTCGTCCGGCCGGTTCCCGCCGTGTTCGTCGCGGGCCTGCTGCTGGTCTGGTCGGCGGCGGCTTGGGCGGTTCCGCCCAGCATCCAGGTCCTCATGCTCTCCCGTTCCGGCTCGGAGGCCTCGGCCCAGGCGATGGCGGTCAGCAGCAGCTCCGCCTACGTCGGCTCGGCCCTGGGAGGGGTGGTGGGCGGGGCCGTCGTCGCCCTGGACGAAGGGCTGCTGCCACCCATCGCCGTCGCGCTGGTGGCGGCCGGCCTCGTGCTGGCGCTGTCGACGCTGCGCGCGCCGGCCGCGGAGGCCGGGGCGCCCGCACCGGCGGACGGCGAGGCCCCGGACAGTGCTGGCGCCCCGGGCGGCGAGGCCCCACGGGGAGAAGGACGGCAGCAGAGTGCCGCACCCGTACCCGGCCCCCTTCATGACGGCCCGCGCCGCCGTGTGTGACGTCCGCAGGCCAGGCCGGTCCCCACCTGCCGGCCGCCGGATCCCGCGGTGGCCGGTTTCCCGCGGCGAACGGTCACCCGTCGGCCCGCTCACCGCCGGGCGGTTCGTCGTGGAGAAGCCCCGGGCGGATCTCCCGGAGGTGGTACAGCGCGGTCAGGCTGACGGCCGCGGAGGCGAGGACCAGCCAGGAGACCGACCACAGCGAACCGGTGAGCGCGATCAGACGGTCGGCCACTATCGGCGCGAGGGCTCCGCCCACCATGACGCCCGCGTTGAACGTCAGCGCGACGGCCGTGAACCGGTACCCGGTTTCGAAGACCCCGGCCAGATAGGCGCTCAGCGGGCCGCTGAATACCGCGTAGACGAGCATCGCCGCGGAGAAACCGACGGCGATCAGTGTCGGCCGACCGGTTTCGAGCAGCCGGATCAGCGGCACTGACCACAGTGCACAGAGAATTGCACCGGATATGCACAATCGACGTCTGCCCAGTCGGTCGGAGAACACGGAAGCGACGAATCCGGTCACGGCCTGAACGGCCACCGAGACGAGCGTCACATTCAGCATGGTCGTCCGCGGAACGTTCAGCACGGTGGTGGCATAGGACAGTGAGAAGGTCTGCGTCACGAAGTACAGCACATTTCCGACGATCACCGCCGCCGCAGCCAGTGCGAGCGTGCGCGGCTGCCTCCGCATAACCTCCACTATCGGTTTCCTCGGTACCGCATCGCGATCGGCGAATGCCAGGAAAGCCGGCGTCTCGGGGACCGACACCCGGACGAACAATCCGATGGCCACCAGTGCGATGCTCGTGAGGAAGGGAACCCGCCATCCCCAGGAAGTGAACTGCTCGTCGGTCAGCCAGCCGGAAAGCGCAAGGAACAGCCCGTTCGCCAGCAGGGTGCCGAGCGAGGCGCCCATTCCGGGAAACGCGGCGTACAGCCCGCGGCGCTCCGGCGGCGCGTGCTCGACGACCAGCACGGTGGCGCCCATGCCCTCGCCGCCGAGCGCCGCCCCCTGCACCACGCGCAGGGCGGTGAGCAGCACGGGAGCCAGGACGCCGATGGCCCCGAAGCCCGGCAGGAGGCCGATCGCGAAGGTCGCGGCACCCATCGTCGACAGGGAGCCGACCAGGACGGATCTTCGCCCGTACCGGTCGCCGAAGTGGCCAAACAGGACCGCCCCCACGGGGCGCACGACGAAAGCCACCCCGATCGACGAGAACGAGATCAGCCTCGCCCAGGCACCTGACGTCGCCGGGAAGAAAACCGATGGGAAAACGAGCGCGGACGCCAATGCGTAACTGAAGAACCCGAAGTACTGGACCGTCGTGCCGATCAGTCCGGCGGCAGCGGCCCGGCGGGTCGCCCGGTGAGCGCCGGCCGCCGCGCCGCGGATCCTTCGGCGGTCTGCTCCACGGACGGCCCGCGCCGCCCGTCGCGTACGGACACACACAACCGGTTTACCTCCCCAGTTATAGGAGGATTCGTTCGCAGTCGAGGGGATCGGCGGCCAGTCAAGCACTTCCCCGTCGAACTGGCAACGGCGGACCCCAGCCGCATTCGGCAAACCGGTCACTCGCGCCAGACGGGCCACATCCGCTTCACCTGTCGCATTTGCTTTTGGGTATTGATTTCCCGGTCAAGGCCGTTGCATCCTGTCATTCAGATCGAGGCGCAGCACCCAAGCAGGGCTCGGGAGAACCGTGAAAGCGGACCACAAGCCCTCGATTCGGCCCCACGGGTCGACAGGTTCGTGCGCCATGGAGCAGATTTCTCGCCCATGGCAGGCACGAAAATGCGACCTGCCGGGGGTTCACTCCCTTGTCCTGGGAATGGAGTGATCATGCAAACCGAGCGCACCCAGTGGGCCCCGGCCGTGACGGCGTGGGCCCCCGAGCGCACCCAGTGGGCCCCGGCCGTGACGGCGTGGGCCCCCGAGCGCACCCAGTGGGCCCCGGCCGCGGAAGCGGCGGAGGAAGCTGACTACCAGCTCGTCAGGATCAGCTGACGCCACGCCATAACCGCGCAGCCGCTGCTCCGGCAGCGGCTGCGTCCGTTCGGGCCACAGCGAAAAGCACCGCGACAACCGGAGGGAATCGCCATGTCCAAGAACATCCTGGTCACCGGAGGCGCCGGCTTCATCGGACGCAACATGATCCGCGGCATGATCGGTGACGGCTACACGATCACCTCGCTCGACAACTACAAGATCGGCGGTCAGCAGCACATACCCGGCGACATCCGGGAGCACGTGGAGTGGGTCCAGGGCGACACCCGCGACCTCGGCCTGCTGAACAAGCTCGTCAGCGGGAAGGACGCGGTGGTGCACCTCGCCGCGCCGTCGTCCTTCCTGATGTACGAGGAGGACCCGGTCGACGGTGCCTCGGTGACCACCCACGGCTTCCTCAACGTGCTGGAGTCGATGCGGCGCAACAGCGTCG
The DNA here is from genome assembly GCF_055607525.1 of Kitasatospora sp. NPDC036993. Taxonomy (NCBI): domain Bacteria; kingdom Bacillati; phylum Actinomycetota; class Actinomycetes; order Kitasatosporales; family Streptomycetaceae; genus Kitasatospora; species Kitasatospora sp. NPDC036993. Next base: position 640,745 of record NZ_JBVJRP010000001.1, on the reverse strand, counting down.
AGAAGCTCGTCTACGCCAGCACCAGCGCGGTCTACGAGGGCAACCCGGTGCCCTACACCGAGGGGATGGAGATCAACCCGCCTGACCTCAAGGCGCTGTCCAAGAAGTGGAACGAGGAGGTCGCGCGGCAGTACTCGCAGCGGTACGGCATCACCGCCATTGGCATGCGGCCGTTCAGCGTCTACGGCCACGACGAGTTCAGCAAGGGCGGGTACGCCAACGTCATCTCCCTGTTCGTCTGGGCCGTGCTCCACGGCGCCATCCCCGTCGTGTGGGGATCCGGCGAGCAGACCAGGGACTTCATCTACGTGGAGGACGCGGGGCGGGCCTTCCGCACCGCGCTGGAGAGCGACCTGCCGACCCAGGAGTTCAACGTCGGCACCGGTATCGAGACGACGTTCAACGAGGTCCTGCGGATCATCGGGGAGGAACTGGGCCGGCCCATCGAGCCCAGTCACGTGGACGTGCCGATCGCGATCTACGCCGAGCGCCTCTGGGCCGACGTGACCCGCGCGGAGAACGTCCTCGGCTTCCGGCACGGGATCGATGTCCGGGAGGGCGTCCGGCGCGTGATCGCGTCGACCCAGCTCGCGCAGAAGAGCGACGCTTCGTCCGGGCTCAAGGACGCGCAGATGTACTTCGAGACCCTGCCGGCGAGCTGACCCGGGGAGGGGACGGGCGATGGCGAAGATCCTCGCTCTCACCGACTCGGCCGAAGACGTGCGTCACTTCTGCCAGGGCAACGAACTGTTCCTCTTCCGGATCAGGCTCCTGCCCCCGGAGGAACACACCCCCGCGCGGTTCGAGGAGATCTACCAGGCGCTCAAGGCCTCCTGCGACCTCTCCTCGATCGACGTGGTCGTGGCCGAGTACATCGACGCGCTGCCGCTGCTGTACCTGATGCGCCGTGACGGGTACCGGTGCCCGGCGCTCATGATCCCGCACACCAACCCCTATCCGCTCCACATCCTCTTCTACTTCCTGCTGATCGCCGAACATCCGCACCCGGACGACCTGGTCGTCTGCGGCTCGCGCAACGCCCAGCGGGCCTACGAGCACATCACGGGCATCCGGGCGGCCGCCGTCTGCACGTTCGGCATCAAGGACGTCTACCGCAGGAAGGACAAGGCGGAGAGCAGGAGCCGACTGGGGCTCCCGCCGGACCGGAGCATCCTGCTCTACACCGGCCGGTTCATGAACGACAAGGGGCTCGAGCCGCTGCTGGCCGGGTACGAGCGGCTGCGCGCCGAGGACCCCCGCGTCCTGCTGGCGATGTCGGTGACCCACATCGATCCCCCGTACTACAACCGGCTGGCAGCCCGGCTGCGCGACGTCGTCCTCTTCCACCGCCTGGAGAAGGAACAGACCGTCGACCTCTACAACGCCGCCGACCTGTTCGTCTCGGGCGCCACCAGCATCTTCGAGACCTACGGGAAGTCTCCCCTGGAGGCGCTGGCCTGCGGGGTGCCCGTCGTCGTGCCCCGATGGGACGGCTTCCCCTACTTCATCGGCGACGAACAGGGCGGACTGGCCGACGTCGAGTACCTGGCCCAGCCCCAGGCCAACCCGTACGAGTTCGCCCGCATGGACGACGAGCACTTCGCCGAGGTCTGCCGGAAGGTCCTCGACCGCGAGCAGCCGCCGCCCGACGGGGTGCCCGAGTGGGCCACCTACGAGAGGTCCGTACGGGGGCTGGCCGGCGTGATCGAGCGCATGGCGGCCGGTGGCGGATCACCCACCCCGCCGGTGGCGCCGTCACCGATCCGTACCGAGCGCTACCCGGAGCCGGTCCGGGCCGTGCTCGCCCGCTACGGACTGCGGGAGACCGGGGACCTCTTCGCCGGGGCAGGGGCTCTCGGGCTCCTGAACGGCACCCGCCGGCCCGACGGACCGCTGCTGCGGGACCTGCACGACGAGGTGTTCGGAGCGATGGACGCGGAAACGCGGTGCGTCCAGGACGAGCGGATCTGAGCGGAGGAGCCGAACCGTGGTCGACCGACGACGTCCCCCGAACAGCGCCCACGCGGTGTTCGACACCCTTGCGGCCGACTACGACCGCACGGGCGTGGAGTTCTTTGCCCCGGTCGGTGAACGGCTGGTCCGGCTCTCGTCCGCCGCCCCCGGAGAAGCGGTCCTCGACGTCGGTTGCGGGCGGGGAGCGGTGCTGTTCCCCGCCGCGCGAGCCGTCGGACCGACCGGAACCGTCGTCGGCCTCGACCTGGCCCCGGCCATGGTCGAGGCCGCCAACGACGACGCGCACCGGGCGGGCTGCGCCCGCGTCCGCGCGATCGTGATGGACGGCCAGCAGCCCGCCTTCCCCGAGGGGAGCTTCGACGTGATCACGGGCAGCATGAGCGTCCACATGCTGCCCAACCCCGCGGCCGCGTTCCGTACCTACCACCGGCTGCTCCGCCCCGGCGGCCGGCTGGCCCTGGCCGTGCCCACGACCGTCCGTGAACCCGAGCCGGAGGTCTTCGGCCTGTCCTCCATCGCACGGATGTGCGCGGAGTACGACAGCGGCAGTGGCATCTACCCCTACGGGGAGGCGCTCGGCGGCCCCCGCCGGGCGGAGGCGGACCTGCTGGCAGCCGGGTTCTCCACGGCCGACATCCACCATGAGCAGGCCCGCGTCACCGCGGGGACCACCGCCGCCTTCGTGCAGTGGACCTGGTCGCACGGCATGCGGCTGCTGTGGGAGCGTATACCCCTCCCTCAGCGGCAGAAGCACCGGGACGCCATCGCGGCCGAAGCCGGCGCCCGCAGCCTGGACCCCGACCGCGTCGTGCTGCCCGTGCCGGTGACCTACATCGTTGCCCACCGGAGGCCGTGACCGGCGTCCGGCCCACCACAGGGAGTCACATGACGTTCGCCGAACCGCCCGACCACCCGCCGGTGCCCCCGGCCGGCCCCACCGTCTGGGACTGGGCGCGCGCCCAGTTCAGACTCGACCCCGACTACGTCCACCTCGCGCTGTCGATGCTCGCCCCCCAGCCCCGCGCGGTGCGCGAAGCCATCGAGCGCCACCGCGACGCCCTGGACCGCAACCCTGCCCTCCACTTCCATGAGCGCGATTCCAACGTGCGCCGCGTCCTGGAGAGGGCAGAGGCGTACCTGGGAGCGGATCCGGACTCAATAGCCCTCACCGAGAGCACCACCGCCGGCCTCGCCGTCGTCTTCAGCGGGGTCCGACTCGGCCCGGGCGACGAGATCCTCAGCACCACCCACGAGCACTACGCCTCCTCCGAGCTGCTGCGTTTCAAAGCAGCGGCCAGCGGAGCCGGCCACCGGGTCATCAGCCTCTACCGGAACGCACCGGAAGCGACGGCCGACGAGATGGTGGCCGCCGTGGCCCGCGAGCTCCGCGAGAACACCCGGGTCCTGGCGCTGACCTGGGTCCACTCCGGCACCGGCGTGAAGCTGCCGCTCGCCCGGATCGGCAGGGCGGTCGCCGAGGTTAACGCGCCGAGGCCGGCGGACCGACAGATCATCGTCTGCGTTGACGCGGTCCACGCCATGGGTGTGGAGGACTTCGAAGTGGCTGATCTGGCCTGCGACTTCATTGTCTCTGGATGTCACAAGTGGATGTTCGGCCCCCGGGGCACCGGGGTGGTCTGGGGCAGCGAGAAGGGCTGGGCGGCGGTCGAGCCCATCATGACCTCGTTCGATGTCGAGGTGTTCTGGCCCTGGTACCTCGGCCGCGTACCGGAAGACGAGGCACCGCGGGCACGACTGTGCAGCCCCGGAGGGTTCCCCGCGTACGAGCACCGCTGGGCCCTCGCCGAGGCCTTCGAGTTCCAGGAGCAGCTCGGCAAGGAACGCGTGGCCGCCCGCATCTCCGAGCTGAACACCTACTGCCGTGCCAGACTCGCGGAACTCGAAGGCGTCCGCATCCGGACGCCGGCCGACTCCGGGACACGCTCGGGCATGATCTGCTTCGACGTCTCCGGCCAGGACCCCGCGAACGTCGTCGCTGCCCTCGAACGCGACAAAGTCATGGCAGGCCAGACTCCATACCGCAGCAGTGCCGTCCGTTTCGCACCGGGCATCCTGAACACCACCGCCGACATCGACCGCGCCGTCGACGCCCTGGAGAAGTGCATCGCGGGCACCCACCCCGCCTTCGCGCGGTGAACAGATCGACCTCGCGCGTGCGTGGACCGCTCTGACGGGCCGTCCCCGCACGTAGCCTCCGCCCGGTGCCGAGCAGTCGGCTCCGCAGCCGTTCGCCCGACCCACCCGATGCCGGAGTGCCCGTCGAAGGCAGTCCGATGGTCGAGGGCTGCGGCGCCTCGTGCGGCCGTCGCCGCACGAGGCGCCCAGGATGGTCCGATCGAGTCGCGCCTCAGCGGAAGGCGGCGATTGCAGACAGCCCAGCCATTGAAGGGGGGCGGGGCGCGGCCGAGGACTCCCAGTGGCTTAAGATCCGCTCGAGACCGGGACCTCGGGTTCGTTGGACACGGACGCCTCCCGGCCGAACTCTCGGTGAGGTACTCAAGGACCTCTCGTGCGCTACTGAATCCTTCGCCCTGGCGGGCCCGAGGGCTTCTACGGGCCCGCCAGGGCGTCAGGTGTTGGCGGACCCGGTCAGGGCCGGGGTGGCGGGTAGAACGAGCGCCTGAAGGCCCTGGTTCCACATCAGGGTGTGGTGGCCTTGGTCCTGGAAGTGGCGGGCCCGGTGGTCGGGGTGGGTCCACAGGTGGCGGACGGCTCGGAGGACGTGCTCCTTGTTGAGCCGCCACCACGTCTGGGTGGGTGGCGCAGCCGGGTCGTGTTCGTTGGGGATCGCGTGCAGGGAGATGCCGTCGGGACCGACGATGTTGGTCACTTGGACGGTGATGGAGCGTGGACGGGTGTCGAGACTGAGCAGGAGCGCGGTCGCCTGCGGGAAGGCTCGGCGGATGCGGGAGGTGAGGGCGGCGGCCACGTCCGGGGCCGGAAGGGTGAGGAGGATGCGGTTCGGGTGCTCGCCGGCGAGCTTGACGAGGGGGATGTTCGTCCCCAGGAGCACGTCGGGTAGCAGTCGTTCCGCCTTGTACAGCCAGGCCGGTTCGCCGGACAGCGTGGGGGTGCGGCGCCAGAGTTGTAGAGAGGTCGGGCGCCGGTGGTGGGGGTCCGCCCACAGGGCGTGGATGCGGTCGGAGGTGAGAGTGGACTCGATCTCGATGGCGGTGGTCTCGGAGGCATGGACTCGCAGGTGGGTGGCGAGGAGTTCGTGGGCGGTGGCCGCGAGGGCTGCTTCGGCTTCGGCCTCGCGGAGCAGCGCGTCGTGGAAGGCGCGGGCCGGGTCGGGGCGCCGGTAGGGGGCGGGAGCGGTGGGCGCGAGGATCGGTCGGCGGATCGGCATGGTGGTCCTGGGAGAGGTGGGGCCGGGTCGGTGGGCGGCCCGGCCGGGTGTCAGTTGGTGGCGTGCAGCATGCGCTGGGCGAGGTCTTCGAGCCGGTCGGTGAGCGCGATCGCGGCACGGGCCTGGGCAGGCGTGTGGGGGTTTCCGCACGAGCAGTGCTCGGCGAAGCGCGCCGCGAGCTGGGTGAGCTCGTGCATCGCGGCGGGGTCGTACGCCGGGATCGTCAGGCTCCAGCTGGAGGCGTCGATGCGGTGCGGGACGCCGGCGCGGTAGGCGAGGAGCACCCGGTCGGTGGGTTCGTCGCCGGTGAAGTCGTCGGGCAACAGTCCGCGCGCGGTCAGCCAGTCGCAGAACGGGCCGGGCAGAATGAGCGTCCACCGGCTGGTGGCGGGCGCGTGGTGGGCGGCCTGCTCGGCGTAGGCGTGGGCGTAGCCGAGGTGGCGGTCGGCCTTCGGGGTGCCGAGGGCTTGGAGCGCCCAGTGGTAGCCGCAGGCGGCGTGCTGGTGGTAGCGGCGGGCGGTGGGACCGAGATTGGTGTCGGCCGCGGCTTGGCGGTGCCGGTCGCGGGCGGCCGTGACGATTTCGGCATCGGCGGGTTTCGGCTGTGTGGGCATGGTGGCCTTCGGTCGTGCGGGGATCGATCCCTGCGACGGTTGGGGGTGGTGGGGTTCTTGGCGGCCCCACCACCCCAGCCTCTCCGAGAGCCCAACGGATGGGCACACCAAGTTGCCTGCGGTTCCTGGTAGTTGGATCGTCGCTTCGCGATGGCGCCCCGGGGTGCGGGACCTACGGGGGCCACTGGCCGACGCGGACGGGCTCGGGACGCAGGCTGATCCCGGTGTTGGCGTCCACCAGCGCCGCCAGGTCGGCGAGAACCTGGGCGAAGGTCGTGGCCGTGGTCTCGCCGCGGACCGTGATGGCCAGGGTGCGTCGCTCCGAGCAGTGGATGCCGTCGGCGATCCGGTGTCCGGGGTGGCAGCCGATGAGTTCGAGCAGCCAGCCGGCGCTCATTCGCCAGCGGCCGTCGATGCCGGCGTGGACGGGGCATCCGGCGGCGGACCACCGGGCGGCCTGGCCGGACGTGACTGGCGGGTCGAGGAAAGCGGAGCCGACCTGACGGACGTCGGGACCGTCCGAGTCGAGGAGCAGCCCTCGATGGCGGCGGTCGGCGAGGACGGCCGCGGTGGTCTCGGCAAGCGGGGGCCGAGTGCCGACCGGGACGCCGAGTCCGTTGGCGAGGCGTCGGCACGTGATTGGTGCGGCGGTGTCGGCGCGGGTGAGGTGGAAGGTCGCGGTCAGGATGGTCCAGCGGCCGGGCTCCTGCTGGAAACGGCTTCGGCGGTGACCGAGGCGGCATGCCCGGGCGGGGAGGGTCCGCACGCGTCCGGCGTGCCAGTCCCAGGCGCACAGGTGGTGCAGGGTGTCGGAGGTCTGCTGCCCGTACGCTCCGGTGTTCTGGACGGGGGCGGCGCCGGTGGTGCCGGGTATGCCAGCCAGGCATTCGATCCCGGCGAGGTGTTCGGTGACGGCCCAGGCGGCGAGATCGGTGAGCGGATGGCCGGCGTTCACCGTGACGGCGACCGTGCTCTCGTCCACCCGCTTCGTGGTGATGCCTCGGGTGTTGATGACGGCGACGGTGCCGGGGTGTCCGGCATCGGAGGCGATGACGTTGCTGCCGTGACCGAGCGTCAGGGGGGCGCCCTGGTCGTGACGGTCGATGGCGTGGACAAGGTCCGGCCAGTCGCTGGGGTCGGAGATGGTCAGGGTGTCGCCGGTGGGACCGCCGAGGCGCAGGGCGGTGAGGGAGGCCAGGGTGCGACTGTGCACAGGGGGCTCCTAGGGGGTGAGCCGGTCGGGCTCGACGGCCACCGTCGGCGGCTGGGCACCGGTGCTGGGCTGGTGGTCAACGGCGAAGGCGAGCAGCACGATGACCGGCAGGTGCAGGGCGGCCCACAGGCCGGTGAAGAGGGCGTCGAACCGTCCCTCCGGCGCGGCGGCGTGCCTGGCGCGGGCGGCGTTCAGGGAGGTGCTGTGCTTGGGCATGGGAGGCCTTCGGCGGCGAGTGGGATGTGCGGACGTTCCCAGTGAACTGCCGGGCCGGGGGCCGAATCCGTAGTCGGGCTACGGGCCGTAGTGCGGCTACGGGTCAGATGATCCGCACGCCCGCACGCTGGGCGAAGTCCCGTACGCCGGGCAGCTTTCGGTCGTGCCTCAGCAAGCCGCCGGCCAGGCCCCGGACGGCGCCTCGGTGGATCTCCTGCGGGGCGGCCTCCTCGGCCGCCAGCAGGGCCTTGAAGCACTGTTCGGGTTTGCCCCACTGGTCGAACGCGCGGGCGACGTCGGTGAAGAAGCGAGCCTGCCGCTCGGCGGTCGGCAGGGCGGCCGGGTCGATCGTGGAGGCCAGTTCGATCGCCTTTCCGGCGTCGCCGAGCTCGTAGTGCACGGACAGCTCGTGCAGGGCGACGCCCTGAATGCCGTCCACCAGGCCGGAGGTTCGGCCGGCGGCTGCGGCGCTGTCCGCGGCTTCCCGGATCAGGGCGTGGGCGTAGGCGCGGTCGCCGGATTTCGCGGCGGTGTAGGCGGCGGTGGCGTACAGGTCGCCTCGCAAGGCCAGTCGGGCGGTCTCGGGCACCGTGGTGTCGGCGAGGAGGTCTTCGGCGGCGACCACGACGATGTCGGTCGCGCGGGCCAGGCTGCCCTGGCGGCGCCAGGAGCTGGAGACCATCCGTTGGGCCTCGGCGACCACGAGGGGGTCGCCGCCGCCGCGGGCGGCGGTGAGCGCGCGGTCGGCGGTGATGGCCACCAGGTTGTTGTCGCCGATCTTGATGCACAGCCGGACGGCGAGGTTGTAGAGCTGGGCGACGTTGCGGGCCCGTCCTTCGCTACTGCCGACCATCTGGGCAGCGGCGATCCGTCCCGGCAGTGCCTTGGCGAGGGCGTTGTACTGGGCTGCCTTGAACTCGCGACTGGACGTCAGGAGCGAGGCGGCGACGGACTCGTGGGTCGGTTCGCCGCGGGGTGCCGGAATCCGGGCCGCCCCGTAGAGCAGGAAATCCTCCAGCCCGCTCAGTGGGGCCGTCTCCGCGGCGCGCGCGGCCTGCGGGCCGGAGGCGGAGGCGACGAGTGCGGCAGTGGCCAGGGTCAGGAACGGGCGGCGGCGCACATCGTCCTCCTCGGCAGCGGAAGTGCTCGCCAGCGTAGCCGAGGCCGGCTTCCGGGCGCGGGATCTTGGCCGATCGGCAGCAGGCTGCGGCAGGGCCGTCAGTTCGCCGAGGTCTCTGCCCAGCGCCTCGGCGAGGCGCCGCAGCAGCGCCAAGTCCTCGACCCGCTGGATGTCGCGTTCGACCTGGGACATCCAGTCCTCGCTGCGGTTCAGCTCGTGGGCCAGGCGCAGCTGCGTCCAGCCCTTCGCCGTGCGGCGCAGCGCGATGAACTTCCCGAACGTGATGCTGCTGGCCTTCACCCGGGCCCCCGGCTTCAGTATCCGTTCCGCTACGGAATGCCACCGTATCGAGTGGTGGGCTTGCCTGTACTCCCCCTCGGGAGATCGGGCTCCCGAACTGTCCTGCGGCGTTCCGCGGTTGCGCACGGGCATCGGGCGCACCGCCTGGTTCACGCCCGCTTCGCCGGCGGCGGCACCTCGACGATGCGGCCGAAGGCGGCGCCGAGGCGCAGCGCGAGGATGGCGCGGCCGTGGGCGTTGGCAAAGCCGCGGCAGATCGCGCCCTTCGTGCCGGGCGGGGCGAGGGCGGGCAGGGTCGAGTGGCAGACGATGTGTCCGCCGGCGGCGAGGGCCTCGTCGGCGAGCTGCCGGACGCGGCCGGGGGCGAGGTACATCAAGTTGCCCGGGCGGTAGATGCAGGTGTCGCACAGGCGGGCGAGGACTCGTACCTCCCCGGTGGCGGGGTCGGCGACGGCCGGCGCCGGGTCGTCGTCGGGCTCGGTCTGCGGTCGGCTGTCCCTCACGGTGTCCCCCTGCTGTCGGTGGAAAGGGCTGTACGGGCCGGAGCCGGGGTGGGCGCTCGGCGCCCACCCCGGCCGGGCGGTCAGTTATTGCGGTCGCGCAGGCGCTCTTCGCGCTCCTGCCGGACCATGTCAACGATGCCGTCCATGGAGCCCGTCACGATCTGCTCCATCAGGAGTTCGGCCAGAAGGTAGCGCGGGTCGGCCTTCCGTGCCCGTACGAGGGGGATGAGCGCGGCCGGGACTTCCCCGGCGACGGCGGCGGTGAACGCGGCGAGCGTCAGGGGCGGGACGACGAACGTCGAGGTGGCACTGGTGCAGCGGCGGGCCAGCAGCACCCACAGCTCCCTGGCGCGCGGGAGCTCGTTCGGTTCGATGTAGCCGAGCGCGATGTCCCTCAGGTCCCGGTTGCGCAGCCCGACGATCAGCTCTGCCGTCTGGTCCACGGTCAGGTCTTCCAGCGGGGTGCCGTCTCCCCCATCGAGCAGCAACCGGTCGAGGACCGCCGCGAGCCGGTCGGTCTCGGCGTCGAAGCTGCTGGCCTGCACCCGGTCGGCCCGCTCGCCGACCGCGTGCCGGAGCGCGATCTGATGGGCCTTCGCCTCCGTTCCCCCGACGGGGTCGAAGGCAGCAGCGATCGCGGCGTGGCTCGGGGGTGTGGGGATACCGACGTTAAGGGCGTTCATGGTGACGACGCCCGGGTTGTCGGGGCCGTACACGGGCATTCCCTCGCTGCGGTAGCTGGGGTTGTCGTGGTGGTAGGCCCACCAGTGGGTGGTGGTGACGAACAGGACGGCGAGCGTCTCGATGCCGTGGGCCTCGGCGGACAGCAGGAGCGCGTCCGCGAGGGCCTGGTGTCGGATCATGGCGGCGTGACCGTCGCTCGCGTCGTCCGGCTTCGGGCACACGTACAGCAGGACGGACGTCGGCCCGGTGGCGAACTTGTCGAGGCGGTGCAGCGTGCTGTGCATCATGTGGTGCGCGTCCTCGTTCGGGATTTCGTCACCGTCGGGCAGGTCGAACTTCTGGCTGAAGGTGGGCCGGTCGGCCATGGTGTCGTAGGCGAGGAGGAACACCATGCCGTCGGGGCCGTCGGGCTGGAAGCTCAGGAGGTAGGGCAGCGCTTCGGCGGCCTGCGCGGGGTTGCGGACGTCGAAGGCGGGCACCGTGTGGATGGTCAAGGGGGTCTCCCTGTTCGTGATCGGTCCGGGCGGGGCAGGGACCGCCGGGCGCGGCCCCTGCCGGGGGCGGGTCAGCTGGTGGCGAGACCGGTCCGGGCCATGCGCTGCTCGCGCAGGTGGCTCTTCAGGTGGCCGAAGGTGAGGCCGATGTTGAGGATGCGCAGCAGGGACGTCGACGGCTCGTAGCCCGGCAGGCAGCGTTGGGCGGCCTGGATCGCGAGCCGGGCCATGGTGTCGTCGCCGAGTGCCCAGGTCGTGAAGGCGTAGAGGGTGAGCGGGGCGGCGGCGTGGTCGGCGTAGGCGGCGGGGCAGCGGCTGGCGAGAACCAGCCACAGGCCTCGTGTGACGGTCAGCTCGTGGTCCTCGCAGTGTTCGAGTCCGGCGTTGTACACGTCCGCGTACTGGATGCCGAGCAGCAGGCTGGCGACGAGGTCGTCGGGGATGCCGTTGGCGTTGCGGACGCTGGTGGCCGGGTCGGCGATGGTGGCGGTCAGCAGGGCGATCGTGTCGTCCACGACGCTCTGGTGGCCTTCGGAGCGGATCTGGGCGTGCATGGCGCGCACGGCGGTGTCGAGGGCCGAGGCCATCGGGGCAGGCTCGATGGGCGCGCTGGCCTGGGGGTGGTGGCCGAAGAGGTGCGGCAGCAGGTCGACGCGGCCTTCGGTGCTGAACAGGGGGTGCAGCTTGTCGGTCATGGGTCCCTATCAGGGTTGGGTCCGGATTCGCGGTCCGGAGCGGCAACAGAAGAGGACTTTCGTCTTCTTTCTTGACTTAAGTCTATTTGAGAGCGCATCCGTTGGGCACACCCCAAGCCCTCCGGATTGGGGCGCAGCCGGGTCCGGGCCCGGGTACCCGCCCCCACAGGGACGGGCACCCGGGCGACACCGCAGCGTCCGGCTACTGCTCGCGGCGCTCACGAAGCGAGGTCCTCAACGACTCCGCCGCGCCCACCGGCGTGCCGATGACCTGGTCGAGCTCGGCCAGGGAGACCAGCCCCCGCAGCGCCTGCGCCTGCTCGTCCCCCGGCGCGACCTCCAGCGCCAGAAGCAGTGCGCCCCCGGCCGCCGGCACGTCGCCGTCGAGCAGCAACGCGGCGCCGAGGAGTGTGAGCGGCGCGGCGGCCATGCGACGGTAGGGGTCGACGCACAGGCGGGCGACGCGCGACCACAGCGGCACCGCCCGCTTCACCTCGTCGGGCTCGCAGTACATCGAGGCCTCGTGCAGGACGTCCCTGTTCTGGACCGCGAGAAGCAGCTGCGCCGCCTCCGAGTCGGTCAGCTCCTCGACGTCGCGGCGGCCGGTCAGCACGGCGGCGAGCAACGGTTTGAGGCTCTGCTTGGTGGCCTCGTGGCCGGCCTCCAGCTCCCGCGCGAAGGCGCTCACGGCGTCGGCCACCACATCTGCGGCGCCCTGCGCCCCGTCTGCGGGGCGCCCGTCAGCCGTCGGCCGCTCGGCGGCGCGGGGCGTTCCCGGAGCGGGGGCGCCGGTGGACAGGTCGGCGGGCAGGGGCCACCAGCGGGCGGGGGTGACGAACTGGGCTTCGAGCACGGCCAGGCCGTACCGCGCGCACGCGGTGGCGAGGTGGCGCCAGACGGCGGTGTAGGAGTCGACGTCCTCGAGGCCGTGGCCCTCGCGGGCGAAGACGAGGAGCGCGACGCCGCGCTGCCCGCGACTGGTGGCCGGCATCCCGGCGACGTCGCCGATGAACGCCCGGGCGAAGGACGACCAGAGGTGCGGGTCCTCCGGGATGTCCGCGAGGTACACCCCCAAGGGCTCGCCGAACTCGGCGACGACGATCCGCCCGGCCGGTTCGCGTCCGAGCGCGTCGGCGACGAAGTCGGCCAGGTCGGCCGTCTCGAGGACGTAGGGGCTGTTGTTGCTGTCGGACATGGCTGTTCCTCGTTCCAGGGGGTGGGGCCGCGCCGACGGGCGGCGCGGCCGGAGTGACGTGAAGCGGCTACGGTCGGCCGGGGGCCCGTGGGCCCCCGGCCGCCGGGTCACGCCGCGAGGAGCAGCAGGGTCTTCGCCGTGTCCTTGAGCGGGCTCTTCTGGTCGTGCAGCAGGGTCGTCATCGCGAGGTTGGCGCGGTGCTCCTGCTCGGTCAGGGCCTCGGGGGTCTTGACGGTGCGGTAGTAGTCCTCGTACTCGATGACTGCCTGGAGGGCGGCCCACCGGGTGCCCCGGATGTTGTCCTGGGTGTCGGCCTCGGCGAAGAGGTGGTGCAGCCGGTCGCGGCGCTCCTCGTGGGCGGCGACGATGTGCTTGCGCGCACCGTCGGCCGGGGTCGTCCACAGCGTGGAGATCAGCCGGTCGAACTCCTGGTTGGTCATCGCGGCCTGGAAGAGCTGGGTGGCCTCGGCCTCAAGCGCGGCGGCGTAGCGCTCGGTGAAGCCGAGGGTGCGCCGGGCCTCCTCCAGCCGGTCAAGGGCATCGACGGTGTGGCGGACCTTCCAGACGCGCTGGGCCGCATCGACGGCCATGTCGAGGGTGTTGGTGCACACCGCCCGGACCGGGGTCTCGACGGCGACGGCGGCGGAGCGGCCGTCGTGACTGTTGGCGAAGAGGGTGTACAGGTCGATGCGGTCGCCCGCACCCTCGGGGTCGATGGTGATGCTCGGCGAGGCGATCGACATGAAGACGACTCGGCCGCCGTCGAGCGCACCGGCGGTCTCATAGGTGACGTGGCCGCCGCCGACCAGCTCATCCAGGAAGGCGAACGCCTCCCGGTTCTGGATGGGGGTCCAGGTGTTGCCGACGAGGCCGCCGACCCAGTCGCCGGTGTCGGTGCGGACGGTGGCGAAGCGGTTGGGGATCTTCTTGCCGAGCTTGCCCTTGTTCATCGGCAGGATCGGCAGCTTCTCGACCTGCCAGTCCAGCTTGGCGAGGTAAAGGACCTCGTCGCTGGTCTTGGCGTCCTTGGTGACGGTGCCGAGGCCGTGCCAGGCGGGCTGGCGGTGGGAGTAGAAGGCGGCCTCGCCGGTGGTGTTGTCGATGGCGCCGAGGTCGGCCCGGCCGGTGATGACGTCGCTGTCGCGCATGGGGTTCTCCTGTGAGGTCTGCCCGGATTCGCGGTCCGGGCGGGCAACGAAGCTGACTTCCGTCTGCTTTCTTGACTTCAGTCTATTGCTGGGCGGGCGACCTTGGGCACACCCTTCGAGCCACGAAGTTCGGGCACTTCCGCACCGGCCGGACGGTGCGCCGACATCGCGGCGCCGGCGGCCGACCGGCCTCACCGCCACACCTCGCCATGGCCCACCGCGCACCCCAAGCTCCTGAACAGCAACGGATCAAAGTCGCAGAAGCAGCAGGTCAGAGCCTCGCCAAATTTCCGAGGCATCCGGCGTCCCTTGACTGCGCGCCGGGACCCAAGTAGCCACGCACCGCGCGCGAGCCGGAGAATCGACTAGGCAACCGCCCACCACAGCTGGCGAGTTGATCCACCATCCGCAGCCTGGCGCCCAGCCTTGTGGCGCGCCGCCCCAGGAGATCCGCATGAAACGCCTGCCCGCCCCCGCCAACGTCCTCGCCCAGAGCGGCCTGTCCGGTCCCGAAGCCCTGTTCCTCGCCTCTCTGGTCGTGGTCCTCGCCGTCCTGGCCCTGACCGGCACGCCCGTTCCGGACGCGCTGTTCGTGATGGCGACCGCCTCCAGCGGCTTGCTCACCCGCGGGCACGCCTGCGGCGGCCAGCTCGACAGGCGGGCCGGCTGATCATGGGGCGCCGCGCCAACCCGGTACCGACAGACGCCGCTCTGCCCCTGCACGCGCTGGCCGTCGCGCTGCGCGAGCTGAAGGCGGCCAGCGGCCTCACCTACGCCGGGCTCGCCAAACGCACCAAGGCCTACGGCGAGCCGAAGGGGGCCTCCACCCTCAGCCAGGCCGCCGCCGGCCACCGGCTCCCCCGGCTCGGCACCGTTCTCGCGTTCGCCCGTGCAGCCGCGGACCCCACCGACCCGCGCGCACGGCGCCGGGCTGAGCAGAAAATCCATTACCGGTGGGCGGCGGCGGCCATCCAGCGCTCCGCCCCGCTGGCCGAAGAACAGGCACCGTCCGTCCGCCGTCTCCTTGAAGACGACCGCCGCCGCCCCATCGCCGCATTTCGAGCCGAGAAGCGCCGCCGCAAGCACACCCTGGGGAATCTCGGGCTGGAGCTGAGGCGGGCGCGGGCGCGGGCCGGACAGCCGTCCCTCCGATTCCTTGAACAACGGTCGGACGAGCGCGGGCACCGGGTGCCGAAGAGCACCGTGCGCCTGGTCCTGGCCGGGCAAGTCCTGCCGACCCGTGAGCAGCTGGCAGCGCTGCTCACGGCCTTCGACTCTGCCGCGGGGAACCGACCAGGCCAGGCCCCCGACAACTGGCAGCGGTTGGAGGAGATCCGCGACTCCATCGAGGCGAGGACCCGGCCTGCACCGCCCGTACGCGTCACCAGCTACGGATGCGTGGACGGCTCTCTCGACGCGCTGCTGGAGCGGAGGGGGCGCGAAGAGGAGATCCTGCGCAAAGTCGGCAAGCTCGCCGACGGCGAAGACCATGAGCCGGACGAGTACCGCCTCGGCATCGCCGCCACCACCGCCCCTTGGGAGTTCATGGACGACGACGAGCTGGCCACGTGGGAGCAGGAAGCCCGCGAGGCCGACCGGGCGCACCGAGGCGACCGCGACCTGCTCGGCGAGCTGCGCAGCGAGCTGCGCGCCCTGGCCGGCGGCTAGCTGCTCTCGCGGCGGCTGCGGTTGCGCGGTTCCAGCCCGGCCTGCTTGGCGTACCGGGTGACGAGGG
Source organism: Kitasatospora sp. NPDC036993 (assembly GCF_055607525.1). Lineage (NCBI taxonomy): Bacteria > Bacillati > Actinomycetota > Actinomycetes > Kitasatosporales > Streptomycetaceae > Kitasatospora > Kitasatospora sp. NPDC036993. Next base: position 625,484 of record NZ_JBVJRP010000001.1, on the reverse strand, counting down.
CGGCGGACAGCCCGGAGGCGTCGGAGATCTGGAAGACCGGCACGGCCCGGTCGGGGTAGGCGGCGAGGACGCCCTCGAGGCGCATCTCGCGCATCTTCGTGGCGGTGTCGTCGATCACGGCAAGCGGCCCGCGCAGCTGGTCGAGGAGGTCCATCGAGCCGAGGCCGGCGTCCTCGACGGCCGCCAGTGCGGCTTGGAGCTCCTGGGCAGCGGCTGCGAGTCGCTCGCCGGGGCTCGTCGCCGTACGGCGCGGCTTGCTGCGCTTCGGCGTCGCGGCCGGCTCCTTGCCGCTCATCGGTGCTCTCCTTCGGGCTGTGGTCCGGCCGGGCCGGGGGTCGTCTATGTGTACCAGGGAGCGGCGGGGGCTGGCGAACAGCGCGGCGTGCCCGCGCCCTGCGGGGCAGGGCGCGGGCACGGGCTCTACAGCAGGGTGCCGATCGCCTCGACGGTCAGTTCGACCAGCAGGCGGGCGCTCTCGTCGGGCGGCTGGTGCACGCGCTGGGTGAGCTGCCCGACCACGATGACCCGGTCGTTCGCCCTCAGGGTCTGCGCCGCCTTGTGCGCGAGGTCCCGCCAGGCGACGCAGCGCACGGTCAGCTCTCTGGCGTGCGGGTCTCGCGGCTGGCCGGGCTTGGCGAGCCGCGGGCGCTGCAGGATGGTGAACGTCGCCTTGGCGACGCCCCAGTCGGGCGGCTGGTACAGCTCCGGGCCTTGCAGCAGGCTGCCGATCAGGGTGGCGTGGTTGGAGATGTTCACCGGCCACCGCCCCGGTGGGCAGCGTCCAGCTCGCGGGGATCGGCGGCGGCTGCGGCGTCCAGGCACCGGGCGATGCGCTGGAAGTGGCGGGCGGTCTCCATGGGGTGGTCCATGCGGTGCGGCCACCGGGGCAGGTCCCGAGGAGACACGGCGAGACGGTGGGCCTCCTGGCAGAGGCTGCCGATCCAGTCCGGTACGGCGGCGGGCAGCGCGCCCAGGCGGCGGCACATCCGCGCGAGGACCAGGTGGTCGGTGTCCCCTCGCCACGACCACAGCACGGGGCTGGGGGTGTCCTTGAGGAACCAGTGGAGCTCGCTGGCGAGCCGGTCGCGGCCGCGCACGTTCGGGTCGCGGCGGTCCAGGCGGCCGTCGCACCACGGCAGGTGGACGAGGCCGGGGCCGATGATCTGGGTGGGGTGGAGACGGACGCGCCCGATCGAGCCGTCGATGGCGTAGTAGGAGGCGCCGTCCTCGCGCAGGAGGGCGATGCTCACCGGGGTGACGGCCTGGCCGTCGTCCTGGTAGGTGGTGGCGGTGAAGACGCGCATGGGGTCCTCTCAGTGGCTTGCGGCAGGGTGGCCGGCGCGCGGCAGATCGGGCGTGCCGAGTTCGAGTTCCTGCATGCGCTGTTCCAAGCGGTCGGCGCAGCGCTCGTAGGCGTCGGTGATGGCGTGGTTGCGGTCGGCGGCGAGGTCGTCCAGGGCAACGTGGATGCGCCAGGTGAGGACGTCGCGCGGGGAGCTGTAGCGGGAGCGCTTGGCGGTGCGGTCGTCGCGGTGCACCCGCTCGGACAGGATGATCCAGCGACCGGTGAAGGCGTAGTAGTGGACCCACAGGGTCCACGGGCTGGAGGTGGCTTCGGCGTAGGCGAAGCGGACTTCACCGAGGCGAGGCACCCATGTCCAGTCGCCGTCCTGGGCGTCACGGTGGAGCGGGTCCCCGTCTGGGGCGAGGACGGTGAAGCTGCGGGGGTGGACGTGCTGGAGGCCGCTTCCGTCTGGGGTGAGGAGGACGATGCACTCTTCGAGTTCGCCGAAGGGTCCGCCGGGGTGCCCGGCGCAGTCCTCGTTGGTGGTGACGGTGAAGATGCGGCCGTGCAGTTCGGTCTTGCTGCCGTGGTAGATGACCCTGGTCGGTTCCACCGTGTGCTCCTGGTCTGGTGACGGGACGGGCGGGCGGCTCGGGCCCGGCGGCAGGGTGGTCCCTGCCGCCGGGCCCTTCGGGCTAGCCGTGCTCCGGGGAGAAGGGGTCGAGCAGTTGCCCGTTCTCGTCCGTCGGCGGGGTCCAGTCCATGAGGTCGTTCGGGTGCACGTGGCTCAGCACCAGCTCATCGCCGTCGAGCAGGTCGTACAGGTGCTGCTGCGCGCCGGTCTCGTCGGTGTATGTGTCGCAGGTGCTCGTGCCGCGTCGGGTGGTGAGCACCCGGTGGTGCAGGGACTCCACCGGCCCGAGGTACTCCACGGTCGTTCCGTCGGCCAGGGGCGGGTGGGTTCCGTTGCTGAAGGCCATGGTCGGTCTCTCCTAGGTCGGGCCGGGGGTTCGCGGTCCCCGGCTGGCGGTATCAGCCTCCCGTATAAATAGACCTAGGTCAAGAAAGAAGACTCACGTTCATTGACTGGGGCTTGCGTGCTCCTCGGCTGCGACCAGATGCGGCTCCAGGGCCCGTTCGACCAGGCCGTGGACCGCGCGCAGCGCCTCGTTCCAGCCCCGCGCCCACTCGTCGCCGCCCCGCTGCCCCCCGAGTTCGGCGACGCCCGCGAGCGCGGCGAGCATGGCCGGCACCGGCAGCAGGACGACGTGGGTCGCGCCGCCGTGCCCGTGAATCGGCTCGATGTCCCGGGCGTGGTCCCAGGCGACGGTGGCGCCGCGCTCGCCGCGCCAGCGGGTGACCCCTCTGGACTTGGCGACGGCCGAGAAGATGACGCCCTCGGCCACCACGCCCGTACCGGAGACGCCGGACACATCGACGTCGCGGCGCAGGACATACGGGATGGGGGGCTCGGGCTCGAACTGGGCGACCAGGGCAGCAAGTCGGGCCGCGAGGCAGTTCACGCCGCATCTCCCCTCGAGGTGTAGGTGCCCTTGGGGTCCTTGCGGGTCACGCTGCCCTCCTGCGGCATCTCGCGGCGGCCGTCGGCGAAATCGCGGAAGCGCTCGTGGGCGCGGAAGCGCGGGATGCGGCTGGCCGGCACGACGACCCTGCCCCCGGTCTGGGGGTTGCGGGCGCTCCGGCTCGCAACCTCGACGGCCTGGAAGGTGCCGAAGCCGGTCACGGACACGCGCTCGCCGTCGACGACAGCGCGCACGATGACGTCGAGGACGGCCTCGACGGCGCGGGCGGCAGGCTGCCGGCCTCCGAGCGCGGGGGCGAGGCGGTCGATGAGGACGCGCTTGTTGACGGTCATGGGTCTGGCTCCTGGGTTCGGCGTTGGACCCCGGGCCGGGGACGGTGTGCGGTCACGTCGCCCGGCCCGGGGGGTCTACGGGGTGCCTACGCGGATCGGGGCGCGGGCGCCGGGGTCGGGCCCGGGGAGGGCTGCGGCGACCCCGCGGCGGGCTTGGCCGGGGCGGGGCAGCCGGGGTCGGCGGGCTGGGAGGTGGTGACGGTCGGGACCGGGGCAGGGCCGTCGGCGTTGCGGGCCACGGCGGCGCCGCTGATGCTTCCGAGCACCAGTCCGGCGAGGAGGGAGCCGACGAGCAGGGCGGTGCCGCGCATGGGCGGTGTCCTTTCGGGCGGGGGGGCTGACCGGCCCCGCCGGGGCGGGGCCGGTCAGGCGGGGTCAGTGACTGGGGGTCGGGCGCCCGGGGGTGACCGGCACGCTGGTCGGGGTCGGGTTCGGGTTCGGTCCGGGGGTCGGGCTGACTTCACCGGTCGGGGACGGGGACGGGGACGGGTTGGGGACGCAGGCGCTCGGGCCGCCGGTCGGGGACGGGGCCCCGACGGACGGGGCGGTCTGCACGTGGGTGACCGTGACGGTCACGGTCGGGACGGGGGCCGGGGTGCTCTGCTCGCCGGGCTGCGACGGCAGGGCCGGGGCCGGGCTCAGCTCGGACGCCACCGGGACGGCCAGCGCGGCCGGGGCGGTCTCCAGCGTGGGGGCCAGGGTCGGCAGCGCGGGGGTCAGGGCCGGGAGCGCGGGGGCGGTCGGGGTCTCGGTGCCCAGCTGCACCGGGGTGGCCGTCAGGCTCGGCACGGCCGGGGCCTGGGCGGGCTGGGCACCGGGGACCGGGGTGGCCGCCGGGCGGCTCATCACCAGCGTGCCGGTGATGAACCCGGCCCCGGCCAGACCGAGGGCCGCCAGGGTCCGCAGGTCGAGGCGTAGGGTCACCGTCCGGCGAGGGCGGCGGGCTCCGTCCACGGTGGGGGCCTCGGCGGGGGTGGTCTCGTTCGTCATCGGGCTATCTCCTTCGTCGGGCCGGGGGTTCGCGGTCCCCGGCTGGCAGGACCAGCCTCGCACAAAACAGACTCAAGTCAAATAAGAAGACTCAAGTAACTTTCAGTTCGGGGCGGACACTCAAAGCGCCCGCCCCACAACCGAGTTGACCCCTACCTGCCCCGCAGCCCGTGAGCCGTCTGGTAGGCGTACAGCCACGTCAAAGGCCCGGTCAGCCCGTCCGCCGGCCCGAGGTCGCCCACGTAGTGCTGCTGGAGCGCCGCGACCTTCTGGAGGTCCAGCTGCTCCATGTCCTCGCTCGGCCCGACCCGGTAGGGCGGGCCCCAGTCGCCCGCTTGGAGCCAGCCCTGCAACTGGCGGGCGTAGGAACTGTGCGCACCCAGCACGAAGTGCTCTCGCCCCGGGAACGACGGAGCCGGCACCTGGAGCTGCTGGCCGGCCTGGATCAGGTCCGGGTTGGCGATGCCATTGAGTGCCACCAGCTGCGCCACGCTGGTCTCGAACCGCCCGGCGATGGCACTGAGGGTGTCGCCGCCCTGCACGGTGTAGACGCCGGCGCTGTCGCCCGACGGATCGGGCGCGGGCGTCCCGCCACCGCCTCCGCCGCCGGGCCGGTGGGCGCCGCGCTGCACCCACGCGTACAGCTCGTCCCCCGGGCACAACGTCGGATAGCCGTCCTTGTGACCGCGGACCTCGCTGCCGGCGCCGCCCTGCGCCCGGCAGTACTCGATGGCGTCGACCAGGCCGCCGAGCATCGCGTCGGTCGGCGAGGTGATGCCCGAGGTGCCGACCATCGCGCAGACCGCGTAGTGCGCGCCGTTCAGCGCCGGGTTGCCGTTCGCCCCGTTCCTGCGGCCGAGGCCACGCCCCTCGAAGACGTACCCGTGCGGGCACACCATGAACGAGTACGCGATGTCGATCCAGTCTTCCTTCGGATCGTTGATGTGCGAGCGCTGGATGTCGCGCACGTGGCCGGCGCACCGGCCGTGGTCGCCCAGCAGACCGCCGGGGACCGAGTCGCCCTCGTAGTGGATCTTGACACCGCGGGTTGAGCCGATGCGGGTGTAGGAGCCGGTGGGCGCGGCGGCGCCCCACTCGGAGCGGGAGACGAGCTTCATCGGCTCGCCTCCCGCCCACGGTCGGCCCGGTTGGTGGTCGGCACGGTTTCCTCCCCAGGTCGGGTGGTTGGTGTGCCGGGACGCTAGGCCGGGCCAGTCGTTAAGGTCGCGCCGTCAGTTCACGCCCTGTTCGGTCAACACGCCGTCGGTGTAGACGAATCGGCGCTCTCGCTGCCGATCGTCCACGATGAACAGCGGGACCGAGCCTCCCCCCTCGGCCGGTGTGATCCCCACGTAGTAGCTGGTCGCGATGACCATCACCCATCCCTCGGGCCGCTCCAACGTGAACCCGACCGGCACGGACACCTCGTCCGAGACCCGTCGCTCGCTCGCTCGACGGGCGTGGGGCAGGGCAATGTGCGGGCACAGCGTGAGCGCGGCCTGCGCGCAGTCCTCGTGCATCGGCGGGTCGGAGTAGTAGCCGCTCTTCGCCGACGCCGGGCCGCCGAGGAACGCGGCCGGGCCATCCAGCGGAAGCCCGCACAGCGAGCACCAGTGCAGGCAGGCCATCCGCATGGCCTTCCCGCCGTTGATGACGATGAAGTCGGCAGTGCCGTCGGGGCGCTCGTTGACGACGGGGATCGGCAGGCCTCGCCGCGGGTCGCGCGGTCGCTTCGCGAGGCCGGGCGGCAGGTCGGGCAGGGTCGGGTTGGGCATCGTGTCCTCCAGGGGCCCCGTTCGCGGCGGGGCTCGGCAACGGCTGGTCCGCCTGCACCGGGACCGGGCCGGTTCCGGGCCCGCAGGTGGCCCCGGAACCGCGTGCCCCCGCAAGGAGCAGGGGCCCTTGGTGCTGGCGGACCCCTCCACCCTCCCCACCACCGCCAGAAGCGGACAACACCCTTACCTCACAGGCCGGATGATGCCTTCAGGGGCTTCCCCATCCGCGTTCAGCAGGTCCTCCGAAACCCAGTACGGCTCGATCAACCGCGAATCGGAGAGCGTCTTGCCCGGCCCGTACCAAATGGTCCTCATGTGCCCGGCCCGCTGATGGGTGTACTGCCTCCAGCCGCCCGCCGCACCCTTGCCGCCGCCCTTGGGAGCGCTGCGCCTCGCCTCCTCAGCTCGTACCCTGGCCTCCTTGAGGCGCGGGCCGAGCCGCCAGCCGAGGCGCAGGAAGCTGTCCGGCTTGCTCCATCGCCGTTGCTTGCCGGGTTTGGCACTCTTGCCTCGCGGCACCGGCCGAACGAGGTCCGCCTTCGAGGAGCACAGATAGACGGCGACCTGCAACGCCCGGGTCGCCAGCGCCCGCTCTGCCGTGGTCGGTTCCGTCCGACCGGCCTTGCGCGCCAGCCTCACGGCCATCTCCTCGACGGTGAACCTCTCACCTGCCCGGGCGGGGATCGACAGGTGGCAGTACTCCAGCACAGGTGTCGTCCCGCCGGCTGGTGGAGGCAGCGGGGTACCGTCCTCGGCCAGCGGCTCGCAGATCATGGTTACGGCGACCTCGTCCATGCGGTGGTCGCTGGTGAGGCACAGCAGCTTGTCCGGGTTGACGCGCCCACAGAAGAGGATCGCCAGCAGCCGCCCCGGCCCTGTCCCGCCGACGCTGACCTGCATCGCGGGCGGCTCGGCGAAGACGACCATGATGTTCGGGATTCGTCCGAGGTTGCGGAAGAGTTCACCCGGCAGTATGCCGAGCCGGTACGTCGCCAGTTCAGAAGCCATGTCGGGGTGGATCGCCGCGACACTCTTGCCCTTCGCCCACAGTCGCCACAGCGCGGCCAGGGTGGCCGACTGCCGCACCTCGTACAGGTTCAGCACGTCCTGCGGGATGCCGCTCAGCACGATGCCCCCGTTGATCGCGTAGTCCGGCAGCTGGCCGAGGCCAGCGCTGTTCAGCACGCGGTTGGCCGCCGCAAGCTCTGCGACGACCCGCTCGGCCACCACGGCCGTCGCGCGGCCGAGCTCAACGTCCTTGCTCGCCATGTGGGCTCCCCTGTCCACTTTGGGCCCCTTCGACCCAACTGCGCCCACACTCGCCAAGGGTTCCAGAGCAGACAACATCCTTATTGGGCAGAGGAGTTGATAGGTTTCGACCCGTTCGGACACCTGGGCCACCCCGGCCGGATCCGGCCGGTCCGCCGGGCCTGCGGACTGCCGCCTCAGCCCTCCGGGCCGTCCACCAGCTCCGCGTCGACCACCGTGGCGTCCTCCTCCAGCTCCGCCGCGAAGTCCTCCCGGATCTTGGCCAGCCGGGCCGCCAGCCGCTCGACCCCGGCCCCCTGGTCCGCCGAGGCCGCCGGCAGCTCGCCGCCCGCCGGCGCCAGCTCGATCCGAGCCTGCGCCGCCCGGCCGAACGTCTCCGGTGCCAGGCACGCGAGCAGGAACTGGGCGGCCCGCCAGTCCGGTTGGGCGAAGTCGCGCTCGGTCTGCACGACCCGCTCGCCCGTCTCCGGGTCACGCACCGTCCGGGTACGCTCGCGCACCACGTGGCCGCCGCTCGCCGCCTTCCGCACGAGCAGCACCAGCTGGGCCTTGCCCTCGCTGCGCGCGCGCGTGAACCTGTCGCGGAACTCGCAGAACGACTGCTCCCCGGCCCGGGCCCGCAGGCCGGCCTCCCGCCGCTGCTGCTCCCGCTCCCCGCGCTCCAGCCACCGGTACACGGTGCTGGGATGAATGCCGGCCATCGGTGCCGCGTCGCTGACCGGCACACCCGCCCGAACGGCGTCGAGCAGCCGCTTCTCCACCTCCGGGTCGAGAGCGGGACGGCGACCGCGGCGACTACTCACAGGCCCGACCGTACGTCGAACGACACACCAAAGGCTCTCCCACGGTGACAGCAGCCCTCCGAGGCACGCCTCCACAGCCCTTTCGCCGGCTGCAAGAAAGTCCCCCCGTAGCAACTAAACAATCAGAATTTGAAACCGCCACATCGTCAAAGGTCGAGGCCAGGGCCATCTCGACCCACAAGGCTCGAAGACGTGAAATCTTTCCCGAAAAACGAAAGAAAGCTTCGAAGTGATCCCGGAAATCAGCCGGGGCAATTCACTCGATTTCTGCGCGATCGGGAATTCTCTCACTAGTACTACTAGCGCACTATCGCGCCTCAAGGGCGTCCTGACATGCCAAAATGGAGGTTGTTTATGTGAGGGTGCAGCATGCGGCCAGGAGCTCCCGAGCGTGCAAGCTTGCACGGTCTGGAGTGACCAGAAGGCCCGACTCGTTTCGGTGGCAAGTTTCGCGCCAAGCGCCCTCGCGGACGCTGAGCTGGGAAGATTCACAGCGATACGGCGGTAATTTGGCAAGGCCCCTGATGGTCCGTAGGATTCGATGCGCACGGATCGTGCGAACGGAGCGGGCCACCCCATGCCGGGGGTGGCCCGCATTTCCCGTCGTGCTGCATGGAATTAGCAGAAAGGGAACGATGCCCATCATGACACAGTTCAAAGGCTCCCCGGCGTCTTCGGCGGCGGACCGGCCGGTGACCTGGCGGGACCTCGCGGTCTGCGGCCACGGCGCCCTGACCACTGCGAGCCTGCACAACCAGGTTGGGTGGCCGATGGCCACCGCAGCGCTCGTCGGGCTCACCGGCCCGGTGCTGTGGTCGCTGCTCCGACAGCGGTAGCAGGCCCACGGCCGGACGCCGGCCATCGCCGGCCTGCACGACGGCCACCGGCTCACGCGAGTCGGTGGCCGTCAACGGTCACGCCTGGGCAGGCATCCTAGGAACGTTCCTAGGGTGCCTGCCCAGGCGCTGGCGTGTTGGGCTACTCCCAGCCGAGGCTGTAGGCGATCTCGTCGTACGCCGTGCCGGTCGCGCCGGTGAGTTCGGCGGGCAGGACGACCGCCCGGATGGTGAGCCCGGAGGCCTCGTCGACGAGGTCGCCGAACTCGGGGATGCCGATCGTGGTCTGGCGGGGGCCGTCCTCGACCTCCCAGACCGTCACCGTGGTCGCGTCTGCGGGCAGATCCGCGAGGCGGCCGTACAGGCTGGCCACCGTCATGGCATGCCCGTCGTCAAGGCCGACCTGGGGCAGGGCGATCACCGGCACGCGGCGTCCGGACTCGTCGCGCACCGTCGCCTTCACCGGCCAGCCGATCGGGGTACGGCCGGGGCCGCCCTGCCCGGGGCAGTCCGCGACGACCAGCAGCTCGTCGGGCATAACCCCCAGGAATCCGCGAAGGTCACCGACCCGCAGCGCGGTAATGGGAAGGTCCAGAGGCAGCCTGAGCAGCATCGTCGTCGTCTCCTTGGTGTGGGCGGCCGGGGTTCGCGGTCCCGGCCTGGCCCATCCATCCTCCCGCGCGAACGGGCCTCTTGGGCACAACTCCCTTGCCACGTCAGGCCGGTGGCGGAACGAGCGCGAGCACTTCGGCGCGACGGGCCAGGTCGGCATGGAGCGCCCCGGTCAGGTGGCTGGTGACCATCGTGGCCCCGTGCGCGCGGGCCCCGCGGATCGTCATGCAGGCGTGCTGGGAGCGGATCAGGCAGGCCGCGCCCTGGATGTCGAGGTGCGCGCCGAGGGCGTCCACAACCTGCTGGCCCAGCCGTTCCTGAACCTGCGGGCGGGCCGCGACCTCCTGAACGAGGCGGGCGAGCTTGGACAGGCCTACGATGCGGGCACCGGGGGCCGGCAGGTAGGCGACGGTGGCCCGGCCGGTGAACGGCAGCATGTGGTGCTCACACAGTGCGTCGAAGGGCACGTCGACGGCAGAGATCAGCCCTGCCCTTTCTCCCTCCGGAGGGAAGGTGACGGCGAGGTGGCGGGCCGGGTCCAGGCGCACGCCGGCGGTCAGCTCGGCGAGGGCCTTGGCCATGCGGCGCGGGGTGGCCGCGGTGGATTCGGTGTCGCACGGGATGCCGAGGGCGGCCAGGAGACCGGCGGCGTGCTCGGCCGCGCCGTCCAGGTCGACGGTGTTTGCGGGGGTGGTCATCGGTTGCGTTCTCCAGGCCACAGCAGCACGTGCTGCCGCATCGTCAGGTTCCAGGTGCGCGCGATCACGTCGTCGGCCAGGGACCGGGCGACGTCGAGGGTGCGTTCGGCGGTGGTCCCTTCGGGCATCACCCAGGTCGCGTGCGGGGGGATGTGGAAGCGGTCGACCAGGGCCGCGATCTCCTCGAGGTCGTCCGGGCCGGCGGCGACGAACTTGAAGCGGGCGCGGCCCCGGTGGGCGAGGCCGGCGAAGACCTCCAGCACGTCCGGCTTGATCCGCCGCTCCTGCGGCAAGCCGGAGTTCGTCAGCTTGGGGCTGACGTTGAAGGCGATCCGCGGCACGCCGAGGCTGACGGGCTTCGGCTCCAGGGTGCCGTTCGTCTCGATCTCGACGCGGCGGGTGGTGTACCGCAGGACGGCCATCAGCGAGCGCCAGGCGTCGGTGCGCTGGTGCAGCAGCGGTTCGCCGCCGGTGATGACGATGATCGCGTGCGGGTGTCCGGCGGCCCACTCGGCGAGCTCGACGACGGGGACGCGGCGGATCTCCGTGCGCAGGTCGTACCGCTTGCCGTCCCAGGTGTACGGGGTGTCGCACCAGTCGCAGCTGAGGTTGCAGCCGCCCAGGCGCAGGAACAGGGCCCGCTGCCCCGCCGTCGGTCCTTCTCCCTGGATGGTGGGCCCGAACGTCTCGGCGACCGGCAGTCCGGCGTCCGGCACGACGAGGGCGCTCACGGGGCCTCCGCCGTCCAGGACGCGGCGTTGACGGCGGTCTCGGACACACCGACGTGGGAGACGTACGCCCCTGCGGCCCGGGGCAGGGTGTGCAGGGCCTCCGTGGCGACGCGGCCCAGCAGTTCGGCGACGGCCTCCACGCTCGGCCAGCCGAGGCCGGCGGCGTGCTGCTCCTGCTCGGTCGGGTCGTCGGCGTTGAAGCGGAACAGCTTGCTGCGCCCGGCGAGGACCGGGACGAGCGGGTCGCTGGCCCCGAGCATGGTGCCGTGGTCGAGGAAGGTGTCGATCCACTCCCGCAGGGCCCGCTTGAACGCGCCGAACTCCACGACGACGGTGCCGGCCGCGAGCACCGGGGCGGTCACGGTGACCTCGACCACCCAGGAGTGCCCGTGCAGGTTCTCGCACTTCCCGGCGAGGTGCGGCAGCCGGTGGGCGGTCTCGAAGTTGTGGCGGACGGTGACGGTGTGGCTCACTGCTTCTCCCCCGTGTCGCCCAGGTGCACGACCGCGCCGGCTTCGCCGTCCTCGGACACCGCGACCATCGTCACCCGCAGGCCGACGCTGCTGACGTGGTCGGCGAGGGTGCGCGCCAGGGTCTCGCACGAGGCGGGCCCGCACTCCCGGGTGCCCGGCCCCCACCAGCCGCGGATCAGGTCGCCGAGGTCGTGGAACTCGATGTCGCGGTCGTCGTGGGCGACGGCGACGGCGACCGTGATGTGGAACTGATGGCGGTGCCGGGCCCGCAGGTAGGAACGGTGATCGGGCGCGGCGGGCCAGTGGTGGAATCCGGGCAGCTGGACCTTGGCCCAGACGGTGGCAGGTGGCTTCACAAGGATCGTGTCTCCGGTTCGGTGAGGGGCGGGTAGGACGGCTGGCCGAGCAGCTCGTCGCGGGTGGTGCGGGCGAGGCTCCACACAGTGGTGGTGGCGGAGACGGTCTGCGCGCACATCAGGCAGCACGGGGTTCGGCCGCGGGTGGGGTGCGCCGGCTGGTCGAGGTCGTACGCGAAACCGGGGCCGAGTTCGCCGACTCGTCGCAGCAGCGCGGTGTCGATGCGGACCTTGGGCCAGCGCAGCGGTCCGATCCACGTGGAGGAGTCGCAGGAGTCCGGCGGGACGGCCAGGCACCATTCGTTGACGGTGAGGCCGAGGACGTGCACCCACAGGTCGGGGTACTCGCGGTGGCGTTCCCACAGGGTGTGCAGCAGGCGCAGGCGCACCGGGGCCGGCGCCTGGACGACGTTGCCGAAGCAGATCCGGTCGTACTGCTGGGCGAGCTCGTCGAAGTAGTCCCAGCCGTCCACCAGCGGGTGGTAGACCGGGATCGGCGCGAGGCCTTCGTCTTCGAGGCGGCCGCGGGTGCGGATCTTGTTGTCCCGGCCGCCCTGGTCCAGCTCGATGTAGCCCCACAGCCGGTCGCCGTGGCGCTGCACCAGCTCGACGAACCGGGAGTACAGGTCATCGAACCCGTCGATCTCCTCCGGGGCCAGGCTCAGGACCTCGTCCATGGAGATGCCGGGGTGGGCCCGCTTGTACTGGTTGGTCAGCCAGAAGATGCCGCTGTCCAGCAAGACGCGGTGGCCGGCGTCCAGCAGCTTGACCAATCTCCGTTCGTGGCCAGCGGTCAGTAGATCGTTGGTGGCGAGCAGCACGTGGTGCGGGTAGTGCTCGGAGTCGCCGGCGGCGAAGTACAGGTGCCGGTCGGCCGGGTCGAAGGCGCCGCCGCCGGTGCGCTTCACCGTGACAGGCTGGTCAATCAGGTTCATCGCTGCGCCCCTTCCAGCGCGGCGCCGCTGGGATCGCCGGTCAGCTCCTGGACGCGGTGGGCGGCATGCCTCCAGCAGGTGCCCAGCGCCGTCGCGGCGTCCGCGCACACCCGGGCAGCGGCCTGGTAGGACGCGCTGTCGCCCGGGGCGTAGCGGAAGCCGGCGGGCAGGTTGCCGACGCGGCGCAGCATCGCCGTCTCGATCCGCTGGTGGTTCCAGCGCAGCGGCGCCAGCCAGGACGAGGAGTCGCAGGAGTCCGGGGCCAGCGGCAGGCACCACTCGTTGGCGGTCAGGCCGAGCGCGTGAATCCACAGGTGCGGGTACCTCTGGCGGCGCTCCCAGATCGTGTGCAGAAGCCGCAGCCGCACTGGGGCCGACGCCTGGACGATGTTGCCCACGCAGATCCGGTCGTACTGCTCGGCCAGCTCATCGAAGTAGTCCCAGCCGTCCACCAGCGGGTGGTAGACCGGGATCGGCGACAGGCCGAGGTCGTGAAGGGCGTCGCGCTGCGCGCGCTTGTGCAGCAGGCCGCCTTGGTCCAGCTCGATGTAGCCCCACAGCCAGTCCCCGTATGTGCGGGCCAGGTGGATGTACCGCTCGCGCAGTTCCTCGAACCCGTCGATCTGCTCCGGGGGGAGCGCCAAGGCCTCGTCCATGGAGACGCCGTGGGTCCGGCTGTGCCGGTTGGTGAGCCAGAAGATTCCGGAGTCGAGCAGCACCTTGCATCCGGTGTCCAGCAGGTCGCGCAGCCGCCGTTCCTCGGCGTCGCCCATCAGCTCGTTGACGGCCGTCAGCACATGGCGGCCGGCGTTGAACTCCCCTCCGCCTGCGGTGAAGTAGATGGGGCGCTCCGACCGGTCGAAGGTGCCGCCGGCGGTCGGCAGGATGGCCGTCACGACTCGTCCCGGAGCGTGGGCTCCTGGCCGCTGATCCGCTCCCACTTGTCCAGGAGGTGACCGGCCAGGTAGCGCTCGGGCTGCACCATCACCAGGCGCCGGCCTGCGGCCCGGTCCGCGAACGGGGCGAGCGGCGTGGGGTAGGGGAGGAAGAGGCTGCCCTCGATGAGCAGCGGGGCCCACTGCGGCCAGCCGTCGAAGACCTCGGCGACGACCAGGTGGTGGAGGTCGCCGAGCTGCCACACCTGCCCGGTCTCGACCTGGTGCTCGGGCTCTCCGACGGTGACACCCGCGAGGGCGAGGAGGTCGCCGCGGGTGGGCTGCTCGGGCTCGGCGACACCGTCGCCCTCGTCGTCCGGGTCGTCGGCCGGGCCGACCTGGGTGACGTCGGCGAGCATGGCGTCGATCTGGGCGTGGTCGAACCCGGTGGCGGCGAACAGCGCCGGGTCGACCTGTTCCAGGTCGGACAGCATCGCCGCCAGGCCCTCGCCGTCCCAGCCCCCGACGGTGGTCAGGTGGTTGGAGGCGATCAGGTAGGCCTCCGCGTGGGCGTCGTCGCGGGATGCCCATCCCCGCACTACCGGGACGGTCCATGTGCCGTCGTCGGTGACGACCACCCCGCCCGGGGCGGCCTTGCCCGCGTCGCGACGGCGCGCGAGGGTCTCGTAGCGGCCGTGGCCGGCCACCAGCCGGTCGGTGCGTTCGTCCAGCAGGCCGGGCTCGGTGAAGTCGAACTGCTCGACGGAACGGTCCAGCCCGTCGTCGTCGTGCCCTTTCGGGTTTCGGGCGGCGGGCCGGATCTCGTCCAGCGGCATGTAGTCGATGTAGCGGGGGGCTGCCATGAGCGGGGAACCTAGGCCGCCGCCCGGCGTTAGGTCGCGCCGAGCAACTTCCCGCGCTGAGGTGGGGGTTCAGTCCCTGGCCTGGCCAGCGAGAGGCCGGCGCGGGTACCGGGTGTGGATCGGGCCGATCAGGCTGAACGGGTCGCCGAGCTCGGCGACCAGCTGCTCGTAGATCGGTGTGCCAGCCTCCCCGGCGGGCCGCGCTGGTGCCAGGTGCACGGCAGGCTGGAGGGTGGGCGGCCGCTCGGCGAACCAGGGCGAGCGAGGCGCATCGGGCGCGGGGTCGTACGGGCTGGTCACGGTGTTCCTCTCAACATGCCTGCGATGGACGGACGTTAGATCAGCCGACGGACAGTGGGGACGCTGTGCTGGCCTCCTCTCCCCGGCCAGGCGAGCGCGGGGGAGCGCCTGGCCGGGGAGATTGATGCGCGCAGCGTTTGGCGTTCTTACTGGCTTCCGCGCACCGGCGGGGCTCCGCGCTTGGCGGCGCGCACCCGGCGGACCTGGGTGTTGCCGGACGTGCGGGACCGCTTGGTCGGGTAGTCGAGTTCGTGGAGTGCCGGTCGCTCGTTCGGCGGGTTGTCCCAGAACGCTTCGAGCTGTCGCACTCTGCCCTGGTGGTCCGGTTCGGGGTCTTTGAGGCGCCCGGCGGTGCGCACGTACTCCCACTCGCCGTAGGTGTCGGGCGGAACCCCGTCGAGCAGCGCCCGGGCGACGTTCTGCGCTTTCTCTGCGTCGGACTTCGCTGCGCGGTGCCGGTCGTACTCGCCGAGGGCCCATTCGATGTCGGCCTTGTCGGTGACGAGGGTGTACGACTCCGGTGAGCGGCCAGCGGCCTCGGCCTGAAGCATGTTCCAGCAGTCGATGCGGGCTGGGCAGAAGCGCTTGCAGATCACATCGGTGCTCGGCCCGGACCGGTCCCGGGGCAGCGCGGTGCCCAAGTCGAGAGCCGTGGCGATCGCCGTCAACCGGCCGAGCGCCCGACGGGCAGCCCGCTCGTCAAACGGGCGGGTGAACTCCTCGTCGCTGCCGCTCTTGCGCTCGAAGTAGATGATCCTCACCTCGGTCACCACCTCGCCGGCGAGGCGCAGGGCGAGGGCGTACAGCTGCGTCTGGTCCCACTCCGTCTCCGGCGGGCCGTCGCCGCCGACGAGTGCCCACTTCCAGTCCCCGGCGGTCTTGTAGTCGTACAGGACACCGGTGACTGGGTCGTACTCGTCGTAGCGACTCGGCCGGTCCAGGCCCGGCAGGGTGACCGACTGCTCGTACAGCCGCCACGGGTACAGGGCGCGCCGGCGGCGGGACACCGAGTCGTGGATCAGGGTCCCGGCCCGGGCCGCGCGCCGGTCCACAGGGGCCGGGACGTAGCCGGGTGGCGGATTCTCCCGGTACCAGATCGCGCGGCGGCAGGAACTGGTGTCGGAGGCACCGATCGACCACTGGCCCGGCTTCTTGGGGCGGCGGGAACGTCGGCGGCGGCCGGTGCGCTCGGACGCCGCGAGGTCCTCGCCGAGCCGGGCGTGGGCTGCCGCCTGGGCCCGTTCGAGGAGCACGTCCGCTGGGTCGCGGCGATAGCGGGCGCAGTTGGTGAAGGGGTGGCCGCCGGAGCGTTTCTGTCCCCGGTGCGCGTGACGGGGAGCGCCGCAGCGGCACGGGAGCGGGCTGGGCCCGATGAGACGGGCACGGGCAAGCTCGCGGGCTTGCTCGATGAGGGGCTGCATGAGGTGTCCGTGTGGGCAGGCCGCAGGGCCGCGCGGCCGGGGCGCGGCCCTGCGGGTGGAGTGGACAAGGGGGACGGGCTAGCCCTCTCGGGCGTCCTCTCTGCTCCACACGGTGGTGTCGGGGTCGAGCCGGACCAGCAGGCCGCCGGCCTCGACGTGCTCGGCCGCCTCGGGGTGGGACCCCAGCGCGGCCACGACGTAGGGGCGCAGCTCGCCGAGCAGGATAGTGAGCTGAGTCGTGTTCGCCTTGTTGACGCCGATGCCGGTTGCCTTCCGCCACCGGTCGGTGATCTTGGTGACGGTGCTGCCCATAGCGGAGGCGTAGGCGCGCAGTTCCTGGCGCAGCTCGTCTGCGGTGAACGGCTCATCTTCCGGTTTGGTGAGCGGCGCGCCTGTCTCCGTACCGGTCACTGGTGTGCCCTGTTCCGCGCCGCCCTCGGGCGTAGTGGGGGTGGAGGCGGTAACCACAGTCCCGGGGATGACCGTGCCCGCTTGCGACTGCGCGCGGGCCGACCGGCGACGCTGCGCCGAGTCCTCGTGGACCTGGTTGGCCAGGGCGGCGTCGGCCTGCTCCATCTCGGTGTGCTCGTAGATGTTGACGAGTTCGCGGGGGAAGGCCACCCTCCAGGCCTGGGCCTCGACCACCTTGCCGATCATGTGGACGCCCATCGTCGGCCACAACCCGGAGAGCACCTTCTGCCCGGTCCGCTCGCCGCGCACCCACTCGTCCTTCGTCACCGCGAACTCGCTGAACAGCGCGACGGCCTGACTGACCGTCCTGTCCCCGGCGATGCTGTAGTGCTCGATGCGGCACATCGCAGCGGCGGGCAGTCCCGGAGCGAGCCAAACGTCGACCCAGCGGCGGCGGTTGATCCCGTCCTCGCCCAGAGTCCACCACGCGGGGTCATCCTCGGGACCGGTCCAGAACGGGCCGACACGGCGGATGAAACGGCCGCTGCGCTGCCCGATGTGCCGGAAACCATCGATCCCGGTCTGAGCGGTGTAGTACACCTCGTCCTGGCCGAACAGCTTGCGTTTGCGCGGGATGTAGTAGATCTCCCGCCGGAAGGGGTCGAGACCGGTGCTCTTGCAGATGTGGAAGAACGCGACCTGCTCGGCCATCGGGGCGTCCTTGAGGCCGATGGTGGCCATCGCCGCCCGCTGGGCCTTCGTCCAGAACCGCTGCTCTCCGGTGATCTCCAGGACCTGGTCAGGCGACTCGATGGCCATCTCCGCACGGTTGTCCGTCAGCGGGGTGACCTGTTCGGTCGCGGGGGGTGGCTGCTGTTCGGTCGGTGTCACGTCAGGGTGCCTTCCTTGTCTCCGTGGCGGCACCGGGGGTCGCAGGCCCCGGTGTGGCTGCCTGCCTCCACCCTCCCGCCAGCCCTGCCTGCGTGGGAACACCCACCACGTGGCCAAATCAGCTGCGGAGAAGGGAGATTAGGAAGTGTGGCCACCGGGCCCGCGGGTTGCGAATCCGCCCGGGTCCGTGTGCTCCCCTTGATAGGAGACAGCCCCGAAGGGCTTGTTGCCAGAGCACACGGCCGGTCGACCCGGCGGCCACATCATCACTCTAGGGTAGCGCCGGCCGCAGACACAGGGCCGGCTACCAACCGGACCGGCGGTCCGGGGCGGTCGCACGCTCCAGCGCCCCGGCGCCGGCGTGCTGCCACAGGCCGTCGTAGAACGATTTGGAGGCCACGATCGTGAGGGCGACGGTGGTCAGGGCGGTCTGCGCGTGGGCGATGTCCCCGCGGGCGAGGACGGTGACGATGCCGACGATGCCGGAGGCCACGGCCCCGACGACGGCGCGGACCGGCTTGGTCCAGTGCGGCTGCTGGACGAGCGCGGTCGCCCAGGGGGTGACGGCGCCGAGCAGCAGGCCCCACGCCTCGGTGTCGTTCAGGATGTTCACGGTCGTCTCCTGGTGCTGGTGATGGGCGGGCTTGGCGCTCAGAGCGGCCAGGTCGCGGCGAACGTGATGCCGGCGGTGGCCAGGTAGCCGGCGGTGAACCGGTATCGGGCCAGGAGGCCGGTGCGCGGGGCTACTCGCGCGGCGGCCGTTCGTCCCTTGACAGCGCGGCGGGCAGCCCCGCGAGGGTCAGGCCCGTGATGATCACGCTCGGGTCGGCCGGTGGCGTCCACGCCTCCCGCACGATCACCGCTGCTCCGAGCAGGAACAGGACCAGGTCCCGGATCGACTTCCACCCGGTGATCTCGCTCCATCTGGTCCTCCGTCGGTGTCGTCGGCCAGCGGGAGGCTGCTGGTCGTCCGGGTCCCGTTCCACAGCGGGGGACGGTAGGACGCGGCGGTGTCTACGGTCGCGTCGAGGTGCCGCGCAGTTCGGCGATGGTGGATTCGAGCTCGGCGATCCGCCGTTCCAGGTCGGCTTCCCGCGCGGCGCGTACGGCGATCTCCTCGCGGGCGAGGGCGAGTTCCGCCTGCGCGTGCCCCCAGGCCTCGGCCGTCTGGGTGCGCAGCCGGGCGATGTACTGCTCGGCGTCCACGGTGATGGGCTGGGCGGTGTGCTCCATGGTGGCGGGGCTCCGTTCACTTCGTCGGGTTGGTGGTGTCGCCGGTGTTCGGCCGGGTGCGGGCGGCCGCGTTGCGCAGGTGCTGGACGCCGCTTCGGAGCAGGGCGGCTTCGGGAGGGGTGAGCCGGCGGCGGTCGGCGGTGCTGAGCAGGCGGTCGAGCTGTTCGGGGGTGGGGCCGTCGGTCATGCCGCGTCCTGGTCGTTGTGCTGCGCTTCGTCGCGTCGGGGCACCGCGGCGTCCCACACCGGTGTGGTGAAGCTGTCCGGGCTGACGCGGTTCGCCTCGTTCTCGGTGGGCGGTTGGGGCAGGGCGAGTTGCCGTCGGGTCTGCTCCACGATCTCTGTCTTCGCGGCCACTCCCTCCGGAGAAATGCCGTGGTGGCGCCGGATGATGTCGAGCGGGTCCGGTGCGGGCTTCGCGGCTGCCGCGCGGCGCGTTCCTGTGGCAGGTCCGGTCGTGACGGCGACCCGGGTCCGCTTGGTGTGGGCGATCCGTTCGAGGTGGGCCTGGCGGGCGGTGGCCCGGTCGGGCGCGGTGTGCAGGGTGACGGGCGCCGGCTCCTCGACGGCGAGGCTCGTCGCGGCGGCCGGATCGGTGTGGCGGTGTTCGAGGGGGTCCGCGATCCACGGCTCGTGGAGCAGCATGTCGAGGATCATGTCGATGCCGTCCTGGGTGGCGTGGTCGATGTCGTACTCGGCAGCCCGCCACTCCAATGCGGAGGCCGGGAAGACCGTGATGTGGTGGTCTCCGTCCGGCCGTTGCTGGCGCACGGCCCAGCATTGCGTCGCACCGACATTGATCCGGGCCGCGTCGAGTACCCGGTACTGCTCGGGCATGGTTGTTCCCCGTTCGTGTCAGATGCGGTAGCACCAGAAGCCGACGGAGCCGTCGGTGCTGGCGGAGGCGAGGGTGGTGGTGAAGCCGGTGAGGGAAGAGGCGGTGACCTGCCAGGCCCGCACGGCCTGCCAGTCCCGCAGGGTGACGATCGGCACCATCTCGGACTGCATCGTCGGCCCGTAGGAGATCGACATGGACGTCCAGTTGCGCATCCCCACCGTGCCGGTGAACAGACCGCGGTCCGGCTCGGCGTACCAGTAGTTCAGGAAACTTCCCTTGTACTGGAGGGTGTTGGCGTCGATCCACAGCTCAGTGGTGCCGCCTTGCTCGTTGTTCCGGCCGATCTGGACGCCCGAATCCGTGGCGATCACGTAGCCCTTGAAGGAGTCCTCGGCCATGTACGCGAGCGCGGCGCCTTGGCTCGCGTTCATCTGGACGCTGCCGCCCCACGGGCGCTGGGTGTCGGTGCGGATGGTCTCCAGGGCGGAGACGTAGTCGGTCAGGTAGAGGCGGTAGGCCGTCGATTGCCCGTTGTGCTGGAAGGTGCCGCTGTTCAGTCCGATGTACGCCGAGCCGTTGTTCCCGCCGACCGCGTTGATGAATGCGTAGTTGTCGCCGTTGGTGGGGAAGAAGCGGATCTCCGGGAGGCTGCCGCCGGGGTTGATCTCGATGCGCTGCCCGGTCGTTCCGCTGGACAGGCCGCCGACGATCCGCACGTCGCCGGTGGAGGCGGAGACGGAGATGGTCTTCACCCCGTTGGCGTTCCACGCCTCGATGCCGGCGGAGTTGAGTTCGACTCTCGCGCCGGTGTCGGCAGTCTTGATGCGGGCGGACACCGTGACGTCCGCGTTGAGCTGGCCCACGGTCAGCTTGCTCGCGGAGACGGTGCCGATGTTGGCGTCCTGGATGGTCGCCAGGGCGATCTTCGCGCCGACGATCGTGGCGTCGGCGATCTGGACGGCGCCGACGATGTTGGGCGGGAACTCCAGCGCCTCCAGGGTGAACATGTCGACCTCGGTGACGGCCGCCGTGCCGCCGTCGACGTTCAGCAGCAACTGCGGGCGCACGAAACGCACGTTGGGGTGCAGGGTGGTGGGCTTCTGCGGGTCGGGCTGGGCACTCCAGAACGGCCCGGCGGCGGGCCCGAATCCCTTGAGGAAGCCGGTGAGGGTCGCCCAGCCGCCGCCGGCCGTCAGCGGGGCGGTGTTGGCGCACACGGCGAAGGCGAGGTCGACGGCGTTGTTGCCCTGCCGGTTGATCCGGGTGGTGCCGTCGGCCGCGATGCCCATCAGGCCGATCGTGACCGTGCTCGGCGTGCCCGCGGTCTGCCGCAGGCGCACGGACATGCGGTAGAGCACGGCCGGGTCCAGCAGCAGGTTTTCCGACCACTCCAGGCGCACGGTCCGGGTGGCGACGAGCGCACGGCCGCCGGTGGGCGCGTCGGCCCGGGCGGCGGTGGGCCAGGTGGCGTCGGCACTGCCGGACGTCTGCACCCACCGGGGGTCGTCGGTGGCGAAGCCGGTGAAGAAGCTCGTCTGGAGCGAGGCCCGTTCGACGTCGGCCCACTTCCCGGCGGTGAGGATCTTGTCGGCGAGGTCGGAGCCGATCACCATGTCCGGCACTGCCGAGACCTCGGCCGACGGCGCGGACGCGTTCCCGGCCCGGTCGACCGCCACGAGCTTGAGGAAGTAGGTGGTGCCGTAGGCGAGGCCGGTGACGGGGGAGGCGGCGGCGCCGGCCAGCCGGTCAACGACGGTCGCGGCGGTCGGGGTGAACCCTGCGGCGGTCGAGGCGTGCACTTCGACGTGCGCGAAGTCGGCGGGCATCTGCTCGCCCTGCGCGCCGAGGCCGTCCCACGTCGCGCGGATGCCGCCGATCAGGCGGGCGACGGCCGGCTTGGACGGCACCGGTGGCGGGGTGGTGTCGCTGGCGAGGACCGTCTCCTCGGACAGCTGCCAGGTGGAGGAGTTGCCGGAGGCGTCCACGGTGCGCACCCGGGCCTGGACGCGCTGCCCGGCCGGGAGCTGGTCGTAGTGGGCGATGGTGCCGTGGACGGTCTGCTCCGGGGACCACTGCGGGTCCTGCCCTGCGATCCGCAGGCCGGGCAGCAGGTAGGAGACGAGATACGCGCCGGCGTCGTCGTACACGGTGCCGTCGGCGTTCTGCGTCACCGCGGGCCAGGACACCGCGAGTGCGGCGTGCTGCTGTCCGTCCCGGTCCAGGTAGGCCCACGAGCCGAGCAGCACCGCGTCCGGCTTCTTCGGGGCGATGGTGTCGTTGCGGTCGCCGAGCGGCGGCAGCGGGGTACGGGACGCGGTCGCGGAGCCGTTGGTGAGGGCGTCCAGCTGCCGCTGCACCCGGATGCGTTGCTCCACGAACAGGTCGTTGAGTTCCAGGCTGCTGCTGGGCTGGCCGGCGGCGTCGTACGTGGTGGCGATGGTGCGCACCCGCAGCGGCTCCAGCGTGGTCGGGTCGGTGCGCCGCTGGTCGTAGCGGATGTAGTCCCCGGCCCGGTAGTCGATGCCGGGCCGGTACTGGGTGGCGGCCGGGTCGAGTTCGATCGTGAAGCCCTCGGAGGCGGCGCCCATGCCGCCGAGGGTGACGCGGGCGAGTTCGGCGAGGGTGGCGGCGTCGGTGATGCCGCCGCGGCCGTCGAAGGCCTCCCGGCGCCCGTAGCGGGCGGCCGCGGTCGGGTTGACGACTTCGGCGAGGTTGCCGGAGTCGCCGGAGGCCAGCAGGTGGGAGCGCACCGAGCGGCGGGAGCGCTGCCGGGGGCCCTTGAGGACGTCCCGGCCCAGGTACAGCACGATGCCGGGGTGGTCGGTGGCGCACACGGTGTCGGGCACGTAGGCGCGCAGGCGGTAGCCCTCCATCCGCACGTCGGCCCACCCCGCGCCGGTGATCGAGGCGACGGTCTTGAGCAGGTCGCCGCCGGCGTCGTACTGGGCGGTGTACGTGGTGGGCCAGGGGCGTCCGGCGCTGTCGGCGGCGGAGGTGAAGTCCCAGCTGACCTCGGGCAGGGCACCGCGGGCCTGGGCGCGCTGGAGCAGGGTGGCGAGGATCGCGCCGGGGGTGGCGTTGACGAACGGGAAGTGCGCGTCGAGGCCTTGCACGGCCTGACCGGGGGTGTGGCCGACCGGGTAGATCACGGCGCGCTCCAACAGGGCGAGGGCGCCCCGGCAGCCGACCTGGACCGGCCGGGCCTCGCCCGCGTCGTCGGCCGGGTCGTCGCCGTCGTCCTCCAGCAGGTACCGCTCGGGCTGCTCGACGCCGTCGATGACGAGGGAGATCCGCGGGTCGTCCCCGGACAGCAGGCCGGCGCCCGGGGCGTTGCGCGGGTAGGTGAAGGTCAGCGCGCCGGGGCCGTTGTGCTCGGCCTGCGTCTTGAGGTCGGCGGGGTAGGGCAGCAACCCGAGCAGGTTGCCGCTCGGGCTGGAGACGCGCAGGTGGACGGCCACGGTGGTTCTCCGGTCAGGTCAGGTAGGCGCGGCGGCCGGTGACGGCGAGCTGGGTGGTGGGCCCGGTGTTGACGCCGGTCAGGCGCACGCTCGGCGGCTTGCCGGGGCGGCCGGGGGCCAGGCGCAGGAAGGCGGGCCCCGTGTTGGTCAGGCGCCCCGGGTCAGGGACGAAGCCTCCACCGCCGGTCAGCTGCCAGGTGGCGGCGTCCACGGTGAGGCTCTGCCCGGCGCCGATCTGCCCGGTGTAGGTGAAGGAGTCCCCGGCGCCGTCGGTGGTGTCGGTGACGGTCGGGGCGGTGATCGGCCCGGTGAGCAGGTAGGCGAGTTGCTCCATGGGCGCGGTGGCGTCGGCGAACGCGGTGAGCACGAGGTCCTGCGGCACGGGCGTGCCGGGAGCGGTCGCCTGGGTGCTGGTGTCGGCGGACACCCAGTACCCGGCGGGCACGTTGACCTCGAGGCTGATGCGCATGCCACTCTGGCCCAGCGGCGTCGGGGTGAGCGCGGACAGGACCTCGCCCTCGCAGCGGCGGACCTGGCCGGCGGCGGTGTGCCGCTCGAAGGTGAGCAGCCGGTGCGGGCGGGCGACGACGCGCAGCAGGTCTTCCCACGCCGCTTCGACGTCCTGCCAGCCGCCCTTGGTGGGGGCCAGCCACAGGGCGAGGGTGAACTTGCCGGGGCCGTGGTGCTTGGGCCTCCACAGCTCCCCGATGCGGTTGGGGACGGTGGCGTTCGCGCCGACGACGGCCGGGGTGCCGGTCAGCCCGGCCCGGTACTCGACGTCGCGCACCAGGCCGTCGGTGAGGTCGTAGCCGTCCACCAGCCAGCGCTCGCGGGCCATCAGGCGCTCTCCTTGTCGAACAGGCCGAAGCTGGCGAGGGCCCGCAGCCGGTTGTTAACGGTCTCCCCCGGCGTCTCGGGCAGCGGGTTGGTGATGTACTGCACGATCGCGCCGGGCGAGATGACGGTGCCGATGCGCTCGCCCTGGCCGGTGTCGGCGAGCTGCCCGCGGGCGGCGTTGATCGCGCTGACGGCGGCGCCGCCTCCGAGGCCGCGCACGGCCTGCGGCGTGAGGATGCCTTCGCCGGGGCTGAGCCGGGCCAGGGCGCTGTCCTGGCCGGGCGCGTAGCCGGGCACCACTCCCCCGGTGGCGTAGCCGCGTACGAAGGCCAGCACGCCGTCGACGGCCCGGTTGACCATGCCGCGCAGCATGCCGCCCCACGCGTTGTCGGGCATCCAGTTGAACCAGGACCGTACGGGGTTGAGGGCCTTGCCGAGGGCACCGGCGGCCCAGTCACGCAGCTTGTCGAGAGCGCCGTCCACGAGGCCGCCGAGGAAGAAGCCCTGCACGGGTGCGCCGGCGTCGGCGAGGCGCCCGGCGCGGGCGGCGTCGTTGAGGGCGCTGATGCCCCCTTCTCCGCCGAGCTGGCGCACGGCCTGCGGCACGAGCACGCCCTCCCCGGGGGAGAGCATCGCGGGCACGGTGTCGCGCCCGGGCGCGTAGCCGGGCACGACGCCGCCTCGGGCGAACCCGACGGTGAAGCTGGGGAGTTTGCCGAGGCCGAAGGAGTCGGCGATCCAGTTCCAGGCCTTGCGGATACCGCCGTCGTACACGGTGTTGACGAGGAAGCGGATCGGCGGGGCGAAGATCCCCGACAGCTTGCCCCAGGACCAGGCCGCGAAGGACACCATGCCGTCGAGGGCGTAGCGCACGCCGTCGGCGAGCCCGCTGATCGCACCGTTGACGACGCTGCGGAACCACTCGGACTTCTGGTAGGCCGTGACGAACGCCAGCACCAGCGCGGCGGCCGCGGCGACGATCAGCATGATCGGGTTGGCGGACAGCAGGGTCAGCGCCCCGCGCACAGCACCGATCGCGTTGGCGACGAACATCACCCCGCCCGCCACGCCGGCCATCGTCAGCAGCGCCGAGACGAAGGCGCCCATGCCGGGTATCGACAGCAGCACCTGCACGGCGGAGGCGACGGCCTGGATGACGAACAGGAACCCGGACAAGGTGTTGCCGAGGCCGCCGAGTTGGGCGGCGATGCCGACGATCGAGGAGAGCAGCCCGAGCAGCTGGTCCCACAGCTGGCCGTTGCCGAGCGATCCGGCCAGCTGCATGACCGCAGGCAGGACCTCGGTGCGCAGCCGGGCTATGAGCGGCGCGAGTGCCGGGTTGTTGGTGAAGTTGAACCAGGCGACGCCGAGGGCGCCGACCAGCCGCCCGACCTCCTGGAGGACGGGGACGGTGTTGGCGAAGTACCCGGCGAGCTTGGCCTGCGTCTCGCCTTCGCCGGTGAGCGTGCGGAAGGCACTCGCGGCGTTGGCGAGCGAGTTGAGGAGCTGCTGTCCGGCGGGGGCGGCGGCACGCCCGATGTTCAGGACACCGAGGCCGATGTCCCGCAGGATGCCCCACAGCTGCGCGCCGGTGTCCCCGGCGCGCTGGAAGTACGCGCCGAGCTGGCCGCCGTCGCGGCGGGCCTGGATGAACGCGGCGGCCAGGGCGAGACCGCGTTCAGTGGCGCCGGCGAGGCGCT
The DNA here is from genome assembly GCF_055607525.1 of Kitasatospora sp. NPDC036993. NCBI lineage: Bacteria > Bacillati > Actinomycetota > Actinomycetes > Kitasatosporales > Streptomycetaceae > Kitasatospora > Kitasatospora sp. NPDC036993. Next base: position 600,018 of record NZ_JBVJRP010000001.1, on the reverse strand, counting down.
CCAGCAGCGGCGCGGCGGCGACCGTGATGTTGCGCAGGCCGTCGGCCGCGCTCAGGCCGGCGTTCGCCAGCGAGCCGATGACCCGGGTGTTGGTTGAGCCGACCTGCGCCAGGTCCGCCCGCCACGGCCCGGACGTGGCCATCTCCGCGCCGCGCTCGGCGGCCTGGCCGAGCACCTGCCCGGTGTCGCCGATCGCCCGGTTGAAGATCGGCAGCAGGCTCAGCCCGCGGCTGATCGCCGTCTCCAGCGGAGGCAGCAGCGCCTCCTGCGCGGTGTCCCGCAGCCCGCGCAGGGCGGGCTGCACCGTGCCGGAGATGAACCGTGCGAAGCGCTGCCCGGCCGGGGAGAGCGCGTTGAGCGCTTCCTCGGCGGCGTTGGCGGCGCCGGCGGCGGAGGCCAGCGCCTGCGACTGGTCCCGCACCGCGCGGGCCACGTCCCGCTGCGCGTCCGCTACCTGCTCGGCGGAACGTTTCTGCTGGCGCTGCGCCTCACGGACGGACTTGTCGAGGTCGTTGTGCGCGTCCTGGACCTCGCGCACCGCTTCGACGCGGGCGCGGGCGGCCTGCTGCTCGGCCTCCTGGACACCCCGGACGGCGTCCTGTTCGGCCTCCTGGGCGCGGGTCAGCTGCTCCTTGGCGGAGGTGACCTGGTCGCTGCCCTCGACGCCCTGCTGGTTGGCCTTCTTGACGTCCTCGGCGAGCCGCTTGTTGCGGGTGCGGACGTCCTCGAGCTGGTTGACCGCCTCCTGGTAGGAGACCTGGGCTTCGCGCCGGTCCGTCTCCGACGAGAACGGACTGACGTTGACCTGGTTGAGCCGGGAGCGGGCCTGTTCCAGGGAGAGCAGCGCCTTCTGCTCCTCCAGCGGGCCGCGGGCCGCGTCCCGGTTCAGGTCTTCCAGGGTGCGCTGCGCGGCCTGCCGGGCGTCGTTGAGCGCTTGCTGCGCCTGCGCGGCGGCCTGGTGCGCGCGGGTGACCGTGAGCTCCGCCGCCGCCAGCTGCCGGTCGGCGGCGGCGACCTGCGCCGCCGCCCGTTCCTGGACGTCGGCGAGCCGGCGTCGGGACTGCGCGACCTGCTCGGCGCCTCGAAGGGCCTGCTCGTCGCTGTCGCGCTGGGCGGTGCCGAGGCGACGTTGCGCGTCCGCCACCCGGTCGGCGGCGGCCTGCCGGGCCTGCGCGGAGGCCGACGACGCCCCGGCGGACTGCTTGTCGGCCTGGCCGAGTGCCTTGACGGCGGCGCCGATGCCGGAGAACGCGGCCAGCAGGGTGCCCAGGCCCTGCGCGGCGGCGCCCGCCGCCCCGGGAAGGGCACCGAGCAGTCCGACCGCGGGCGCGGCGGCCGCGCCCATCGCGAAGAGCCCGGCGGCGACCTGGGTGAGGGCCTGGCCGAGGGCGAGCGCCCCGGAGGCCATCGCGGGCAGGCGGGCCAGCCCGGCGACGGTGGAGCCGAAGCCCTCGGCGGCCTGGAGAAACCCCCCGGACTCACCGCCGCCGGCCGAGCCGCGGGCGTTGAGCGGGACGTCGACGGGCCGGGACGCGAGCGTGCGAAACGCCGCGAGGCGGGTGGTCGCGGCGGCGGTGTCGACGTCGACCCGCACGCGCACCGACAGGCCGGCCAGCGCCTCCTTGACGCGAGCGCGCAGCCCGGCCGTCTCGACGTCAAGGTCGAGCTTGACGGTGGCCGCCGCCGCCTCGGCGGCGGCCCGCACGCGCTGACGCAGGTTGCCGGTATCGAGACCGACCCCGACCCGCACGTACGCGGTACGGACAGTGGCCGCCCGCACCTTCTCCGCCAGCCCGGAGGTGTCCGGGTCGACGGCGACCTTGATACGGGCGCGAGCGGCCGTCGTGGCCGCCTGGACGCGCTGGCGAAGCCCCGCAAGGTCGACGTCGACCGTGACCTTGATGCGTGCGCGGGTGGCCTGCGCGGCGGCTTCGACGCGCTCGCGCAGCCCGGAGGCGTCCGGGTCCAGGCGGATCTTGGCCCGCAGGTTGCGCACCGCCGCGTCGACGCGGGTCTTCGCGTCCGCCGCGAACCCCGACGATTCGGCGACGACTTCGACGACGAGGCGGCCGGAATCGATCTCCTCAGCCACGGCTGGCCGCCTTCCCGCTGCGGCGCAGCACGGCGACCGCCCGGGCCATGCCCTGACGGTCCCGCTCGTGCCCGCGGCCGGCGCTCAGGTAGGCCGGGCGCGGCAGTTCGACCGGCCTGCGCAGGCGGTGCTCCGCCGCCAGCACCGACACCAGCTCGACCAGCTGCGCCAGCAGCTCCTGCGTCAGCCCCCAGCGGTCCGCGCCGACCTCCGCGCCGTCCCGACGCAGCAGGGCCTCGGCTGGCAGCCCCCGCATCAGGGTCAGGAGGCGTCGGGTGCCGAAGAATCCAGGGTCACCGGGCCGTCCCCAGACACCGCGGGCGTCGAGCCGGTAGTACCGCTGGAAGTCGGCTTCGAGGTCGTCCCAGCGCGCGAAGGCGACTCGGACGGCCCCATGAGTTCCCCCAGGCTGCCACCCGGGAAGTACTTCGCCCAGACGGCGCGCACCAGCTCGAAGATGTCCGGGTGGCTGGGGCGCTGCTCCATCAGCCGGGCGAACCCGTCTTCCCCGAGCAGCCGACGGCCCATCTCGGCGGCTGCCGCGAGCAGGTCGGACGGCAGTGTCGGCTCCGAGCCGAGCACGTCCACGATCAGGCTCGCGGCCTCGGTCTGCTGGCCGCCCCGCGTCTGGGCGGCTTCCACCAGGGAACGCAGCAGCAGCGGCAGGTACGGGATGCCGATCAGCGGCTCCCACACCGCGAGCGGCAGCTCGGCCGGGAGCATCGCCACCGTGGCGCCGCCGAAGATCAGCGGCTCCTCGCCGACGGTGTACTCGGCCTTGGCGGCGCGCGCCTTCTCGGCAGCAGCGGCCAGACGACGCTCACGGGCGGCGTCCAGGTCGATCCCGACCATGTCGGCTCCTCGGTCTGTCGGCAACGGAACGCCGCAGACCGTAGGAGCCGAAGGCAGTTAGCGTCGCCCCGAGGACGACAGACCTCAGACCGGCACGCCGGCCGACAGGAACCCTGCGGCCGCCAAGGGTGCAGACATGGCGATGCCCCGGCCGAAGGGGAGGCCGGGGCATCGCGGGGTCGGGTGGCCCTAGGGGGGAGAGGGCTGCCCGACGTGATCCACAGTAGGCGCACGGGCTGCGGATGGGCACAGCCCCCAACACCGCTGCCGCTAGGTGAAGTTCACGCCGCCACCGGGGCGAAGCCGGGGTCGTCGGTCAGGTCGTACCAGGGGTCGCCGACCTCGCCCCCGATCACCTTCAGCTCCAACGGCAACGTCGACTCGGAATCGTTGGGGAACTTCTGATTCACCGACGCGACCTGCTCGCACAGCGGCACGATCCGCCGGTAGTGCTTCGCGCCGTCGACCAACTCGACCACCGCCGCGAACTGCTTGCGCCCACCCACCTTCGGCGGGTTGAACCGGTAGAAGGTCTTGCCGCCCTGAGTGACGGTCGCGACCTCGCCGCCGCCGTACACCGCGACGATGTTGCCCGCGTTCCACTCCTGGAGCTCGACCTTGACGGTCGCGGCGTCCTCGGTCTGAATGGTGCGGGCCGCATACCTCAGCTGATGGCTCCGCAGCTCCTCGAACTTCGGGTCAGTGTTCCACTCCAGACTGCCCGGCTTGAACAGCCCGGCCTCCTTCCACCCGGACGGCATCGCCGCCACCGGGTCCGCAGGCGCGACCGTACCCGGCGCCGCCAGGTACAGACGGGCCATCTGCGCAACGAACATGCTCTCCGCGGGCACGACCGGCCTCCTCAACGCGGACCGCCAGAAACGAGCCAGACCGTAGGCCGCGCCGAGCAGTAGCGTCGCGCCGGCACCGCGCGTGGGGCTGTCGCACAACTCGCGCAATGGCCCCCGTCACGCGGTCGGCGGGTGCGCGGTGACGGCAAGCACGGCGACGTACCGGGCCTGGCCGGTCGGCTCCGGCAGCCACCCTCCAGCCGACAGCGCCTTCACCGCGGTCACCACCGGCCGGCCCGGCACGGCGGCCTCCTCGGCCAGCTCGTGCAGAGCCTTGATCGCGGTGGCGAACGCCCGGCGCAGCACAGGGCGGGACGTCGACCGGTCCAGGTCGCCGAGCGCTTCGACCTGGAGGTGGAAGGTGGCGGTCCAGCGCCAGCCCGGGGCGGAGCCACCGGGAACCTGGGTGATGCGGATGCGGGGGTAGGGCGGGGCGTTGCGGGCCCCGACCCGGCCGGGCCCGCCGAGCGCCTTCGTCAGCTCGGCGTGCCCGGACAGCCAGGCGACAACCAGCTCCTCAGGGTCGAGGGAGGCCAGGTCACCCACTCGCCTGCCCTGCCGCCTTGTTCGCCGCCGGCTTGGCCACGGCCGGCTTGCTCTCGACCTCGGGCTTGAGGGCCTTGGCGACCGCGGCCGAGTTGGTGGGGTCGACGTCGGCGACGTAGCCGGCGCCGATCAGCTGCCGGGCTTCGTGGTGCGGGACCTCGATCTCGTCGCCGGGCAGCAGCTGCTCCCCGTCCCGGGTGAGGTGGTGGGCGAGGACGATCCGGACGTGGTCGGGCTGGGCCATGTCGGCTCCTTCGGGCGGTGGCGGGTGACCGGCGAAGGAAAGCAGGGCCCGACCCCTACCGTCCGTCCCGCCGCACCGCACCGCACGCTGGTACGGGCCTCGCGCGGCGGGTCAGCGGTGCCGGGAGGCGACCTGGGAAGCGGCGCCGCTCATGAAGTGCGTGCCGTCGCCGTGCGCGAACTCCGCCTCGGCCGCGCGCGGGAAGTCGCAGGAGACGGTGACGCGCGTACGCGTACCGAAGATGGCGGCCTTGCCCGCCGCAATCGTGGCGGCGACGGCTTCCGGGTCCTCGGTGACCGTGCACCGGCACCCCTCCGTCTCCTCGACCGGGCCTTCGGGATCGCGGGGTCCGGACAGCATGGTGTCTCCGACGGAGAAGGGCAGCGGCGCCGGTACGGTCTGGCCGTCGGCGGCCTGGTGGCTGGGCCGCGCGTGGCCGTCTTCCTGGGTGTGCCAGGTCTTGGCCGCCGGGGCCCGCCGCCGGGCCTCCTCCCCTACTTCCTCAGCCAGGCGCTGGGTGTGCTGGAGCATCAGCGGGGCCAGGCGGCGGGCGACGTCAGGGGGTAGTTCGAGGTGGGCCATCACGGGTGTCCTTCCGGCCGGGTGCCGTTCGCCGTCCGAGAGCGGGCCCTGACCCGCACGTAGGCCAGCGACGGGTCGACGGTGTTCGCCAGCTGGTCGGCGACCAGGACGGTCCACTCGGCTCCGGCGGCCGGCTCCACCACAACGTCGCCGACCAGCAAGGTGCCGGCCTGCGTGTCCAGGGCCAGGTGCCACGTGCCGTCCGGCTGCGGCACGGCACGGCCTGGCCACGGTCCCCGCAGCGGGCCGAGCGGCCCGGTCACCTCCGCGCCGTGCGCATCCAGAACGGGCGCACCGCGGGTACGGACACCGAGCTGCCGGTCGGCCAGCAGGACCGCCATCACAGCCCTCCCGAGCCGAAGTGTCCGGGGATCGTGAGCCCGGGCGGGTTCGGCCTCGTTGGGGCCTGGTAGACCCGGCGGCCGCGCAGCCGCCACCGGTCGGTCGTGGCGAGGTCCGGCGGCGCGAGGACCACCGGCGGCTCGGCCGCGGTGTCGTACGTGACCGACTGGCCCTCCACGGAGGCGGAAGCGACGCGGCGCTGGCGCGCGAGCGCGTCGGCCAGCAGCGGGTGGTGGCACGCCGTCGCACGGACCCACAGGCGCAGCGGGGCGGTCTGTGGGTCGGCGCGGGCATCGATGCCAGCGGTGTAGGTGACGGTGTACGTCGGCGTGCCGAAGGGACCCGACGTCGTACCGGTGTCCAAGACGGCGGAGATCACCGCGATGAGGGGCCCGTGGCTGAGCACCCAACCATCCGCCCCGGCGCGGACACCGCTCTCGGTGTACTGCGCGGGCAGCAACGGACGACCGAGGTGCGCGACTAGGGCGTCCTGGGCGTCCTCGACGGCGACCTCGATGCGCTGCCGCACTGGGTCACCGAGGGGGGTGGGGTAGCCGAGGCGGCGGGCGACGTCCTCGGCTGTCACGATCAGGTCCACCGTCGTCCTCCTCGCGCTGCTGGGTGGCGAGGAGGGACGGTAGGTGGCGGCCGGAGGTCTTGTCGCTCCGGCCGCCACCACCGTTGTCCGACAGCCGGCCGGTGAGGGCCGCCTACTGCCCGCTGGTGGCCGCAGGGTTGTGCTCGGCTGGCGGGGGCTTCGGCACTTCGCACCGGGGTACGCCCGGCACGTTGATGATGCCGAGGACCGCTGCGGTCAGGAGGGCGTGATGGCTGTTCTTGGCGCAGAGTTCAGCGCGTGCGGTGAGCAGCAGGTACTGGGCTTGGGCGTAGCGGACCCCGAGCTTCGCGGCGGCTTTCTCCTGGCTCAGGTTGCAGGCGAGGAGGGTCAGCAGGGCGACGGTGTGGGCGGAGAGGGCCACCTCGCCCCAGGCAAGCTCGGCAGGAACGATCTGCTCGGGGCGCACGTAGCCGCGCGCGAGCACGCCGAACATGGTCTGGAGCCGGGTCTTCATTCGCAGGCTAGTGCTGATCCGGTGGTAGACGTGGTTCACCTGCTTCGCGTTGGTGCCGTCCAGATCGCCGAGTTCCTCGTACGACATGCCGGTCATGTAGCCGACCAGAAGCGTCACTTCGTGGCTGGTCAGTTCCGGTCGCGGTCCCGAGGCCACGTCGAGAGCTTCGAGCAGCTTCCCGCCCCATTCCAAGGCGGCCTTGGTGTCGTCGCCTCCCTCGAACGGGCGGCGTGGAGTGCGCTTCTCCACCCTCGGGGCCTCGGCATGGGGCAGCACCTGCGTTGCCCTCGCACGGCGAACCCGCTGAATTCGCGGGCCCTGGACCGGGCCGGGACGGTGACGCAGAACGCTCTTCACCGGCCTGCCTCCACGCTGCCTCGGCGAGCCGGGGCGCGGTCCAGCTGCGTCTTCCTCTCCCGCCTGGCGGTCGTTCACGAGTTGGTCACCGCCCTGATCCGGCGCCGAAGGCGTGCGGTGTCGTGGCGGCTGGAGAGTTCGGTGTACCGGTCGAGGCTGGCGCTGTACCAGTCACGGGCGGCCGTACGCTGGCCGCTGCGGAACGCGGCCTGGCCCAGGAACTCCATGGCGCGTGCTGTCCAGTACGGCACTTTGAGGGTGTGGAACTGCTCCAGAGCCACGACGAGTGCAGCCGCAGCGAGGTCGTGGTTCCCCGCAAGGGAGTGCGCCTCGCCGAGGAAGGCCCGTGCTCGCGCGGCGTTCAACAGGTCCGGGGCGGCCAGGCCGGAGAGCAGCGCGCAGGCTTCCGCGAGTACCGGAATTCCGGTGGCCGGCTCGCCCTGGCGGGAGTGTGCCGACCCGATCAGGATCAGGGCGAGGCCCTGGCCGCGGGCGTGGCCGAGTCGTGCGTAGCGGTCGGCGGCGTCGATCAGATGCGGCATGGCCTCGGCGTATCGCCCGCCGGCGTGCAGGCACGCTCCGATGTCGCTCGTGTACCGGGCGGTGCCCTCGAGGTCTCCCTCTGCAAGCGTTCGGGCACGCTGGAGGAGCCCGATCGCCTCGTCGTAGTCGTGGGTGCCGCGCAGGCCGATGGCGAGCATGGCCAGCATGTCGCGGATGGCCGCGGTGTCGCCCCAGCGTTCAGCGGCGGCCAGGCCCTGCCGGTGGCTGGGAATCCACTCGGGGTACCGGGTGAAGAGGAACAGCGGCCATGCCGAGTGAAGCACGCAGGTCGCGGCCCTGTAGTCACCCTGCCTGGTGGCGGCGGCGATCGCCGGGAGCAGCGCGGGAGCCATCGCTTCGAGCCAGGCGAGTGCCATGTCGTCGGCAGCGAACTGGACGGGTTCGGCGGGCTCGTGCCGCTTGGTGTGCTCCAGGACGCGGTGGTGGGGGGTGAGGCGCCGTCCGGCTTCGTAGGCGGTGGCGGTCATGAAGTCCAGGTACCGCTGGACGACCACTCGGGCACCCTGGCCGTCGTTGGGAACCAGGGCGCGCTCGGCCACCTCGGGGCGGATCACGTACACGGGCCCGCGGGCGGTGACGTCTGCGGTGTGCTCCAGCAGGTGCCGGGCCGCGACTTCCCCCAGCAGCCTCCTGGTCTGGCCGGTGGGTGTGGCGGTGGAGGCAGCGACGGTGTAGACATCCAGGTCCGGCGCAGGAAGAGCGGCGATCTCCGCGAGGAGCCGCCGTTCGTCCTGGGGCAGTTGGTCGATCGCGTTGGTGATCGCCATGGAGAGCGCTCCTGGTGGAAACGGGGCCGGGCCGATGTGGTCGGCCAGTGACTTGGTCGGGTTGAGGACGAGGTCTCCACCGGCGAGCCCGAGCGCCAGCGGCAGGCCGCCGCAGACGTCCACGAGGCGGGCCGCCGCCAGCGGTTCGGCGGCGACCCGCTGCTCGCCGATGATGCGGCGCAGCAGCGCAAGGGCGTGGCTGGTGGCGAGGGGCGGCAGGTGGAGGTGGTGAGCGCCGTGGGCGGCGAGGGCAGGCAGCGCGGTGCGGCTGGTGACGATGACGAGGCAGCCCGGGTTCGCGGGGACGAACGGCATGACATCCTCGCCGCGGTCGGCTTCCTCCATCACGAGCACCACGCGTCGGCTGGCGGTCACCGATCTCCACAGCGCGAGCAGGTCCTCGACATCTGCGGGCAGCGGCACCGGGACGGCGAGCCCGGAGGAGCCCAGAAGCCGGCGCGCGACGTCGGCGATCGGCGCCGCTCCTCTCCCGGGTCCACCGGGGAGCCGGACGACCAGATGACCGTCGGGAAAGTCCTCAGCCAGTTGCCGTGCCCAGCGGGCGGCGAGCGTCCGTCGGCCGACACCGGCTTGGCCGTGGATCACGACGACAGGGGCGGTGGCGGCCGGAAGCGCCGTTCTCGTGGCATCCAACGCCGTCAGCACCTCGGTCCGATCGGTGAAGACGTCCGGGACCGGACGCAGCTGGCGTGGGGGGTCGGGCGATGGCGGCGCGGGCTGGATGTGGATGCCGCCGTTGACGGTTCCCGCCATCACCGCGTTGCCGACCTGCCCGCCGATCCGGTTGGCAACTTCGTGCTGCACCACTACCCCTCCGCCGCCAGCACCAGCTCACCGTCAGCCGCGGGGACCGTGCTCGCGGTGCCGATGGCCAGAGCGGCCCGGATCAGGCCGTCGTGCGACAGTCCCTGCGGGTAGTTGCCGAGGTGGGTCCCCTCAGCGGGGTCGTACTGCTCGGCGAGGAGGCCGAGGTCGCTGCGCACCGCCAGGAGGCGGTCGAACAGGTCCCGAGCATCAGTGTCCCTGCCGATGAGAGCGAGAGCTTCGACCATCCAGAACGCGGTGGCGAGGAACGCCCCTTCGTGGCCGGACAGCCCGTCGACGTTGTCGGCGGCATCGGTGCGGGTCGGGTAGCGCAGCAGCATGCCGCCGCCGGCGCCGAGTTCGCGCTCGATCGCCTCGACGGTGCCGATCACCCGCTTGTCGTCGGCCGGGAGGAACCCCACGCGGACGAGGTGCAGGAGGGAGGCGTCCAGGTCCTGACCGTCGAGGTACTGGGTGAAGGTGTTGCGCTCCTCGTCGTAGCCCCGGGCGCACACCTCGGCATGAATGGTCTCGGCGGTCGCCGCCAGCCACCGCAGGGTCTCCCGGTCGGCCGTGTCACGGCGTCCGAGCACGCGCACCGCCCGGTCCAGGGCCACCCACGCCCACACCAGCGAGGAGACGTAGCGGCGCGGTGTGCCCCTGCTCTCCCACATCCCGTCGTCGGGCTGCTCCCACAGTTCCTCGGCCGTGAGCGCGAGGCCGAGGAGCAGGTGGTCGGCGTCCGGGCAGGGCGGGATGCCGGCATCGTCCATCTGCGCGAGCAGGTCGGCGAGTTCGCCGTACACGTCCAGCTGGTGCTGGTCGGCGGCGGCGTTGCCGACCCGGACGGGCTTGGAGTCGCGGTAGCCCCGCAGGTGCGGCTGGGTTTCTTCGGCCGGCACCGGGCCGCCGCCGAGGCTGTACAGGGGTCGGAGGTCGTCCGGGTCAAGGTGGATCGTCAGCCAGTCCCGGTAGGCGGTGGGCTCCTCGGTGTATCCCAGGGCCAGAAGGGACTTCATCATCCACGCGGTGTCGCGCGGCCAGGTGTAGCGGTAGTCCCAGTTGCGCTCGCCGCCGACGGGCGCGGGCAGCGAGGTGGTCGGGGCCGCGATGGCGGCGCCGCCGAGGTCACACAGACCCTTGAGGGTGAGCGCCGACCGCAGGACCGCGTCCCGGTGTGGCCCGTCGTAGGTGCAGGCGGACGCCCAGCGAGCCCAGTACCGCTGGGTCTCCTCCAGCATGGCGGTGCCAGTCAGTCGGGCGGGCGCCGGACTGCCGGTGCGCGCCCACGTCAGCGCGAAGACCGCACTCTGCCCGGCCTTCAGCGGCATGTCGCAGGAGGCGCTGCCGCCGAGGTTGAGGGTGTGACGGGGCGCGTCCAGCCAGTAGGTGTCACTGCCGGCCGTCACGCGCAGCCGGGGTGTGCCGTGGCCGACGTACTGCATCGCGGGGGTGAGGGAGCCGTAGCCGGGGCGGGGCCGGAACTCAGAGGCCAGGCGGACCATGCCGCTGCGGCAGGTGGCGATGCGGACGACCGTCGGCGGCGCATACCCGGTGGCGTCCGGGGCGGGCAGGAAGTCGGTCACCTCCAGGACGCCGCTGCCGGTGTCCCAGGTGTGTTCGACCACGAGGGTGTCGCCGACGTAGCGGCGCAGGCCCTCGGGCGGCGTGTTGGTGTACGTGGCCGGGCCGACTCGCCAGGAACCGTTCGAGGTGGTGCCGAGGAGGCTCGCGAAGACCGCGGGCGATTCGAAGCCCGGCAGGCACAGCCAGGTCATCGTGCCGTCGGCCCGGATGAGCGCGGCGGTGCGCATATTGCTGAGGAAGTCGTGGTCCTCGATCAGCGGTTCAGACACAGGGGAACTCCTGCTGAGGGGTGGTCGGTTGACGGGGTACGGCCCTAACCCGGAGGCCGCCATGGGTCGTGCTGGAGGTGCGTTGCGCGTGAGCGCGGTGTCGCTCGCCGGGGCCCGGCCCCGGCGGGCTGCGGCAGGCGTCGTGCGGGCCTGCCGACGTGGGTGGTGCACCCGGCTACGGGCCGGGGGCGGCGGCACGTCCGGGCCCGCCGGGGGGAAGGGAGTCGACGCCGACCACCCGTAGCGCCGGGAGACGTCCCCGATCGTGCTGGTCGGGGGTCAGGTGGAACAGCGTCCAGCCGCGCCAGGTGCCGGCACGCGCCGTCAGGCCTCCGTAGCTGGTCTCGACGCCCCACACCATCTCGCCGGGCGTGGCCAGGAGAGCGGGCCACACCTTCGCGGCATCGGGCCGCGCGCGACGCACCAGCTCCTCCGGCGTCGACACGCCCGGCGCGTGGACCTCGGCGCGCAGGCCGTCCCCGTACACGGTGGCGGTAGAGGTGTAGCAGCGCGGCCGGTCGGCACCGGGCACAGCGGAGATCACGGGTGGGTCGGTGTGTCCGGTGAGCAGGAGTACCGGGATGCCGGCGAGGGCCGCGACGGCGGCGGCCTGCTCCTCGTCCGCCGGTAAGGGGCTGCTCACGGCAGTGCTTCCGTGGCGCCGCAGGACGGGCACGGCGGGGTGGTGGTCTTCAGGAGCGCGGGCGCCACCCCGTGGAGCCGGTAGACGGCTGCCCCGTTCCACGCTGTGCGCATCCGGGAACGGACGACCGCCAGGTGGGTGGCGACGGTGTTCTCCGAGAGCTTCCTGCGCTTGGCGATCCATGCCCGGGAGCCGCCCTCCGCCAGGGCCTGGAACGAGGTCAGCGCGGTGAAGGAGATCGGCGCCGTCAGCACGCCCTGGGGCGGAACCAGCAGTCTCGTCCGGCAGGCGGTGTCGATGATCTGCGGCACCGTGGCCGCCCCGAGCCGCCGCCCCAGCGCGGCAAGGCGGGTACGGACGGCATGGTGGGATGCCCGGGTCCGCTCGGCAATCTGTACGGCGTTGAGGTCCGCAGCCAGCAGCGCCATCACCTCACGCTCCGGCTCCGTCAGGGCGGTGTAGTGCCCGCACTTGCGAACTCGGGGTTCCTCCACCACCGGGTCCCGGCGCTCGGGGGTGCGCGCCGCACCAGGCGTCCGGGCTTCGGCTGGTGCGCGGGAACTGGGACGCATCGGTCCGGCCTTCCTGCCTGCCGCTGCGGCAGGCTCTCGTGGTTGTCGGCGGTGTGGGGTCAGAGCTGACCGTCCCCAGGGGGCGCAGCGGCACCACCCTGCGCGCGCCCGCGCCTGGGGACGGTCAGCGTGGGATCGGCCGTCGCCGATCCGTTGTGGCCCGGCCGTCCGGCGGGAGGCGGACCGGCCGGGCCAGGGGCCCGCTACAGCCCGAGCAGCTGGGCGTAGCGGGGGTCAGGGGTGTTCGTGGCGCAGGCGGACGTCGGCGCGCCGCAGGGCCACGGCCAGGTCTCCGAGGTCGGTCGGTCTTCGTTCGCCGTCCGGGAGGACGAGCCAGTTCCGTCCGGCGAGTCGCTGCATGCCGGGGGCCGGCATCGCGACCGTGGACGGCGTGTCTGTGTCGTCGGGAGGGCCGATCAGGTGCGTGTGCGGCATGTCCCAGCCGTCGGCCGCCCGGGTCGTGACCAGGAACTCGACGCAGCCGTCGGCGTGGTTGTGCAGGACCGGGCCGACCGGCACCTCGGCCTGGTACAGGTCTGTCAGCGCGGCCAGACCCCGCTGCACGCCGTTGACTCGGACGACGTTGAAGAGGTGGCCGGTCTCGATGTCGGCGAGCTGTCCGGCACGCCACTGGTCGGTGGCCGCTGCGGGGTCCTGGTTGGCGGAGGCGAGCCAGGCCGCGCCGGCGTTGAAGTTCGGGGCCTGCCGCGGTCGGCCGTGTCGTGTGTACATCATGGGGTCGTTCCCGTCAGGCCGAGCAGAGCAGGTCGTGGGTCGCCGCCCCGTGGGCGCGGGCGGACCGGGTGGCGTTGATGATGTAGACGACCTGGTCGTGGGTGATCACGATGGCGTGGGAGCGGCCCCTGGCGAGGTCTTCGACGGCCCGCGCCTCGGCGGTCGGGGTGTCCAGCCACAGACGCTGCTCGTCGCCCTCGGGAAGGTCGAGGTCGACGGCGAGCACCTGAACCCGGTCGCGCAGCGCCCTGACGGCCAGGCGGGGGCTGTCCGCGCTGCCGCTCCAGAGCGTCATCGGCTGCCCGTACTGGTAGAAGGCGGTGACGGTGCACCAGAACGGCGGAGGCGTCCAGGGGCGATCCCGGAAAAACATGTTCTGGCCGGTCTCCTGGTGGCGCTGCGGCAGGTCGGGCCTCGGATGCGTCGGTGCGGGCCTGCGCCGGCGTCCGGGCGCGGCCCGCAGGCCGAGCACCTGGGCGAGCTTATTGAGTTTCACCGTGCGGCTCCCGCCTTGTCGTCGGCGAGAACGCTCGCCCTTACCCATTTGGTTGTGGCCGTTGTCGTCACTCCCACGGCGAGCGCCAGGTCGTCGACGAGGATCAGTCCGCGGCCGCGTTCCCCGCAGGCCGTGAAGGTCGCGGGCAACAACCGGTCGGGCCGCGAGTCCTGGACCTCGACCCGGCAGATGCCACCGCGCTCGTCCATCCGCACCACGACGAAGTCGCCCGGGCCGCTGCCGTGCCGCATCGCGTTCGTCACCAGCTCCACGAGGATGAGCAGCAGATCGCCGGCGCGCTCGCCGCCCACGTCCCACCCCCACTTCTCCAGCTCCGACCGCGCGGTGCGACGCACCATGGGGACCAAGTCCGTATCCGCCCTGTAGCGCCCGTTCCAGCGGCGCAGGGCCGGGTGTTCGACGGCCACCATGTGCATCGCTCCCGTCAGCAGGAGCACTTGAACGCGCCCCGTTCTTGGTTCGCTTGCGGTGATCAACACTGGACCGGCGCAGCGGACATAACCACTGGCAAAACAAGGACACTTGGTCCCCAATCGGGTGAGCCTGGGGACAAACCACGGACAGTTCGCGGACACTTCTTCTCCGCCCGTGTGATCACCCGCCCGACGGTGGTAGGCAAAGGACGACGCGGTTCGCACGGGCTGCAACGAAGGGACCGCGATGAACCTGCTCGACGCCTTAATCACCAAGTCCGGTTTGGACTTTCGCGGCTTCCTGTCCGACTACCGGCGGGCCGCTACGGTGCTGCACGAGCGGACCGGCGACTCCTCCTTCAGGAACATCGACCTCACCGAGAAGACCTTCACGCGGTGGCGCACTGGGCACGTCGCCCGGCCACACCACCCGGCGCCCGCGATCCTCAAGGAGCTCTTCGGTAGGCCGGTAGACGAGCTCTTCGCGTCCCACTCCGGTGAGCAGGCCCAGGTGCTTCGGGCGCCATCTGCTCCCGTGCTTGATGAAAGTGAACTCTCCATGACTGCACGAGATGCCAGCGCCCACGCCTCCGACGCGGCCGCTCAGCTGCTGCCCGACCTCACGCTCGACCAGCTCGAAGACGATCTGATGAGCCTGGTCCAGGACACCAGCACGCGGCCGCCGCACCTGGTTTTCGTGTCGGCGAAGGAGGTGCTCGGCGTCTCGAAGGTGCTGCTGGACCGCACGCAAGTGCTGTCGCAGCGACGCCGCCTGTACCTTGTGGCCGGCCAGGCATCCGCGCTTCTCTCCGCATGCGCCTTCGACCTTGGCGCGATACCGCACGCGTTCGAGCTGGCCCGGGCGGCTGCGCTGTACGGCCAGGTTTCCGAGTACGGCCCCCTCCAGGCCTATGCGCACGGATACTTGGCGGTGCTGTACTACTGGACGGGCAAGCCCGCCCAGGCGGTCCGCAAGATCGATGAAGCCCGGTCGTTTCCCGGCATCGGTGCCACGGGCAAGGCTCGGCTGGCGGCGATCGCGGCCCGCGCCTACGCTCACCGCGGCTTGGCGGAGGAAGCCCAGCGCGCGATCGCGGCGAGCCTGGCCGATCGCAGCCGGCTCGAGGACGACCTCCATGCCATCGGTGGCGAGTTCGACTTCAACCTGGAGCGGGTCGCGATGAGCAACAGCTCGACCCTGCTGATCCTCCAGGACGGGCCGGGGGCTGAGGCATCCGCCCGCCAGTCGCTGGAGCTGATCGCGGCCCGCTCAAGCGAGTCCAACCCGCTCGTCGTGGCTCCGCAGGCCCGAGCCGATCTGGCCTCCGCCCTGCTGATGCGCGGCGACCTGGACGGGGCCGCCGACGCTCTCAGCCCGGTACTCGGCCTTCCCCGAGAGTGGCGCGGGGCCGGACTCACGGCACGGGTCAACACGATCCAGGCCGCGCTGGCAATGCCGGCTTTCCGTGACGCCCGGCTTGCACAGGATCTCGCAGGGCAGATCGAGGACTTCACCATCGTGGCCACCCCACAGATACTGGGGGCCGGGACGGCGAGGCTGGCTCTCGGCAGGGGCAATGGCTAGAGGCTCGCCAGAACGGCGCGCTCCTTGTTCGGGTCGAGGCCGTGCTTCGCCCAACGTCTATGCGGCACCGGCCTGTTCCCCTCGCTAAGCCAGGCCCATGTGTCGACCACGGTCTCCGCCAGAGGCCGACTAACGAAGCCGGCCTGGACCGCCGAAGACGCGTCGATGGCAGACGTGCCCGGGTGGGTCCACCACAGCGGCAGCTCGGTCCACTGGCGCAGTCCATGGCGAAGCAGGACCTCGTCCCGAACCCACACCAATTTCCCGGTGCTCCCGGTCGCATCCACGCACGCTTGAAGGAGCCCGCCCATCGTCTCCCGCCCGATCGGCGCGGCAACGTTATGGACCTGGTGCCCCACGCGCAGCGCTTGGTCGAGCGCGAACACGGCAGCGTCCCGGACATCGACAGGCTGAATGCTCCGTGACGGGTCCCCGGGGGCGAGAATCCGTCCACCCCGTGTGGCCCTGTTCAGCCACCACGGTAGACGCCCGACGTACTCCCCGGGCCCGAGCAGGACACCTGGCCGCAGGAGGCTCGTCCGGGCGAGCCCGAACGTCTCAATTACCGCGCGTTCGGTACCGGCCTTCCGCTGCCCGTAGATGGGGTTGATGCCCGACGTCGCTTCGGGTGGCTGCTCAAGTTCCTGGTCCGCGCCCGCCAGGGGCTCCCACACCGCCGAGTCGGGGCTCAGGGGTTCGGTGGGCCAGCCCTCGTACACCGCGACTGTGGACACGTACACGTACCGGTTGGCGACCGGTTCCAAGGCGCGGGCACCGGCCAGTACGTCGTGGGAGCTGAGCGCCGAGGCGGACGTGTCGATCACGGCGTCCCAGGGGCCGTGCTCGGCCAGCCGGGCAAGGTCGTCGGGCCGCTCTCGATCACCGTGCACTGCGGTCGCTCCGGGCATGGTGCTTCCGGAGCGTCCACGCGTGAACGTGGCCACGTCCCACCCTCGTGCCATTGCACCAGCCACGATGGCCGGTCCCAGGAACCAGCCACCGCCCAGGACGAGAATCCTCATGAGGCTGATCCTGCCAGCCCACCTCGTTCGCGTGCAGCCGCCCGCAGGATCGAGTGTCGCTTATCGGTCGCGGAGCAGGTCGAGGTACCGGTCAACGAGCTGCTGCTCCAGCTCATTCTCGATGGAGCGCACAACGGCCAGGGCATGGGCTTCCACCGTCTCAGGGGTTACCCCCTCGAAGCTGCCGCCGTCGGGCAGCTCGATCCACAGCTGCTCTCCGGGGAGCCGGCGTAGTGCCTTACCGCTGACGCGACCGCCCGGAGCGCTCGGCGGCACCGCGCTGCCGTCCTTGAAGTCAACCTCATCAAGGTGTTCAAGGGCGTCTCGGATGTTCTTCAGCAGTTCGTCCGGTTCCAGAACGTCTTGCCCGCGCTCACTCCGCAGTCGGCCCTCCCAACGCTCAAGCTGATGGGCCGCCCAGACGAGCATGTGTTCCTCAGCCCACTGCTCGCGGAAGTTGGCGTCGAGTTCCTCCGCCGTCGGGCTCCAGTCCTCCATGCGCTCGTAGTTCCTACTGTCCCGGGCCGCCCGCGTGCGTACGGCCCGTGCCCGTTCAGCCTGCCGGACCACCGCCTCCGCCCACGTGCGGACGAACTGCAGCGCGTACTCCTCTGTCTCAGTCACCTCGCGAGGCTACGACACCTTGGCACGGCCGGGCCGATCCGGTCGTGGAGGGCCAAGCACCGCAGCCAGCCCCCGAAACCCCAAGAGCCCGTCCTCGGGATTGCGGACGGGCTCCTGACTACGACGGGTCTACTCCCAGCCGAGTGCCAGCCGCAGACGCTCGAATTCGTCGCGCGGGATGGACTGGGTCGGGATGTAGAGCAGCTGCGTGACCGCCCGGTTGGTTCCAGGGTAGGTCCGGGTCTGGTAGATCCGCAGCCGAGGGACGACGACGGTCTGTTCGGGATGGGTGAGGTCGAACAGCTCCCCGAGGTCGTGGGGCAGCGGGGCGCCGTCCTCGTCCACCAGGTCGATGTGGCCGGCGGCCAGGGGCTGGTGGGCGGTGATGCCTGGCGTCGTTGGCTCCGTCCGGTGCGGCTCCGGGTCGGCCGTCGGGCTCGGTGGCGGGTCGAGCGGCGCGGCGGCCGACAGTTCGGCGGGCGGGGTCTCCAGATCCGCGCCGTCCGCGTCGGGGGCGGTCTGCGCCGCGGGGGCGGCGGTCGGCTTCGTGGTGGGCTTGCGGGCCGCCATCAGTGCGCCTTGAAGGTACCGTAGACGAAGGACTCAGGACGGGGGACCTCGAGGCCGATGCGCTCGGAGCCGCGCATGGTGACGACACCGCGTTCGAAGTTGTCGCGGTTCTCGGTCGACAGCTGAACGGAGACCTGCTCCCGGTCGTACAGGCGGGCGCCCAGGCCGAAGCTGCCGACGAGGAACTTGCCCTGGTTGATGGCCATGGAGTCCACGACGGACAGCCGCCAGACAATTTTTTGCGCGCCGATCGCGACGTTGACGGCGACGCGGTAGGCGCCCTGACCGTCGGTCTCCAGTTCCAGGTCCTCGAAGTCGAACGGGTGGAGCACGATCCCGGTCGGCGGGAAGTAGGCGAGGAAGGCGCGGGTCGCGGCGCGACGGATCGCGGCGGACTGCTTGTCCGGATCGGCCTGGGCGTAGGTCTGGACGCCGGCCGTGTTGACGATTCCGGTGATCTTCTCGTCGCCGCCGACGCCGTAGAGGAGTTCGTTGTCCTCGGTCATCTTCACGCCGTCGACGAGTTCGCTGTCGATGATGTCGCGCAGTCGCGGTTCGTCGGCGAGCGTGTTCTTGTGGACGGGGAGCGTGGTCGCGATCTCCGCGACCGGGTAGGTGACGGTCTTGAACGTCAGCTCCGACTGGGGCGCTCGCGCGTACACCTCGACGGCCGCACCGCCGCCGGGCGGTACTTCCATGGCCCGCTCGGGCACGATCGCCGCCGCGTTGGTGAAGCCCGTGACGCGCACGCCGTAGAGCAGGTTCGCGGTGGTGGTTTGGGAGGGGAACAGGTCCCGGATGCGGCCGGGCCGCACGGCGCGGGGCACGATGTCCAGGTGCTCGGGGGTGCCGAAGCCGAGGACGCCGGCGGTGCCGGCGGAGCGGCTGAAGACGTCCTTGCGGCCGAGCCGGTCCAGGGGGCTGCCGTCGATGGTCACCATCTGGTCGAACGAGCCGCGGAAGTCGGCGGCCTTGAGGCCCTTGAACTCATCGCTGTCCAGGAACTGCTGGCCGAGGGACGTCACCTGGGCGGTGAGGTGGGCGGCGAGGGCGGCGTCCGTTGGGGCGAAGGGCTGCGAGGTGGGCTCGTTGAGGAAGGCGTGGACGGACTTCGCGCCCTCCAGGTCGGTGATCAGCTGCTTGATCCCCTGCGCCTCGCCGAGGGTCTTGCGGAACGCGGCGGCCTTCTCGGCCGAGATGGTGACTCCGCCGTCCTCGACGGTGAACGAGGCGCTGATGGTGTCCAGCTCGGCGGCCTTGGCGCGCAGCGCGGCGTTCAGCTCCTTGAGGCGGCTCTTGTCGGTGGTGGGCACGGTGTGGCGCTCCTTGGGATGGTGCCGGGCCACCCCGCCAGCGCGGGACGGGAGAGGTTCGGCCGTACAACCGGTCAGCACCGGATCGCCACGGCGGTCGGCACACCGTAGGGAAGGCTGATCGTTAGTGTCGCGTCGAGGCTCGCGGCGGGTGCCGGCGTTGCCAGGCGCATCTTCAAGTCGGCTTGTCGGACGCGGACTTGGCTGTGCCCATCCCGGTGCGGGGCGGGTGAGTGTGGTGCTGTCCGGCAGAGCGCCGGGTAGGCCGGGCGTCCCCCGGCCAGTGCCTTGGAGACCCATGTACCCCTTTCCCAGACCTCAGCTGCCGCTCCTGGACGCCGCCGCAGGCCTGCCCGTCGAACCAGGCCGGGACGTGAAGCCGCTCCTGGCCATCGAAGGCAGGACGCTGAGCGTTGTTCGGACCTCCGCCGGGTGGGCGCTGCGGGTCTGCACGTCCTCTGCGGTCGAGCTGTACGGGCCGTCGAACAGCTCCGCGCAGGCGGAGGAGTGGCTGCACCGGTACGCGGCGTGGCGCCTGTGGTCACTGGCCCGGGCCCGAGGACCCTGGGGTTGTCTCGCCCAGGCTCCGGAGGGCTGGATGACCGCGCTGGCGCGCACTGCCTTGCCCCCAGCCGTGCAGCTGCACTCCGGGGTGCAGGACGCCGAGGCGCACGCGGCCGCTCACCTGATCGCCCCGGCCGGGTGGTCTGCCGCGCATGACGCCAGCCTGCCGCCCGGGGTCTGGGCGGTCGAGACGCAGTTCTGGATACGGGAGGGCTACCGGGTGATGGCGACGTGGGCCACCGCCGACCTGGGGGCGATGGCCCGGGACGCCTACCGGCGCCACGAAATCGGGCGCGGCAACTACTCGCCGACGGACCTGGCCGAGCGGCTCGGCGTCTCACATGCGGCGATCTCCGCCGCCGCGTCCGGGCGTGGGTGGAATCCCAAAATCAGCAAGGCAGTTGGCGTACTGGCGAGGCGGTAGGGCTCTCGCCAGACCTCGGGCAGGCGGTGAGCGCGGAGACAGGGCGCCGGGTGCCCGTGTTCCCCTCATGTCATGGCTTCCCGGTCTGGGAGGATGACCGCTGAGGGCCGGCCCCACTTCGTCTGGGGCCGGCCCCGTGGGAGCCGTCGGTGGGGTCAGGCGAGGTGGTCGAAGCAGCCCGCTTTCGCGCCGAGGAGCATGGCGCCGATCTCGCCACGGGTATAGATCTGCGGGGTCTGCTCGGGCCGCTTGGAGTCGCGGATGGCTACGAGATCGCCAAGCTGGCCGAATTCCATGCAGTTGTTGTTGCCACCGCTGAAAGGGCTCTTCTCCCACGTCACGGCGGAGAAGTCAATCTTGGCGGGGTCAGGCTTCACTGTCACTGGTGCGGAACTCCTTGATCATTTCGGTGATGCGGGTACGGGTCTCCGGCGGACCGAGGGCTCGGGCCCGCAGATGGTCGAAGACCTCGTCGTAGCGTTCCACGTCTTCGGCAGCCTCAAGACACACCGACTTGATCAGGTTCTCCACCCAGACGACGGCCGGGGTGGGGTCGGGGAATCCCATGCGCATGAAGCTGCCGTAGCCAGCCGGATGGAGGCCGATGCCGAAGGGGAGGATCTGCACCACAACGTCAGGCCGCCGGGACATCTCCAGCAGGTGGCGCAGCTGGCCCTCCAGGATCGCCGGCGTGCCGCGCAGACGCCGGAATGCCGCCTCGTCGATCACGGCCCACAGCTTCGGGGGCTCGTCCGACTCCAGCAGGTCTTGGCGCCGCATGCGGACCTCCACGAGGTCTTCGATGCTCTTGGCATCGAGGTCGACCCGCATGGCGCTGATGACGGCGCGGGCGTAGTCCCCGGTCTGCAACAGCCCCGGGATGAGCTGCGCTTCGTAGGAGTGGAGGCTGGTCGCACTGGACTCCAGGGCGACATAGCCCGAGTACTGGGTCGGGGCCATCAGAGCCGAGTACTTGCGCCACCACGAGTTGCGTTGGGCGTTGTCGGCGCGCACCAGGTCCAGCAGGTCTTCGCGAACCTCGGGATCGGTGACTCCGTAGTGGTCGAGGAGCGCCTTGACGAGGACTGGGCTCGTGCCGCGCTGGCCGGTCTCGATGCGACTGAGGCTGCCCTGGGTGATCTCCACGGCCTCGGCGACCGCGGTCAGGGTCATCCCGGGGATGGCTTCGCGTAACGCTTTTAGCCGGGGCGCCAGTTGGCGTCGGTAAACGGACTGGGGTGCTGGGGGCCTCTTCGCCATGGGGCACAGTCTGGCGGGTGGACCGGCACGGGGGCAACGGAACTGAGGCAATGTCAGAGAGGCATATTGCCCAACTGCCTTCCGTAGGGGCATGCTGTGAAGGCGGCAACGAGGAGTGAGCGAAAGGTCACTCCTCATGACGTCGCGTGCTGTCGCGATCCGTTGCACAGATGCCCGGATGCGCGCCTCCCATCTCGGCCCCAGCCCGGCCCTCTCGCCGGTCCCGTCGATCTCGTTAAGCCCGAGAACCAGCTACACAGCCGCTGCCCGCAACTCCGAAGGCACCAGCCGGCAGCCCGTCACAACTCCCGTCCCTCACTGGCGCCAACCCTTGCCGGGCGGCCCTGAGGGCGAAGATCTGAAGGAGTCACGCATGTCCGCCCTGTCGCTGACGGGTTCCGAGCGCGAGAAGACCTCCTCGCTGGTCCCATCCCTGATCGCCCAGTACCCCAGCGCGGAGGACCCCGAGTTGCTGGAGCGCGCCCCAGTGATCGCCCGGGCGCTTCCGCACCGGGTCCAGGAGCACCCGAACCGGCTGCGGCGCCACGCGAGGGCCTGACCTGCGACCCGCAGCAGCGCCTCCTACTGGAGTGCGCCTGGCAGGCCTTGGCCGACGCGGACACCGGCCGCACGCAGAACACCGTCCCCGAGCTGTGCCCACGCTCCCACGGTAGGCACGCCGGCTGGGCCGAAACCCCCATACCAGACGCCGCAGGGCGACTGGCACCACCACCTTGTGATCCGCAAGACGTTGGATAGGAGCAAGGCCTTAATGCCGCACAACACCAGAAGGGAAACGCAGGGTTGAACACCTCCCCCACCATCCCCGCCAGCGTCCAGTCCGTCCGGGTCCTCAACGCCACTGGCCTCCTGCTCATCGAGGTCCCCGCTCCCGTACTGGCCACCGACCACCAAACGGCCATGGACCTCGTCTGGGACAAGGCAGCGAGCTCACAACCGTCGCTGTTCGACGGTCCAGCCGTGGTGTGCACGGCCCTGGAGCCCGATGGCCCCGTGATGCGGCTGTCCTGGGCACGGACCACCTACCGGCGCTTCGCTCTTCGGCGGGTGCCCGGAGCCCCGCTCGTCTCGTCGGTGTTCGTGACTGTGGCCCAGCCCGTGAAGGACGGCCGGATCGTCGTCGGGCGCATGTCCACGTCGACCGCCGCACCAGGCCGCTGGCAGCTGCCGGGCGGCAACGTCGAGCCCCCGCTCCAGAACCGGGTCCTCGACGAGGGCGAGCTGCGGCGCCAAGCCGCGAAGGAACTCGCCGAGGAAGTCGGTGTCGACGCGGCCCCGGACCAGCTCGTGCTGCTGGCGGTCACCGTCGGGGAGCACGGCAACGTCGGCGTGCACTACCTCGCACCGCCGCTGCCCGAACAGGACCTCCTCGGCTGGTACGCGGCCCTGGTGGACGCCGAGGCAGCGCAGGGCCGCACCGCCGAGCTGGACCGGCTCGCCCTGCTGGCTTGTCCCGGCGACCTGACCGGGATCGACGGGGAGCACGTGGACTACCTGGCGCCCCTGCTGGAGCACTACGCCGCCCGGCGATCCGGGAGGACCGATGAGTGAGACCAGCCCGGCCACCGCGACCACCACGCGGGAGGAGACGGCGGCGCGTGAACTGCGCACCGCCGAGCTCTCCGTCTTCCCGACCTTCCCGATGGCCCGGCAGCTCCCGGGCCTGACGCTGGAAGCGGCGTACCGCGTCCAGCAGCACGGCACCGCCCTGCGGACCGCTGCCAGCGGCAGGCCGGTCGGGCACAAGATCGGCCTGACCTCGGTCGCCATGCAGCAGCAGATGGGCGTCAGCGAGCCTGACTCCGGTGTCCTGTTCGCCGACATGGAAGTCGCCTGCGGAGCCGGGCTCTCCACCACACGGCTGATCGCCCCCCGCGTCGAAGCGGAGATCGCCTTCCGACTCGGCACCGACCTCACCGGGGACGACATCGGCCTCGCCGCCGCCCAGGCCGCAGTGTCCGAGGTGTTCCTGGCCCTGGAGATCATCGACACCCGCTACGGCGACTGGCGGATCGGCCTCGAGGACAGCGTCGCCGACAACGCCTCCGCCGCCCGCTTCGTCCTCGGGCCCCCGTCACCCGCAACTGACCTGCCAGACCTCGGCTCCGCTCTCGTCGAGGTCAGCGTCGACGGCGAGCACGTCGCTGCCGGACACGGCCGCGACGTCCTCGGCGACCCGCTCCGCCCCCTGCTGTGGCTCGCCCGGCGCCTGGCCACCCTCGGGGGCACCCTGTGCGCTGGGGACGTGGTCCTGCCCGGCTCGGTGCACGCCAGCTTCCCCCTCAAGGCCACGACGACGGTCAGCGCGTCCTGCGCCGGCCTTGCCCCGGTCTGCTTCCGGACGCTCTGACGTCCGTGCTCCCATCCACCCTCGTTCTCCTCTGAGGAGAAGCATGTCCGAACACCCCGTGCTGAACGTCGCCGTCCTCGGGGCGGGACTCATAGGCGTCGACCTGCTGCACAAGATCCACCAGTCCCCGTACCTCGACTGCGGCCTCGTCGTCGGCCGCAGCCAGAGTGTCGGGCTGGTGCGGGCCGCCGAGATGGGCCTTGTCACCACGGACGGCGGCCTGACGGCCCTGCTGGACTCCGGGAAGACCTTCGACCTGGTCTTCGACGCGTCCAACGCAGACTCCCACGCCGAGCACTGGCGGCTGCTGGAGCCCACCAGGGTCGTGTTCGTCGACCTCACGCCGCACAACAGCGGCACCCCGACAGTGCCCACCGTCAACGGCGCGCAGGCGCTGACCGGCCGGCACATCAGCCTGATCAGCTGCGGCGGCCAGGCGGCCGTCCCCGTCCTGCACGCCGTCGCCCGGCACTGCACGCCCGCCTACGTGGAGGTGGTGTGCACCGGCGCCAGCCGCAGCGCCGGGCGGGCGACCCGCCTGAACCTGGACGAGTACATCGCGACCACGCAGGACGCCATCCATGCCTTCACCGGGACGCCGGCCGCGAAGGTGATGGTCAACGTCACCCCCGCCGTCCCGCCGCCGCCGTTCCGCGTCCACGTGACGGTCCTGGCCCCGGACGTCGACCCGCACGCGGTGCGCGACCTCGTCGAGGCCGCCGCCGCCCAGGTTCGCCGGTTCGCGCCCGGCTACGCGGTGACCGACATCGAGGCGACCCGCGAACGCATCACCGTCACCGTCGAGGTCTGCGCGAGTGGCGGCCGCCTGCCAGCCCACGCCGGGAACCTCGACATCATCAACGCCGCCGCGATCTTCCTGGCCAACATGCGCGCCACCTCCCTGCTCACGGAAGGAGCCAGCGCATGACCGCGGCCACGCCCGTCGTGCTGGTCCACGACCCGACCCTGCGAGACGGCCACCACGCCGTCGGGCACCAGCTCGACGCCGACCAACTGCGCGACTACGCGGCTGCCGCCGACCGGGCCGGCGTCCCCGTGATCGAGGTCGGCCACGGCAACGGCCTCGGCGCCTCCTCGCTCCAGATCGGCCGCGCCAAGCTCACCGACTCCCAGATGCTGGCAACCGTCCGCGAGGCCCTGACCCGTGCCCGGATGGGCGTGTTCATGGGCCCTGGCTGGGGCACCAGCGACGACCTGCGCGGCGCCTTCCGGCATGGCGCGCAGGTATTCCGGATCGCCGCGCACTGCACCGAGGCCGACGTCACCGAACGCCACCTCGGCTTCGTCGCCGAACACGGCGGTGAAGGTCAGGGCGTGCTGATGATGAGCCACATGGCCTCGCCCGGCCAGATCGCCGAACAGTGCGCCCTGATGGCCGGCTACGGCGCGAGGGCAGTGGGGATCTTCGACTCCGCCGGGCACTTTCTGCCCGAGGACGTCGAGGCGCGGATCACCGCGATCACCGAGGCCGTCGATGTGCCGGTGATCTTCCACGGGCACAACAATCTCGGCATGGCCGTCGCCAACTCGGTGGCCGCCGTGAGGGCTGGCGCCCGGATCATCGACGCCTGCGCGCGGGGGTTCGGCGCCGGGGCCGGCAATACCCAGCTGGAAGTCCTCGTTACCGTCCTCGAACGCCTGGGCCACCCCACCGGCATCGATGTGAGGAAGGTCCTGGCCGCCGCCGACATCGCCGAGCACCGGCTGATGAGCGCCCCACCCTACACCGACTCGGTCGCCGTGATGAGCGGTCGCGCCGGAGTGTTCTCCGGATTCAAGAACCGCGTCCTCAAGGTCGCGGCCGCTGAGGGCGTCGACCCCGGCGACCTGTTCGACGAACTCGGCCGGCGCCACGTGATCGCCGGCCAGGAAGACCTCATTCCCCAAGCCGGCCGCCACGTGAAGGAGAAGAACGTGAACGACAACACCGCCGCCCCGGTCATCGACCCCGGCCTCGAAGACCTCCTGGTGCGCGAGCTGCGGGTCAACCCCGACGCTCTGGCCGCCGACGCCACCCTGGCGGCGATCGGCCTGGACTCCCTGTCCGTCATCGAGCTGGCCGTGATGCTCTCCGAGAACCTGGGCACCAAGGTCACCGAGGACGAGATCACCGACGCGCGCACCCTCGCCGGTCTCGTGCAGTTGGTCGCGTCCAAGCGCCAGGGCCGGTGACCGCAGCCATGAGCGCTCTCCTCCTGCGGTCCACCCGGGCGTGGATCAGCGTCCCGGCATCGGCCGTCAACCGGTACGACACCGCGAAGACCAGCGGCGCCCACGTCGCCCTGGTCGACCTTGAGGACTCCGTCGCCCCCGCCAAGAAGCAGCACGCCCGGACGATCGCCGAGCGGTTCTTCGACGGCCAGGCCACGAGCCCGTGCCTGCTCGGAGTGCGGATGAACGCCCCCGTGCTCCTCGACGGGATCAAGGACCTGGCCGCCATGTCCGGCTGGCGCGCCAAGCCCGCCGTCGTGCTCGTGCCGAAGGTCGAGTCCGCGCGGGACATCGAACTGGTGGCCGGTGTCCTGGACACCGCCGACTACCAGCCCTTCCTGTTCGCACTGATCGAGACGCCCCGCGCCATCGCGAAACTCCCCTCCATCGTCCGGGCGCCCAGGATCTCAGGGCTGGTGTTCGGCACCGCGGACTACGCCGCCGCCCTCGGCTGCGGGATGGGCTGGGAGCCGATGCTCCACGCCCGCTCCGTCGTTGCCAACAGCGCGGCCTCCGCTGGCCTGGCCGCGATCGACTCGCCCTACTTCCAGATGGACGACCCGCAGGGCCTGCGGGCGGAGACCGAACGCGCCAAGGCGCTCGGTTTCCACGGCAAGGGCGCCATCCACACCGGACAGCTCCCGGTCATCACCGAGCTGTTCACGCCCTCCCAGGAGGAGATCGCCCACGCCCGCGCGGTCGTCACCGCAGCCCAGGACAGCGGCAGCAACATCACCTCCGTCGACGGCCAGATGGTCGGCCGCCCGTTCTTCACCATAGCCCGCTCCGTCCTCGAGACGGCCGGCACCCGAGAGGAGCCGTCCCGATGAGCACTGCCTCCCTGCCGTCCGGCTACCACGAGATCGACGCCCACCGGATCCGCGAGGTCGTCGGCCCCGGCTACCACGACCTCACCGAAGGCCTCGTCATCGAGCACCGGCCCGGCCGCACTATCACCGACACCGACAACACGCTGATCACCGCGCTGTCTGGGAACACCGCGCCGATCCACCTTGACGCCCACTACGCCGCGAAGACCCCCTGGGGCCGCATCCTGGTGTGCAGCGGCGTCACCCTGGCGTACGTGGCCGGGATGACGGTGCGGGCGGTCAGCGGCCTGACCCTGGCCAACCTCGGCCTGGACGACGTGCGGTTCGAGAACCCCGTCTTCGTCGGCGACACCCTCTACGCCGAGACCGTGGTCACCGAGCGCCGCCTGTCCGAGAGTCGCCCCGGCGAGGGCATCGTGACCTGTCGCACCTCCGGTCTCAACCAGGACGGCAAGCGGGTCGTCGCCTTCAGCCGGACCTTCCTCGTGCCCACCGACCCGGACACCGTCCGTGGTCCGGTCAACTACTAGGAGGCGCAGTCATGGAGGACAGCATCGCCTTCGTGCAGGCCGACGACGGCCTCGCCCAGGAGTACGACGAACTGGCCACGCGCGCCTTCGGCCACCCGGTCGGCGACGTAACCCACCTGCGCGACCACGCCGACGTCCGCGTGGCCGTGCGCGCCGGCCGGGTCGTCGCCGGAGGCCTCGGCATCCTCACCTACCAGTTCTTCGGCGGCTCCGCGGTGCCCAGCGCCTGCCTGGCCGCCGGGAGCGTGGCCCCCGAGGAGCGCGGCGCCCACCTCGCCTCCCGCATGGTCCACGAACGCCTGCGGCCCTTAAAGGAGCGGGGCGCGGTGATCTCCACCATCTCCACGATCTCCAACGGCTACGCGCGCCGAATGGGTTGGGAGGCCCCGGTTCCGGTGTTCGGCTGGGCGGTCAGCTCCGACGACTTGAAGCGCTCCTTCCCGGCAGGGGACTTCACGATCGAGCACGGCCTGACCAAGGATGCCGTGGACCTCCAGCAGGAACTCGCCCGGCAGTGGAACGGCCCCGTCCAGCGCCCTGACTGGTGGTCGACGTGGACGACGGCGAAGAACGCTCTCACCACCTACCGCTTCACCAGGCCCGGACAGCCCGTGGCCGGTTGGGTCTCGCTGACGACCAAGCGAAGTGAAAGGCATGGCATGGACCTCGTGGTCCATGACTTCTGGTCATCCGACGCGGACTGTGCGGCCGCGATGCTGGCCTTCCTTGGGCGCCATAACAGCCGGGCCGAGACCGTGCAGTTCCGGCGCGGCGCGCTGCCGCCCTACCCTCTGCTGTTGCACAACCTGCACCGCCACCGGGTGAGCACCGATGCCTGGCACCCGTGGATGCTGCGGATCCTCGACCTCCAAGCCGCGATCCGACTACGCGGATGGCCTGCTGACCTCGACCTGGAGGTTCCGGTGGAGATCGGCGACGAGCGGCCAGGTTGCAGCCACCGCTACCTGCTGCGGATCTGCGCTGGGTCCGCCGACATCGTGCCCCACCGCACCGAGGGCGCCGTCACGTTCACCCAGGGCCAGTTCGCCGTCTGGTACGCAGGCGGCTACCGCAGCCCAGCGGCGGCTGGCCTGTCCGGTGTCCGCTTCCGCTCTGACCAGGCGCTGACCGCTCTCGTGCGGGCAACCAGCGACCAGGAGCCGTGGCTTCCCGAACACTTCTGATAGGGGCAGACCGGCAGTCCGGGCGCCCGCCGGATTCCCCTTCGCCCATGTGTTTGAAGAGATCCTCGCCGCCGCCCCGGTCGGTCCTGGCATCGTTTCAGGGCCGACCGGTCGTGGTCAGCTTTCGGTCCGGGCGTCGGCGAACAGTGCGAGGGCCGCGCTGATCTCGTCCGGCTGGATCACCGCCGTGGCCAGGGTCTTGCTCTCGTCGGCGGGGGGCTCTGGCGGCTGCCAGTCGATGCCAGCGGCGGTGAGCACGGCCACGAGGTGCTGTACGGCGGAGGCCAGGCGGTCGGCGTTCTCGCCGGAGAGGACCTGTCCTGCCTTGTGCTGGAGGTCCGCGAGGGTCTTCATCTGGGAGGCGATCCGTTCGACGTCGGGTGCGAGGGCGGCCAGTGCCGCGTCGGGACCGGTGCCCTCGACGTCGAGGACCAGGCGGACGGGGGCGGGCTGGCCGACGGTCGGAA
Source organism: Kitasatospora sp. NPDC036993 (assembly GCF_055607525.1). Lineage (NCBI taxonomy): Bacteria > Bacillati > Actinomycetota > Actinomycetes > Kitasatosporales > Streptomycetaceae > Kitasatospora > Kitasatospora sp. NPDC036993. Next base: position 571,211 of record NZ_JBVJRP010000001.1, on the reverse strand, counting down.
CGCCGTCACCCGAGAGCGTGTAGGGGACTTCCCAGCTGGTCGAGCCGAAGCCGTCCTGGCTGTACTTCCAGACGGTGGCGATGACCCGGTCCGGGTAGGTGCCGATGATCTCCACGGTGCCGAACTCGAGGCCGTCGTCTTCGGTGGGCCGCAGGCGCTGCTCCACGGCCGTGGCGATGGCGTCGATCCGCTCCTCCAGCGTGCCGGCCAGCGGTGCCAGCTCCACCTGTGTGTCGCCCAGGACCCCGCGCGCCTTGCCGGGGTGCTGCTTGAGATCGAGCGTGGATGTGTGCTCGTTCGCGCCGAACAGCACCGGGCTGTACTCGTACAGGTCCAGGTCGGTGATGCGGCGAACGCCCTTGACTCGTTTGGCGGTTCTGACCTGGTAGCCGATCGACCACTGGACCTGGTCGCCGAAGAACAGCAGGTTGGCGTACATGTCCTTCCCGGCCTGGGTGGCCAGGTTGCAGCGGCCCCTGACGAGGAGGGCGCCGGCCTCGGCGGGCCAGGGCTGCCCCTTGGGCAGGGTGGCGGGCAACCGCGGGTCGCCGGGCAGCAGTTCCTCGGTGTGTTCGGTGCGGGCCGTCCACTGGTTCCAGTCGTGCGACCACACGCCCTTCGGCGTGATCTCCGTGAGGGTGCGGGCGTAAGCGCCGGGTTCGATCACGTCGCCGTCGTGGTCGCGTAGCCCGGTGATCGACACGAGGGTGGTGAAGGTGCCCTGGTCGTCGTCGGTCTCCAGGATGCCGAGGGTCGCCTGCTTGTGGTCCAGCGTGCTGCTGGGGGTCGGTGCCACCGTGTCGCTCCCGTTCGCTGGGTTGGTGGCGGTCACGGTAGGCGCAGGGCGGGCTTGGGTCTCGTTCTACTCGTCGTACCAGTTGTCGTCGTCGGTCTCGGCGTAGACCTGCTGGACGTGCCAGTCGCCGGGGCCTGCGAGGATGACGATCTCGGACTCCTCCAGACAGCCGATGCCGGTCCCCGGCACGGCCAGGATGCGGGTGACCGGCACGTCGCCGCTCATCGTGTAGCCGTCGGGGACCTCGCCGCCGTGCGTGGCGAAGTCAGTGGCAACGTGTTCCTCGGTGGTGAAGGACGACAGCGGGCGCAGGGGCAGGTCCGTGACCGTGCCCTGGCCGTCGATCCCGCTGGCCCGGGTGTCGTCGTAGCCACCGGTGAAGCCGCGGTGGACGGTGACGTGGGTGACGCCGAGGTCGGCGAAGTGGTCTTGGGTGTTCTGCCACATGGCGGTGAGGAAGGCGCGCAGTACGGGCCCGTCGTCGGCCAGGGCCTGAGCGGTGGCGGCGTCGAGGCCGGCGTCCCCGTGCTCCCAGCCCTTGGTGTCGGCGAGGTGGAAGGCCTGGCCGGCGCTCTCCTGAAGGGCGAGGGCATCAGGGTCGTGGTCGTTGGAGGTCGCCGCCCATCCGGCGACGTGGTGGGAGACGGCCTCGGTACGCGCGAAGTCCCGGTACTCCTCGGCGTCCATCCTCACGTAGCCCCAAGGCGCGTGGCGGGCCCCACTGTCGAGATCGGTCTGCTCGACGTAGTCGGCGTAGCCGTTGGCCCCGGACTCCGGGCGGTACGCGGCAAGCTGCCCGGCGCGGACCCGAGCGAGACGGTCGCGTTGACGGTCGTTGAGCAGCTGCTCGTCGGGGATGTCGTCCATCCGTCGGGCAAGCGAGTCGCACATGGCGGCCTTGACCTTGCTGGGCGACCTCCCCCTCTTCCCGAGCAAGTCGTCGTGGCTGACGGTGTGGTTGTCCGCGAGGGTGCCTGGAAGGCCGACGCGGCCGGCGCCCGCGTGGTGGGCGAAGCGGCCCTGGTGGTCGCGCGCGTGCCGGGCCTCGTCCCAGAGCCGGTTCTTGTGCCGCAGCCGCAGGATGACGGCGGGGATGTCGTGCACCACACCGCCTTCCGCCGGGGACCAGGACGGCGGCAGCGTGGCATCGGCCACTCGGTGGTGTCGCGCCGAGCAGTACGGGGCTACTCCGCGGTCTGCCAGTGCCAGGTGCCGGGGCCGGCCAGGATGATGACCTCCGACTCGTCCAGGCAGCCGAGCCCCGTAGCCGGTGTCGCGATCACCCTGCCCGCAGGCACGATCGCGCTCATCACGAAGCCGGGCCCCTCGTCCGTGGCGAAGCCGTGGGCGACGTCCGGGTCAAGGGAGAACGCCGAGAGGGGGCGCAGCAGCGGGTCGGAGAGGGTACTGCCGTCGGCGGTCCAACCGGCGGGCGGCCGCCCGTCGGGGGTGGCCACGCCGCGCCACACGGTCAGGGAGCCGAGGTCGGCTTCGGCCAGGTGGTTCTGGGTGCGCTCCCACATCGCCGTCAGCATCGCCGCGTGGCCGGTTCCGAGGGCGGCCCGCAGGTTGGCGGTCTCCCGCGCGATCTGGTCGGTGCTGGGCCAGTCGGCGGCCGGGTGCAACCCGAAGGCGTCTCGTGCGGTCTCCTGAAGGGCGAGGGCCCGAGCGTCCTCGTCGTTGGACGTCATCGCCCAGGTGGCGACCACCTGGTTGACGGCGTCGCGCCGCAAGAGCTCGCGCGCCCGGTCGGCGTCGACGTGCGTCCAGGACGCGTCCCCCGGGGAGTGGCCCGGCCGGACGGAGTTGGCGATCCCCGTCGCGGGGTCCTCGTACGCGTGCACCTCCCCCGAGCGCACCTTGTCGAGCCAGGCCCGGTCGGACTCCAGAAGCAGGGTCTCGTCCGGCATGTCCCGCAGGTCGCGGGCCACCCCTTCCACCACGTTCGCCTTGTACTCCTTGGCGACGCGCTCGCTCTGCCCGTCGCGGAACACCAGGCCGTGCTGCTCCTCGTCGAAGCCGGGTTCGGAGCGCGGCGCCTTGGACGGCCGGCTCGCAGCCGCTCGGATACGTTCCAGCAGCGGGTTGAGCCCCGCGCCGGGGCCGTGTGCGAACCGGCCTCGGCCGTCTCGCGGGTGCAGGTGCTCTTCGAACGGCTGGTTCTTCGAACGGAATCTCAGCCGAACGACCCTGGCAATGACGTTCACTTGCCCCTCCGGTTTCGGTGAAGGAGAAGCGTCTCGATCGGCGTGCTTAGCGTCAGCTTTGGGGGCTACGGTGCTCTTGGCGCTGCGGAGGATGAGGGGGGATGGCTGTGGTCTGCATGTGCGGGTCGGAACTCCGCCCGGGGTACAACTACTGTCCGGGCTGTGCTCGGCCTCTCAACCCGGCCATCAGCGTGGAGGATCTGCCCGGAAGTGTTGTGGGGCAGTCGTTGTGCCATACGTTCCGGGCGCTGTCCGCGCGGACATTCGAACTGCTCGCTCAAGACCACTTCGATGGGGGCCGCCTGGTGCCCCACGAGGACGATCTCACCCGCCGCAACCTCATCGACCTCATCCGCCTCCACCAACATCAGATCCGGTCCCACCGCTTCGTGGCATCCGAGGAGGCGAAGAACGGGTCGGATTGGGAGTGGTGGCTTCACTCAGGGGACTCCGGGATCGGGCTACGCGTGCAAGCGAAGCGTGCCCGCCGCGGAGGGGCGTTCAAGTTTGACGCGCCCGCTGGCACCACGGGCCGCAGCCAGTGCGACGCGCTGATCCAATCTGCCGACGACAAGGGCATGATCCCGCTCTACGTCCTCTACAACCACAGGAATTGGGTACCCCGGGTGGGGCTCGGCGGGACCGGCAGTTGCATGCACGGAGCTGGGCAGCAGGCTCATCTGGGCTGCACGATCGTGTCCGCGCGGATCGTTCAGGCCCGCCTCGACCACGGCAAGAAGGGCTACGCCCCAGTGCGGAACCAGAGCATGCCGTGGCACAGGCTGTTCTGCGAAGGCCCGGCGGACAGCCTGCACGGTCTGGATGCCGCTGCGTTCAGGTTCAAGCGGATGGACGAGGAAGGCGCGGACGCCGCGCGGCGGGCGGACGAAGCTGCTGCTGCGCGGGAGAAGAGAAGCACGGCCGATGGGTACGGGGCAGAGACGGATTCGAGCAGCCGACCCCACGTGGTCTACGAGGACCGTGTCCGGATGGACCCGCTAGACCTCGAACTGGGTGCTCTGTGGGAGGAGCCCACGGCTACCCTTGAAATGCCGGCTGACGGTCCGTCGTCCGGGCACTGGCCTTTCGCCGGGGTGCGGTTGGACGAGTTCCGTGGCGCTGACGCACCGCGGCGGTACCGTCTGCCCGACTACGTTCGGGACCTGATCGCAGGGCGGGAGATTGACCAGCCGGACGAGCGAGTCAGCTGGGTGGTTGCCCTAGACGTCGGCGAGGGTCAGGACGAGTCCTCCTGAGCAGCCTCGTCCCGGAGTTGCTGCGGGGCGGCTTTGCCGAACGGCTGGGTGAGGACGCGCCGGGCGGCCTCCTGCCTGGAGACGCGGAGCACCTGGGCGAGTCCGTCGAGTGTGGTGACGGGCTCGCCGTTCGGGTAGCGGATGTCCCAGCGCCGGCCGCGCAGCCAGTCCTCGTTGAGCTGCTGACGGTCGCTGGGGGGTGTTCCGGTGGTCATGCTTCATCCTCACACGGGGGTACGGGCGGGGTGCTCGCGGTCTGCTGGCTGGGCCGGGCAGTCAGTGTTCGAGTCGCCAGGCCAGGTGGCAACGGCAGTTGACGGACTGTCTCGGTGGGGCGGTGGTGTCACCGGGGTGGCGCAGCAGGTCGTCGCCGATGGTGAAGGGCTGGCCGTAGGGCTGGGTCTGGCCGTCGGCCGCGTCGTGGTCGGGCCTGGTGCGGCCGTCGTCGTGGGCGACCCAGCGGCGGACCAGGCCGGTGCGGGCGCTGGCGGCGGCGGCCTGGTCGCGGGCGCTCTCGACGGTGGCGGTGGCGAGGTGGTTCGCCTTGACGCTCACCCAGCTTGCGAGGGAGCGGCCCCAGTCGCGGGTGGCCTCGGCGATGCCCGCCAGGCTCTTGCCCTCCAGGTCGGCGTCGGCCACGTCGTCGGCGAGGGCCTGGGCCTGCTTGGCGAGCCATGTGGTGAGCAGCGGGGCGATCGTGGGCCAGACGGCGACGGTGGCGGTGCTGGTCGAACCGAGGGCTGCGTGCAGCTCGGTCGCCGCCGTGGTGGCGGCCTGTTCGATGAGGGGCTGGAGGGCCTGGGCGGCCTCCTGCTGCCAGGTGGCGACGTCGATCACCTGGTCGACGGGCAGCAGGGCCTTGCCGCCGGCGCGGGCGGCGGTGTCGCCCCGGTCGTCCCAGTGCCGGGTGCCCTTGCGGTGCCGGGGGGAGTTGAGGCGGGCGACAGTGCGTTCCGTCCAGCGGGTGGTGAGCGCCTGGAGGGCGTCGTCCAGGCGGCCTCGGAGGGCGTCGGCCGCGCTGTCGTCCAGGGCGAGGTCGGAACCGGTAGTCAGGGCCTTGCCCGCGGCCGGTGCCGGGGCCGGTGTCGCGGTGTCCAGGGCCGGGGCGTCTGCCGAGCGGGTGGGTAGGGCGGTGCGGCCGGACGGCAGCCACAGGGCCCGGGTCTGGGGGGTGTCATCGATCTCGTCGGCGTATCCGGCGAGTTCGGCGTAGGAGCGGATCGAGCGGACGCCGGCGGCGACTTCCTCACGGGCTTCGGTCAGGCGCTTACTGCGGGGCTCGCGCAGCACGTCGATGTCGGAGGTGTCGAAGTAGACCTCGTCGCCCTCTTCGACGTCGTCCTGGAAGGCGTCGGCGACCAGCCGCAGGTGCGGCGGCATCGTGATCTCCCAGAACATCGTCTTCTCGGCGCGGGCGTTGTCGAACGTGCGGCCGCTCGCGTTGCCCAGCTGGGACTCCGGGACGCCGAACGCGGCAAGCAGCTCGATCTTGGACAGGGCAGCGACGGTCTCGTAGGCCATGTCCCGGGGTGTGACGGAGGTGTCCGTGACGGTGACGTTGCCGCCGTTGAGCACGGTCCAGGAGCCGGCCGCAGACGGCCCGGTGCCGAACCGGGCGCGCAGCAGGCGAAGTTCGTCGTCGTCCATGTCGCCGTCGATGCCGATCACGCCGCCGGGCCTGGCGTCGTTGTTGACGAACGACAGGTTGTAGTGGCGGGTGAAGAAGTCGAGGTCGGCGCTCAGGCCTGCGGCCTCCAGCGGGGTGATGCCGGAGTACGGGTCGAGCGGGTGGGGGCTCCTGATCCACCGCACCCGTTCCACGTCGAGGCGGCGCAGTTCGCCGGTGATCGTGACGGTCTCGAAGTGGGAGATCAGGTCGCTGCCGGTGGACGGTACCGGCCGGGTGCGGCCAGGTGGCAGCAGGTCGATCCGCAGCAGGTCGCCTCCACGCGAGAACGTCGGCTCGAGGAACACCCCGCGCTTGGACAGCAAGAGCTGCATGCTGAGCCGCTTCTTGAAGGTCCACGCGCCCTCGGCCGGGTTGGCCCTGATGTTCATCGCGCGGTAGAGCGGGTGCGTGTCGTGGGGAGGCAGCGGCTCATCGGAGGTGCCGCTGCGTGGGCGGACCCGTAGCGGCCTGTCCGCGGCGTGGTTGGAGATCGTGTCGACCGACTTGTAGATCCACACGGCCCGCTCCATGCCGTCGCGCACCGCGCGCTCGACGGACCACGGGCGGGCCCGGTCCACGCCTGCGGGCGTCCAGCCGATGGTGTACTCCGGCCCGGACTTGATGGCCGGCGCGGGGCTTCGCAGGGTGGGGAACCAGCGGCGGGGCATCCATTCCTCCTACTGCTCGGTGTGGTGGCCGAGGATGGCGGCGACCGCGAGCGCGAGCAGGCTGGTGCAGGCGAGGCCGAGGCGCGGGTCGGTGGCGTAGGCGGCCGTGTTGAGGCCGATGGCGCCGAGGACGAGCAGGACGATGGCGGCGACGTCGCGCACCCGGCGTGCGGTCAGGTGCGCGACGTCGTCCGTCAGGTGGGGCTGGTGCCTGCTGGGTATGGTCACGGCAGGCAGGCTAGGCAGTTCGTGGCCTAGCGTCCCGGCGGCTGGTCCCGCATCCGGTCGCCCGGGTTCCCGGGGTTCGGCTTGCGGAAGCTCTCCGCCGCGCCGATCTGGTGGCGGTGCTCGGGCGCGGGCCGACGCTTGCGGGTACCGATGGGCCCACCGTGCAGCATCGGGTCGGAGCCGGCGCACGGCTCGTCGCTGACCTCGTCGTAGGGCCTGCGGCACTGGATGCAGATCACGTCTGTGGTCCAGATCTTGGTTGTGGCCGGGACGCGGTAGACGCCGCGGCGGCGCGCGTAGGCGGCGCCTTGTGTGTCCACGGGGACGTACGCGGCGATCACCCACTCGTGGGTGTCGGTGTCGGCGTCGTCGGTCGTAGTGCGGTCGGTGGTCAAGCTGCACTCCCCTCGCCAGCGGGCGTCCCTGCGGGTGGGCGCCGGTGGCAGCAGCGGTCGTTCGTCCTGTTCTGCACGGGCCCCGTGGTGCTGGTGGTCCCGTCTCGTGTGTGGCCTTCGGGTCGGTGCCCAAAGGGGCGTTGGCGTCAGCCCTGGTAGGCGAGCCCATCGTCTCCGGGCAGGGCGGCCTCGGTGCCCCCTGCCCGTTCTCCGAGGATGCCGAAGACCTGCTCAGTGCTTTCGGCCTGGAGCAGTGTGGCGGCGGCCACGCTGGTGGTCTCGCGCGGGGTCTGCTCGACGCTGTCCGTGATACCCCATGGACGAACTGAGTAGTGCGCTGCGGCGAGTCGGTTGACGATCTGATTTGCGTGCTGGCTTGTCTCCAGCACGGCAAGAGTGCGCAAGTTTCCTCTCCATTCTGAGAGTTGCAGATTCGGGTTACCCCCCGCAGTCGACCGTAGATGGTGTGCGGTCGATACGGAATCTGCTCAATGCACAGGCTGCATGTCACCACTGCACAGCGGGAACAGATAGTGACGATGAATCGCGGACCGTAGTCAATGAGTGTGGGCCTAGACCTGCGGCAGTGGCAGCGGGATGTTGAACTCGCTCGCGATCGCCAGCACAACGTCGTACGCGTCAGCGCTCTGACCGAGCAGATCCCGTTGGAGGAACCGGGCCGCGATACGCAGTCGCTTGCGGACTGTCTGGGCGTGGATCCCGAGGGCCTCGGCCATGCGGGCCGTGTCGCCGCTGGCCAGCACCCATGCTTTCAAGGTGTCGACCAGATCCTCTGTCAACACCTCAAGGAGCTCGCTCTTCCAGACCTGCACATCGGGATGTGCCAGATAGGCATGGAGATCGGCAGGCCCGCGGTTCACCGCCTCGCCGGCGCTTTCGTCCAGGAACAGGGCGTCCAGCGCAGCCGCCACCACGGCGCGGTCGCGAAGGCACTCAAGGTCGACTCCCAGGATGCCCGCTGCGGCCCGTACGCGGTTGGCGACGGTGTTGCGATGGGCTCCGGCGAGTTCGGCGGCCGCCCGCACCGACGACTGGAGCGTCAGCGTGAGCGCCTGGAGCAGCACGTCACGATCCGCCGTCTCCTGCCGGAGGAGCGGGTGCAGCACGGACGTTGCCCATCCCGGGTGGAGCCGGTTGAGCAGTTCGGGAAGTCGCCCCTGCGAGCTGTAGCACGCAGTTCTGCTGCGGTTGATGCGGGCGCCGGTGAGCGCTCGCAGGGCGTGGCGGTAGGACTGATCCGTCTCGGCGATCAGCCGCAGTCCGCTGGCTCCGAGGTACCGGTAGGGGCGCAGAACAACCAGCCTGCGCAGCGCGGCGCTCACCTCGTCATCGGTATCCGTGGACATGCACGGCTGCGGGGCGACGACGATCAGGTGCTCCTCATAGGTCGGGGACTGCGCGACCAGGGAGAGCCTGCCGATGGAGCGCCGGCACTCCTCGTACAGCTGGTCCCGCTCGCCCGGTCGGCTCTCCAGGATGTACACGCGGGCGGCTGCGGCGTCGAGAAGGCCAGGGTAGAGGCTGGCGGCTGTACGGCGGGCCTTGGACACCTCGCCCGTCAACAGCAGCTCCAGGATGGCAGCATGCAGCGTCATTGCCGCGGCCCGGTGGTTCTGGAGGACGACGTCGGCGTCTTCTACCGCGAGGTGGAGGGAGAGCAGGTCGGCAGCGCGGTTGGTGACCTGCGTGAGCGCGCGGTCGAACAGCTGGGTCGTGGCGACGGCCAGCACGGCGCGCGGCCGGGCGCTGCCGACGGCAACCAGGCGAATCTCGGCGCCGCCGCTCTCGAGGGCGGCCGACTCGATGCGGCCCGTGGCAATCTCCTGAATCTTGTCGGCCACCGTGGCGAGCTTGCTCGCCGCGCGCTGCGGCGCCATGGCGACGACGGCCCCGTCCCGGCCGATCAGCACCACCCGGCCGCCGATCTCGGCGGCCAGCCAGCGCACGATGCGGCCCGAGCGCCGGACGTCCGCAGTGGGACGCGCCTGCCCCAGCAACCAGTCGCGCCACTCGATGCCGTGACGCAGGTCGGTGATGCGCTCCCGGATCACCGTCTCCGCGAGGTCGGTCCACGATGTGCTGGCGGGGAGGGTGAGCAGCGGAGCCCGCAGGTGCCGCACGGCGGCGACGAGTTCTGCTGGCACGTCGCCGGTGGTGGAGACGACGGCGAGGGCAGCGGCGCCGGCTCCGACGGTACGGCTCACGAGTTCGCCGAGGCCGGGGCCGTCCGGCGCCCAGTCGTCCAGGTCTGCGATGGCGAGGATTGCGGTGAGGTCGCCGCGCACCCGGCGGCGGCCGGTTGGGTAGGCGGGCCACACGGAGGTGACGGTGCGGGCCAGTTCGTGAGGCGGCGTGTCCGGGAATTCCGTCAATCCGAATTCAAGCATCCCGGTGAGACGCTGTAGCGATGGCATGGTCCCCCCTCGTACTGAATTATCGCGCGCTCGACCGACAGGGCGCGAACATGCCAAAATCAGCGACTCCCCTTCGCCCGTTCCGGATGGCCGCCCTCCGGAAGACTTGCCATCCAAGCCCCACCCATCTCCCCTGTCAACGGGAATAGTTGGGATATGCATTATCGGCATATTGCCCATCAATTTCCCTTCCGCAGGTCGGGGCGTTACCGGGCGTTCGTCAGGCGATCACCCGAACACGGCGGCGGCCGGTGTGCGGCTCGTAGGGGGCGAGCAGGACCGCCTCGGCGCGGTCGGGTGAGCTGATGCCTCGCCTTCTCATCGACTTCTTGGATTCGATGACGGTTCGTCCGCCCGAGTTGGTTTCGAGCTTCGGAGTGGACAATTGGGCCTGGGTGCGACGGTCGATGCGCAGCCGTAGAGAGCTCTGCCCGTGGGGAGACAGCAGCGCTCTCATCGCGAGCCACATCTCGTCCCTCTTGTTGGAGGGGCGCAGCGTCGCGGCCTCGTCGTCCCGGCCGGTGCCTTCGCTGGCGAGCACGGTGACGATCTCGGCGTGGTGGAGGCCTTCACGCCGCCACGCCTCCAGCAGGCCGGCGACACCCCAGCCGATGCCGACCGCGTCGACTTTGACGCGCACGGGGGCGGTGCTGCCGAGCGCCGTCGCGAGATCCTGGGCGGCCTTGATCTCCCGCAGTACGACTCCGGCGACGACCACGGCGTCCGCGTTGTCCTGGCCGGCGGTGGCGTGGCGCAGCTCGACCAGGTCGCCGACGGAGCGGGCGATGGCGAACTCGTCGCCGCCGTCGGCGGCGACGTCGACACCGAGCCGGACCCAGGCGCCGCGCCGCACCCCGTAGGTGCTGGTCTCGCCGTCCAGGCCGAGGGTGTTGAGGGCGACGTAGTCCGGGCCGTCCGGTTCGGGGGTGTCGATGGCGCGCTCGACCCAGGAGGAGGGGATGGCGCGGGCCTGACCCCCGCGAGGAAACCTCGCGTGCACCTTCGCCTGGACGAAGGGCGCGTCCTCGCCGTGGTCGCGGATGGCCTCTTCGACCCACTGGGGGTCCACGAGGTGGGTGGCGAGCAGGTGGGGCGGGGCCTGGGGCGGGCAGGCGCGACAACGCCGGGTGCGTTCGCCGGACAGCAGCGGGGTGTCGTAGACGCTGATCGGCAGGACGCGCACGGCGGGGTCGGCGCAGGTCTGCTCGAACCATGATCCCTCGTCGTCGGTGGGCGGGTTGCCGATCAGCAGGGCGCGGGTGTGCTCGCCGGTGAGCAGGCCGCGCATCGCGGCGCCGATGATCCGGCCGATGCCGCCGGCTTCGTCCACGATGACCATCAGACGGGGTGCGTGGATGCCCTGGACGGCGGACTCGTCGTGCGGTGGGGCGCTGAAGCCGTAGGCGACCACGGTGTCCGAGCCGTGGCGGTCGGGCATCTTCCACTGGGCAACGCCGACTTCGCCGGGCAGTCCGGCGCGGGCAACGATCTGACGGATGTGGGGCCACATCTGGCGCTGGACCTGCCGGGCCCGTGTGGCGGTGGTGACCGTGAGCGCGGTGCCGGGCGGGTGCACGACGGCGGACCAGACGGCGGCGCGGGCCGCGATGTGGGTCTTGCCGGAGCCGAAGCACGAGGGCACTGCGACGCGGCGGTTGTCGACCAGCGCTTCGAGGATGTCCCGCTGGCGGCTCCATTGGGATTCGCCGAGGACGTCCTCCACGAAACCGGCCGGGTCGTCGGCCCACAGGGCGTAGGGAGTGCCGGCTTCGGCGTCGGCTGCTGCGAGGACCTGCGCCCAGTCGCCGGTGTCGAGGGTGGCGTAGAAGCGCCGGCGGACGGCGGGGGCCGAGGCGGCGAGTTCCGCGTAGAGGCGGCGGCCAAGCCTGCCGGGGCGCGGCGCGGGGACCGCGGGCAGCGACTTGGTCACGTGGCCCTCCTGTTCGTGTCGGTCGGCAGGCCACGGTGCCGGACCTGCGGTCGGGTGTCGCACCGAGGAGTCCGCAAGAAATTTACTTCACTATCTTTTATTGACTTGAGTCAATTTCTCTGCGAGGCTGGTACCGCCAGCCGGGGACCGCGAACCCCCGGCCCCAACCGCAAGGAGACCAACCATGGCCCGCATCACCGCCCGGCACGCGGCAGTCGCCTTCGCCGTCACCACGGCCTTCACCACCGGTATGGTCATCAGCACCCGCCCGACCGCCGCCCCGGCCACCCCGACGGCCGTGACCATCAGCCCCGCCCCGGCACAGCCGCTGCCCGCCCTCTCCCCGGCGGCCCCCACCGTGACCCCGCAGGCCGCCCTCTCCCCGGCGGCCCTCTGCCCCGCACCCGCCGACGCCCCGAGCCTGGCCACCATCACCCTGCCCGAGACGCCCACCACGGTCACCGTCACCGCCCCGGCGGCCACGATCACCGAGCCCGCCCCGACCGTCACCGTGACCATCACCGCCACGCAGATCGTGACCGCCCCGACGGCCACGGCCCCTGCCCCGTCCCCGACCGCCATCACCACCCTGTTCCCGACCTCGGCCCCCTCCCCGACCCCGAGCACCCCGTACGGCCCTCAGCCGAGCCACTGACCTGAGCCCGGGGCTCCTCGACCCGAGGAGCCCCGGCCCGGCAGGGACAGCACCCAGCCATCTCCTGTCTTCGACGCCACCACCCCGAGCTGGCGCCGCGCCCGCTGCACCGTGCGCGGGGCGAGCCCGACGGCCACAGCCGCCGCCAGCACGTCCCGGGCCGGCACCGGGCCGGCCGCCAGCAGGTGACTCAGAAGTGTGTAGGCGCTGGTACGCGCCGGGCGCCGCCGCGACAGGTCCGCGCCGGTCATCGCCTCATCGCGGCCTCGCTGGGAGCGGCTGCTCCACACCACGGGCCGGGTCCGGCCCGCCTGGAACTGCAAGCCGCCCATGACCGCCCACCCGCTGCTGGCCACCGGCACCAGCGCCATCGCCCCGTCTGCCCCGCGGACAGCCATGTGCACCGCGACCGTATGCGAGGACCGCGACGCCTCCATCGCCCTGCGCGTGGACGACCAGCCCGCGCGCTTCGAGGCGTCCCGGACCGCCAGAACCGCCGTGCCGACGCGCTGTGCGAGTTCCGCGAGCACCCGCATCGCCTTCTCGACAGGGACCCGGTACGGGCAGACCGTCATGAGGTCCACCACCACGAGGTCGGGCCGACGCTCGCGCAGGAGGTACTCCATCTGGTCGGCGTCGCCGGGCAGGCGCATGCCTCGCCGCCCGCCTCGGCCGCCCAGCACGGGGGCCACCTCGACCCTGTCGCCGCCCGTCCCGCAGGCCGCCAGCAGGTCCGCCGTCCGGTCGGCCGTCTGCGGCGATGCGAGCACCAGCACGGTGCGCGCCGTCTGGGGCTGTTGCCCGTCGGGCAGGGCTGCCGCCGTCGCCGCCCGCACCGCGACGTCCAAGGCCACCGCCAAGGTGCTGACGCCGTCCTCGCCATCGATCAGGCTCAGGCCTGCCGACGGCACGTAGCCGGGCCAGATCCAGCCGGGGCCGTCATCGAACGCCGGCGGCGCGACCACCACGTACTCCGGGCCCAGCCGCAGCGCCGCCGCGATGTCCTGCGCTTCGCATCCGTCGGCCAGGCAGTCCAGTTCCACTCGGCCGTCTCCGGCCGCGAGCACCAGCAGGGAGCCCTGCCGGTCGTCGTGCGCCGGGCATCGTGCCAACCAGCCGCCCTCGGTCAGCCGGGCGTTCCCCCAACGGCGTAGCGCCGCCAGCACCGTCTCGTACTCCTGAGCCACGCGCCCTTCCTCCGTCGATCTGCTCTCGACCGGCCTGCTGGACCAGCAGGCCGGTTCGTTCTCACACCGTCAAGACGCGCGACGGGGCGAAGGGTTGCTCTCCATCTGCCGCGCGATGCAGGTGGCCGCGTGCGGCAGGTGCAGCCGTTCGTACGGCAGCAGCGGCAGTTCCGCGTTCGGGCGGCGCGAGCGGATGGTGCCGGTGCCGTCGCGGTAGACCGCGGTGTTGCCGAGCGCGCACGGGTGCGCGTCGACGGCCAGCCGCGCACCGGCGGCGGTGATGGTCCAGTGCACGGCCGTGCCGCACCGGCGGCATCGGGCGAGGCCTCGCGTCGGCAGCACGCTCACGCTTCTCCGGCCGCCGCGGCGTCGCCGACGAGAAGTGCCGACACCGCCCGCCAGCCGAACAGGGCGACAGCGTGGGCCTGGCCGTGGTCGGCGATCGCCTCCAGCACCTCCAGCGGGTCGGGAGCAGCCGCGCGCCCTCCGGGCAGGGCGGCCATCAGGGGCCGCTGCCCCGGCATCGGTGCCGCACCGGCGGTCCGGGCCCGGCCGCCCGGTACTTCGGGCAGTAGCGTCAGCGACCGTTCGGCGGCGGGTTCGGCTTCCTGGTCGCGTGCGATCGCGGTCTCGATCGAGGCGAACCGGTCCGCGACGCTCACCTGCGCCGCAGGGGCCGACCTTCGGCGTGCCGCAGTTCGGCGGCCGGGCCCGGCCGGGCGGTCAGGCGAAGGAAGTCCGGGCTGCTCCCGCTGCTCGCGCACCCACTTGCGCCACAGGGCCTGCCAGTCCGCGCCGAGGGTGGCGCGGCCGTGGTGCCAGTCCGTGAACGCCGCGGTCACGGCAGCCAGCCCGGCCGGGCCGCCGAGGCGGTCCAGGTGGCCGTCGGCCGCCGCCCACGCCAGCGTCGCGGTGTCCGGCCAGAAGCCGTCGGGCAAGGGGTGCCGGCGCGCTGCTGGCCCCCACCTACCTGCACCTTCCCCACCCACACCAGCCCCCTCCCTGCGGGAGGGGCGGGGAGGGGCCGGACGCGTACGAGGACGCGGGACGTCCCCCAGGGACGCGGGCGGCTGGCCTGCGCGGACCTCGCCGGATGGGGCACAGTTTGGTCCCGGATCGTCGGCGGAATCGTCGCCGTTCGACGGCGGGTTGCGCTGCTGGCGCTTCTTCTCTGCCGCGCGCCGACGCCGCTCCTGGACCTGGCGGCGGCTCGGGTTGGCGTCCAGGTAGCCGTGCATCATGTAGTCGCCGCGCCGAGGCTGGGGGCAACGTGCGCACGAGTGCCCGGCCTCGTGCCACAGCCCGGAGGCGAGCAGTTTGGCGATCTGGGTGGTCGTGCCGTTCTTCGCCGCGACCGCCCCGGGGATCACCCCGTCGGTCAGGTGGGCGCTCGCGTAGGCACCGCAGCGCACCCACAGGCCGACGGCCGCGTTGCCCGCCGAGAGGATCTTGGGGTGGTCGTCCGTGCTGTCGCCGACGGCGAACCAGGGCATGTCGGTGTTCTCCTACCAAGGTGGGGTGCCGGGTCCGCAGTCCGGCATGGCGGTCGAGGGTGAGGGCAGCGCTCAGGCGGCGGTGTCGGCGGCCTGGTCGAGGCCCAGCAGGACGCGCAGCTTCGCGGTCGGAACCAGGAGGCGACGGCCGACGGTGATCGTCGGGATATCGCCGCGCCGGGCGGCGTTGTAGCTGGCGGCGCGCTCAAGACCGAGGATGCGGCCGGCCTCGGGCACGGTCATCGTCGGCTGGACCTGAGGGTCGGGAAGGGCGGGAACGGGGCTCGTTGTCATGCCCGCACCTTGGCCCGCGCCGGACCCTACCGTCCCGCCGTCCACGGCCGGTGCGGGCAGTTCCCATGTGTGCCGCACCGGCTGCGCCGGTACACCGAAGGCCACATCGATGCAGGTCAACGTCCATGCGAGCCGCGAATGGCGCCCTTGCCGAGGAATTCCATCCCGCCCGGAACGGCCGCCCGCGACCGCGCGGAACCAGGGCAACTACCGTACAGCGACGGCACGCCGACCACTCGGTCGTCTGCCCCGGTCCATCTCCGTCTATGTCGGCAAGGGCACGGCTGACCCCGTCCAGCCTCGGCGCGACCCAACCGTGCCACCCGCCGTACGGTCACGGCCAACTCCCCATAACCACACCGGCCTGTGCCCTGACCAGCGCGGTGCCGGTGAGTGTGGGCGTGCCATGACCGCCGCCCCAACCAGCGGGGCCTGAGCGCCGATTGAGAGAGATGAGCGAGCGCGAGTCGAAGAACGACAGTCCCGGGTCGGTGTACCGCCGCTGCACCTGCCGCGAGCCCGTCCTGGACGAGAACAGGCAGCCCGTGCTGGACGCGGGGGGAAAGCCCAAGATGCGCGAACTCGGAGCCCGCTGCCTGAAGCTGAAAGGCAAGAAGGCCCACGGAACGTGGTGGTACTACCTCAAGCTGAAGCCCGGCCCCGACGGCAAGCCCAAGCGGGACCGCAGGGGCGGGTACGCGGACAAGGACGCTGCCGTGGTCGCCCTGAAGAAGGCGATCGGCAAGGTGGACCGCGGTGAGGTGATCGACCACCGCACCACGGTCGCCCAGTACTTGATCAAATGGCTGGAGCAGCGCAAGACCCTGGAGCCGACGACCGTCAGCTCCTACGAGAGCCACCTGCGGATCTACCTGATCCCCGCGCTCGGCCACATCAAGCTGGAGGACCTGACCGCCGAGCCGATCGCCGACATGTTCGACGCGATCCAGGCCCGCAACGTCGTCATCGCCTACGAGCTGGCGCTGATCGCCAAGGCCCGCGCCGAGTACGCCGAGTGGAAGGCCCTGTACGGGCGCAAACCGGGCCGGCCGAAGAGGAACGCCTCACCTCCGCCGGTGCCCGCGCCGGAGATACCCAAGCGCGAGCCGCACGCCCAGATGCGCATCGTCGCCCCGGCGACCATGCAACGCATCCGCGCCACCCTGCGCTCCGCCCTCACGGCGGCGGTCAAGAAGGGCCAGGTCAGCCGGAACTGGGCGAGCCTGGTCGACCTGCCCTCCGGCAAGCGGCCGAAGGCGTTGCTGTGGACACCGGAGCGCGTCGAGGAGTGGCGGCGCACCGGCGAGAAGCCGTCGAAGGTGATGGTGTGGACCCCGGAGCAGGCCGGCCAGTTCCTCGACGGCATCGAGGGGGACTGGCTGCGCGCCTTCTGGCACCTGGCCATTTTCCGAGGGCTGCGCCGGGGCGAGGGCGCCGGCTTCGAATGGCCGAAGGCCAACCTTGAGACCGCGGTCATCACCGTCGACTGGCAGGTGGTCACGGTGAAGGGCAAGCCGCTCGGGAAGAAGCCGAAGCAGGACAGCGAGCGCACCCTCGCCCTCGACAGCCACACCCTCCAGGAACTGCGGGACCACCGCGACCGGATGACCGAGGCCCGCCACGACGCGGCCGAAGCCGGACAGCCATGGTCGGTGACCGACAAGGTGTTCGTCCGCGAGGACGGCACCGAGATCAACCCGGACTACCTCACCGACCGGTTCGAGCTGCTGTGCAACAAGCTGGGCCTGCCTCCCGTACGCTTGCACGATCTTCGGCACCTCGCGGCCACCCTGCTGCTCGGCGCGGGCGCGGACCTCAAGGTCGTGCAGGAGGTACTCGGCCACGCCACGTACATACTGACCGCCGACACCTACACCTCCGTCCTGCCGTCCCTCGACCGTGAGAACGCCGAGAAGGCCGCCGCCCTCGTCCCGGTGAAGTCCCGCAGCACCTCCAGCGCCCCGCTGGTGTACCTGCTGGTGCTCGGTGGCTTCGAGGTCGCTATGACCAACGCCGAGGACGCGCACACCATCGTGGACCTGTGGAACAAGTTCCTGGCCCACGGCTATCCCGGGCTGAGGGAACGCCCCACGACGATGCCGAAGAAGCGTACCCGCTGGTCCGGCCGCGGGGTGCTGTGGGAGCGCCAGCCCCGGCACCAGCAAATCCACTCCGCCGTCGCCTGCGTCGACCGCCGCACCGGCGCACCGATCTACCGGCTGCCGCTCACCGGGCAGCCGTGCTTCGAGTTCGAACGCGACCTGTACACCGACCAGGCCGCCGTCAGCTCGGTGCAGCTGCGTCACGGCCTGCGCGGCACCATCGAAGTCGTGGCCCGCGGCACGGACGAGAAGGCGGTCAAGACCGCCTTCGAGCAAGCCCTGGAGCAGGCCGCGCAGCTCCACGCCACCAGTGCTCCCGAGGCCGACGACGACCAGCCCCCGGGCGAGATCGTCTCGGCGTAACGGCCTTCTGGCCAAACCCCGTGGGGCCGGAGCAATCTGCTCCGGCCCCCGGTGCCTGCTGCGCACCCACCACGCCAGCCCTCGACGCCATCAACAGCGTCCTCGCCACGACGGACTCGGACAGGCACGAGACGATGCGCCACCTCGCCCCGCCCTTCCTACTCAAGCTGGCCGCCGTCGAAGCTCCTCAGCCTGCCCAACCGAGGTCCGCCCTCAATCCCCTGTCAATATCTGACATCGATTGACATAGATGCCTACCTTCAAGCGCAAAATTAACGCCGCTTATTGATAATTAATATAAACTATTCACCCCATCGGGTGAACAGTCCTGCGCCCTTCGCACGCCGCCGTTTCCAGCTTCGTAGCGTTGCCGTTAGTCCGAACGAGCCACGATCAACCGGTGCAAGCAGCGGGGAACGTCAATCTCTGCTCGACTGCACCGGCATGCCGCGCTGCATTGCAGAAAGTCACCGTGCGAGGAAGGGGACCCTTCGACAGTCGGACCATCCACTGGGCGGCGGGTGGTCGGCTATTGCATGAAGCCCACTTCACGCGGCAGTGGGCTCCACAACATTTCACCAAGAAGGAGAGGCTGTGCCCACCTACTCGCACTGGCGGTCGGTCGCCTCTTCTTCAGCCCCTCCGCGAACAGCACCGCTGGCCGCGGCCCATCCCACCGGCACGGGCCGCGGCCGGCGCCCACCGAAGGCTCTGCGGAGGCCCTTGCCGACGGCCCGCAGCACCGGGACTACGATCGGCCAGCCGACCCTGAAGAGCAGGGCGGCCTCATCGGCCGTCTCGCCCTCCATCGAAGCCGCGATAATCCCGGGCACCACGAGCCTCAGCACCGAGTCGAGCGCGTACACGCACCGCTCGGCCAGCTGTGGTGTAGCCGTGCACCCGCGTGGGCATCCCCCAAGACGGGCCGCAGGAGACTGCGGCTCTGCGCCCGAATTCACGTTCGGGCAGCGAGCAGGGGCCTCACTCATGTGATCCTCCTGTATTTCCAGGGTGGCTCCCAGCGGCCTGGACTCGGCCTGACAACTTTGACCAGGCCGCTGGGGGGCATTCGATTGGTTACCGGCATCAGCCAGATTCCCATTTCACATATCAGAACGAGAAGGGTCCAGGCGAGTTACCCGACAACACGCCTGCGAGTTAATAAATTCTGTTTTGCTTCCATGCCGGGGACCGGCATGGTAGGCACTTGCAGCTCACGCCGATTGGCGTGAGCAATTCAAAATTCGGTCGGCTCCGGGCCCCGCCTGACTCCCACCAAGGTTCTCGACCGCACCCAAGATGATGAAGATCGCCACGTTCGTGATCCGGCATGTCCGCTGGCCAAGATCTGGCGACGCCGAGCCGGCCTGCTGTCGGCCGAGGGACCACGTCGGCCAACAGCTGGCGCGGTACGAACGCGCGGAGGCGGCCGAGGTCCCACGCCCCGGCTGCCGCCTCCCCTCCGCTACGGGGCCGACTCGTACTCCACCGTCGCGGCCGGGCACCGTTGAGCGAGGCCGGCCAGCGCGTCGGCCTCCGCAGGATCCGCCGCCAGGCGCCAGCTCAGTTTGGTGGAGACCCACTCGGCGGCGTACCGGCAATGAACGTCGCCGCCGAGCGGCGGAAGCCACTGCGCCGGGTCCTTGTCACCCTTGGCCCTGTTGGACTTCGCGGTGACCGCAACGAGGGTGAGCGGGCTGCCCTGGTCGTTGGCGTAGGCCTCTCGGCGGGCTGCATCCCAGGCGTAGCCCCCCGAGTCATGGACTTCGGCAAGCGGAACGATGTGGTCAACATCCAGAGCGGAGGCGGACGTTACGGTCACGCCGTCGTAGTACGAGAACCACTCGCCGCCCACCAACTTGCACCCCGACGTCACCTGCGGCGCGACCACGGCCTCGGACAGGATCACCTCCGCCCGGGTGTTGCACCCATCGGCGAGGTCGAGCCCGCGGTTCCAGTGCTTGTAGAGGCTGCGGTCGTAGTCGTCGCGGTGTTCCTCTGCGATGGGCAGCAAGGCGACCGCCTCGGACAGGCGCAGCGGGCCCGGGACCTGAACGGCGACAGCCGAAGCCTGGGCGGCCGCGCTTGCGGCCCGCGCGTCGACGGCGTCGGCGGGAACGGCGCCCAGAAGAGGCAGTGCAGCGAGGGCGAGCGCAGGCAGGCCGCGCCGCAGCATATTTGTGATCATGATGGGGTTATAGCGATCGTCCGCACCCGTCCGGGCCGTCTCAGGCGAGAGACCACCCGTCCGTGTGTCGAACACGGTGCCCGGTGGACGGGCGTCGGACCCGCCGTACCTCTGCCCGGCCCCCTCTCCAGCATCTGGTGGGGTGTTACGCCAACTGGGTCACGGTGTTATCCACACCCAGGGGTTATCCACAGGCTGCGGTGCGCGCCAGCCACGGCCACGCTGTGGTCGGCAGAATCCGTGCCGGTGGCCTCGAGCAGGGGCCGGTGCCGAAGGGCGGTCGAGGATGGGTCGAGCGGGATCACGGAAGCGGCGGGCCGGCCGGTCCGGGACGAGAAGGTCGTCCGTTGGGGGACGCCGTCCGACCGAGCGGACGGCACCGCCGCAGGGGCGGGCGCTGGCGGCGGCCCGGGTGGGCGCCCGGCTGCTGGGGGAGCTCATCGGAGGAATCCTGGGGACCTGACCCGCCGGTCCGAGAGCGTCGTCCCGGCGGCCACCACCCGGCCGGAGGCCCGGCGATGGGTGGCTCGGGTCCGTGCAGGACTGGAGACGGCCGAACAATGCCACCGCAATGCCGTTCACCGGCGCGACCGGCTCGCAGCTCATGACGAAGACGGGCGGGCAGTGCTCCTGGCTGAGGGCACCAGGAGGTACACGCGAAGGGTGAGGATTCTCCCCGAACTTGGAGGCTGCTGGACCGCCACGGACGTGTATGGAAAGGGGCCCAGAGGGGGCCCTTCGGGGGCGCTATCCCCGCTCCGTCCCCGCCTGAGGACAAAAAGGGGCAAAGCGAAGGCCAGGCAGGGCGCCAACGCAGACCGCGAGAAAGCTACAAATGTGAAAAGAGCCAGGTCAGTTGAGGTCTGACCTGGCTCTTCGAGTGGTGGGCCGCCAGGGGCTCGAACCCTGAACCTACGGATTAAAAGTCCGCAGCTCTGCCAATTGAGCTAGCGGCCCACGGCCCTCGCGCGCCGGGGGTACCGGATGGGAGGACCACGGCGATCCTACCCGGTGGGGCCCAGGGCTCCGCCAGTGGATTGCACGGGCGTGCCGGGATTGTCGACCGGTCCTCGAGGCGGCGTGTAGTGGGCGGCACGGACCCGGCGGAGCCAGGCCTCGGCGGGGCGCGGGTCGGCGGCCGCGGGCAGCACGCCGGGGCCGGCGAGGCGCTCGGCGGCGTCGGCGAGCAGCGGCTCGGCGAGGCCGGGGTGGTCGGCGATGCGTTCGCCCAGGTCGCGGACGCGTTCGGGGTCGGGCAGCCGGATCAGGTTGCGGCCGGTCCGGTGCAGGCGGACGGCCTGCTCGACCAGCCGGACCAGGTGCCTGGCGTGCTTGGCGGCCCGGCGGCGGGTGGCCGGGTCGGTCGTGTCGCGGGTCAGCAGCTTGCGGAACTGCTGGTCGGCGTAGCCGAGGTAGGCCTTCCGCACGGCGGGCGCGCTGAGGAAGGAGTCGCGCAGGCCGACCAGTTCGTCGCCGAGCGGGGTGCGGACCTCGTACAGCCCGTCCGGCAGCCAGACCAGCTCGGAGGCGGTCGGGTTGCAGTTCAGCGCCAGCCGGCACCACTTGGCGGCCTCGTGCAGGGTGACGTCGGGCGCGGTGGTGACGTGCGACTCGGCGGGGCGGTGCAGGCCGTGCAACTCCTCGGTGGGGGTGGCGAACAGGCCCAGCCGGTCGAGGTCGGAGCCGGCGTGGGCGAAGCCGTACGCGGTGGAGCCGACGATGCCCGAGAGCAGGACCGTGCCGGGAACGGCCGGGGCGGTGGACATCCACGGACTCCTCTCGGACGTCGAACGGGCGGGCGGGTGCCGCGCCCACGGCCGATCCTCTCCGGAACGGGCCGCGCCGGGCGAGCGAATTCCGCTCCTGGCCCACCGCGTGCCGCCGCCGGGTAGCGTACGGACCATGTCGACCACCACCACCGACGAGGTCCTGATCGTCACCGGCGCGAGTCGCGGCATCGGCGCCGCCACCGCCCTGCTGGCGGCCCGCCGCGGCTACCGGGTCTGCGTCAACTACCGTACGGACGAGGCCGCCGCGGCGGCCGTCGTGGAAGCGATCGGGGCCGCGGGCGGCACCGCCCTCGCGGTCCGCGCCGACGTCACCCGCACCGCCGAGGTGGAGCGGCTGTTCGCCACCGTGGACGCCGAACTCGGCCCGCTCACCGGCCTGGTGAACAACGCCGGCACGCTGGAGAAGCAGTGCCGGCTGGACGAGATCGACGAGGACCGACTGAACCGGATCTGGGCCGCCAACATCACCGGCCCGTTCCTGTGCGCGGCCCAGGCCGTCCGCCGGATGTCCACCCGGTACGGCGGTCGCGGCGGCGCCATCGTCAACGTCGGCTCGGCCGCCTCCCGGATCGGCTCGCCGAACGAGTACGTCGACTACGCGGCCGCCAAGGGCGCGGTGGACTCGATGACCCGCGGCCTGGCCCTGGAGGTCGCCGCCGAGGGCATCCGGGTCAACACGGTGCGGCCCGGACTGATCCACACCGGCATCCACGCGCTCGGCGGCGAGCCGGGCCGGGTCGACCGGGTCGCGCCCGGCCTGCCGATGCGGCGCGGCGGACAGCCGGAGGAGGTCGCCGAGGCGGTCCTCTTCCTGCTCTCCCCGGCGGCCTCGTACACCACGGGGGCGTTCCTGGAGGTCTCGGGCGGGCGCTGAACAGCCTGTTCCGCACCGGAGGGGGCCGGTTTCGGCCGACGTCCCGCGGCCACCGAGCGGCCCCCTCCGGTTTCCTTCCGCCCGCCCGCCCCCGCCCGTACGGTGGTGGCCATGACCGACGCCTTCATCGACATCCCCGGTGTGCGCAACTTCCGTGACGCGGGCGGGATCGGCGCCCTCCGCCGGGGCGCGCTGTACCGCTCCGGCTCCTTCCACACGCTCACCGGGGAGGGTGCCAGGCGGCTCAAGGCGCTCGGCCTGCGGACGGTGGTCGACCTGCGCAGCGCGTTCGAGCTGGAGGTCTGGCCGGACCAGCGGCACGACCTCGACCACGAGACCCTCCACCTGCCGACCCTGCCCGCCGACCGCGGCGACGTCGACCTGCCCTGGCCCGAGGACCAGGCCGCCCTCTACCCCTTCATGGCCGAGACGGCCGGCCCCTCGCTCGCCGCCGTCATCCGCCGCCTCGCCGCGCCCGGGTCACTGGCCGTCGTCGTCCACTGCGCCGTCGGCAAGGACCGCACCGGCCTCACCATCGCCGTCCTCCAGTCCCTGCTGGGCGCCTCCGAGGCCGAGATCACCGCCGACTACCTGCTCTCCAACCTCGGCCTGGGCCTCGACAAGGGCCCCGCCCCGTACATCGACGAGACCGGCGCCGAGCGCCTCTCCCGCCCGGTCGACGCCGAACTCCTCGCCTCCTCCCTGGCCTGGATCCACGGCAGGCACGGCACGATCCCCGACTACCTCCGCCACCACGGCACCACGGACGCCGAACTCGACGCCGTCCGCGCCAACCTCTCCGCCTGACGGACCGCCGGGTCGGCGGGTCGGCGGTCTGGCGGGTCGGTACGGCTAGCCCTTCCGGCGCTCGAAGCGCCACCACTGGGCCGGGACGTCGGCGTCCTCCCGCTGGTGGACGTCGGCCTCCGGGGTGTCGCCCGCCGTGAGGGGCTTGCCGCTGATGAAGCTGGTGACCGTGTAGGTGCCGGGGGCGTCGACGTGCGCCTCCAGCAGCCACTCCTGGGCGCCGAAGGCGTTGGCCGACCACTGCTGGACGCGGACGCCGTCGTCCGTGGAGGCGCCGGTGACGTCCAGGCGCTTGCCGCTGCCGGCGTTCTCGATGTGGAACAGCGCCCCGCCCGGGTGCACGGCGGTGAGGCGCCAGAGCTGGGCGTCGCTGCCGTCGTCCGTGCCGAGGACGATCCGGGCACCGCTGCGCCGGGAGGCGTCGGCGACCCGGAGCAGCAGCCCGCTGCCGACGTTGCGGACGAGGTAGCTGCCGTCGGTGATCGCGGAACTGGCCACTGAACTGGTCACCCTCGAAGTCTGCCACCGGGGGCCGACAGGCCCCCGTGGAGCCGGGGCCTGCCCGGGCCGGCCGGGGCCGCGGAAGCGTTTCCTCCGCACCGGTTCGGCCCCCTATGCTGCGGCGAATGTCCACCGAGCAGATACCGTCGCACCGTCAACAGCCCACCTTCACCGAAGCCGTGGCCGCCCTGGAGGCCGTGGTCGCGGCCGGGGACGACGAGCAGTTCGGGCCCGCCCTCGGGCTGGTCGGCGGACTGTTCGGCGCGGCCGACCCGGCGGAGCCGGTGGCGGCCGGTCCCCGGCTGGCCGCGCTGCTGCCGGACGCCCCGCCGTTCCCCCGCGCGCACCTGGCCATGGTGGTGGGCGCCTGCGTGGAGCACGGCGCCGACCCGGTCGCCTGCTCCGGTCCGGTGCTGGCCGGCCTGCGCGGGGCGCTGACCGGCGCGCAGCTGCTGGTGCGGCGCTGGGTCTCCACCGGCGGCGGCCCGCTGCCCGACGCGGAGGAGGACGATCCGGCCGAGGCGCACGAGCGGATCGCCGACCCCGCGCACCTGGACGAGTGGAACGCCCACCTGGCCGTGGTGGCCTGGTGGACGCTGCACCTGTGGCAGCAGGCGGCCTGGGCGGTGTACGCGCACGCGGCGGTCAGGGCCGAGGCCCGCGCCTCGGGCGTGACCGGGGTGCTCCTGGAGCTGTTCGAGCGCTACCAGGGCGAGCAGCACGACTTCAAGGGCCTGGTCCACCTGGCCCTGATGCTGGACGACGAGCCGTTGCTGGTGCTCGACCGCCCCACCGGCACCGGCTACCTGCTGCGGATGAGCGGCCTGAGCGACACCTTCCAGCTGCACACCCTGCTCGCCGACGTGCTGGTCGGCGGCGGCCACCTGCCCGGCACCCCGCAGGACCCGGAGGTGGTGGCGCTGGCCAGGACGGCGTTCCTGGACGGCCGCCGGGTGATCGCCGCGGGCGCCTTCGACCTGGTCGCGCCGGACGGCTCCTGGATCTGGAACGAGGGGACGCCGAGCGACGTCCCGGTGGTGGACGGCGTGCGCACCCTGGTGCTGGAGCCGCTGCCGTACGAGCGCAGCTGGTCGGCCGGGCGGTTCATCCAGGAGGTCCCCGGCGACCTCCGGCTCGACCGGGTGCTCGACCCGGCGGAGGCGGCCCGGCTGCTGGCCGCCACGGCGCCGGGGCAGACGCCCGCCGAGGCGTTCCGCTAGCAGGCCCCGGCGGCACCGGAGGCACCGGAGGCCCGGGGGACCCGCCGCCCGTTCGCCGGGTTATCGTCGGAAACCGGCACAGCCCCTACGAGTGGAGTCGACGATGGCGAAGGTCCCGAACGTGCTCGCGGCCGCCGCGCCCGCGGCGCTGACCGCCGCGAGCGGTCTGGTCGGCGGTTACGGCGTCGCCCGCTGGAGCGGTCGGCGCGAACTGGGCGGCGCGGTGCTGGCGGTGGCCGGCGCCGGGGCGGCCGCGCAGTGGCGCCGGAGCTCGGGCACCGGCACCGCGGCGGCGCTGACCGGCCTGTACGTGGCGGCCTTCGGCGGCTCGCACCCGCTGGCGAAGCGGATCGGCGCCTGGCCGTCGGTCCTCGCCGTGACCGGCGTGGTCGCGGCGGCCTCCACCGCGGCGACGGCGCTCTCCGCCCGCCGGAAGTAACCGCCTGCCGGCCGGCCCGGCAGGCGGCCGGCTACCGGGCGACCGCCGTACCGAACCGGGCCTCGAAGGCGGCCCGGTTCGCCGAGACCGGCGTGCGGTCCCAGACCGCGAACACCACCCGCTCGAAGGCCGCCCCGTACCGGGCCAGCGCCCCCTCGAAGGCCTCGGCGACCTGCGCCGGGTCGTTGCCGAACACCCCGCAGCCCCAGGCCCCGAGCACCAGCGTGCGCACCTCGTGCCGGGCGGCCGCCGCGAGCACCCGTACGGCCCGCTCGGCGAGCACGCCCCGGACGTCCGTACCGGGCGAACGCCGTTCCAGCTGGCCCGCGTTGGGCGCGGGCGAGGTCAGGAAGGTGACCGGGTACGGCTGCGCCAGCAGGGCGCCGCGCCCGTCCCTGACCACCGGCACGGCCGGCGAGACGATCACCCGGTGGCTGTACCGGAGGTCGGTGGAGGCCCGGTGGGCCTCGTAGTAGTCCGGCGCCTCCAGCAGGCAGCTGTACAGCAGGGCGCTGCGGCAGAGGTCCTCCTCCTGGGCGCGGGCGCCGCGCAGGTAGCCGCCGCCGGGGTTGCGCGCGGAGGCGAAGTTCAGCACCCCGACCGGCCCCGCCCCGGCCTCGACCAGCCGCCGGGCGGCCTGGATGCTTCCCTCGGCCGTCACCTCGATCCGCCCGTCCGCCGGCCCGGGCCCGCGGTCCCCCGCCGCCGGCAGCGCGTCCAGGCCGCCCGGCGGGTACGACACCGTGCCGGCCCGCGCTGCCGCCAATTCCTCCCCCACCTGCACGAGTTCGCCCCCGGCCGTCCGGTAGCTCCCCCGCTCGGCGATCTCCTCGTTCACCCGTGCCACGTCGTGCAGTCTGCTGCTCATGGCCGCGACGCTACGGGACCGCCGCGCCCGCGCGCCACGGGTTATTCTCACTCGCAGAACAACACCGGGGCCCCGGCGGGATGCCGGGGAGGGGGAAACGCGAAGGGCCCGCTCCGGGGGGAGCGGGCCCTTCGTACGTTCAGCCCGGCCGGCGGGCGATCACCGGCCGTACGGCGTCAGGCTTTTCCGGCCGACGTCAGTTCTTCCAGCGCGGCTTGCGGTCGTCGCCACCGAAGCCACCGGAGCGGCCGCCGCGGTCGTCACGGTCACGACCGGCACCGCCACCGAAGCCACCACGGTCACGGTTGAAGCCACCGCGGTCGGACTGCGGACGGCCGCCGGAACGGTGGTCGTCGCGGCGCGAGAACGGACGGCTGCTGCCGCCGCGCTCGTCACGGTCACGGCCGAAGGACGGGCGGTCACCGAAGGCCGGACGGTCGCCGAAGGAGCGGGCCGGACGGTCGCCGAAGGAGCGGCCGCCGCGGTCGTCGCGGTCACGACCGGCACCGCCGCCGAAGCCACCGGAACGGCCGCCACGGTCGTCACGGT